>NZ_LMPL01000005.1:0-955528 GCF_001424365.1 Williamsia sp. Leaf354
ATTCTCGCGGTCGAGAACGAGGTCGGTGCGTTCGACGATCAACCGCACATACCGCGGTGCGAGTTTCCCGTCCCGGAGACACTCGGCCACCTTCGGGAGCCGGTCACGTAACGCGATGGCGGTGTCGACGATCCGCTCCGCCGCGCCCTGCGAGATCGAGTGGGTGACCGCGATCCGGGCCGCGCACTGCATCGTCGCGTCGAACGTCCGACGGTCCGACGTCTCGTGGGGCACCACCAACTGGCGGTGCAGTTCACCGGCATCGCGGTAACGCATCCACTCCAGAAAAGCTTGACCGGCGGCGGCATGAACCATGTTGCCCAACAACGCGTTCACCGGCGCAGCAACGTGATCGGTGAGCAACCCCACCGACCCCGCATCCACCCCAGCCCAACCCCCATCGCGCATGAAACAACCCTAGAACAGGGGTACGACAGAGCCGTTCTCCCCTGAGTCACCCTGTATGCCGGTTTCGTCTTTGTAGAGCGTCGTTGCCTGTCAGGAGTCGGCATCGGTGGCGACATCCCACGACACCGGGGTCTCGGCGACCGTTCGCCGCACATGGTCTCCCTGAACCGAATATGCCGGTCTCAGCGACGTCGAGCGGTTTCTGACTGAGGCGGCCTGCAAACCGTCTCAACCTGGGTCCACGCATCCACGTTGCACTGACCGTCACCGTTCTCGCCGGCACTGACCACAGTTCCGTCGGCACGGAGCCCCAGGGTGTGCTTAGACCCAGCGGCGACGGCTACGAGGCCACTCCATTTGCCTACATCGCATTGACCGTGGCTGTTATCGCCGGCAGCGACAGCACGCCCATCGACGGTGAGACCAACGCAGTGGTGGCTACCTGCGTCCAACTGGAAGATGTCTGTCCATCGGTCAACACTGCGGACGCCCGCGTCTGGTGATCCTGTGGCGAGAACGCAGCCGTCGGCGCGCAGACCGATTGTGTGCATATAGCCGGCTGCCACCGCTGTGACGTTGCTCCAATGGCCGACCGCGCACTGACCTCGCCGATTGGCACCCGCGGCGACAACAGTTCCGTCGACCCGCACTGCGACAGAGTGCCAATCGCCACATGAAAGGGCGGTTATTCCGTGCCACGCGTCCACCTGGCACTGGCCCTCGTCACGTCGACCGGTCGCCAGGACTGTTCCATCGGAGCGGAGCCCGAGAGTTGTTCGCCAGCCTGCCGCCACCGCGACGATGCCTCGCCAGTCATTCGCGCTGCACTGTCCGTTGCCGTTCCAGCCTGACGTGACAACAGAGCCGTCCGACCGCAGGCCCACCGTGTGCGACCGCCCGGTGTTCTTTGCTGAGTGCACGTTCCCCACCGCGACCGACACCACGTCGCGCCAGCCGCTGACATCGCACTCGCCTGCGGCACCGTTGCCGACCGCTACAACCGTTCCGTCCGAATGCCGCCCGACAGAATGGCGTCGACCAGCCGCTATCGCCGTTCCGGCGCGCTCGAGATCGGAAGCGTACATACGTCCATCGTGGAACACCGCGAACAAGCAGTCCAATGGTCGCCGGAGCTACAGCCGCCACCATTCCGTACAAGGCAAATATCGGCCGACTTCCCGATTCACGGCAGTTCAGCCGATGTGGAACACGTACCCGCCGATGAGGATCGCGATGCCTGCGGCGATCGCTCCGATGGCACCGATGCCGATGAACGGCGCTGCGATGATCTGCGCGATGGTGGTGGCGACACTTCCCATGACCGACTCCTCTCGATGAATCGGCACCATGCCGGTTCGGTACCATAGCGTACCAAGATCCTTACCTCTCCGCACGACCGAATCCGGATCGAGGCCTCGCGAGCGGCGCCGTCGAGGTGCGATGGTGGACCCATGGACACCGACATAGTCACGGACACCACCGATCACGCAACGATCGTCACCGATTTCCTCCACGCTCTCCGCGATGAGGACTTCGACGCCGCCGCAGCGCTTCTCGCCGACGACCTCGTGTACGAGAACGTCGGGTTGCCCACCATCCGCGGCGCCCGCCGGGCGATGGCCCTCTTCCGACGGATGGAGGGCCGGGTCGCGTTCGACGTGATCGTGCACCGTTCGACGTCGAACGGGTCGACGGTGATGAACGAGCGCACCGATGCGTTGACCTTCGGGCCGGTGCGGCTGCAGTTCTGGGTGTGCGGCGTCTTCGAGGTGACCGGCGGACGAATCACGCTGTGGCGCGACTACTTCGACCTGGCCGACATGACCAAGGGGCTGGTACGCGGCGTCCTCGGCGCAGCCGTGCCAGCCCTCGGCCGGCCGTATCGGGGGACCCGGCGCCCATCCTGACCGTGCCCCTGCGACAAACACCGTCCCTAGAATGAGCTGATGCGAGCCCTCCCCTTCCTGACCTTCCAACCGTCGTCCGACAGTGTGGCGGCCGCCGCCATGTCCGCCTACGTCCACATCTTCGATGGTCGGGTCATCTCGGATCGTCGCCGAGGCGCGGATGAGCCCGGGGGCGAGGGCACGGTGTTCCTCGCAGAGTTCGAGGTCGCCGGGCTCCGGATCCGGTGCAGCGACTCGGCGATCACGCACGCATGGGATGTCACGCCGGCGATGTCGATCTGGGTCGACTGCGACACCGAGGACGATCAGCGTCGCGTGTTCACCGCGCTGTCAGAGGATGGCCAGGAGTTCATGCCACTGGGCGACTACGGTTTCGGACCGTTCGGCTGGGTACAGGACCGCTTCGGCGTCAGCTGGCAGATCGGGGTCACCGCGGACTGACCGAGACCACCGATCACACAAACAAAAGAGGCCCTCGGAGATGTCCGAGAGCCTCTTCTGCGTAGTAGCGGGGACAGGATTTGAACCTGCGACCTCTGGGTTATGAGCCCAGCGAGCTACCGAGCTGCTCCACCCCGCGTCGGGTGAACACAACGTTACACAGCGGCTCGCGCAGACTGCAAATCGCGCCCTGAGCTGCGGCATCAGCGGTGATGATCGTCCCACCAGGCCATAACTCGGGTCCCGATGAGCGTCAGCCAGCGGGACGGTTCGCCGTGCGGAACGTCGGTCTCGAACCACACCGCGCCGGGATGCCGGCCACCCTGCAGCCACGTCCCGTCAGCGCGACGGGCGGCACGGATGAGAGCGATCGCGTCGGCCATCCGCGGATCGGGACCGACGCCGTCCACAGAGGCGGCCATCCGGAGGTGATCGGCGGCGCCGAGCACGCTGTAGACCCACCGCGCCGGGTACACGAACCGGGTCGCCCACGGGCCGACGACCTCGCCGGCACTGGCCGGCGGAACAGGTTGCGCGACAACAGGTACTCCTCGCCTGCTCGACGGATCGACGCGACGCGGATGTCGCCGGTCGCGATCTCGTAGGACAGCAGACCGCGCAGCGAGTTCAGGGTCGAGTGGAACGAGGAACGCCGCGCGCCCTCAACCCATTCGCAGTTCCATCCCCCGTCGGCAAGCTGGTGTTCGGCGAACCAGTCGACGAGCGCTGCGACGTCGGCCCCGAGCCACTGTCCGTTGGCGAGTGTCATGGCGTTGATGCACGCATCCACCTCACCACCCCAGTACGGCACATCGTCGTACTCCCACCGTGCGTTCGCCACGAGGAGCTCTGCGGGCCCGTGTCGCCTCCCAGACGGCACTCGGCGCACCGACGACGTCGCGCTCGACCTGCCATCGCAGCGTGGGATCGGCGTCGAGCAGCCAGTCGACGGAGACGTCGGGCATCGCCATCGCAGGAACGCTAGTTCCCGGCCGCCGTGTGATCAACGACGACCGGGAAGGCGGTCACTTGGGGAGTGCTTCGTACCTCTCGGTCGCCGCACGGAGGCGATCGAGCGCCTGCCCGTACTGGGTGAAGTTGCCCGAGTTCTGCGCCTGCTGCAGCGCGTCGATGGCGCCGTTCAGCTCGGCGACCGCGGCATCACGGTCGGCGTTCGAGCCGCCGCTGGGTGCGGCGCTCGATGACGGCGGTGTCGAACTCGGGGCCGTGGTGGGCACCTGAGCCTGGCCGTTCTGACCTGTCTGGCCGTTCTGACCCGTCTGGCCCGTCTGGCCGTTCTGCTCCCCGGTGTCCTGACCGTCCGGGACCGAGCTGGGATCGGTCGCGTTGGCGCGGCTGATACCGGCCTGGGCGAGCGCCTCACCGATCGTCGGCGCGTAGCCGATGGTGATCGGCTGGTTGCTCGAGGCGCGGTAGCGGACGATCACGCGGTACAGGCGTGGGAACGTCGCGTCGTTCTTCGCCTGGGCGTAGAGCGGCACCACGTTCAGGATCCCGTTCTGCCCCACCGGGAGTGTGAGCAGATTGCCGAACCGGACGTTGGCCGAGCTCTGCAGGTTACGCAGATCCTCGTTGACCTGACCGAACGTCGACATCGCCGAGAACGCCTGCTTCGGACCCTCGCGCTGCGGGTTGAGCGGGACCTCCCGCACGGTCATCTGCCCGTAGCTGTCCGGGTTCGACGACACCGTCATGTACGACGCCAGGAAGTCCCGGTTGAGGGCGTTGAGCACGCTCGTCAGCTGGAAGGTCGCGTTGCCCGTCCGGGGGTCGGCCGCCACGAAGTAGTACGGCGGCTGATCGAGCCCCTGGGTGACGGCGTTCGGATCGGTCGGATCGGTCGGGACCGACCAGAAGGCGTTGCCCTGGAAGAACGTCTGCGGATCCTTCACGTGGTACTTCTCGAGCAGCGTCCGCTGGATCTTGAACAGGTCCTCCGGATACCGCACGTGCTCCACGAGGCTGGTGTTCTTGTCGAAGTCCGAGCGCGACTTGACCGAACCCGGGAACACCTTCATCCAGGTCTTGAGAACCGGATCCTTGTCGTCGAACTGGTACAGCGTCACCTTGCCGGTGTAGGCGTCGACCGTGGCCTTCACCGAGTTGCGGACGTAGGCGATCTGCTTGTTGATCTGCGTACGACCGGTCTGGCCCTGGTTCAGTTCCTGGGCGTCGGTGGTGGCGTCCTGCAGCGACGTCTTCTGCGCGTACGGGTAGTTGTCGAGCGTGGTGTACCCGTCGACGATCCACTGGATCGACCCGTCGCTCATCACGGCCGGGTAGGTCTTCGAATCGACCGTGAGCCACGGCGCCGCCTTCTTCACGCGATCGCGGGGGTCGCGGTTGTAGATGATCTTCGAGTTCTTGTTGATCGCACCCGAGAGCAGGATGTTCCGCTCGGTGTACTTGATGGAGTACGCGAGGCGGTTGAAGATGTTGCCCAGCGAGACGCCGGCGTCGCCGGTGTAGGTGTAGCGCGGCGAGTTGGCGGTGTCGTACTCGACGCCCTGGCCGCCGTCCGACCCGACGATCGCGTAGTCGGGGTTGACCTTGGAGATCAACTCGCCGAAGTAGATTCGCGGCTGCGTGACCTTGATGGGCGCGTTGGCCTTGTAGTCGGCGCTGTTGATGTTCTCCAGGTCGCTGACGTCGAACTCCGGCTGTCCGCCGTTGTTGACGTCGGTGCCCGAGGACGCCGCCTGCGCGGTCCGGTTCGCCGGCGAGGCGACGAACCCGTTGCCGTGGGTGTAGACGGTGTGCTTGTTGATCCAGTTCTGCTGGTTCTCGGCGAACCGGCTCGGATCGAGCTCACGCACCGCGACGATGTAGTCGCGCAGTTCGTTGTTCACGCGGTAGCGGTCGATCGCCAGCTGCGACGGGAACCCGTAGAAGTTCGCGCCCTGCTGCAGCTGCGTGAACGCCTCGGAGATCACGTTCGGATCGAGCAGACGGATGTTCGACAGTGTCGCGCGGTCGTTGTCGACGGCCTGCTGCACCGCGGGCTGCTGGGTCCAGTCGGTCTGGTACTTGACGTTGTCGTCGCCGATCTTGTACGCCGCCTCGGTGGCACTGATGTTGCGCCCGATGAACTCCGATTCCTTCTGCGCGGCGTTGGGCTTGACGGAGAACTGCTCCATCACCAACGGCCACCCGACACCGATCACCAACGCCGACAACAGCATCAACGCCGTCGCGAGAGCGGGGACACGGAGGTCGCGGAGCACGATGCCACCGAAGAACGCCGCGGCACAGATGACCGCGATGGCCAGCAGGATCAGCTTCGAGGGCAACACCGCGTTGATGTCGGTGTAGCTCGCACCGGTGAAGATCTCCTGCTTACGGGTGCTCGAGAGCAGCGTGTACCGGTCGAACCAGTAGGCAACGGCCTTGAGCAGCAGGAAGAGTCCCGCGATGACGGCCAGCTGGATACGCGCGGCCTTCGTGAGCGTGCCGTTGCGCCCGTTGAGCGCGATGCCACCGAAGATGTAGTGCGTCACCAGACTCGCGATGAACGCGACGACCAGCAGCACGAACAGGAAGTTCAGCACGAACCGGAAGAACGGCAGATCGAACGCGTAGAAGCTGACGTCGTAGTTGAACTGCGGGTCCTTCACGCCGAACGACTCGCCGTGCAGGAACGTCTGGACCGTCGCCCACGACCCCTGCGCCACCAGACCCGACAGCAGACCGATGATGAGCGCGGGCACGATCGCGAACCAGCGGATGCGGGTCATCACCACGGCGCGATACCGCGCGATCGGATCGCCCGGGCCGCTCGTGGGCACGAAGACCGGCCGCGACCGGTACGCCAGCGCCAGCCCCGTGAACACGATCGCCCCGGCGACGAACCCGACGATGAAGAACAACGCCACCCGCGTCCAGATGATGGTGGAGAAGACATTGCTGTAACCGAGATCGTCGAACCACAGCAGATCGGTGTAGAGCCCGATCAGACGCGGACCCACCAGCAGGATGACCAGGAGGGCGACGGCGACCCCGATCAGAACCTTGCTCCGCCTCGACAGTGTCGGCATTCCTGCCGGACCCCGTACGTTCACGTCTCACACTCCCACTCATGGTCCCGCGCCAGACGGCCACGGAGCTGCTTTGCCAACACTTTACTGACGGCCACCTCGGCGAGGAGGCCTCGTGCTCGCGACCGCCGGTGACGGACCCGCCGCGTTCGCGGTGACAGGATGGGTCGGTGACCGACCACAGTCTGCCGCCACTGTCATCTGACGCCCTCGGCGTCGCCGTACGCGAGGTCGTCGAGTTCGTCGACGCCAACGGATGGGGACAGCCTCCCGTGCTGTTCGCGCTCGTGCCCACCGCGCTGGTGATGCAGGCACAGCCCGACCTCGTCGACTCCCTCGACGAGACCGAGTTGACCCTCGTCGAGCAGGACCCGCTGCCGATCTCCGAGGACAGCGGCATGACCGAGCTCGAACACGTCCTGGGCACCACGAGCTGGCCGGGCACCGTCGCGGGATGCGTGCTCGTGCAGGAGATCATCGTGTTGCCACCCGAGGCCGAGACCGACCTCGACGAGGCGCTCGTGCCGCTGCTCGCCGACCGCGACGCCGCCGACGAGGCCGCCCGGCAGACCGCGCTCGAACACCCCGAGGCGAACGAGGCGCGACTGGTGGCCGCGGTCCTGCGCGGTGGTCAGAACCTGTGCCTGCTGCAGCTGCGGCCGCCGCTCGGCGAGGAGGACGCGCCCGTCGAGCTGCTCGCCCACCCCGAACTCGCGCCCAACCTCATCGCCGCGCTCACGACCACCCTCGAGAACGACCCCGAGGACTTCTGAACCCGGCATCCGCGGTGTGCTCAGCACCGGGTGACGTTCTTTCCGTCGCGGATCGCGGCGAGTTCGCCGATCGCGTCGGACAGGGTGTCGACCCGCACCAGGCGTAGGCCGTCGGGGACGTCGGATCGCGCCTCGGCGCAGTTGCCCGCCGGCACGAGGAAGGCGGTGGCGCCGGCCTCGCGCGCGGCGAGGGTCTTGTGGGTGATGCCGCCGATCTCGCCCACCTCGCCGGAATCGCTGATGGTGCCGGTGCCGGCGATGAACTTGCCGCCGGTGAGATCGGTGGTGCCGAGCTTGTCGATGACGGCCAGGGTGAGCATCAGCCCGGCCGAGGGGCCGCCGATGTCGCCGACGTTGAAGTCGATCCGCAGCGACGGGTCGGCGTTGACGACCTCGGGGGTGACGCCCAGATAGCCCTTGCCGGTGTCGCCGGGGCGCGCACCGAGGGTGACGCGGCGTTGCTCGACCGGCGCCGGCGTTCCCGCGGGCACGCTCGCGGCGGGGTTCGGCACACCGAGGGTGACCACGGCGCCGGGCTTGAGCTTCGACACCGCGTCACGCAGTTCGTCCGAGGTGGAGACCGCCGCGCCGTTCACGCTCACGACCCGGTCGCCGGTCTTCAGGCTCGCCGCCGCCGGACCCTTGGGGTCCACGGTCACCGTGAGCTCCGTCGGCCGCTTCAGGTAGCGCAACGCGGCGATGGTGGCCGAATCCTCCGAACCGCCCATCTGTTGCTGATCCTGGCGACGGGTCTCCTCGGTGCTCTGCCCCGGGGGGAAGACCTCTTCCCGCGGCTGCAGCGAGTCGCGGCCCGAGAACCACATCCCGATGGCCTGGAACAGGGTCAGCTGATCGGTCACCGACACCGTCGTGAGATTGAGGTTGCCGTCGGTGGGGCGCACGGGGGCGCCCGAGATCTTCACGACGGGGGTCTGCCCGACGGCACCGAGGGTGTTCACGGTGGGACCCGGTCCGAGGCTGACGTAGGGCACCCGGACAAACGCGCCGACGACGACCAACACCACCAGCAGCACCAGGGTGACGGCCAGCGTCACCATTCGCCGATTCGCCGGGACAACTCTCACGTCGACCACAGTAGAGGTTGCGCGGGACCCGCCCCTCAGCGTCGAGGTCCGAGGGTGACCACGCGCCCCGGGTGCGCCAGCGACGGCGCCGTGACCCGGTTCCCCTTCGCCGCGCGGATCAGCTGCCCCTCGAAGGCGGTGAGGCAGGCTGCGGCCGGCGACTGGTAAGCCGAGGCGAGCGCCGGGGCGACGGCCGCGGCCCATCGCCCCTCGGCGGCGATGAACTGATCGCGGTAGGGACCGTAGAACGGCAGGATCGCCTGCAGCACCACCGTTCCGGCGCCGGCGATCTGGTTCAGGATGGGGGTGAGCCACGGCAGGTTCTGGTGGATCACCGGTTCGAGTTCGGCGAGGAACGGGCCGGCGAGCTGCATGAGCGGCTGGATCGCGGGACCCATCGCGAAGACCTCGGAGGCGAACGGCCCGAACATCGGTGAGAGCTCGACGATCGACGACAGACCGCCGGTCTTGTCGGGTTTCGGCAGTCCGATGGGGCACGCGGCCTGCTCGGTGATCGGTGCGACCGACAGCCCCGCCCCGCCCGCGCCGAGTTGCGTCGACGATCCCGGGACCCCGGCGCCGGGGGCGATGGGGGTGGTGGGGTTCGCGCCGGCGCCGGGCGTGATCGCGGTGGCACCGGGCAGTGTCGCGCCACCCCCGCCGGGGGTGATGGCCACCGCGGCGGCCGGGGCGTTCGCGGCGGGTGCCGCCGATGCGGGCTTCGGCGCTGTCGGTGCCGCGGTCCTCGGGGCAGTGCTGCCCGACGGTGATGCGGGCGCCACCACGGCCGCCTGCTGTGCGACCGCCGGTGTCGTGACCACCACCCGCCGACCGGCGTCGGCGTACCAAGTGGCCGAGGCCAGTACGGCGAGGACCGTGATCCCCGACAGCGCGCGCACCACCGTCGGCGTCGACGGGCGGCGGCGGGTCGCGGGCTGGGCCGGGATCTCCTCGGTGATCGGATCGTCGTGGCTCACTTCAAGGCTCTCTCTCGAGTGTTGGGCGGCGGCATCCACCTGATCGGCGGAGCTCACGCGGACGGCGGTGCGGTCGACGGGGCGGCTGCCTGCGGTTCGTAGACACCCTCGAGGTGCCAGACGCCGGTGAAGCCGTTGAACGGACCGCCGACGATGAGGCTTGTCCACTCCAATGTGTATGCGCGCGTATCGCTGTCGTAGGTGCCGGTGGCCGGGGGGCCGTCACCGGCCGACACCGCGCTCTGCCCGAACCACTTCTGCGACACCCAGTCCCAGGCGCGGGTGGCCTGCGCGACGCCGGGTACGGCCGGGCCGGCTTTCGCCGGCGCCTTCGGGGCGCCCTGATTGAACTCCTGGTTGTTCCACGACGCCGACCACGCGGTGAGGTTCGCCGTGAGCTTTCCGCCCTCGTTGCGCACCGAGGGCGCCACCACCGCGTTGCGGGTCTGGGGGTCGATCGGATTGGTCGAGGCACCGAACTGGACGCCGAAGAACTTGGTGGGCGCCATGATCGACCCGGCCAGGGCGTTGCCGTCACGGAACGCGGGTGTCGGTTCGGACTGATAGCCACCGACGCGCAGGCCGCCCTCGCTCCCCGGGGACAGGAGGGTGACGGTGCCGCCCTTCGCCGGCGAGTCCCCGTTGGGCATGAACGGTCCCTTCTCGGGCGTACCGCCGGGTTGCACCATCGAGAACCACGATCCTGTGACCGTGTCGCCCGACACCGCGCCGGGCGTCAGCCGAAGCAGGCCCACGAGGTCACCGGATTGTGCGGCCGCACCGGAATTCGATCCACATCCGGCGAGCAGACCGGCGCCGAGCGCGAGCGCCACCACGACCGCGGGCAGTGATCGCCGTCGATGGTGCGTCCGCGCCGAACGCGGTCGCACCCGGGTGAGAAGGGAGAGGGTCATCGTGCTCCTGTCGTGCGCCGTGCGGTGCGCCCGAGCGCGCCCACCGCACCGAGAAGGCCGGCGAGCACGCCTGATCCGATGAGGAACCAGGGCAGCAGGGCGAATGCGCCGACGCCCAGGGCGTCGGTGCGGTGGTCGAGCCGGGCGACTCCGGCGTAGTTCTTCACGTTGTCGTTCAGGGTCCCGATCAGACGGGCGAAATCCGACGACATCCGTTGCCACGAGGCGCTGAGCTCGTCGACGCCGGTGAGGTCGGCGCGCGACGAGACGGGGGTGTCGACCGCGGCGCGATAGCTGCTGTCGATCTGTCCGACCGCCCCGACGAGGACGACGAAGTAGCCCTGGACGTCGCGGACCTTCTCGGCGGTGACGACGCCGTCGAAGCGATCGAGCAACGGACTCGCGGCCCGCGAGTGCGACACCATCGACGTGGCCACCGGGTAGGCGACGAGACCGACGGCGACCGCGAGGACGAGAGCGGCCGCGCCGATCCGCCCGGGCACGGTGTGCCTACGACGCAGTCCCCACACCCCGGCCCCGATCAGCAGCAGTCCCGCGCCGACCGGCACGAACGGGATGACATCCAACGGACGCATAGCCGCCAGGTCCCCGAAATCGCGACGCGCGGAATCGATCCGATCGAGCAGTCCGGTCATGTCGGCATCGATGTCGCCGTATCGCGTCTGGAAACCGGCGATCTGCGGGAACCGTCCGGCATCGATCCGGTTGGCCGTGTCGAGACGCACCGTGGCCGCGCGTGCGGCGGCGAGTCGGTCGAGGTCTGCGCGGAAGCCGTCGAGACGATCGGTCGTCATGTACGGCTCGAAGGCGCCGATCATGGCCTGGCCCTGGGCTGCCGGGTAGAACATGCCCCCGGCGAGCGGCGCGACGGTCAGCACCGCACCGAGCAGCAGCACGAGAACCCATGGCCACCGGCGCAACCGTGCCCCCGCGTCGCCGGGGACCGGCGTCGGCACCGACTCCGCGTCGCCGCGCCCCTCCCCCGGGTACGACGGCAGGACGGCGTCGTGCCGTTCGGTCACGCTCACCGCGGGTGGGCGGTCATCGGGCGCTGCGCGCGAGCGCTCATCGGGCACTGCGCCGGCGGAACAGACGGTCGGCGTTGGTGAGCAGCGCGGTCGCGATCGCGGTCACCACGACCAGCAGCGGCAACAGCCATCGGGGGCTCGACGAGTCCGACACCTCGATCGTCTTCGCGGCCAACGCGGGGTCACCACTCACCGCCGCGGGTGCGGCTGCGGCTGCGGCCGGCGCGGCCGCCGGAGTGGCCCCGCCCGCCGCCGGTGCCGGCTGCCCGGGTGCCGGTGCAGCGGGTGCCGACGATGTCGCCGGGGCGCCGGGGACAGGTGCGGAAGCGGGTGCGGCCGCCGCCGGCGCGCCACCGAGGCCCGAGCCCCGATAGGTGCCGGCGAGGTGCCACAGGCCGGTGAAGTTGTTGAAGGGGCCTCCGACGATCTGGCTCGTCCACTCGATCACGAACGCACCGGTGGTGCGGTCGATGGTTCCGCGGACCGCGGAGGTCTTGCCCGGCAGTCCGCCGCCCGGCTTCGGTGCGCCCTGGTTGAACACCTGCTTGTTCCATGTGACGCCGAAGCTGCTCAGGTCACCGGTGAGGCTGGTGCCGTCCGCCCGAAGCTGCGGGAGCGCGGCGGCCGAGCCGGTCTGCGGATCGGTCGGGTTGGTGGCCGTCGCGAACCCGACGCCGTAGAACTTCACCGGCCGGGTGACGCGGCCCGACACGGCGTTGCCGCTGCCGTCGAACGCCTGCGCCGGCTGCGCCTGGTAGGCGCCCGAGGTCAGACCGCCGTCGGTGCCCGCGGCGAGCGGGGTCACCGTCTTGTCGGAGCATCCCGAGTCGCTGTTGGACAGGAACGGACCGCTGGTCGATCCGGCGGGCAGGATCATGCGGAAGAAGGAGCCGGTCACCGAACCGCCCGAGCACACGCCGCCGTCGAGGGCGAACAGGCCGTCGAGGGCGACCGGTTGCGCCGATGCCGCCGGGGCGAACAGTCCGGCCGAGGCCGCGACGATGGCCATCGCGGCGGCGAGCGCCGTCAGACGGCCTCCCCGTCGGCCACGGGGGAGGTCGAAAAGGGTCTTCACGTGTGGTTCTCCGCCTATCGAGGCCGTCGAGGGCGACGGCCGGGTGCACTTCGGCGCTGAAACTACGGACGCGTGCAGCCGTGCAGAACGGTTACGGTCAGCCCGCGCCGAAGGTGACCACCGGCCCGCGGGCGTCATCTCCGCTGACAGCGAAACCCCCGATTGCCGCCTGCTCGTGACCTCGATGGCGGCGTTTCCGCCGGTACCGTGGACGGCATGAATGACCTGCCCTTCGGTTTCAGATCGTCCAGCGACGACGGTGACGACGACGCCGCGCGCAAACGCGGCGACTCCTCGTCGGGCGGCGCGCCGGGATCGGACCCGTTCGGGTTCGGCGGAGCCGGCGGTGGCGCGGGCGGTTTCGACCCGAATGCGCTGGGGCAGATGCTGTCTCAACTCGGGTCGATGATCAGCGGCATGGGCGCGGGATCGGGCTCGGGCGGCGGTGGACCGGTCAACTACCAGGTGGCCACCAGCCTCGCCCGACAGCAGATCGGCGACTTCACCCCGATCGACGCGGGTCAGGAGTCGGCGGTCACCGACGCCGTCCGTCTCGTCGAGGTCTGGCTCGACGGCGCCACCACCCTGCCCGCCGGTGTCACGACATCGGTCGCCTGGACGCCCGTGCAGTGGCTCGAGGAGACGCTTCCCACATGGAAGGTGCTGTGTGACCCGGTCGCCACACAGATCGCGGGCACGTTGAGTGCGGGTCTCCCCGCCGAGGCCCAGCAGTTCGCCGGCCCGATGATGGGCATGCTGAACCAGATGGGCGGGATGGCGTTCGGCACGCAGCTCGGCCAGGGCCTCGGCCAGCTGGCCAAAGAGGTGCTCACGTCGTCGGATGTGGGCCTGCCGCTCGCGCCGACCGGCACCGCGGTGCTGCTGCCCGAGGCGATCGCCGCGTTCGCCGACGGGCTCGAGCAGCCGGCGCAGGAGATCATCGTCTTCTTCGCCGCGCGAGAGGCCGCACACGTCCGCCTGTTCGCGCATGTGCCGTGGTTGCGCCAGCGTCTACTCGCGACCGTCGAGGAGTACGCCCGCGGCATCACCGTCGATTTCTCTGGCATCCAGGAGGCCGCGAACGGCATCGACCCGACCGAACTGCTGTCGAACCCCTCCAAGATCGAGGAGTTGATGGCGTCGGGCACCTCGTTCGAACCCACGACCACGCCGGAGCAGAAGGCAGCCCTGGCACGGCTCGAGACCATGCTGGCGCTCATCGAGGGCTGGGTGGAACACGTCGTCGCCCACGCCCTCGCCGACCGCATCCCCGCCGCGGGAGCACTCGCCGAGACCGTGCGCCGTCGGCGTGCGAGCGGCGGGCCCGCCGAGCAGACCTTCGCGACGCTCGTCGGTCTCGAACTGCGCCCCCGCAAGCTCCGGGAGGCGGCCGATCTGTGGGAGAAGCTACTCACCAGCAGCGACGTCGCCACCCGCGACGGCATCTGGGCCCACCCCGACCTGATGCCCGACGGCGACGACATCGACTCCCCCGCCGGGTTCATCGACCGCGTCATCGGCGGCGACGTCAGCTCGTTCGACGACCCGATGGCCGAGCTCGAGAAGACGATGGCCGACGAGGCCGCTGCTCGCGAGGCGAAGAACTCCGAGTCGACGGACCCCGAGAAGAAGGACCCCGACACCGACGGGGACGATTCGACGGGCTCGGGCGACACCGGCCGCTAGGCCATCCACACCACCTGTCGGCGACATCGACCTGTGGATAACCCGTGCAGGTCGCGACGTCGGGTCCTGCGGCGGTGACATCGTCTGCCCATGGCACGACACGACACCCTCACCGCGCTGCGGACGGGGACCCCGGTGGTCCACCGCGGAAACGGATGTATCCAGGTCGGCTGCGACCCCGACCGGGGCCTGGTGATCCAGCTGCCCACCACCCTGCGCGCCGACGACGTCGTCGGGTTCCTGCGTTTCCTCACCACTGCGCGCACCCCCGCCGAGATCCGTCGGACCGCCGGCCGGTGGGGACTCGACGAGGAGGTCGCGGGCGACCTGCTCGACCGCCTGCGCGACGCCGGGATGGTCGCCGAACCCGATGCCACCGAGCACGCCCGTTCGCTGCGGGTCCGGTTGCACGGCCGCGGCCCACTCACCACGCGTCTGACGACACTGCTGCGTGAGGCGTCCATCCCGGTGACGGTGTCCGCGCAACGTCCGCGTACGGCCCAGGGGGCGGCCGACGCCCCGTTGGCGTCGTGGGACGAGGGACTCGTCGTGCTCACCGACCACCTCTCCCACGACCCCGCCATCGTCGGCGGCCTGATGTCACGCGGCATCGCCCACATGCCCGTCCGTCTTCGCGACGGCAGCGGGGTGATCGGTCCGCTGGTCCTGCCCGGGCGCACCAGCTGTCTGCGGTGTGCTGATCACCATCGGGCCGACCGCGATCCCGGGTGGCCCCTCGTCGCGGGTCAGATGATCGGGCAGGTGGGGCACGCGAGCGCGGCGACGGTCGCGGCGACCGCGGCCCTGGCGATGGAGCAGATCGAACAGGTCGGGCACGGCCTGCAGCGGTCACCGCGCACACCGGACGGCTCCCGCGGCGGGTCCACGGCACCGCAGATCATCGACCACACCCTCGAATACCTGCCGCAGCCTGCGCGGTTGCGGGTCCGACGCTGGGAGCCGCACCCGCTGTGCAGTTGCTTGTTTCGCCGGTGAACTATCCTGGTGATCAGTCGGAAGGGATAGGTGCATGGCTGACATCACCGAGGGGCGCGGGCGGCGTAACGCCAAACTCGCGACGCTCCCGCTGGGCATGGCGGGTCGGGCCGCGGCCGGGTTCGGCAAGCGCCTCGCCGGCGGCGACAAGGACGAGATCAACCAGGAATTCATGGAGAAGGCCGCCGAACAGTTGTTCACGGTCCTCGGTGAACTCAAGGGCGGCGCCATGAAGGTGGGCCAGGCCCTGTCGGTGATGGAGGCCGCGGTCCCCGACGAGTACGGCGAGCCGTTTCGCGAGGCGCTGACGAAGCTCCAGGCCGAGGCGCCCCCGATGCCCGTCAAGAAGGTGCACCAGGTTCTCGACGCCCAGCTCGGGACCGGGTGGCGCAAGCGCTTCACCGAGTTCTCCGACACACCGGCCGCCTCGGCGAGCATCGGTCAGGTCCACCGCGGCACCTGGTCCGACGGCCGCGAGGTGGCGGTGAAGATCCAGTACCCCGGCGCCGATCACGCGTTGCGCGCGGACCTGAAGACGTTGTCGCGCATGTCGAGTCTGATGCAGCGGATGACGCCGGGCACTGACGTGCGGGCGCTGGTCGACGAGCTGATCGCCCGTACCGAGGACGAACTCGACTACGTGGGTGAGGCGAACAACCAGCGGGCGTTCGCCGCCGAGTTCGACGGCGACCCCGACTTCGTGATCCCGAAGATCGTCGCGAGCGCCCCGAAGGTGGTCGTGAGCGAATGGGTCACGGGAACGCCTCTGGCGCAGATCATCTCCTCGGGCACCAAACAGCAGCGCGACGATGTCGCGGCGAAGCTCGCGGAGTTTGAGATCTCCTCCCCGGCGCGGGTGGGGTTGTTGCACGGCGATCCGCATCCGGGAAACTTCCAGATCCTCGACGACGGACGTCTCGCGGTCTTCGATTTCGGTGCGGTGGGCCATTATCCGAACGGATTGCCCGCGGAGACGGGGAAGATCCTGCGTCTGGCGCGTGATCAGGAGTTCGACGGTCTCGTGCAGGCGATGATCGACGCGAAGTTCATCCTCGGCAGCAACCGCGACAAGGTGACGCCGCAGGACATCGAGCGCTACCTGAAGGCGTATGTCGATCCGCTGATGGCGGATTCGTTCCACTTCACGCGAAAGTGGTTGCAGCGCGCGGTCGGCAAGGCGACCGATCTGCGTGGAGATGTGTACAAGACCTCGCGGCATCTGAACGTGCCGCCGGAGTACGTCATGGTGTTCCGTGTGCTGGGTGGCTGCGTCGGCATCGCCGCGCAGCTCGACGCCGAGGCGCCGTATCGCCGGATCATGGAGAAGTGGGTGCCCGGCCTGTCGGCCTGAGACCGTCTCAGCCTGTCGGCCTGACACCCACTTCTCTGATCTCTCATGCGGCGACCGGGTGCTTGCGCGGCCGCCCACGCGGGCGCTTGCGGGCGATGACGACACCTTCGGAGAAGATCTCGCCACCCCATACGCCCCACGGCTCGCCCCGGTCGAGCGCCGAGTTGAGGCACTCACGCCGCAACGGGCACTCGGCGCAGAGGGCCTTCGCCTGCTCGAGATCGCTGGGGCTCTCGGCGAACCAGAGATCGGGGTCGGCCACCCGGCAGGGCAGACGGGTCTCGGTGACGATCGCGGCGCGGGCCACGGCGAGATCGCCGATCGGGTAGGTGCTGGTCGGATCGGTCGACGGGGTTGTCGGCGCGGTCATCGGTGTGTCCTCCACTGTGTGTGACGTGGTCGTTCGGTTGGTTGTGGATTGCCAACCCGGGCGTCACTTGTGGGGTGTTCTCACCGGTTCACAAGAAAGGCCACGGGGTTCGCATCTGCGATTCGCCGTGGCCTCGTGTTCTCGGTCGAGCTGTGCTCAGCTCGTGAGAGGTGGTCGAGGTACGGGAAGCGCGGGGCGCTCGGCTCGTGCGTCGTGGGCTGCGCGATTGCCTGCTGCCAGGGCGAAGCGCGGAGCGCCTGCGACGGCGTATGCCGCCGCGCGAGGCACGGACACCCAGGAGTAGACGTGACGATGACGCGTGCCTGCGATGCAGGGTTGTGCCGACGCGGTCGATGCCGCGGTGGTGACGATTGCGTTGTTCACTGATCCACTCCCTTCTGTGTGTTCGCTTCTACGCTCGACATCGCTGATGCAACCTCTCCCGTACTGATGTGAGAAAGACTAGAAGATCGTTCGCCGATCGCACAACCTTTTTTTGACCTGCGGTTTCGCCGGTCAACCGGTACTGGCGACCAACCCGAGCAACATCTCGCCGTACTGATCGAGCTTCTTCGCCCCGATGCCCGGGATGGCGACGAGGGCCGCCACATCGGCCGGGCGCTGTTCGGCGATGGCGATGAGGGTGTTGTCGGAGAACACCACGAACGCGGGCACCTTCTGTTCCTTGGCCTGTTCGCTGCGCCACTCCTTGAGCGCGATGAACAGGTCCTCGTCGAGGTTGCTCGGACAGCTCTCGCATCGACCGAGCAGCGACGCGGTCTTGCCGAGCAGCTGTTTGCCGCACACCCGGCACTGGGGACGTTTGCGCTGTCGCACGGGTTCGGCGATGCGTGAGGCCGGCGAGTCGTCGGGGACGAGGTCGACCAGGAATCGGGACCGGCGGCGGCTCTTGCGCCCTCCCTCGGCACGCGACAGCGCCCAGGAGATGTGCAGATGTTCACGCGCACGGGTGATCCCGACGTAGAACAGGCGTCGTTCCTCCTCGACGTCCTCGTCGGCGCCGTTGATCGCCTGGTTGATCGGCAGCGAGCCGTCGGTGACGTTGACGAGGAACACCGCGTCCCACTCGAGGCCCTTCGCCGCGTGCAACGACGACAGCGTCACGCCCTGGACAGTGGGCGGTTGCCGGGCCTGGGAGCGTGCGGCGAGCTCGGTGGCCAGGCCGGCGATGTCGATGTCGGGCACGTCGGCGCGGAGGTCCTCGGCGAGGGTCACCAACGCGCGCAACGATTCCCATCGCTGACGCGCCTGGGTGCCGGTCGGCTCGGCGTCGGTGAGACCCAACGGCACCAGCACCGCACGGACCAGCGTGACGAGGTCGGCGTCCTCGGGCAGGTCATCGCGGGCCGCAGCGGAGGAGATCGCCCGCATCGCCTGTCGGATCTCGGCCCGCTGGAAGAACGCCTCGCCGCCGCGCACCTGGTAGGCGATCCCTGCCGCCGTCAGCGCGTCCTCATGGGCCTGCGACTGCGCGTTCACGCGATAGAGGATGGCGATCTCCGCGGCCGGGACCCCCTGCGCCAGAAGCTTCTTGATCCGCGCCGTGACGCCGGCGGCCTCGGCCGGCTCGTCGTCGTACTCGGCGAACTCGGGATCGGGTCCCGGCGGGCGCTGACCGACCAGGGCCAGTCGCGTGCCCGCCACCCGACCGCGCGCCGCGCCGATCGCACGGTTGGCCAACCCGACCACCTGCGGGGTGGAGCGGTAATCGCGTTCGAGGCGCACCATCTCGGCGTCGGGGAACCGACGGGTGAAGTCGAGGAGGTACTTCGGGCTGGCCCCGGTGAATGTGTAGATGGTCTGGTTGGCGTCGCCGACGACGGTGAGGTCGTCGCGTGCGCCGAGCCATGCGTCGAGCAGGCCCTGCTGCGCGGGGGTGACGTCCTGGTACTCGTCGACGACGAAGCAGCGGTAGCGGTCGCGGAACTCCTCGGCGACACCGTCGTTCTCGCGCAGGATCGCGGTCGTCATCAACAGAAGGTCGTCGAAGTCGAGCAGGCGGTCACCGTCGTGGGAGATCTTCGCCTCCTCGTAGGCCTCGTAGACGGCGGCCACCTTCTCCGGCGCCTGGGGCGTCTCGCGGCGGCGCGCTGCGACCGCCGAGGCGTACTCCTCGTAACCGATGAGCGAGGCCTTGGCCCACTCGATCTCCGAGGACAGGTCGCGCAGCGTCTCGGTGGAGGTGTCGAGTCCCGCGCGACGGGCGGCGCGGGAGACCACCGGGAACTTGTTGTCGAGCAGTTCCCAGCGGGTGTCGCCGATGGCCTGGGGCCAGAAGTAGCGCAGTTGTCGCATCGCCGCGGCGTGGAAGGTCATCGCCTGCACGGTGTTGCCCGATTCGGCCAGGCCCAGCGACCGCAGACGGCCGCGCATCTCCCCCGCTGCACGTGCGGTGAACGTCACCGCGAGGACCTGACCACCGCGCACGTGTCCCTCGGTCACCAGGTGGGCGATGCGCCGGGTGATGGTGCGGGTCTTGCCGGTCCCCGCGCCGGCCAGCACGCAGACCGGTCCGCGCGGTGCGAGGACTGCGGCCTGTTGTTCGGGATCGAGGCCGTCGAGCGTGCTCATGGCTCCCAGTATCGCAACGAGGTGCGACAGCGGGCAGCGGGCACCGCGCGAGACGACACCGCCCATCCGGGAACAAGGACACCGTGCCGAGACGTTGGACGGGCCATGAGCAGCGAGAACTCCGCCCTGACCATGTACACGACCTCGTGGTGCGGCTTCTGCGCCCGGTTGAAGACCGGCCTGCGCAGCGAGGGTATCGAATGGACCGAGATCGACATCGAGGCCGATCCCTCGGCCGCCGAGTTCGTCGGCAGCGTCAACAACGGCAACCACGTGGTGCCGACGCTGAAGTTCGCCGACGGCTCCACCGCCACCAACCCCTCGGTGCGCGAGGTGAAGGCCAAGCTCGGCGTCTGAGCGCGACACGAGTCGGGCGTGGGGACGATCAGTCCTTGTCGTGCGCCCAGGCGGTGACCAGCTGGCGGGCGATCGAGATCGATCCGGGGAGACGCAAGCGCGGGGACTCGGTCCCCTCGGCGGGCTCGGGATCGCTGCGCAGCCATTCGTCGCCGGTGGCGAGTGCGGCCAGCACCTCGTCGCGCGGGAACCAGATCGCCTCGGTGATCTCACCGTCGAGGAAGTTCAACGGCTGGTCGCGGTCGGCGCGGGCCTCGAAGCCCAGCATGAGCGACCGCGGGAACGGCCAGGGCTGGCTGCCGAGGTACCGCGGCTCGAAGACGTCGAGGCCGGTCTCCTCGTGCAGCTCGCGGACCACGCACTGCTCGAGGGACTCACCCGGTTCGACAAAGCCCGCGAACGTGGAGAACCACTTCTCGGGCCACCCCGACTGACGGCCCAGCAGGACGTGGTCGGCGCCGTCGTGGACGACGGTGATGATGGCGGCATCGGTGCGGGGGAACTCCTCGCGGCCGGTGACGGTGTTCCGTCGGGTCCAACCCGCCTTGATCGGTTCGGTCGGATTGCCGTCGACTGGCGAGAAGGCCGCGGCGTCATGCCAGTTCAGCATGCCCAACGCGGTGCTGACCAGGCCCGCCTCGTCACCGCTGAGCCTGCCCGCGCTGCGCCGTGCGTCGGCGGTGCGCCCCTCGATGGAGGGGACCCGGATCGCCCACAGGTACACGCCGTCGTCGATGCCCAACAGGACGGCGGTCGCGGGGATCTCGGGGGCGACGTCGGGCGCGGGACGCCAGCGGAGTCCGTTCTCCCCCACGCCGTAGCGGCCCTCGGGGTCGATCTCCAGAACCTTCGCCTGCGGCCACGCGCCGGCCAACAACTCGGTGTCGTGCCGGATCTCGTCGGCCCTGTCGATCGTCGATCGGGACAGCAGAGGGGACTCGACGAACTCGAATGTGGCCACGCCGAGAGCTTAGTGATCGGAGATCGCGGCGGCATCGGCGGCCGAGCGCGGACGCGCGTACCGATCCACGTAGGACACACCGGCAGCTGTCGCGATCGTCTGCATGAGCGCGTCGGTTCTGGCGCGCACGTCGTCGGTGGGGGCCACCCGGATCGGGGGCAGCACACGGATCGTCACGTGCCGTCGTCCCCACGTGCTGCCGACGGTGCCGGAGATCGCCACGGGCACGATCGGGGCGCCGGTGAGCGCGGCGACACGGGCGGCCCCGGTCCGGCCGCGGTGCACCCGGCCGTCGGGCGACCGCGTCCCCTCGGGATGGATCGCCCAGGCGTCGCCGGCCGCGAGCACCTCCTGCGCCGCGGCGAGCGCCGGCGCCGCACCCGATCCACCGGAACGATCGACGGGGATCTGTCCGACCGCGAGGAAGAATCTGCGGCGCAGCGCGCCACCCGTGCCCGGCTGATCGAAGTAGTCGCTCTTGGCCAGGAAGAACACCGGTCGGCGCGCGGCGAGGGCGAGGTGGAACGAGTCGCAGACGGCGAGGTGATTTGCCGCGACGATCACCGCACCCCGTCGCGGGAGGTGTTCGCCCCCGATCACCCGCGGGCGGTGCCACATCCGGAGCGCGGGCCCGATGACGACGTGCCGACACCACCACTGAGCAGCATGCATAGACAGTGTCTACCAAAGGTGGTGGACACTGTCTACGTGGAGTCGACACGGGACCGCCTGATGCGGGTGGGCGTGGAACTGATGGAGGAGAGCGGGTCGGTCGACATCGGCCTGCGCGAGATCGCTCGACGAGCCGGGGTCTCGCACGGCGCGCCCCGGCGGTGGTTCCCGACCCACCGCGCACTGCTGTCGGCAATCGCGGCCGCGGGACTGTCCGATCTCGCGTCGGCGATCGAGACGGCGGGACGGGAACCCGAAGGCCGCGCGAGGATCGATGCGGCGGCGCACGCCTACGTCGACTTCGCCGTCCGTCGGCCCGCCATGTTCGCGCTGATGTTCCGACACGATCTGCTCGTGAGCGGCGGCGAGGATCTCCGGGCCACATCCCGACCGCTGTTCACGTGGCTACGCCGACAACTCGACGACCTGGGCTTCGACGACACCGAGCGTCGCGCGGCCTCGCTGTGGACCGGCGTCCACGGGGTGGCGATGGTGCACTCGACCGGCGCGATGGGGGTCGTCGCGCCGGGGGTCGATCACCGACTCGTCGTGCGCGACATCATCGATTCCGCCTGTCAGGCAGGACCTTTGCGGACGTAGAGCAGGCGGTCGCCCGCCTCGATGGCGTCGACCTCGCTGTCGTCCACACGATGCAGACGTCCCGAACGCACGACCCCGAGGACGATGTCGACGAGGTGCTGCGGCGAGGCGCCGAGCTCGTCGTGCTCGACGTCGCGTTCGGCGATCGCGTAGCCCGCGTCGGGGGTCAGCAGATCCTCGATGACCTCGACGACCGCGGGGGTCGAGGTGGCCAGACCGAGGAGACGGCCGGCGGTCTCCGACGACACCACGACCGAGTTCGCACCGGACTGGCGGATGAGATGGGTGTTCTCCGCCTCGCGGATCGAGGCGACGATCTTCGCCCGCGGCGCCAGCTCGCGCGCGGTGAGCGTGGCCAGGACGGCGGTGTCGTCGCGATTGGTGGCGATGACGATGGCCGAGGCGTGCTGCGCTCCGGCCAGGCGCAACACATCCGAGCGGGTGGCGTCGCCGCGCACGGTGACCAGTCCGTTGGACGCCGCTGAGTCGAGGACGGTCTGATTGGAGTCGACGACGACGATCTCCGACGGCTTGGTGCCGTCGCCGATCATCGCGTTCACCGCGGTCTTGCCCTTCGTGCCGTAGCCGACGACGACGGTGTGGTTGCGCACCTTGCTCCTCCAACGCTGGATCTTCAGGGCCTGCCGCGAACGTTCGGTGAGCACCTCGAGGGTCGTGCCGACCAAGACGATCAGGAACATCACCCGCAGGGGGGTGATGACGAGCACGTTGATCAGTCGCGCCTCGGGGGCGAACGGCGTGATGTCGCCGTAGCCCGTCGTCGACAACGACACCGTCGCGTAGTAGAGGCAGTCGAGGAACGACAGCTCGTTGTCCTGCACGTCGCGGTAGCCGTCGCGGTCGAGGTAGACGATGAAGACCGCCGCGAACAGGGCACCGAGTGCGAACAGGACTCGTCGGCTGATCGCCCTGACCGGGCTCTGCTGCATCTCGGGGATGCGCACCACGCCGACGAGAGCGTGATCGGGTTTACCGGTGAGGTCGTCGGACCGCAGACGGCGACGTAGTGGACCAGGCATCACGGCGACCATATATCGCGGCGGGGCCGACCGTGACCGCTCGTGTCCACATGGTCTGCGGACGCGTCATCGGCCACCGCGGCCGAGCGTTGTGCGACAGTGGTCGGCATGGCGACACTCCTCGACAGACTCCCCCACCGCCGCGACGCCGTCCGCCGCGACGCCACCGTGATGGGCAGCGCGCTGATCGGCATGGGGACCCTGCATTTCGTGGTCCCGGGCCCCTTCGATTCGATCGTCCCGCAGGAGATCCCCGGCAACCCGCGCACCCTGACCTACGCCTCGGGTGTCGCCGAGGCCGCGATCGGTGTCGGGCTGCTCATCCCCCGCACCCGTAAGCGTGCGGCGCTCGCCGCGGTGGCCCTCTACGTCGCGGTGTTCCCGGCAAACATCAACTCGGTGCGCGTCCTGTGGAAGAAGCCCTTGCTGCGCTACGGCGCGATCGCGCGCCTGCCGCTGCAGGTGCCGATGATCACCCGCGCGCTGAAGATCTACCGCGCGACCCCCTGAGTCGGTTCGGGGACAACCACTCTCACACCATCGGCGGCGACAGCCGCGCGAACCCCTCCTGCCGTCGGTACGGAAAGTACGGATACGGCGCCTCGACGGCACTGACGTCGTCGAGCCGGCGGATCTGTTCGGCGTCGAGTTCCCATCCGACCGCGCCCAGGTTGTCGACGAGCTGAGCCTCGGTGCGGGCCCCGACGATGACGCTCGAGACCGTCGGGCGCCGCAGCAGCCAGTTCAGGGCGATCTGCGGGACGGTTCGGCCGGTCTCGGCCGCGATGTCGGTGAGGGTGGCGACGACCTCGTGGAGCAGGTCGTCGTTCACGGGAGGTCCGGCGTCTGCGGTGGTGTGCAGTCGACTCCTGGGCGGGATCGGTTGTCCCGCTGTGATTTTTCCCGTGAGGCGCCCCCACCCCAGCGGACTCCACACGATGGCGCCGACGCCCTCGGCCGCACCCAGCGGCATCAGTTCCCATTCGTAGTCCCGACCCACCAGCGAGTAGTAGACCTGGTGGGCGATGTGTCGCGGCCGGTGGTCGCGATCGGCGTGGGCCAGCGACTGCATCACCTGCCACCCCGAGAAGTTGGACACCCCGGTGTACCGGATCTTGCCCGCGGCGACGAGCGAGTCCAGCGTCGCGAGGACCTCGTCGACCGGCGTGGAGGCGTCGAACCCGTGGAGCGAGAAGAGATCGATGTGGTCGGTCCCGAGGCGTCGGAGTGCGTCGTCGACGACCCGGAGCAGTCGCGATCTCGACACGCCGACGTCGCCAGGGCGATCCGACATCGGCAGTGCCGCTTTCGTGGACAGCACGAAGTCGTCGCGCCGACCGCGGATCGCCGCGCCCAGCACCTCCTCCGATCGGCCCTGTGAATACACGTCGGCGGTGTCGAGAAGGGTGACCCCGGCGTCGCGACAGATGTCGATCAGGCGTCGGGCCTCGGTGACGTCGGTGGCACCCCATGCGCCGAAGAAGTCGCCCACTCCCCCGAACGTGGCTGTCCCGAAGGCCAGTTCGGAGACCACCAGACCCGAGTCGCCCACACGTCGGTAGTCCATGATTCTCCTTAACGGGTCGCTGGTTCCATTACTATCGGGCCGAAGGTATCACCGTTAAAGGAACTGTGAACCCGTTAAGATCGGGGGCGTGACCGACCCAGGAACCGTTCGGCCCGGTGGGCGTACCGCACAGGTCCGCGAGTCCGTTCTCCGCACGGTCGGCGACATGGTGGCCGACCGCGGCTTCGACGCCCTCGAGCTCCCCGTCGTGGCCGAGCGCGCCGGCGTCGGCAAGACGACCCTCTACCGGCGGTGGGGATCGGCGTCTGCGCTGGTGTCGGATCTCCTGGTGGAGATGGCCGCGTCGTCCCGTCCACGCGCCGACACCGGATCACTGCGAGGCGACCTCACCGCCAACGCCGCACTGGTCGTCGACACCCTGGGGTACGCCCGACAGGGCCGACTGTTCCGCGCCATGTTCGCCGCCGCCGCCGCGGACCCGACCACGGCCGAGGCGCTCGCCACCTTCTACGCGGTCCGGGTCACCGAATGGGCGCCGTGCGTCGACGATGCGATCCTCCGTGGCGAGGCCCCGGCCGGGACCGACGCCCACGAGGTCATCCGAGCGGTCTCGGCGCCGCTCTACTACCGGTTCCTGACGACGCTCACTCCGCCGGACGGCGATGACGCCGACCGAGCCGTCGCGGTCGTCCTCGCCGCGGTGGCGGCCGGCGCCTTCACCGCATGACATCTCGTCACCGGTCACCACCGTCGATCATCTGCGCGAGCCGCCGGCGGTCGGGGAGGTCGTCGGGTTCGACCGTGACACCCGAGCGGACGTAGTGGAACGCCGCACGCACCCGCTCGACCGGGATGCCGCTCAGCTCGGCCCACGCGATGCGGTAGGCGGCGAGCTGGATCTGCACCGATGTCGCCTGTGCCGCATCGGGTTGCGCACCGGTCTTCCAGTCGACGACCACGGCGCCGCCGTCGGGTTCGGCGAACACCGCGTCGATACGTCC
Source organism: Williamsia sp. Leaf354 (assembly GCF_001424365.1). Classification (NCBI taxonomy): domain Bacteria; kingdom Bacillati; phylum Actinomycetota; class Actinomycetes; order Mycobacteriales; family Nocardiaceae; genus Williamsia; species Williamsia sp. Leaf354. The sequence continues at coordinate 25,839 of NZ_LMPL01000005.1, forward strand.
GCGGATCACGGTGTCGCCGATGACCGTCTCGAACGGGACCTCGACCTCGACGGGGTTGCGCGCCGCCCAGCCCGAGGCGAGGAACGCGTCGCGCAGGGTCGCGAGATCGGCGTCGGTGTCGGAGGTTTCGTCGGCGGCACCGGGCAGCTCGTCCATGTCGAGCAAGCGTGTCGCACCGTAGCGGCGCTCCACCCACGCGTGGAACGCGGTGCCTCGACGGGCCAGACGGTTGGGTTTGAAGGGCATCGGTCGCCGCAGCCTGCGGGCGAACGCCGCCTCGTCACGGTCGAGTTCGACCAGATCGCTCACCGAGAGGTGATGCGGGAGCACCACCTCGAGGTCGATCGAGTTCGCCGCCGCGCGCTCGGCCAGCAGCGCATCGACCTCACGGCGCAGCACATCGCCGTCGAGCTCGTCGGCATCGGTGTCGCTCGTGGCCGGATCACCCGCGGACACGTCGGTGTCCGCAGCGGCACCGGTCGGTTCGAGGCCGGCGTCGAACAGCGTCGGCTGACCGCGGGTGCGCAACGCCTCGAGCACGAGGTCGGCCCCGGCGCGCACCTGCGCACGCCGGTCGCCGAGCGGATCGGGCGGCCACGATGCGGTCACCGCGTGCGCCGAGAGCGGGTTCTCCGCGCCGTCGGCGGGGTCGGGAGCCCACTCGACGAGGTGCATCCCGACCATCGCAGGGTGGGCGTCGTCGGTGTCGGTCTGGCCGAGGTCGGTGACGATCTCGCCGATCTCGGTGAGGAACACCGATGGACCCTTGGGCTTGTCGTGCTTGGCCGTCCAGTGGTGTCCCGAGATGAGCAGCCGCCGTTGGGTTCTGGTCAGCGCCACGTACAGCAGTCGCCGATCCTCTTCCAGTTTGCGGTCACGCAGGGCCTGTTTGTGGTCGGCGATGACCGTCTCGAGTTCCTTGCGGTCGGTGACCGCGGAGGTGTCGAACCGGGGGAACCCCACGCCGGAGGCATCGGCGAGGTCACCACGCAGCGCCGCGGGCAGCTCCCGCGCACTGCCGATCCACGTGCCGTCGGACCGACCACCCGGGAAGATGTCGGTGCACAGATGCGGCACGGCGATCACCTCCCACTCGAGGCCTTTCGCCGCGTGCACGGTGAGGATCTGCACCCGGTCCTCGGCGATCTCGACGGCGCCGGGTTCGAGTCCCTTCTCGATGGCGACGGCGGATTCGAGGAACGCGAGAAGGCCGGGCAGTGTCGCGGCCGATCGCTCGGCGTAGGCCGACACGTGTTCGGCGAAGGCGTCGAGATGCTCACGCCCGGTGATGGTCCCGCGCATCCGGCGCGCCCGGATCTGGGTCTCGATCCCGACACCGAGCGTCGCCTCGACATCGGCCACGACATCGGGCAGTGACTGGCCGATGCGCCGTCGCAGCCCGTCGAGCATCGCGGCGAACTCGACGATCCGCCGGTGGCCCTCGGCGCTGTACTGGGCCTTGTCACCCGGATCGGCGATGGCGTCGCCCAGCCCGGCCTGATCGACCGCGTCGGTCGGCAACGCCGAGTCCAGCGCGTCGTCGAGCGCGGCGAGATCGGCGACAACGCCGGTGACCGCGGCGAACTCGACCGCGGCGAGGTGGCGGGCACGCCGCCACAGAGCCGCGAGGTCGGCCGCCCCGAGCCGCCAGCGCGCCCCGGTCAGCAGTCGCATCGCCGCCGTGCCCGCCATCGGATCGGCCATGAGCCGCAACATCGCAACGACGTCGCAGATCTCGGGAACGAACAACAACCCACCGATGCCGACGACCTCGACGGGGATCCCGCGGCTCTCGAGTTCGGCGGCCAACGGGGCCGAGTCCTCGTTGCGACGCACCAGGATCGCGGTCGTCGGCGGGGCCTCACCCGCCTCCTCGGCCCGGGCGTATTCCGCGGAGATCTCCTCGGCCAGCCAGGTGCGCTCGTCGACCACGGTCGGATGCAACGCCACGTCCACCGCTCCGTCGGGGGCGTCGTCGCGGGGCCGCAGCACGCTGACCGGAATCCCGACCGCGCGTAGATCTTCCGAGATCCGATTGGCCAGCTCCAGCGCCGTCCGTGGGTTGCGCCAGCTCGTCAGCAGCTCCATCTGCTGCGCCGGTGCCCCCGACGAATCCGGGAAGTCGGTGGCGAAACGGGGCAGGTTGGCCGCCGACGCACCGCGCCAGCCGTAGATGGACTGGATCGGGTCGCCGACCGCGGTGACCGCGATCGACACCGGCTCATCCTCGGTCGAGGCCGTGTCGGACGGAGCCTGCAGAGGCCGCCCGAACAGGGTGGAGAGCAGCACGCGCTGGGAGTGTCCGGTGTCCTGGTACTCGTCGAGCAGCACCGCGCGCACGGCCTGTCGCTCCGCGCGCGCCACCTCGGGATGATCGCGAACCAATCTGGCGGCCAACGACATCTGACTGCCGAAGTCGAGGACGTTCTGTTCACGCATGGTCGCCGCGAGGCGTTCGACGAGCGGGACGAAGCGATGGCGTTCGAGGATGACCTCCTGGATCCCGCGCAGCTCCTTCGACGGATCGGCGCGTTGGCGCGGACCCGGCGGCAGTGTGTCGATGAGCTGGTGCAGATCCATGCCGAAGCCGTCGATGTCGCTCGGATCGACGAGATGCTCGGCGGCATCGGAGTACAGCTTGAGCACCGATTCGGTGACCCCCAGCGGCGTCTTGGGGGTCTCGAGGTCGTCGGACCAGCCGGTCACGACCCCGAACGCGAGCTGCCACAGTTCGGTCTCCGACAGCAGGGTCGCGGCCGGTTCCACCGGCAGCAGCAGACCGTAGTCGGCGATGAGGCGACCGGCGTAGGCGTGATAGGTGCTGACCTCGGGATCGGCGCTGCGCAGCAGCGTGCGCATCGACCCGTCGGGATCCCAGCCGATCATCGCCGACGACGCGGCGAGCATCGCGAGACGACGACGGATCCGCGCCGCGAGTTCGGCCGCCGCCTTGCGCGTGAAGGTGAGCCCGATGATCTCGTCGGGGGTCACCATGCGGTTGGCCACCAGCCAAACCACCCGCGCCGCCATGGTCTCGGTCTTGCCCGCGCCCGCACCGGCCACCACCAGCAGCGGTTCCATCGGTGACTCGATGACCGCCACCTGCTCGTCGGTCGGTGCCGGCAACCCCAGCGCCGCCGACAGCGACCGCGCCGAGATGCGCGTGGAGATCGGTGACACGGTCCCGTCAGTCATCGGTCACCGCCTTCCCCGCGATCGACGCCGGACACGACGCGGTGAGCGGGCATCGTACGCATCCGCTGTTCACCGTCGCGACGAAACGCGGGCCGACACTCGCCCTCGCCGCCGAGCGGACGAGTCCGATCCACTCCTCGATCTGATCGCCTGTGAGCGGCGGCTGGACCCGTTCGGTGGCACCGGTTTTCGTCGACGCACTGTTCACGTAGACCAGGCGTCCACCGCCGGGCTCGGCCGGACCGATCTCGGGGGCGCCCCCGAGATGGAGGGCGAGCTGATACGCCGCGAGCTGCGGGTGGACCTGCGCGTCGTCGCGGCTCACGATGGTCTTGCCGGTCTTGACGTCGACCACCACCGGCCGCCCCTGCCCGTCACGTTCGAGTCGGTCGATCCGGCCCCGCAGTCGCACGGCGGGCTCGTCGACGGTGTCGTCGGCGGGGATGACCGCGTCGACATCGACCTCGACCGCGACCTCGTCGAGCTCGGTGCGTGAGCGGGCGAGCCAGTCGGCGAAGTGGGTCAACATGCCTTCGACGCGATCGAGTTCGTGGGCCGAGAACCACTGCGCGCCCACGTCGACCTGATCCCACACGCGGTGCAGGGCCTCGGTGACGTGCGTCGGATCGATCTGCCCGGCGAGCGCCTGGACGAGGGTGTGCACCAGCGTCCCCGCGACCGCGGGCGCCGAATCGCCGTCGCGGCCTCCGTTGCGTTCGAGCATCCAGCGCAACGAACACCGTTGCAGCGCCTCGATCGACGACGGCGACAAGGTCACCGGTCCCCGTTCGGGATCCCACAGCCCGACGTCGCTGCTCGCCTCGGGCAGTCCGAACCACTCGACCGGATGAGCGCCGGGGACACCGGCGTCGGCGAGGCGGGCGAGCAGTTCGGCGGCGTGGGTCTTCTGGTCGGCGTCCACGGCGCCGGGTGTCTCGGGCGCGCACACCTGGGCGCGCAGGGTGGCCACCAAAGACGGCAGCGACAGGACGCGACGGACCGCGGGTGCGACCTCGAGCAGTCCGTCGGCGGACACGGCGGTGTCGGGGTCGAGACCGTCTGCATTGGCGGCCATCTCGATGACGAACCGCGACGGGGCGGAGTCGCCGCTGCCGTCGTCGACCGCCGACACCATCAGGCGCCGACGGGCCCGGGAACACGCCACGAGGAACAGTCGGCGCTCCTCGGCGAGGGCCGACGCCGTCCGGGAGACGGTGTCGAGCGCCTCGGTCGCGACACCGTCGAGCAGGTCGACCAGCTGTGGGGTGGCGAGGATGCTGCCGCGGCTGCGCAGGCTGGGCCACAACCCGTCGAGAACCCCCGCCACCGCGACGACGTCCCACTCCCGCCCGGCCGAGGCGTGCGCGGAGACGATGGTGACCGCCTCGGCGACGACCGCGCGCCGCGACTGCTCCCCCGGGATCTGCAGTTTGGAGACGTGCTCGACGAAGGCCCCGACGGTGGCGGCGGGCAGGTTGTCGGTGAAGCTCGCCGCCACATCGAACACTGCGACGACCGCGTCGAGATCACGGTCGGCCTGATCGGCGGCGGGGCCACCCCGCAGGGCGGTCGCCGCCCAGCGTCGAGCTGCGCCGGTCGACTGCCACGCCGCCCACAACACGTCCTCGACGCCACCGCCGCGTGCGCGTTCCGTGCGCGCGGCCGCCAGCGCCTCGAGAACCCGGGTGAGCGGTGTCCGTTCGGTGGTGGTCAGCGCGTCGGTGTGCGCGCCGGTGTCGGACAACGGCCGGGCCAGGAGGTCGACGACGATGTCGAGGGAATCACGTTGGGCGGCAGGGTCTCCTGATGCGTCCTCGGTGGCACCGGCCGCGTCGCTGAGCGCGGCGTCCACCCGCCGCAGGCCGCGGCGGAGCCGACGCAGCGCGGTCGGGTCGGCGCCGCCGATCGGCCCCGACAGCAGCATCAACGCGTCGTCGGCGGTGAGGATGTCGTCGACTCCGCGCATCACCGTCAGCAGGGCCGCGACCGCTCGCTGCCTGTGCAGCGGGATCTCGTTCGCGGGCGTCGCGACGGGTACGCCCGCTGACCGCAGAGCGCGCCGTAGCGGTGCGATCGCCCGCGGGACCGATCGGACGATGACGGCCATGTCCGACCACGCGACACCGTCGAAGAGGTGGGCTCGGCGCAGGGTGTCGGCGATCGCCGTCGCCTCCTTCGCCGCCGACGAGTACGCGGTGACGCTCACCGCGCCGGTGCCGGTGCCGGCCCCCACCGTCGGCCGCGGCGACCGTGTGCGCGGGAGCCGTGCGGCGATGTCGGCTGCAGCCGTGGCGATCTCGTCGATACTGCGGTGGTTGACCCGCAGCACGATGTCGCGGCGGTCGTCGCCGGCGGGCACCAGCTCGTCGAGGAATCGTGAGCTGGCGCCACGGAACCCGAAGACGGACTGGTCACCGTCGCCCGCGACGACGGTCTCGACCGTGCCGGTGCCGACGAGCCGGATGAGCGCCGCGGCGTGCGGGTCGAGGTGTTGGGCGTCGTCGACCAGGAGATGTCGGATCCGGGCCCGTTCGCGGTCGAGCAGCACGTCGTCGGTCGAGAGCGCGGTGAGTGCCGAGCCGATGAGTTCGGCGGCGTCGACCGCGGGTGCCGACGCCTGCGGCGCCTCGACGCCGACCGCACCGCGCAGCAGCGTCGTCTGCTCGTACTGCCGGTAGGCGATCCCGGCCGACACCCACTCGTCGCGACCGTGTTCTCGCCCCAGTGCGATGAGCTGTTCGGGTCCCACTCCACGTTCGGCCGCCCGCATCATGAGGTCGCGCAGCGCCTGCGCGAAGCCGTCGGTGCCCAGGGCCGGGCGCAGTCGTGCGGGCCAGTTGCGGGCGCCGTCGGCGATGTCACCGGACAGCAGTTCGCGGAGCACGGCGTCCTGTTCGGACCCGGTGATCAGTCGCGGCGGCGGGTTGCCCTGCGCCGAGGCCTGCAACCGCAGGACGGCGAACGCATACGAATGCACGGTGCGCACCAACGGTTCCCGCGTGGAACGTCGCAGCCCGCTGCCGTCGGTGTCGGATGCGCGCAGCACACGTCCGCTGATCTCCTCGCGCAGACGTGCCGCGGCACGACGATCCGATGCGATGACGAGAACCGACTCGGGATCCACACCGGGGTCGGTGAGACGGGCCACGGCGATGTCGACCAGCAACGACGACTTACCCGTGCCCGGGCCACCGGTGATCCGCACCGGCCGCCAGCCATCGCCGCTTCCGGCCTCCTGCCCGGAGGGTCCGGCCACCAGCGTGGCCGCGGCGGGTTCCCACTCGTGGACGACCGTCGGGGTCGGCGGTGCGGCGATGAGCGACGCACGGACCTCGGTCCGCTGTCGAGCCCGCGTCGCCTGCTCGGCCATTCCGCTTCCCTCCCCCGGTTCGTCGCCACCCATGCGTGTGTCGCGTCGGGTCGATCAGATCATCCGACCCCGACACCGCCCGGCGCGACCCGACCGTGAGAACCGGTGCGGGCAGACGGGGCGCGGCGAACAGGAGCTGGGCATCTCGGGCAAGATCGCGGGTATGAGCGAGATGGCGGTCACGATCTTCGGTCCGGCCGACGGGGCAGCCGTTCTGGCGGTGCACGGCATCACCGGACACGGTCGGCGATGGCGCGACCTGGCGACCGGACACCTCCCCGAACTGCGGATCGTGGCGCCCGATCTCCTGGGGCACGGGCATGCGTCGTGGGCGGCGCCGTGGACCATCGAACGACAGGTGGGCGCGCTGATCGAGGTGCTCGACGAGGCGACCGAGGAACCGGTCGTCGTCGTCGGACACTCCTTCGGCGGGGCACTCGCGGTCCATCTCGCCCGGACCGCGCCCGAACGGGTACGGGGACTGGTGCTCCTCGATCCCGCCATCGGCCTCGACGGTGACGTCATGTCGGAGGTCGCCGCGAGCAGTCTCGACAGCTGGTACCTGCGGGACCGACAGGACGCATGGGATCGCAAACGTGCCGAGGCCTGGTGGGAGGTCCCCGACGACCTGTTGACCACCGAGATCGCCGAGCACCTCACCACCGATGACCGGGGGCGTGTCACGTGGCGGGTGCATCCCAGCGCTGTCGCGGCGACATGGAGCGAACTGGCGCGCCCGTTCGTGGTGCCGGCGGTCGCCGTTCCCACGCATCTGGTGATCGCCGACCGCGTGCAACCGCCGTACGTCCGGCCCGAGTTCCTCGACGCGCTGCACGACGTGCTGGGTGACGACCTCACCGTGACCCATGAGGACTGCGACCACATGGTCCCGTTGTCCCGTCCGGAACTCACCGCACGACTCGTCCGCGACATCGTCGCCCGCACCACGCCCTGACCCCACCCCGCGACCGCGCACCCAACCCCGCCGACCGTGCACTTCTTTGCATCGATCGGGCAGGTAACTGCGTCGATCGGGCAGCTAACCGCGTCGAGTGGGCAGGTAACGGCGTCGAGTGGGCATTTCGACGGATCGAACGGGCAGACAGCCGCGTCGATCACGGTGCCGCCAACGGTCAGGCGAACCGGTGCCCGATCGACGTCGTCATCTGCCCAGTCGACGCCAATTACTGCCCAGTCGATGCACCTAAGTGCCCGATCGACGGCGTTACGTGCCCGATCGACGCAGTTAGGTGCCCGATCGATGGCGTTAGGTGCCCGATCGACGCGGTTAGGTGCCCGATCGATGGCGTTAGGTGCCCGATCGACGCATTTAGCCGCCCAGTCGACGCAGTTAAGTGCCCGATGGACGCAGTTAGGTGCCCGATGGACGCGGGGGTCAGTGCACGGTTACGGGGAGGGCCGCCGCGACGAGGCGGGCCACGACGAGGTCGGCGATCGCGGGATCGGCACCGAGGGGTTCGGCCACCCCGTCGGCGCCGTAGCCGGCGAGCCGGGTGTGGAACAGGCCGGGCGCCAGCAGATACGACGCGATGATCACCCTTCGCGCGCCACGACCCCGTGCGGCGGCGACCGCCTCGGGCACCGAGGGCGATGCGGTCGTGACGTACCCGACATCGACGCGGCCACCGGTGAGGTCGCCGAGCATGTCCGCCGCGCGTCGCACGTCGGCACACGCGTCGGGGTCCGACGATCCCGCGGCCGCGAGCACGACGGCGTCGCCGGGTCGCCACCCCGCCTCCCGCAACCGGGCCAGCAGCACCCCGGCGATCACCGGATCAGGACCCAGAGCCTGTGCGACGGAGACGTTCTCCCGTCCCACGTCACGAATGTGTTCGGGGAGGTCGACGCGCACGTGGTACCCCGACGCGAGGAACGCCGGGACCACGACCGCGGGCCCGTCGAGATCACGCAGGACGTCGCTGGGGCTCGGTCCGAGGACGTCGACGAACGCGACGCGGGTGGGGCCGATGCGCTGCGCCACCAGGTCGGCGATGGCGGCCACGGTGGCCACACCCACCGACGACCGCGTGCCGTGGGCGACGACGATCGGTGTCATACCGTCCGGTAGGTGTTGCGGGAGAACGGCTTCGGTCACCGGACGTCCTCGTCCTCGAGATCGACCGACAGCCGGTAACCACGCTTGACCACCGTCTGCACCATCTTCGAGTCGCCGAGCGCGGTGCGCAGTCGGGCCATCGCGGTCTCGACGGCATGGGTGTCGTCACCCCCACCGGGTAGTTCGGCCAGCAGCGCCTGCCGCGACACCACCCGACCGGGCGTGCGCGACAATCCCTTCAGCAGGGCGAGCCCGGCGGCGGTCAGGGTGCGGACCTCGCCGTCGACGACGACGCTGCGGCTGAGGATGGTGACGTCGTGTCCGGCGACTCGTAGCACCGTCGCGCGGCGCGGGAGCTCGTCGGCGATCAGACGGGCGAGGGCGCCGAGCCGGAAACGGTTGGGCTGCACCGTCGGGACCTGCAGCGCGTGAAGCGGCCCCGCGGTGACCGCACCCACGCACATCGGCACCACCGACGTCCGCAGCGCGTGCAGAAGCGGTTCGAGGAGCCCCGTGTCGTGCGCACGTCCCAGCATCGAGGCGACCGCGGGGGCGCTGGTGAAGGTGATGGCGTCGATGCCGCAGCCGATGGCGGCGGCGATCATCTGGTCCATCGGTCCGGTGTCGGCGGGCGGTGTCCAGCGGTAGACGGGGATCGGCACCACGACGGCACCGGCCTCGCGCAACACCTCGCAGAGGTCGGGCAGCGGCTCCCATTCGGTGGTGGCGCCGTGCAGCTGCACACCGATCCGCTTGCCCTCCACATCGCCGGCGAGCAGGTGATCGAGCACCTCGCTCGACGACTCGTTGGGCGGCGACCACTCCTCACGCAACCCGGCGGCGCGGATCGACCCCTTCGCCTTCGGGCCGCGCGCCAGCACGGTGGATCGCGTCAGCGACTCGACGAGGTCCTCGGCCATGCCCCAGCCGTCGGCGGCCTCCATCCACCCACGGAAGCCGATCCCGGTGGTGGCGATCACGACATCGGGTGGGTCGGCGACGATCTCGGCGGTGACGCGCTGCAGTTCGGCGTCGTCGGCGAGCGGGATGATGCGGATCGCCGGCGCGTGCACCACCTCGGCGCCACGACGCACGAGCAGCGCCTCGAACTCGTCGGCACGACGCGCCGCGGTGATCCCGATGGTGAACCCGGCCAGTGGTCGCTCGGCGACGGCGGGCGCCGCGGGAACGGGGATCGAGGGGCCGGGATCTGCGGTCACGTCGGGGCCGGAGGTCAACACGAACACACGTCGACGACGCCGTCGACGACGCGGACCGCATGGGTACCGAGGCCGACACCCTCGTCATCGAGGCACCGACCGGTACGCAGTGAGAACACCTGCTTGAGCAGCGGGCTCGCGACGGTGGGCTCACCGCCACGATCACCGACGAGACCCCGACTCATGACCGCGGCGCGACCGTACGGGTCGATGTTGCCCACGGCGTACAACTCGTCGTCGTGCATGCGGAACAGGGCCACCTGCGTGGCATCGGGCAGCAGCACCGCGACACCTCGGCCGGGGACGAGGTCGGTCAGCGCGCACGCACGTGTCCAGGTGTGGGTGGCGATGTCGGGGCTCTGATGGTCGATGACGGTCATGGGGACGCTCCTGCTCGACTGTCGGATGGCCGGGTACCAGTGTGGTCAGGTCATGTGAATGCCGTGTTTCGGCGGTGTCGGTCGCCGGTAAACCCGCAGCTCGCGGGGATGCCAGGGTGCCGACCACCTCTCAGCTCCGCGCCGGCACGGTCGGCGAACCGAGCAGCACCGGCACCTTCCGACCGGTCGAGGAGTCGAAATCGATGGTCGGATCGGCCTCGGCGGGCGCGTTGACGAACGACACGAACCGCTTGAGTTTCTCCGAGTCCTCGAGCACCGCCGACCACTCGTCGCGGTAGCCGCTGACGTGCGCGTGCATCGCGGCCTCGAGCTGGTCGCAGATGCCGAGGCTGTCGTCGACGACCACCTCGCGGAGGTGGTCGAGACCGCCCTCGAGCGATTCGAGCCACGGCGCGGTGCGCTGCAGCCGGTCGGCCGTGCGGATGTAGAACATCAGGTAGCGGTCGATGTAGGCGACCAACGTGGCGTCGTCGAGTCCGGACGCCAGCAACTGCGCGTGCACCGGACTCTGTCCGCCGTTGCCGGCGACGTAGAGGTTCCAGCCCGACTCGGTGGCGATCACACCGACATCCTTGCCGCGGGCCTCCGCGCACTCGCGGGCACACCCCGACACCCCGAACTTGATCTTGTGAGGTGATCGCAGTCCGCGGTAGCGCTTCTCGAGATCGACGGCCATGCCGACCGAGTCCTGGACCCCGTACCGGCACCACGTGCTGCCGACACAGCTCTTCACCGTGCGCAGGCTCTTGCCGTAGGCCTGTCCCGACTCCATCCCGGCGTCGACGAGCCGGCGCCAGATCTCGGGGAGCTGCTCCACGCGTGCGCCGAACATGTCGATGCGCTGGCCGCCGGTGATCTTGGTGTACAAACCGAAGTCCTTGGCCACCTGGCCGATCACGATCAGCTGATCGGCGGTCACCTCGCCACCGGGCATGCGTGGGACCACCGAGTAGGAGCCGTTGCGCTGCAGGTTGGCGAGGAAGTGGTCGTTGGTGTCCTGCAGGGCGGCCTGCTCACCGTCGAGGATGTGGTCGCTGGAGGTCGACGCGAGGATCGACGCCACGGTGGGCTTGCAGATGTCGCAGCCGGTCCCGGTGCCGTACTGCGCGATGAGCCCGGAGAACGTGCGGATACCGGTCGCGGAGACGATCTCGAACAGTTCCGAGCGGGACTGGGCGAAGTGCTCGCACAGCGACTTGCTCAGCACCACGCCGGATTCGGCGAGGAGCTTCTTGATGCTCGGCAGACACCCGCCGCAGGTTGTGCCCGCGCAGGTCTGCGCCTTCACCGCCGGCACGTCGCAGGCGCCGTCGGCGATCGCCGAACAGATCGCGCCCTTCGACACCGCATTGCACGAACAGATCTCGGCGGCGTCGGGCAGCGCGCCGAGACCGATCGCGGGTCCACCCGACGGTGCGATGAGATCGGACGGATCGCCCGGGATCGCCGACCCCACCATCGGTTTGAGCATCGCGTAGGCGTCGGCGTCACCGACGAGGATGCCGCCGAGAAGGGTGCGCGCGTCGTCGGAGACCACCACCTTGGCGTAGGTGCCGGCGACGGGGTCGCTGAACACCACCTCGAGTGCCCCCTCGGTGGCGGCCATCGCGTCACCGAAGCTGGCCACGTCGACGCCGAGCAATTTCAGCTTGGTCGACATGTCGGCACCACCGAAGGTCGTCGAACCCCCGAGCAGTTGATCGACGACGACATCGGCGGTGCTGTATCCCGGCGCCACTAGTCCGTAACAGCGACCCTCGACCGCGGCGACCTCACCGATGGCGAAGATCTCCGGATCCTCGGTGCGACAACCACTGTCGACCAGAACGCCGCCACGCTCGGCCACGGGGAGTCCGACCTCGCGCGCGATCTCGTCGCGTGGACGCACACCGGCGGAGAACACGACGAGTGCGGCGTCGATGTGCGAGTCGTCGCTGAGCGTGACGCGCAGCGCCTCGGCCTCGGACGCCTCGGCGCGTTCGGCGATCGACGTGGTCGCGACACCGGTGTGCACCGTGAGACCGAGCTCGGTGACGAGGCTCGCGAGCAGGGCTCCACCGCCGTCGTCGACCTGCAGCGGCATCAGCCGCGGCGCGAACTCGACGACGTGGGGGGTGAGTCCCATGAGCTTCAGGGCGTTGGCGGCCTCGAGGCCCAGCAGCCCACCGCCGACGACGACACCGACGGCGCCGGTTCCCGCGCGGTCGGCGGTGGTCCGGATGGCGTCGAGGTCCGACAGGGTCCGATAGACGAAGCAGCGGTCGCCGTCGTGACCGTCGACCGGTGGGACGAACGGGTATGAACCGGTGGCCAGCACCACCGCGTCGTAGGCGACCCGGGCACCGTCGGTGGCGACGACGACGTGGGCGTCCCGGTCGATCGAGGCGGCACCCACGCCGAGCCGGAGGTCGACGTGGGTGTCGCCGGCATAGTCGTTGCCGGCCAGCGCCAGTGACGATCGATCCCAGGCGCCGACGTAGGACGACAACCCGACCCGGTCGTAGGCGGCGTCCTGTTCCTCGCCGAGGACGACGATGCGCCACTGGTCGGTGACGTCACGCTCCCGCAGGCCCTGGACGAATCGGTGGCCGACCATGCCGTGTCCGATGACGACGACGGTTTTGCTGCTCATCTTCGCGTTCTCCTCACGCACTGCTGTTCGACGGCCCGGCGACGCCCGGGATCAGGCGACGACCGCCGAGCCCGAGGCCGCCTCATCGGTCTCGTCCGCCGAATCGGGCTCCGCGGCAAGGGCGTTGGTCGCCTTCTCGTTGCGGGCGTAGAACCACCAGGTGACGACACCGGCGATCACGTAGAAGATCAGGAACACCCAGAAGGCGGTGGTGGCCGACTTGTGCGACTTGTAGCTCGCTCGGAGGACGAGGTTGATGGCGACGCCGCCGAGTCCGCCGAACGCGCCGGCGATGCCGATGAGCGCACCCGACATCGACCGCGACCAGGTGATCTTGCCCAGCGCGTTGAGTCCCTTGTTGGCCTTGGCCTTCGCCTCGAAGACGGCCGGGATGATCTTGTAGACCGAGCCGTTGGCGACACCCGAGATCAGGAACAGCAGGATGAAGCCGACGATGAACCCGGTGAGCTGCGCGCCGCCGATCTTGTGGTTGTTCGCATCGGCCGACATGCCGGCGACCACGAGGATCGACGAGGCCGCGACCATGGCCGCGAAGCAGTACATCGTGACGCGACCGCCACCGACCTTGTCGGCGAGCTTGCCACCGATCGGTCGGGCCAGCGAGCCGAGAAGCGGTCCCAGCCAGGCGATCTGGGCAGCGGCGAGTGCCGGCTTGGCCTCTCCCGACGCCGTGAAGCTGATGTTGAGGACCTGGCTGAAGGCGAACCCGAAGCCGATGAACGAACCGAAGGTGCCGATGTAGAGGAGCGAGATCAGCCAGGTGTCGCGGTACTTGAGGCAGTCGATCATCGCCTTGCCGCTGGAGGTCTGGTGGTCGAGGTTGTCCATGTAGATCGCCGCGCCGACGCCGGCCAGGGCCAACAACACGAGGTAGATCGCACACACGATCTCGGGGCGGTCGGAGGCGATGGAGATGACGGCGAGTCCGACGAGCTGCACGGCGGGGACGCCGATGTTGCCGCCGCCCGCGTTGAGCCCGAGGGCCCAGCCCTTGAGTCGCTGCGGGAAGAAGGCGTTGATGTTGGTCATCGACGACGCGAAGTTTCCGCCGCCGAGACCGGTGAGGGCCGCGACCGTGAGGAACCAGCCGAACCCGAAGTCACCCGGGTTCAGCATCAGCATCATGGTGAGTCCGGTGGGTATCAGCAGCACGATGGCGCTGAAGATGGCCCAGTTGCGACCGCCGAAGCGGGCCGTGGCCTGGGTGTACGGGATGCGCAGACACGCGCCGAAGAAGGTGGCCGTGGCGGCGATGACGAACTTCTGGTCGAGCGAGATGCCGTACGCCGGTCCCATGAACAGGGCCAGCACGGAGAACAGCGACCACACCGAGAAGCCGACGTGCTCGCAGATCACCGACCAGATGAGGTTGCGGTTGGCGATCTTCGCGTTGCCGTTGTCCCAGGCCTCGCGGTCCTCGGGATCCCAATCGGTGATGTGGTGCGAACGTTGACGGGCCGGTGCGGTCACGACGTGGGTCCTCCCTACGGATTCCGACGGGGTGTCGGCTGTTGGTCGGAACAGTAGGAAGCCGGTGTTGCCGGGACTTGTCAGCGCGTGACCCGGCGATCACAGTGTGCTCACGTCCGGGCGGGAGGCCGTGTGAGACGGGTCAGCGGTGGGCCCGGACGGGCGAGAGCCCAGGTCGCGGATCGTTCGGGGCGGGCAAACGAGCGGAAATGCCGGGCGCGCTCGTGCGACATCGTAGAGTCACCGCGAGAGGCTTTGCCGGCACGCGAGGGAGAAACACGTAGATGTTCAGTCGTAGGCGGTTGTCGATGATCGCGGCCGGGATGGCGGCCCTGGCGGCCACGATCGTGACCGCGCCCAGCGCGTCGGCGGCCCCGCTGCCCCGCAACTGCACCCAGGCCCTGTTCCAGTCGACGGTGCTGTGCACCTGGAGCTACACGGGCGCCCAGCAGGTCTTCGTCGTGCCGCGCGGCCTGCGCTCGGTCCTGGTGACCGCGGTCGGGGCCGGCGGCGCCGACACCCGGGCATCGGGCAACTACAAGACCCGCGCACTGCAGATCAGCGCGTACGCACCCGTGGTCGGCGGGCAGCGCCTCTACATCTATGTCGGCGGCAACGGTCAGCACAACGCGCCCGGCAGTCGCTTCGGCGCGGGCGGTTACAACGGCGGTGGCCGCGGCATCCCGAACGGTGGAGGTGGCGCCAGCGACGTCCGCACGGTCGGCGGTCCGGCCCTCTCACCCGCGGGGCTGAACTCGCGACTGGTCGTGGCGGGTGGCGCCGGCGGCTCGTCGACGACCCGCGGTGGCGACGGCGGTCGCCCGGGCGAGAGCAACGGGCTCATGGGCGGCGGCGGCGCGGGCAGCTCCGCACGCGGCGGCACCCCCAGCGGTGACGCCTCGCCCGGCGGACTCGGCGTCGGTGGCAGCGCCTCGGTGTCGACATCCGGCGGCGGCGGTGGCGGCGGCTACTTCGGTGGCGCAGGCGGATTCCGCGCCGGCGGCGGCGGTGGCGGCTCGGCGTTCCCGAGTGATGTCCCACCCACGATCACACCGGGTGGCGCACGCGTCACCATCCGCTACAACGGACCCTGCAACGTCTTCTGCCTCGGCAGCTGATCGTCGCCCGGAGCGCGACGTCCCGACCGGGGCTCACGCCACGAGTCCGCCGCGGAGGGCCTCCATCGCCGCCTCGACTCTCGTGGTGACGCGCAGCTTCGTGTAGATGTGCGAGACATGGGTTTTCACCGTGGTCTCGCTCAGATAGAGATCGCCGGCGATGACGGCGTTCGTGGCACCCGAGGCCAGCGCCCGGAGGATCTCCGACTCCCTGCTCGACAGGGTGCCGACCGCGCGCTCGGCGTCCGATCGCGACGCGGGCGGATGCCCGGTGAGAGGGTGCGCATCGGCGGCCGCGACGATCTCGCGCAGCGACTGCTCGCTGAACAGCGTCGTTCCCGCGGCGACGGCGCGGACGGCCATCCCGAACGTCTGCGGCGGCTCGTCCTTCCGCAGGAAGCTGTGTGCGCCTGCGCGGATCGCCTCGAGGACCAGGTCGTCGACGTCGAGGGCGGTCATCGCCACGACTCGCGGGGGATCGGGCTGCGACATCAGCGCGGTGATGGCCTCGACACCGCCGACGCGGCGCATCTTCAGGTCCATGAGGACGACGCGCGGCCGGTGCCGCGCGACCTTCGACGGCACCTCATCCCCGTCGTCGGCCTCGGCGACGACACGGATGTCCCCCGCCGCGGTGAGGATGTCGAAGAGTCCGCGGCGGACGAAGGGATCGTCGTCGACGACGAGGACGTCGATGGGTGTGGTCATGATGAGGAGATCGTAGGCACCGACCCCGACACGCTCCTGCGACGTCGACGTCGACGTCGACGAGTCAGGAGTACCAGGGCAGCCAGGCGTGCACGACGAACTCGTCGCCGATGTGCTGCGCGCCGAAGGTGCCTCCGGCACCGCTGACCATCTCGTCGATCCCCTGCAGTCCGGTCCCCGTCCCGCTCGGTGTGGGGGCCGCCGCGGTCCGGCGGGTGCGGATCTCGACACGCAGCCCGCGGTCGGGCGTCCCGTGGACCGACAGGTGAACAGGTGACCCGAAGGCGTGCCGTGAGGCGTTGGTGAGCGCTTCGCGCACCACCCGGTAGGCGACGTGTCCCGCCAGCGGGCCCAACGGTTCCGGGGGCACGTCGACGAGCATGGTCACGTGGGCCCCGGCCGATCGGGCCGCCGCGACGAGGTCGGTGACGCCGTCAAGATCCTGTGCGCCCGAACCCATGTCGGCCACGGTGCCACCGCGGAGCACGCCGATGATCCGTTTGAGCTCGTCGAGGCCGTCGTGAGCGGTCTTCTGGATCAGCGACGCGGTGTTCGCGACCCGTTCGGGACCCTCGGTGCTGTTGACCTGTAGTCCCCCGGCGGTCAGCGAGATCCGGCTCAGCGTCGCGGCCAAGGTGTCGTGCATGTCGCGGGCGATGCGGGCGCGGTCGGCGGCCACCGCCATCTCTGCGCGCATCACCTCCGATTCACGCGTGCGGTCGTCGAGAGCCGTTGCGACCACGGTCAACTGACTGCTGGTACGACGCAGGAGTGACACCACGACCACCAGGGTCACCAGCACAGCCGCGACGAGCGGGGCCACCCACAGCGGCAGATTCCAGTCCGGCACCGGCTCGCCCTGGCGGATTCGCACGCCCATCGTGAGCGCCGAGTAGTCACGGCGGCGGAAAGCGTCATAGGTCAACGACACCGTGCAGGCCGCCCACACGACACCGATCGCGACAACGAGTCGCCGATCGCGGATCCGGGTGACGACCGTGAAGAGCGCGACGAGCGCCGCGGTGGCGTCGGTGGGGAAGAACAACGGCCCGGCGACGGCGACCGTGAGGACGAGCATCGGGTGTTCGTGCCGCCGCACGAGTGCCGCCGCCGCGACGACGTTGAGGATCAGGCCGCAGAAGATCAACCCGTCGGGGGTGCCAGCGCCGGCCGCGAGGCCCACGGTCATCAGGGTCGCGAACAGGCTGATGGTGACCAGCGCGATGGTCGTGAGACGGCGTCGGAGATGACCCGGCGACCCGCCCGGCGCCTGCAGCAGCCACGGCGGCAGCTGCGGTGGCGTCACCGGGATCGTGGGCATCATGGCGCCGACGGTACGGGCGGCCACCGACAGGACACCATCGGGCGATCGGGCCTCCCGGTGAGCACCGATCCGACCGATGGGGTGAGGGTGACCGACCGATCGGAGGATGCGGCGGGCCGGATGGACACGCTGGAGTGGTCGGGTACATCGACAACCGAAAGGCCCTGCCATGAGCCAGAACTCGCCCGATCACCCCCAGCCGACGCCCTACGGGTCGCCCTACCCGCCGCCGGCCCCGAAGAAGAACGTCTTCGCGCGGCACAAGGTGCTCACCGGCCTCGGCGTGCTCGTGTTGGCTGTCGTCGTGATCTCGGTCGCGTCGGGCGGGGGCGGGTCGTCGGACTCCTCGGACACCGCCGGGAGCACGACCACGGCCGCCGCGACGGGGTCCGCACCCGGGGGATCGACCGCGGCAGAACGGCCGTCGGCCGCGGCGCCTCGGCCCGGGATCGGCGCCCCCGCGCGTGACGGCAAGTTCGAGTTCGTCGTACGCGGGGTCCGCGACGGCGGGACGACCATCGGTCCCGACTTCATGGCCGAGCGGGCACAGGGCCGCTTCGTGCTGGTCGACCTGACCGTCCGCAACATCGGGGACCGGGCGCAGAGCCTCGACGTCTCGTCGCAGAAGGTGCTCTCGACGCAGGGGACGCAGTTCTCCCCCAACACGACGGCCACTATCTCCGTGGACGACGCCGCGGTGTTCTACGAACAGATCAACCCGGGCAACGCCCTGCAGCTCACGATCGCCTACGACCTGCCCGTCGGCGTCGACCCCGCCGAGATCGAGCTGCACGATTCGATCTTCTCCGGCGGGGTCACGGTCGCCCTGCGCTGACCCGCGGCTCGGCGACCGCGGGACACGCCCGGCATCCGGCGGGGACTAGAGCAGCAGCCGCACCACGTCGACGACGTGGGACAGTCCGGCGAGCGCGCCCGACGACGACCGCGGGTGCAGGGCGTGTACCGCGAGCCGGAACATGACCGCCCGCAACATCATCTGCGGCCACTCGGGCTGATCCGACCAGCGGGAGACGAGGTCCTCGTCGGCCCCACCCCAGGCCAACGCGTCGACGACCACGACGGCCGCGGCCCATGGGGCGGGTCGCCAGTACGGCACGAGATCGGTGATGCCGGGCGCGGCCGCGCCGGCGAACAGCACGGTGCCGAAGAGGTCGCCGTGCACCAGCTGTGACGGCGACTCGATGGGCTTGCGGAGGGTGGCAAGGGTTTTGAGCATCTCGATGCTCTTCACCCCGTCCGGCGACGTCGGCTCGCCGAAGCCGGCCGCACGGGCCGAGCGCAGCGGGGTGTCCTCCCACGCGGCCCGGTCGGCGGCGTTGAACACGTCGACGTCGGTGTAGGGCGGTGCCGGTGGTTGCAGCAGGAAACGCGGACGCTCGAGATCGGCGGTCACCTGGTGCAGGCGGTTGGCCAGCGACACGACCTCGTCGTGACGGGGCTCGGGCGATCCGGCGATGTAGGTGTCGGCACGCCAGCCCGACACCACGTAGCGACCGTCGGTGCCGCGCAGCGGACGGGCGACGCGCACACCGTCGACGTAGAGGTCTTCGCGGATCTTCGCCGACCACGCCGCGCGGGCGTGGTCGGGCACCAGCGACAGCACCACCTCGCCGATGCGCCAGCCGCCCTCCCACTCGCGGGTGAGGGCGATGGGGGTCGATCCGGCGAGACCGAACGTCGCGATGACGTGTTCGGGCGGATCGGGGGCATTCACACCGCTGAGATTACCGACCTCGCGCCTGCTAACCGGGGAGGTGCGGGTCGGCCGTGTTACCGGTCGCGGCGGTCGCTCGCCCGGCGCGTCGTGGCCGCCCCACCGCGGAGCTCGCAGGACGGAGGCCGACGAAGGCCAACACCGCGGCGATGACGAGGGCACCGGCGAACACAGGTACCGCGCGGTCGAAGGTGTCGTCGAAGGCCGGTCCGAGGCCGGCATCGGCCGGGGTCCCGGTGATCAGCGGGATCGCGGCGACCGACAGCAGACCCGCGGCGCGGGCCACGGCGTTGTTCACCCCGCTCGCCAGACCGGCGTGGTCATCGGCCACCGCGGCCAGCACCGTCGAGGTCAGAGGGGCCACGAGCAACACCATCCCGACACCGAGGACCGCGGCGCCGGGCAACACGTCGGTCGGGTAGAAGGCATGCGGACCGATCCGCAACATCAACAGCAGCCCGGTCGCGCACAGAAGGGCTCCGACGGTGAGCGGCCCGCGCGCGCCGACCCGTGCCGCCAACGCGCTCGACCGCGCCGAGAACAGCAGCATCAGCAGGGTCCCCGGAGTGAGCGCGGCGCCGGCCCAGAACGCCGAGTAGCCGGCGACGACCTGCAGCTGCAACGCAACGATGAAGAAGTAGCCGCCGAACGCGGCGTACACCGCGAACGTCATGACGTTGATGACGGTGAACGGACGCGACGCGAACAGGGTCGGCGGCACCATCGGTTCGGGTTGTCGACGCTCCACCATCACGAACGCGACACCCGCCGCGACCGCGACGACCCCCACCACCGCGACCTCGACCGCGCGGCCCCCCTCCGCGGCCCGGATCAGGGCCCACGTCGCGCCGGCGAGGGCGACCGCACCCAACACGGCCCCGACGATGTCGAAGTGCTTCGACGCGTGCGGATCTCGCGTCTCGGGCACGTGCCGTACGGCCACGGCGACGCACACCGCGGCGACCGGGACGTTGATGAGGAACGCCCACCGCCAGCCGGGACCGTCGGCCAACCACCCTCCGAGGAACGGGCCGAGGGCCGCGGCGACGCCCCCGAGCCCCGACCAGGTACCGATCGCCCGGGCCCTGTCGCCGGGGCGCAGCGACGACTGGATCATCGCGAGCGACCCGGGTGTCAGCAGCGCACCGCCGATCCCCTGCAGGCCGCGCGCACCGACCAACACCTCGACGTTCGGCGCCAGACCGCACAGCAGCGAGGCAGCGGCGAAACCGATCACGCCGACGACGAACACCCGTCGACGACCGAGTCGGTCGCCGAGCGATCCGCCGAGCAGGATGAGCGCCGACAGCGTCAGCATGTAGGCGGTGACTGTCCACTGCAGGGGCGCGAGCCCCACGTCGAAATCGTCGGCGATGCGCGGCAGCGCGACGTTGACCACCGTCGAGTCGAGCAACACCATCGACGACCCGAGTACGGCACACGCCACCACCCAGCGCCCACGCGACGACGAGAACTCCACCGACGCACCGGCCGAGGGGGCACCGGCCGGAGGGGAGCCCTCGGGCGTGGGGGTGGTCACGATCAGTAGACCGGCATCGACGGGTCGGTCTGACGCGCCCACTCCACGATCCCGCCGCGCAGGTGGCGCGCGTCGGCGAACCCGGCGCGCCGCAACACCGCCAGCGCCTCGGCCGATCGGATACCGGTCTTGCAGTAGAGCACGGTCGGCCGGTCCTGCGGCACCGCGGCCAGCGCCTCGCCGGAGACCAACTCCCCCAGCGGGATCAGGGTCGCACCGTCGATGTGGACGATGTCCCACTCGACGGGCTCGCGGACGTCGATGAGGGCGAGCGGCTCACCCGCGTCGAGGAGCCGCCGGAGCTCCGCGGCGTCGATGTCCGACCCGGTGGTGGTCGCGCCCTCGTCGGCGACGATGCCGCAGAACGCCTCGTAGTCGACCAGTTCGGTGATCGGCTCGGCCTCGGGATCCTTGCGGATGCGGATCGTCCGGTACTCCATGGCGAGGGCGTCGTACATCATCAGCCGACCCAGAAGCGTCTGCCCGACGCCCGTGATGAGCTTGACCGCCTCGGTCCCCATGATGGAACCGACGGAGGCACACAGGATCCCGAGGACGCCGCCCTCGGCACACGACGGCACCGTTCCCGGCGGCGGGGCCTGCGGGTAGAGGTCGCGGTAGTTCAGTCCGCGCCCGTCGGGGGCGTCCTCCCAGAACACCGACGCCTGTCCCTCGAAGCGGTAGATCGACCCCCACACATACGGTTTGCGCGCCAGCACGGCGGCGTCGTTCACGAGATAGCGCGTCGCGAAGTTGTCGGTGCCGTCGACGATCAGGTCGTAGCGCTCGAACAGGGCCACCGCGTGGTCGGCCTCGAGGCGGTGCTCGTGGAGTTCGACGGTGACGAAGGGGTTGATCTCGGCGATCGAGCCACGGGCACTCGCCGCCTTCGACCGCCCGACATCGGACTGGCCGTGGATGACCTGCCGCTGCAGGTTCGATTCCTCGACGTCGTCGAACTCGACGATCCCGAGCGTGCCGACGCCCGCGGCGGCGAGGTAGAGCAGCGCCGGCGAACCGAGTCCGCCCGCTCCGATGACCAGAACCCGGGCGTTCTTCAACCGCCGCTGCCCGGTCATCCCGATGTCGGGGATGATCAGGTGCCTGCTGTACCGCGCGACCTCGGCGCGCGTCAGTTCCGCGGCCGGTTCGACGAGCGGCGGCAGAGTGGTCTGCCCGGGGGGCATCTGGGGGGTTCCGGTGGTCGCCATGATCACCGCAGACGCTACGCCGCTCAGCTACCGGGGAACGGCCAGGGATTGGCCCGGCACACCAGATCACGGTCGGCCTGCATGTCCGGGTCGATCGCCATGATGTCGCTGTTGGCGACGCCGAAGCTCTGCTGCATCATCACCGGGGCCAACGCGCCCTCCTGGCCACACGGTTGATGCTTCTCGAAGCCGATCGCGTGCCCGATCTCGTGGTTGATCGCGTACTGGCGGTACAGCAGATCGTCACCCTGATACGACACCGCGCCACGCACCCATCGCGCCTCGTTGAGGGTCACGCGCGCCTCGGGCGGGTAGTAGCAGGAGGACTCGAGCTTGATCTGGTAGCCGCACAGCTCGCGGGTCGTGCCGGTCGAGGTCAACGACACCCGGAAGTCGGGGGTGCCGGTCTCGATGCGTCGGAACGACACCTTGCCGCCACCGATCCAGCTCTTCGGGTTGGCCAGCGTGGTGTCGACGAGTTTCGCGAAGATCGCGTCGCTGCCGTAATCGGCGGGCGCGAGACCGTTCTCGACCTCGACGGTGTAGGTGTACACCCGCGGTGCGGTACCCACCGCCCCGGTGGTGCCGGGCACCACACGCCACGATTTCGCGCCGTTCGTCGTGAACGATCCGCCGTCGGGCAACTGCCCCGCGGGCAGCGTGGCCGCGGCGGCGTTGCCGGTCGGCGCGCCGATCGGCGAGGTCTCGGAGTTGACGTCGGTGTTGCGCGACGCGGCGTCGGGTGCCGGTGCGGCCGGGGTCGGCGACGACGAGGTGCCGGTGAGGGTCACCGCCACGAGCACCACGGTGAGTATCGCGAGGACGGGCAGTGCGTAGGCCCGCCAGCCGTAGGTCGCGACGAAGGCACCGATCCGCGTGCGTTTGCGGCGCTCCGGACGCGGACCCCGCCGGCCCCGCGGGTCCTCGGCCGTCGGATCCCAGTGCGCGCGCAACGGCTGATCGTCGCCGGGCCGACCGCGTTCGGCGACCTGGCGCGCGATCGGTCGCCGATCGGGGCGAGGGGCCGTGGGGCGGTCGTGCGGGGCGTCGCCGAGCAGATCGTGGTCCACGTCGCGTTGCGGACGGCCCCGCCCATTCGAACCCCGACCACTCGCAGTACGCGAGGAGCGTTCCCGCGACGACGGGCGGATCGGCGGCGACGCGTTCCCGGGGGGCGCGTACTGCGGCGGCATGCGCCCCGCGGGCAGAGGGCCGGACGGATGCGGCGCAAAGGAGTCGGGTGCAGGTGGGTACGGGGGGTGACCGGGACCCGGGGCGCCGGTCATGGGCGCATCGCGCGGGTCGGGTCCACCGAATCCCGCTCCGGATCTGGGCGGTCCTCCCCCGCCTGGCGCACTCACGTGTTTCACCATCTCACAGCTCGTCGGGCGTTCCGGGGACGCGCGGCCACGTGCACACGTCCACGTTCACCCAGGTGTCCCCGATGTCAGCAGGCCACCAGCGACGCGGGATCGGCGATCTCGACGTGGCGGGCGATCTCTCGCGCCGTCTCCAGCGGGATCTCCATCTGACACACGTGTCCGACGGCACCGAACATCACCAACCGCGACCCCTCGATGGTGCGGATGACGCGCGGTGCGATGGCCGCGCTCACGAGCTTGTCGCGGCCGCCCCACATCACCAGCGTCGGCGAGGTGATCATGCGGGCGCGCCGCCAATGGTCCCGACCCGACATCCACAGCCAACTCGCGACCAGGGCGTTGAGGCTGCCCGACAACGCCGCCGGCGCCCACGGGAGCTCGGCGCGATCGACCGCGTGCTCGACGGCCTGCGCTATCCGGGTGGGCCCGAGGACCTGCGGACGCACCATGATCTCGCGCAGCGTCTGTGCCACCTGCCGTTCGGCGTGCACCCGACCCAGGTAGCCGAACACCGCGGGCCCGACCCGCGGAACCGTCGCCAGGGTCAGCGGGACGAACGACAGGCGCTTGATCCGGGGCCGCAGATCCGGGAACGCCGGCGAGATGAGGGTGAGGGTGGTGACGAGGTCGGGCCGCTGCGCCGCGACACGGGAGGCGATCGCCCCGCCGAGGGAGTTGCCGACCAGGTGGGCGCCGCCGAGGTGTTCGAGCACGGCGATCACCGCGTCGGTCATCGCCGTGAGCGAGTAGTCGCCTCCCGGCGGCGGGTCGGAGAACCCGAAGCCGGGCAGGTCCATCGCGTACCCGTCGAGCACCGGGGCCAGCACCTCACCGAGGTCGGTCCAGTTCAACGACGACCCGCCGAGTCCGTGCACGTACAGGGCCCGACCGACCGGAGCGTCGACATCCGCGGTGCCGGAGTCCGTGTGCACCGGCTCGGGACGGGGTACGTGCCGCACGTGGATGCGCCATCCCGATGCCCTCACCTGCTCCCCCGGCCACAGCGGGGTCGTGCGATCGAGCGGTGCGAGCAGGTCGCGCAGCGAGCGCGGTACGGACGGTGTCCGATCGGTGGTCGACACCGCTACAGCATGCCTCACCTCGAGGGTGTGACGCGTAGGGTCTACCCATGCCAGGCGCCGCTGATCGTGTACCCGTCGACTCGTCGGTGCACGCTGCCCCCGGCCGCACCCGTGGCGACGCCGGTCGCCGCAACACCCGTATGCCGCGCAGCGCCCGGCGCGTGCAACTGCTCGACGCCGCCAGCGAGATCTTCGTCGAACGCGGTTACCACTCGGCGGGCATGGACGAGATCGCGGTCCACGCCGGGGTCAGCAAACCCGTTCTCTACCAACACTTCCCCGGAAAACTCGATCTGTACCTCGCGGTGCTCGAGGAACACGCGGAATCGCTGGTCTCCGAGGTGCGCAAGGCTCTCGAGACGACGACCGACAACAAGCAGCGTGTGCGGTCGGCCGTCGGGGCGTTCTTCGACTTCATCGACCAGGACCACCAGGGCTACCGCTTGATCTTCGAGTCCGACGCCCTCGACCCCGCCGCGATCCGTCGCGTGGAGAGCGCCACCGAGGCCTGCGTCGACGCGGTCTACGGACTCGTCATGCACGACTCGGGGCTCGACCCCTACCGGTCGCGGATGCTCGCCGCCGGGCTCGTCGGTGCCAGCCAGGTGAACGCCCGCTACTGGCTCGACGCCAAACGCCCCATCAGCAAGCGCGACGCCGTGGAGACGACGGTCGAACTGCTGTGGGGCGGGCTGTCACACGTGCCGCTTCTCGAAGGCGGCCTCACCGAGTCCTGACGTCAGCTGTTCTTGGCGCCGAATCCGACGCGCGGACGCTCGGAGGTGCCGACCTCGACGTAGGCGATCTTGGTGACCGGCACCAGGAATCGCGCACCCTTCTCGTCGGTGAGACGCAGCAGCGCCTCCTTACCCGACAGCGCGGCCTCGACGGCGGCATGGACGTCGTCACTGGTCTGCTCGGTCTGCACCACCAGCTCACGCGGGCTGTCGGTGATGCCGATCTTCACGTCAACCGTCACGGTTGTCCTCCTGCTGTCGATGTCGGGCGCCTTCGACGCCAAGGCTAGTGGAGCGCCGACCCCGCACCGCAGGCGCTCCGCTGTGGGCGGAACAGGGGGTGACAGGGCGGGAGTGGGGGCAGACCTCAGCCCAACCCCAGTTCCTGCATGCGGGCGGCGTGGCGGTCCTGGATCGACTCGAAGAACGTGGAGATGCGCGTGAAGTCCGACGCCTCGCTGAACAGCAACCCCGTCAGGTCCTCCTCGGAGGCCAACACGTGCTGGGCCTGCGTGATCGCCTCGCCCAGCAGCCGCCGCCCCCACAGGCGCAGCGGAGAGGTGAGCGACGGATCGGCGGCGACGGCCGCACGCACCTCCGCGCACGCGAACTCGGAGTGACCGGTCTCGGCCATCACGTCCTGCACGATGCCCTCCGCGTCACCGGGCAGAGTGTGGGCGACCTCGAGGTAGAAGTCCGCGGCCAGGCCGTCACCGATGTACGCCTTCACCATCGACTCCAGCCAGGAATTGGGCGTCGTCGACCCGTGGTACTGGTCGAGCACCGGCGCGTAGTGCGCCACCGTGTCGACCACGTCGCGGCCCCGGCGCACGAGTTCGGCGGCCAGCACCTCGAAGTGGGCCATCTCGGCGCCGGCCATCTGTGCCATCGCCACCCGCCCGCGAATGTCAGGCGCCATCTGCGATTCGGCGGTCAAGCGGTAGAACGCCGCGATCTCACCTGCGAGCAGCACCCCGAACAACGACGTGATCCCGGGGTGGTCGTCGGGCAGCGGCGGAAGCTGCGCGTCGTCGTCGATGTGGGTAGGCGCGAGGTCTGCGGTCGACCGGGGCAGGCCGTCCGGAGCGGGTGTCGTGGGGGTGGGTGTCACAGTGGTCTGGGTCACGGGATGGTCGGCCATGCGGCGATCGTACCGACGCCGTCCACCCTGCAACCGGCCCCCGTGACCGGCACCGATGCGTGGTCGACACCCCTCACCACGTACCATCGGGGACGACGTGCAGTGCAGGCGCTGCCACTCGGTGCCGCCCGGCCCGCGCGTCCCCAGTAATGTGCGCGCACTTCTTGCCCGATCTCGAGCCGTCAGACACTTTTCGGCTCCCGCCCACCGCGTTCGAACGCCTGTGGCGGTGTGAAGCCTTTCGTGCGTGCTCCGCGACATCGGAAGGCACCCATCATCAGTACCGACAGCCATACCCACAGCGAGACCACGGCACCCACCGACCCGGTCGTCGTCATCGCCGAGAACCCCGACGACGACAGCCCCCAGACCACCGTCGTCGACACCGAGACCCACGTGGCACCCACCTTCGCCGAGCTCGGTGTGAGCGACGAGATCGTCGCCGCGCTGGCCGCCGACGGCAAGACCCACACCTTCGCCATCCAGGAGCTGACCCTGCCCCTGGCGCTCGCCGGTGACGACCTCATCGGGCAGGCCCGCACGGGCATGGGCAAGACGTTCGGCTTCGGCGTCCCGCTGATCCACCGCATCACCCAGGTCGCCCCCGGGTCGACCGGACCGCTGCGCCCCCTCGACGGCACGCCGCGCGCGCTGATCATCGTCCCCACCCGCGAGCTGTGCATCCAAGTGACCGGTGACCTGCAGGTGGCCGGCGCGAACATCGACGTCGATCCGCAGCCCAACCCGCCGCGGAAGCTGTCGATCGCCTCGATATACGGCGGGCGTCCCTACGAGTCGCAGATCGCCGAGCTGCAGGCCGGCGTCGACGTCGTCGTCGGCACCCCCGGCCGTCTGCTCGACCTCGCCCAGCAGGGCCACCTCATCCTCGGCAAGGTGCAGATCCTCGTTCTCGACGAGGCCGACGAGATGCTCGATCTCGGGTTCCTCCCGGACATCGAACGCATCATGCGGGCCCTGCCCGACGCCCGTCAGACGATGCTGTTCTCGGCGACCATGCCGGGCCCGATCGTCACCCTGGCCCGCACGTTCCTCAACCGGCCGACACACATCCGCGCCGAGCACGCCGGCGACTCGGCGGTGCACGAACGCACCACCCAGCACGCCTACCGTGCCCATGCCCTCGACAAGGCCGAGGTGGTCGCGCGCATCCTGCAGGCGCAGGGTCGCGGCGCCACGATGATCTTCACGCGCACCAAGCGCACGGCGCAGAAGGTGGCCGACGATCTGGGCGAGCGTGGCTTCAAGGTCGGAGCCGTGCACGGCGACCTCGGTCAGGTCGCCCGTGAGAAGGCCCTCGGACGGTTCCGGGACGGCAGCATCGACGTCATCGTGGCGACCGACGTCGCCGCCCGTGGCATCGACATCGACGACGTCACCCACGTCATCAACTACCAGTGCCCCGAGGACGAGAAGGCCTACGTCCACCGCATCGGCCGTACCGGCCGCGCGGGACGCACCGGCATCGCGGTGACGCTCGTCGACTGGGACGAACTGCACAAGTGGGCGGCCATCGACAAGGCGCTCGGACTCGGCATGCCCGAGCCCGTCGAGACCTACTCGAGCTCCGAGCACCTCCGCACCGATCTCGACATCCCCGCCGACGCCACCGGCCGTGTCCCCGGCGCCAAGCCCTCCGAGGACGAGCGGGCCGCGCGCGGTGAGAAGCGTGAGCCGCGGGAGAAGCGCGAGCCTCGCGCCGACCGTCAGCGCCGCCGGACCCGTTCGGGCGGCGCGGCCATGGCCTCGGCCACCGCACAGGCCGAGACCGAGTCGTCCGAGGCGGCCTCGTCGAGTGCCTCGGCCTCCTCGAGCGCGTCGGCGGACGGTGACACCGCCGGCGGCACCAAGCCGCGTCGTCGGCGTCGCCGCGGGCGCGGTGGTTCGGGTTCGTCGAACGTCGCGGCCGGCGAGTCGACGTCTGCGGGTTCCGCCGAGCAGTGAGCGACGCCCGGACGGACACCACGACACCCTCGGGTGGGCCCGCGCGGCCACCCCTCCGACCTGAGCGGCGCACTCGCCTCGACCTGGTGATCAGCGCGCTGATCGTCGTCGTGGTGATCGTCGTCGCCGCGGTCGTCTGGTACGTCAGTCCGTCCCGGCACACCACCTCCGACCCGGCGGGGGTCCCGCTGACCGCGGTCACCCCGGCCGCGGCCGTACCGGCCGGCTTC
This sequence comes from Williamsia sp. Leaf354, assembly GCF_001424365.1. Classification (NCBI taxonomy): domain Bacteria; kingdom Bacillati; phylum Actinomycetota; class Actinomycetes; order Mycobacteriales; family Nocardiaceae; genus Williamsia; species Williamsia sp. Leaf354. The sequence continues at coordinate 54,395 of NZ_LMPL01000005.1, forward strand.
ACGCAGGGGTGGTCGGCGCCCTCGGGGGCGAGCACCACCGCGATCGTGACCGACAGTGCGGTCGTCACCGCCGACCGCGGCACGGTCGAGGCCCACGACCCGGCCACCGGGACGGTGCGGTGGAGCTATCGCCGCAACCTCGACCTGTGCGGCGCGATCGCCGGCTGGGAGGCCTCCCCCGGTGTCGTGGCGGTGTACCGCAACAGCCGTGGGTGCGGTGAGGTCACCTCACTCGACCCCGACGACGGCCACCGCTCCGACACCCGCAGCAGTGACGCCGACGACGAGATCAGACTGTCCGCGAACGCGGATTACGTCGTCTCGCAGGGTCCGACCCGACTCGAGTCCTGGGGGTCGACCCTGGTGCGCGGCGTCGAGTACGGCCGCGTCTCGGCACCGGTGAAGCCGGGCACCCAACCCCGGGCGGGGTGCCGGATGTCCTCCAGCGCCACCGGAGCCGACCAGATCGCCGTCATCGAACGGTGCGGCGACGAACCGGGATATCGCCTGTCGATCTTCTCCGCCGCGCAGGACAAGGACGAGAAGGTCAAACAGCTCGGATCGCGGATCATCACCAGCGGCACCGCGTCACCGCCGCCTCGCGTGGTCGCGGTGTCGTCGTCGTCGGTCGCGGTGTACCTCGGTTCCGGTGGCGCCATCTCCGGCGGCACCGGTGGCCCACAGATCCAGGTGTTCACCACCGGTGCGGTGCTGAGCAGTTCGCACGAGGTGCTCGGTGACGCCCAGGCGCCCGCCGATTCGGTCCCCGTCCGCAGCGACGGTCTGCTGTCGTTCTTCACGGGCAAGGGCACCGTGATCCTCGACGCCTCGGCTCTCACCCCGCGCTACCAGGTGCCGGGCACCCTCGGCCCGGCCGCGGCCATGGGCACCGACCTCATCGTGCCCGGACCGTCGGGGATCACCGTGCTCGAGGCGGCCACGGGACGGCAGTCCCGCACGATCGCGCTGGCACGACCGGGATACAGCGGTGGCACCGTCACGCTCTCGCCCATCGGCGACGACATCGCGATGTTCTACGGCGGGACCGTGCACATGCTGATCGGGAGCTAGGCGCTACACCGCGGTCTCGAGGGTGGCGAGCGCCTTGCCGCCGTCCCAGTGCTGCCACAGGTTGTCGGCGAGTTCGCGGTAGGCCTGCGACCCCTTGTTCTTGCGACCGGTCATCACCGTCGCGCCCGACGCCGACGCCTCCGCGAATCGCACGGTGCGCGGGATCGGTGGGCTCAACACCGGCATCTCGTACCGGTCGGAGACGTCGGCCAGCACGTCACGACTGTGTGTGGTGCGCGAGTCGTAGAGCGTGGGGATCACACCGAGCAGCGTGAGCGCCGGGTTGGTGATCTGCTGGACCTCGGTGACCGTGCGCAGCAGCTGACCCACACCGCGGTGGGCGAGGGTCTCGCACTGCAGCGGCACGGCGACCTCGTCGGCGGCGGTCAGACCGTTGAGGGTGAGCACCCCGAGCGACGGCGGGCAGTCGAGCAGGATGACGTCGTAGTCCTGCGTGACCTGCGCCAGCGCGCGCTTGAGCGCGTACTCGCGTCCAGGCCGCATCAGCAGCAGGGCCTCGGCGCCGGCGAGATCGATCGTCGCGGGCAGCAGGGTCATGCCGTCGTCGGTGGACACCAGCGCGTCGACGATGTCGCTCTCGCCGAGCAGCACCTCGTGCACCGAGACCTCGAGGTGGTCGGGGTCGTGACCGAGGGAGAAGGTGAGACATCCCTGCGGATCGAGGTCGACCACCAGCACCGACAGGTCCATCGCGGCGAGAGCGGCGCCGATGGAGGCGACGGTGGTGGTCTTCGCGACGCCACCCTTCTGATTGGCGACGGCGAGGATCTTGCTCATCGGAGGGCCCGATCGGTGTGCAGGATGATCATGACTGTCCCATTCCCCTCGGTGGCCTCGTGGCGACGGCCGTGTGTGCGCACCGCGCACGTTCTCTGCGGCGGCTCGTGAGATGAGGATATGCCCCCGACGTCGCGACGCGGCGGCGGTGGGAGGATGACGGCGTGGCCACAGCGACGCATCGACTCATCGTCATCCGACACGGCGAGACCGAGTGGTCCAAGAGCGGTAAGCACACCGGTTCCAGCGACATCGACCTCACCGACACCGGCATCGAGCAGGCCCGCAGCCTGGCCGGTCGGGTCGAGGAGTTGTCGCTCACCGACCCGCAGGTCTTCAGCTCCCCGCGGTTGCGCGCCCGCCGCACCGCCGAGCTCGCCGGCCTTCAGGTCGACACGGTCGAACCGCTGCTCGTGGAGTGGGACTACGGCGACTACGAGGGACTCACCAGCCCGCAGATCCACGAGACCGACCCCGGCTGGACGGTGTTCGCCGACGGCGGCCCCGACGGCGAGTCGCCCGACGAGATGAGCGATCGTGTCGACACCGTCATCGAGAAACTCACCCCGTTGCTCGACCGCGGTGACGTCGTGGTGGTGACACACGGACACTTCTCGCGGTCGTTGCTGGCGCGATGGATCGGCTCGCCGATCGCGCGCGGGCGCCACTTCACGATGCTGCCCGCGTCGATCGCCGTCCTCGGGTTCGACGGCGAGTCCCGTCAGCTCACCGCGCTGGGTATCACCGGCTACCGCAGCGCCGATTATGTCGACGCGGGTCGGCCGACGCGTCCCCTGAGCTGACTCACGCCGCGTCGAAGACCACGTCCCGCGGCCAGGTGATGTCGATGCGTGGCGCACGCGGGTGTTCGACATCGATGACCGGTGGCGGCGGTTGGTCGACGTCTGGCGGTTCGACCCACGGGTCACTGTTCGTCGAATGCTGGTGGAGCAGTTCGTCGATGCGGTGGAGGTGGTTGGCGCGGAGCTTCTCGGGTGGGTCGGTGTTGCGTCGCCACCCGTAGCGGCCCTTGTCGGGGCCGTCGGCGATCTTCTCGGTGACCCATTGGTGGGGTTCAGAACCGACGGCCCGGTTGTGGCGTCTACAGGCGGGGGCCATGTGGGACGAGTCGGTGAGTCCGCCGGCGGCCCAATCTTGTTCGGCGTGATGCATTTCGGTGTGCCCGAACGGTGTCGTGCAGTCGTCTTTGCTACAGCCCCGCGGCTGAAGAACAGGGGGCCCGTGACGTCGTCGAACACCGCGAGGTGGGGCTGGGCGTCGGCGGCCAGCTCGATCACGTCATTGGTTCTGGAAAACCGCTGACCGTGCCGAAAAGCGGCATCGAGCGTGCTTCGAACACACGCAGGTCACCTCCGAACAGAGCACGCTCGATCGCGCTTTTCGGCACGGTCAGCGCATCGTCGCGCACCTGGCCAGGTGTGAATGTGAATAGTGTTGAACGTGAGTGTATTTCGGGTGGGTGGTTGGGTTCTACTGCCGCTGACGGTGCGGAAGCCGGCCGTCGAGTGTGCGTTGTTTCGTCGTTGGCGTGCGGTGTGTTGTCAGCACACTCGACGACCGTTTCCACACAGTCAGCAAACGCAGGTCACGCACTCGACGACCGTTTCCGCACAGTCAGCAACCGCGGGTCACGCACTCGGCGACCTTTTCCGCACAGTCAGCACGAGCGCACACTCGACGACCGTTTCCGCACAGTCAGCATCTCTGGACGCATCGTCGGCTGTGTCAGTCCTTCGGGGGCTCCGCGTCGGGGGCGTAGTCGTCGGCGAGCCAGCGGACCGACTTCGGCGAGAACAGCAGGCCCAGCACGATGACCACCACCACGAGCAGCGGCGCACCCAGCCAGGGCTGACCACTGTCGGTGAGCAACGCGAAGGCGACGGGGATCAGCAGGATCTGCGCGACCACGGCGATGGCGCGACCCCAGCGTCGGCCGGTGAACAGCGCGACACCGCCGGCCACCACACCCGAGCCGAGGATCGCGAACCATCCGGCCGTTCCGTAACTGCTGATGAAGCTCTCGTCGGCCCCGGTGGCGCCGTGCACGGCGAGCACGACCGCGATCACCACGGCCACGATGCCCTCGAGCGCGACCACCACGCCGGCCCGACGCACGGCGGTGGGAGGACCGGTGTCCGGACGGCGCTCGGCAGGTGTACGACTCACCGGTCCAGCGTAGTTCGTCGGGCGCCCACGCCGAGAGGCCGCCGATCGGCGGCGGTGTCGCGGCCCCCCGACGATTGTGTCCCCCCTCGCGGCACCCTCTAGGCTCTGCAGATCGTGCGTGCCCTGCTGATCGTCAACCCGTTCGCGACGTCGACCACCGACGCGGGGCGCGACGCGCTGGCCGACACCCTCTCGGCGAAGATCGACCTCACGGTCGAACTGACCACCCATCGCGGTCACGCCGGGGAGATCGCAGCCCGCGCCCGTGCGCAGGGCTGCCCGATCGTGATCGTCCACGGCGGCGACGGCACGGTGAACGAGGTCGTCAACGGTCTGCTCGACGCCCCCGGCGACCCCATCGGCCCGAACCCCGCCCCGGCCCTGGCCGTCATCCCCGGCGGCAGCGCGAACGTGTTCGCGCGGTCGCTGGGCATCGATCCCGACCCCATGAAGGCGACGGCGCAGTTGCTGACGTTGCTCGCCGAGCGGTCACGGCGCCGGATCAGCCTCGGTCACCTCTCCGCCGAGGCCCCGAAGCGCCCGGGGGCCACGCCCTCCCCCGCCGCCGCGTCGGGCCGGTGGTTCCTGTTCAACGCGGGGATGGGTGTCGACGCGGAGGTCGTGGCCTCGATCGAGGACCAGCGCAACGCGGGGAAACCTGCCAGCGACGCCCGCTACATCGCGACCACGGTGCGCCGTTTCATCAGCGCGTCCCGTCGCCCACCGCAGCTGTCGGTGTCGCTGCCCGGTCGCGACACCATCGACGACGTCCACTTCGTCTTCGTCTGCAACGCCAACCCGTGGACCTTCATCGGCCCGCGGCCGGTGTGGACCAATCCCGACACCACCTACGAGTGCGGTCTCGGCGTCTTCGCGTCGTCGTCGATGAGCGTCACACGCAACCTCGGCATCTTCACCCAGCTGCTCACCGGCCGAAAGCCGCACGCGCGGCACGTCCTGACCGACGACGACGTCGCGTCGGTGCGCCTGACGGCGCGCGCCCCGATGGACGTGCAGATGGACGGCGACTACGTCGGCAAGGCGACGACCGCGGCGTTCGGGTGTGTGCGCGACCGACTCGAGGTCGTCGCACCACCGCTGTCCGCCTGAGCCGACACGGGTGCCGACCGGCACGGTTCGTGGGTGTGAGTTTCTGCATGAATGTCGTGAAGACAGCGCAGGATGTTCCCGACAGTAGTACAACGGTGCAGGGAGTTCGCCACGGACCCCCGTTGTCGCAGTGACATTGCCCACGTGTTAACGCGACACCATTGACTTCATCGTGATTCGTGAAAGCATTCACAAGCAACAGTGCGGAAACATTGAGTACGCACAGATGAACGACAAGTGACAACCGGCGCGATCACACACGCGCGAAATCGAAGGAGCACGCACATGGACTGGCGTCACAATGCAATCTGTCGCGATGAGGACCCGGAGCTGTTCTTCCCCGTGGGGACCAGCGGACCGGCCATCGCCCAGATCGCCGACGCGAAGCTCGTCTGCAACCGCTGCCCGGTGACCGCCGACTGCCTCTCGTGGGCACTCGAGTCGGGCCAGGACGCAGGGGTCTGGGGCGGCATGAGCGAGGACGAGCGTCGCGCACTGAAGCGTCGCAACGCGCGCAACCGGACGCGCAGCACCACGGTCTGACGCGTTCACCACGCACCAGGGCCCGGCGGGAAACCGCCGGGCCCTGTGCTGTGTGGGGGCACCCGGCATCCGGCGGTCTCAGCGCAGCGGCACCGTGAGGATCGCCGCCGTACCGCCGCCGTCGGCGGGCGCGAGATCGAGTGTGCCGCCGAGTTCTATACGGACCAGCGTGTGCACGATCTGCAGTCCGAGACGTTCCGAGGCACGGATGTCGAAGCCGGGTGGTAACCCGACCCCGTTGTCGCGCACGGTGACCACGAGTCGACGGGTGTTGCGGTCGGCGTCGATCACCACCTCACCGTCGCGGTGCTCGTCGGTCCCGAAGCCGTGCTCGACGGCGTTCTGGATCAACTCGGTCAGCACCATCACCATCGGCATCGCGAGATCCGACGGCAGCACCCCGAGGGTGCCGCCTCGACGGACCACGGCGTCGCTGTCCCCGGACGCGACGTCGGCCATCACCGGCACCAGCTGATCGACGACGACGTCGAGATCGACCTCCTCGTCGACACTGCCCGACAGCAGTTCGTGCACCAGGGCGATCGCGGCCACCCGGCGGACCGCCTCGGTGAGCGCCCCGCGCGCCTCCGGGTTCTCGGTACGACGGGCCTGCAGTCGCAGCAGCGCCGAGACGCTCTGCAGGTTGTTCTTCACCCGGTGGTGGATCTCGCGGATCGTCGCGTCCTTGCTGATGAGCGCCCGGTCCCGGCGTTTGACCTCGGTGACGTCACGCACGAGGACCGCCGCTCCCGAGGGTTGACCCCGCGGACGCAGCGGGACGGTGCGGATCAGGACGCTCGCCCGCCGCGCGTCGGCCTCGATCCGGCGCCCCGAGCCGCCGGCGACGGCCTCGCGGATCATCGCGATCGTGTCGTCGGCCTCGAAACGATCGGTGAGCAGCTCACCGAGAACGTCGGTCAGGTGGTTGCCGGTGAGGTCGGTCGTCCACCCCATCCGGTGCACCGCCGACAGGGCGTTGGGACTCGCGAACACCACGACACCCTCGTCGTCGACTCGGATGAAGCCGTCGCCGGCGCGCGGCGTCGACAGCCCGCGGGAGTTGCCCTCGTTCTGCGGGTACGCGCCGTCGGACATCATCTGACACAGGTCGTTCGCGCAGTCCTGGTAGGCGAGCTCGAGGTGCGAGGGCATCCTCAGCTGCGCGAGGTTCGCGGTCCGACTGATCGCGGCCACCACCTCGCCCGCGAACCGGACGGGCACGGCCTCGCGGCGGATCGCGGTGTGCCCCAACCACGTCGGGTCCTCCTCGCGGAGGATGCGACCGCTGGTGAAGGCCCTGCGGACCTGCGGGTTGGCGTCGGGCGACCGGTCGTCATCCTCGACGACGACGCGACCGACCTGATCGAAGGGGAACACCGTGGGTGCTGTGTTCGGACGGCACTGGGCGACGCAGATCAGGTCACCGGACTCGGTGGGGACGTACATCAGCAGGTCGGCGAACGACAGATCTGCCATGAGCTGCCACTCGGCGACCACACGCTGTAGGTGCCCGGCATCGGCACCCGACAGCGACGTGTGTTCGGCGAGGAGATCGGTGAGCGTCGACATCTACCGGGGTCCCGCGGCGCGGGAGGGCACCGACACGTGGCGGTGGATCAGTCGATGGTGGCGATGAGGTGGCCGGCCTGGATCACGTCGCCGACGGCGACCTTCACGTCGGTGACCGTGCCCGCCTCCTCGGCGAGGACGGGGATCTCCATCTTCATCGACTCGAGCAACACGATGGTGTCGCCGACCTCGATCTTCTGACCCGGCGACACGACCACCTCGAGCACGCTCGCGACGATCTCGGCCACGACCTCTTCTGCCATGACGACCTCCAGTGCTCTCGGCTCTCCGGTGGCGGCGACTGGGCTTCGCTCGCTGCCGAGGACAACCTATCGCAGACCACGGCGGCACGATTGGAGCCGGGCATCCCCGTCGCGCGTCCGCGCGATTGGGGTCTCACGTGGTGGTCGTGGGAGAATCGATCCCCTGTACCCACCGACGCGGGTCGCGCCGCTCGGATGCCATCACATCGCAGTGCACGGGAAGGAGAACACCATGGGAAAACGTGGACGCAAGAAGCGCGCGCGCAAGAAGAATGCCGCCAACCACGGCAAGCGCCCCAACGCCTGAGAAGTTCGCACAAGAACAGGGCCGGACGTCCACCTCGCGGTGGTGTCCGGCCCTGTTCGTGTCTGCGGTGCTGTCGGGTGTGGTCGATCAGCCCTCGACCGCACGTCCGATCACGGTCTTGCGGATCTCGAGGGTGAGTCGATCGCGCAACCCGCTGGGTGCCTGGTCGCCACCGCACTTGCGGCTGATCAGGCTCTTGAGCTGCGACTCGATGCCGTAGTGCTCCAGGCAGCTCGAGCACCCGTCGATGTGGGACTGCAGGCGACCACGCACCTGCTGGTCACATTCGTTGTCGAGCAACAGCCACACATCGGCGATGACCGCCGAGCAGTCGAGTTGCTCGAACTCGGCCGCCTCGTCTGCTGTCTGCTCGTCGGGGCGGGCCCGTCCGGTGTCACTCATCGGGTCGCCTCCTTCGCTGCGTCGGTGCCCACGGGGTCGGCACGCCGGAATCCGCGCTCGAGGGCGACATCGGCCAACAGCTCACGCAGCTGCTTGCGGCCGCGATGCAGGCGCGACATGACGGTCCCGATCGGGGTGTCCATGATCTGCGCGATCTCCTTGTAGGGCAGGCCTTCCACGTCGGCGTAGTAGACCGCCATCCGGAAGTCCTCGGGCAGTGCCTGTAGCGCCGACTTGATGTCGTCGTCGGGCAGGGCGTCGAGGGCTTCGATCTCCGCCGAGCGCAGACCGGTCGAGGTGTGCTCGGCGCTGGCCGCGAGCTGCCAGTCGGTGATCTCGTCGGTCGGGTACTGCGCAGGCTGACGCTGACGTTTGCGGTAGCCGTTGATGTAGGTGTTCGTGAGGATCCGGTACAGCCACGCCTTGAGGTTGGTGCCCGCCTTGAAGGAATGGAAGGCCGAGAACGCCTTCACGTACGTCTCCTGGACGAGGTCCTCGGCGTCGGCGGGGTTGCGCGTCATCCGCAGGGCAGCGCCGTACATCTGATCCAGCAGCGGCAGCGCGTCACGCTCGAAACGGGCACCGCGCTCCTCGGCGGTCTCCGCCCGCTCGGGTTCGGCCACGGTCGACTCGCCGTCTGCCACCACCGATCGATCGGATTCGGTCACGAGGGTCCCTCCGCGCTCTGCCCCGTAGCGGGACGTCCGAGGCGCCATGGTGTGCGGGCGCCCGTCGTCCGAGCCTACCGATGGGCTCGTCTCGACGAACATCAGCACCGGCGCACCCCCGCCCACAGGCCGGTCCAACACCTGCGTACTCATATGCTCCCTTTCGCGTCGACACGGTCACACATCTCGATTCGATGACGGCGCGGTGAACGGATCGTCCGCGTTCGCCTCGAAACGGTGTCGATGGCTTCAACCCGTGCCCGCGCACGATTGTTCCGTTTCGGTTCACCCCGCGTGTAACCCCGGCGCTAGCGTTGCCGACCATGAGCGCGATGACCCCGGCGGTGGCCGCCGCCCGACGGGCCGGCGTCGAGCACCGGATCCACCGCTACCGAGCCGATCCGCGGGCCACGTCGTACGGCGACGAGGCCGTCGAGCACCTCGCCGACACACTCGGGGTCGACGCCGGTCAGATCCTCAAGACCCTCGTGCTGTCACTGTCGGGTGGTGGGGACGCGGCCGGGTCGCGCGCACGGTTCGCGGTCGCGGTGCTGCCCGTCCCACGGCGACTGTCGCCGAGAGCGGTCGTCGCCGCACTGTCGGATCCGTCGATCTCCCGTGCCGAACTGGCCGAGCCCGCCGCGGCGCAGCGGGTGACGGGCTACGTGCTGGGCGGTGTGTCGCCCCTGGGGCAGCGCACGGCGCTGCCCACCGTGATCGACTCCTCGGCACTGGCGTGGCCGACGGTGCTGTGCAGCGCGGGACGCCGGGGACTCGAGATCGAACTCGCTCCCGCCGACCTGCGACGACTCACCGACGCGGTGGTCGCCGACATCTGTTCCTGACAGGGCCCGCTAGAGCAGCGTCCCCTGCTCGGGGAGCTGCTCCGCCGAGCTGTCGACGGGGTCGAGGAGTTCGGGACCGTTGTTGGCCACCCGGTTGACCAGCGGAGCCACCTCGCGGAGGTCGATCGCATCGACCAGTTGCTCCGACGGCGGCGCCAACAGCGTGTCCGGCGGCGGGTTGTCCGGGTCGAGCCAGGCGTCCCAGTGATCGCTGGGCATCACCAGCGGCATGCGGTCGTGGATGTCGCGGAGCGGTCCGACCGCGTCGGTGGTGATGATGGTGCAGCTCATCAGCGGGGTTGCGTCGCGGTCGGCGTCCTTCGGTCGCCACGTGGTCCAGAGCCCGGCCATGAAGAGACGGGTCCCGTCCACCGGGGACATGAAATACGGCGTCTTCGTGGGCTTGCCGTCGGGTCCGGTCCCCTTGCGCCACTCGTACCAGCCGTCCATCGGCACCAGGCACCGCCGACCTTTCAGCGAGGTCCTGAACGACGCCTTCTCGGCGACGCTCTCCGCGCGGGCGTTGAACAGCAAGGGGCTCTTCGCGAGATCCTTCGTCCACGCCGGGACGAGACCCCATCGCATCGCGCGCACACGCAACGCGGGATCCCCAGAGGAATCCCCACCGTCGGGGTTGTCGTGATCATGACGCCGGACCACCGTCATCACCGTGGTGGTGGGCGCCACGTTGTAGTTCACCCCGGGACGCGAGGGGCCGCGCGCCTCGCCCGTCGTTCCGGTGTCGGGCCGGTTCGGGGTGACCTCGTCGATGGCATCGAGTTCGGCCGCGAGCAACGCGGGATCGGTGGTCACCGCATAACGTCCACACATGACCTCCATGGTGTCACCACGACCGGGGAGACTGCGCCGCAGATTCGTCGACCGCGCGGGGGGTCCGTTGCCCCCGGAACGGGCCTCGGCGCGATTGTCGGCGTACATCTACGGGACCCTGCTGGCCTTGGCCGCGGTCGTGGTCGTCGATCCCGCGGCCGTCGAGAACGGCTCGGCGGTGCTCGTCGTCCTGGGCACCACCGCGACGACCTTCCTGGCGCATGTGTTCGCCGAGATCGTCGCGGGTCACAGCATCCCCGAGGCGACAGCCCACCTCGAGGAGCCGGTACGTCGCCGCGTCGCCCTCGAGGAATTGCGCGACGCGGTGCCGATCGCCTCGGCCGGCGCGTTCCCCGCGTTCTTCCTGGCGCTGGGGTGGCTCGACGTGCTCGACCCGACCTGGGCCGTCGTGCTCGCCGGGGCCGGGCCGGTCCTGCGGATGGCGCTGGTGGAGGTCATGATCACGCGGATCCGTGGCCGGCGACCGACCCTGCGCGTCCTCCTCGGCGGCATCGGCATCGCAGTGGTCGCCGCGGCGATCGTCGCGGCGAAGGTGCTGCTCACGCACTGACGTAACGTTGCGCCGATGCCGGACATCGCATCGCAACCACCGCCCGCACACCCCGGGCCGGTGGCGTTCCTGCGCTACCTCGCGGGCCGGCCGCTGCCGGAACCGATGCGGGCCTGGGTGCGGCGCGATGTGGTGGGACCGGGTCACGTGCGGCGCTACATCACGCGCGGTCTGCTCCCGTTCGTCCCCATCTTCATCGCGTTCGCCTTCGTGCCCGGACCGGTCATCTACCGCCTCGGCATGATCGGCATCCTGCTGTTCCCGCTGGTGTACTTCCAGATCGCACTGACACCGTTCTACCGCCGACACCTGTTGCGCAGCAACGGACTCGACCCCGAGCTCGTCGGCGCCCGTGCGCAACGCCGACGAGACGCCACGCGCGCGGACTACGACGCCATCTACCGCGACCGTCGCGCGCCCTGACCCGCCCCGATCAGCCGTGGGTCAGGCGATGCCGACCGGGAAGTTCAGGGGCAGACCGGTCTCGCCGACACCGACCTCGATGAGCTCGTAGAGGTTGGGCAGCGGGGTGAAGTTCGCGTGGTTGGTGACGATCAACGAGGTCCCGCGGAACGCCGCGGACGCCGGTGTGGAGAACGGTGTCGACCGCAGGTACCGCTGCGGCAGCGGCGGCAGTGCGTCGAGGGTGGCGCCGGTGTTCGGGTCGACCACGGTGACCGAATTGTCCAGCGGGTTCGAGATGGGCAGGTAGATCTTGCCGCTGCGCCCGATGACGAGCCCGTCCCCCAGTCCGGTGATCGCCACACGGTCGAGTCGTCCCGGCCCGCCGGAGGCGGTTACGGGAAGTCGGTACACCACGCCGTGGCCCGCGGTCTGGAGACTCGACACCGACAGCGTGTTGACGAACACCAGGCGGCCCTGGGCATCGAACTGCATGCCGTTGAGGCTGTAGATCGACGCGAAATCGGGGTTCTGGTACCAGATCTGAGCCGCGCCGCCGCCGGCCGGGACCTTCCAGATGGTCGCCTGGTTCAGGTCTGAGACGTACATCGTGCCGTCGGCGGCGAAGGTCGCCCAGTTGGGCCACGCCTGACGGTCGAGAATGCCGGGCTCGCACGGCCGGCCCCGCGCCGCCGAGCAGAGCGGGAGGTCGGCGAAGGTGGCGTACACCTTCTGCGCGCCCGTGGCCGGATCGATCCGCACCGCCCGCGCGCCGCTGTAGTCCAGGGCGTAGACACGACCGTCGCCGTCGAGGGTGATGCCGTTGACACCGTGCTCGGCGGGGCGGTGACCGACGAGGCTGTAGGTCTTGAGGAGCTTGCCCGCGGCGTCGTAGTGCCAGACGTCGGCCGAGGAGTTCGGCCGGTTCGATCCGGTCCACACGCTGCCGTCGTTGGGGTCGATCGCGATGCCCTCGGGTTGCCCCGGCGCCGGCACGCGGGCGAAGTCGCGGGCCTGACCGTAGGCCAGCGGCGGGCCGGGCTCGGGCGCCGCGGCCGCGGGTCCCGCTCCGACAGCGAGCGACGCCACGACGGAGATCGCGGCCGCGACAAGACAAGTGGTGATCGAACCGACGGTTCGCTGGGTGCCCCGGAGAATCATGAGCGCTGACGCTACCCCGGGTCGCACGTGGCAGTCTCTGCGCCGACGCCCAGACATCGAGAGACCGTGTTGTGGTCTTTGACAGGATTTCTCAACATCTGTCACGTATCTGGCACAGTGACCCGGACCACTGTCCGTAGTGAACGTCGGGAGAGAAGAACATGAGATCGCTGTCGCGCGCCGTCGTCGTGGCGTTGTCCGTCATCACCATCGCTGGATCGGTGACCACAACCGCCGCCGCCGGCCCCTCCGTGGCCCCGGCAACCGTGTTGGGCTCGATCTCCGACGGGCCGGGCAGCTTCAACGTCTACCGCACCGTCGACTCCGGCAAGCAGGCCACCACCGTCGACGACGACGCGTGCAACGCCTATTTCGGCTTCCCCCGCCGGTTCACCGTCCTGCAGCGCCTCGACGCCCGGCTCTACACCTTCACCAACAGCGCCACCACCGGCTTCCTGACCGATCCGACGAAGTCCGACGTCGGTCCGATCTACGTCTGCGGCACGCTCGGACTCGACGGGCAGTCGATCTACGAGCAGTACTCGCGGGCAACCGCGCCCGGTATCGGGCCGCTGACCATGAGCGGGCCCTGCGGTCTCACGCCCTACATCGCCGAGGGTCGCGGCGGTGCCGACTGCGTGCAGCGCATCAACCCCAACGCCAACGGCGTGACCGGCGGTGTCGCGAGCAGCAACTCCGTCACCAACCCGATCCGGTTGCCCGGCGGCACCACCGGGTCGCTGTGGACCTTCTACACCACGGGCACCCCCAAGGCGCCGGTGAACGCCCCCACCACACCGCAGGCCCCGGACACCGGATCGGTGAAGTATTCGGTTGGCCGCGAGGTCAACTCGATCTCGAACGGAGCCAAGGCGGGCTGCCCCGGCGGTGTCCGCACCACGAAGATCCACGCGATCTCGGTCGATGCCGCCACCGGCGCCATCGCCGGTGAGCCGTCGGCGACCACCGCCGCCGACGCCTCGATCTGCTACCAGAAGGCGGGACTCCCCGACTTCGGCGCGACGCTCACCATCTCCATCCGCGGTATCGCCCTGACCACCACGAACGGCGGCCACTGCCGACAGAGCGCGTTGCCCGGCACCGCGTCGCGCCAGCAGACCTGCGGCTTCGCCCTCCCGGCGAACTACGGCCGCGGCCTCACCGGCGGTCTCGTGACCCTCAACGGTGTGGTGCCGCCGAACGATCCGGCCGGTTCGGTCAACTCCGCGGTCTGGACCGTCAGCGTGTTGGGATCGATCAAGCCCGCGTTCTAGACCGACGGGTCCGCGACCCCTCGACGATCGGGCCCCAGCGGGTCGAACACCCGCTGGGGCCCGATCGCGTTCTGCCCCAGTCGATCCCCGGGGTTGGCCAGGGCGCAGGTGCTCAGCGACAGACATCCGCAACCGATGCAGTCGGTGAGGTTGTCGCGCAGGCGGGTCATCTCGTCGATCCGCGCCGTCAGATCCGACTCCCACGACCGCGACAGGCGAGCCCAGTCACGCTTCGTCGGCGACCGACCCGACGGCAGTTCGTCGAGCGCGGACCGGATCATCGCCAACGGGATACCGACGCGTGCCGAGATCCGGATGAACGCGATGCGCCGCAACGTGTCGCGGCTGTAGCGGCGCTGGTTACCCGAGGTGCGCCGGCTGGCGATGAGGCCCTCACGCTCGTAGAAGTGCAGCGCCGACACCGCCACACCACTGCGGGCGGCGAGTTGCCCGACCGTGAATTCCTTGCTCTGCGCAGGTGTGCTCATCGGCGACGATGCTACGACTTCTCCCCCACCCGCGCGTGGGACAATCGGATCGTGATCTCGACGAACCCAAGCGCCCCGTACGCCGCACCGATGGCCTCCCGCCCGGTCGACGCCACGGTGAGCGTGCCCGGTTCGAAGTCGATCACCAACCGTGCGATCGTCATCGCCTCGCTCGCCGACACCCCGAGCACCCTGACCGGCGTCCTGCGCAGCCGCGACACCGACCTCATGCTCGACGCGGTCGCCACGCTCGGCGTCACGGTCTCCCCCGATCCGGCCGACCCGACCACCGTCACCATCACTCCCGGCACGCTGACCGGCGGACACGTCGACTGCGGGTTGGCCGGGACCGTCATGCGTTTCGTGCCGCCGATGGCCGCGCTCGCCCACGGCACCGTGACCGTCGACGGCGACGAGCAGATGCGCGCCCGACCGGTCGACACCATCCTGTCGGCGTTGCGCGACCTCGGCGTGGCCGTGGACGGCCGCGCACTGCCCTTCGGTATCGCAGGCACCGGCTCGGTACGCGGCGGCGAGGTGACCATCGACGCGTCGTCGTCGTCGCAGTTCGTCTCCGGGCTGCTGATCTCGGCGGCCCGGTTCGACGCGGGCATCACCATCCACCACGTCGGGAAACCGGTTCCCTCCCAACCGCACATCGACATGACCATCGAGATGCTGCGGACGGCCGGGGTCACCGTCGACGACAGTGTGGCGAACACGTGGCGCGTGGTCCCCGGAACCGTGGCGGCCGTCGACTGGCGGATCGAGCCCGACCTCTCCAACGCGGCGGCGTTCCTCGCCGCGGCAGGCGCCACCGGGGGCAAGGTCTCCATCCCGCTCTGGCCCGACCACACGACCCAACCGGGCGCGCAGATCGTCGATGTCCTCGTGGAGATGGGCGCCACCGCGCACATCGACGACGGCGTGCTGACCATCCGCGGCCCGCGACAGCTGTCGGGTCTCACCGCCGACCTGCGCGACATCGGTGAACTGACCCCGACCATCGCAGCCCTGTGCGCACTCGCCGACTCGACCTCGGTGCTGTCGGGGATCGCGCATCTGCGGGGTCACGAGACCGATCGACTGACCGCCCTCGCCACCGAGATCACCCGTCTGGGCGGTCGGTGCACCGAGACCTCCGACGGGCTGCGCATCGAACCCGCACCCCTGCACGGCGGTCTGTGGCACGCCTACGCCGATCACCGCATGGCCACCGCGGGCGCCCTGCTCGGCCTCGTCGTCGACGGCGTGGCGGTCGACGACATCGCCTGCACGGCCAAGACCATGCCGGACTTCCCCGCGATGTGGCAGCGGATGCTCGCCGGGACGGATCAGTCCTGAGCGGGCGCCAGCTCGACGAGACCGACGTCCGGATACGTCCGGGCAAGGGCAGCCGACCGCGCACCAAGACGCGGCCGGCGCACGACGACGCCCTCGAGGGGATGGTCATCTCCGTCGACCGCGGGCGATGGGGCTGCGTCCTCGACGGTCCCGACGCGACGCGCGTCGTCTGCATGCGCGCCCGCGAACTGGGCCGTACCCCGATCGTCGTCGGCGACCGCGTCGGGGTGGTCGGCGACCTCAGCGGAACCGTCGACACCCTCGCGCGGATAGTGCGCGTCGACGAACGCTCGTCGGTCCTGCGACGCACCGCCGACGACACCGACCCCTACGAGCGGGTCGTGGTCGCCAACGCATCCCAACTGCTGATCGTCACCGCACTCGCCGACCCGCCGCCGCGGACCGGCTTCGTCGAGCGCGCCCTCGTCGCGGCCTACGTCGGCGGGCTGTCGCCCATCCTGTGCCTCACCAAGTCCGACCTCGCCGACGCCGACGAGTTCCGCGCGGCGTTCGCCGACCTCGAGCTGCCCGTCCTCATCGCCGGACGCGACGATCCGCTCGAACCGGTCCTCGACACGCTGCGGGGCCACGTCAGCGCACTCATCGGCCACTCCGGGGTCGGCAAGTCGACGCTGGTCAACCGCGTGGTGCCGGACGCGTACCGCGCGGTCGGGGTGGTGTCGGGGGTCGGCAAGGGACGGCACACCTCGACGCAGTCGGTCGCGCTGGAACTGCCCGGGCGACAGGGCTGGGTGATCGACACCCCCGGCATCCGATCGTTCGGACTGGCCAACGTCGCGCCCGACGACCTCGTGAACGCGTTCGGTGACCTGCGCGACGCCATCGACGAATGTCCGCGCGGCTGTACGCATCTGGGACCGCCGACCGATCCCGAGTGCGCGCTCGACTCGTTGACCGGCGAGGCCGCACGGCGGGTCACCGCGGTGCGCGCGCTGCTCTCGGCGGTGGTGCACACCGACGGGCACGATTCGCCGCGCGGTTAGACCCGACGGTCACCGGCGGTGGTGCCGCGGGACGTCGTCAGGCCGAGGCGGCGACGGCGCGACGGCTTCGACGCGCATCGGCGATGGCCGTCTTGAGGCCACGGCGCAGGGTGCCGCCGCGCTCACCGACCGCCGCCGTCACGGCGGGCACGGCGAAGCGCCGCTCCGATGCGGTCTCGGGCGCGTCGTCGGCGGTGGCCGTGAGGAATCGGTCGGGCAGCGCCAGCTTCCAGATGGTGCGCAGCGACAGCCAGTACTGCCGCGGCAGCGAACCCGTCGTGTAGGGCAGGTCGTAGCGGGCGCAGATCTCACGGATCTCGCGACTCATCTCCGCGTACCGGTTGCTCGGCAGGTCGGGGAAGAGATGGTGCTCGATCTGGTAGCAGAGGTTGCCGCTCATGAACGCCATGGCCTTGCCGGCCTTGAAGTTGGCCGTCCCCAACATCTGTCGGAGATACCACTGGCCCGGCGTCTCGTTCTCGATCGACTCGAGGGTGAACTTCTCCGCACCGTCGGGGAAGTGGCCGCAGAAGATCACGACGTAGGTCCACAGGTTGCGCGCGAGGTTGGCGGTGAGGTTCGCCGAGAGGGTACGTCCGGCACGCTTGCCCGACAGCGCGGGGAACAGGACGTAGTCCTTGGTGAGCTGACGACGGACCTTGTGGAGGAACGGCATCACCTGGGGCTTCGCGTCGGCCCACGAGCGCTTGCCCGACACGACGTCCTTGAGCGCGAGATCGTGCAGCGCGATGCCCCACTCGAACGTCGCGGCGAGGAAGACGTTGATGAACGGCCCGCCGAGGTGCTTGGCACGCCACGGCTCGTCACGGGTGATGCGCATGACGCCGTACCCGAGGTCCTCGTCCATGCCGATCACGTTCGTGTACTTGTGATGGACGACGTTGTGCGAGTGCTTCCAGTCCGGCGCGGCGCACACCATGTCCCACTCCCAGGACGACGAATGCACCTCGGGATCGTTCATCCAATCCCACTGCCCGTGCATGACGTTGTGCCCGAGCTCCATGTTCTCGATCATCTTCGCGACCGCGAGCAGTGCGGTGCCCACAACCCATTCCGACCGGGTCTTGTTGTTCCACAACACGAGTCGGCCCGCGGCCTCCACGAGGCGCTGCGCGGTGATGGTCCGACGCAGATACCGGGCATCGCGCTCGCCGCGGTCGGCCTCGATGCGGCGACGCATCGCGTCGAGCTCACGTCCAAGCTCGGCGACGTCGGCCTCGGAGAGGTGGGCGTAGGTGTTGATGTCGGTGATGGCCATGGGCCGGGCTACTCCTTGTGGCGTGCTCCGCACTGTGTGCTCGCACGCGGATCGGGTGCTCGCTTCATTGTCCACATCGCGCAGTCGTTACGCCACCGTGACCTCGAGACGGCCGTGTCAGCCTGCGGTGTGTTCGGGCGTGTCGCGGCGTCGGTCAGGCGGCGCGGTCGGTGCCCCGGGCCGCCGGGACCAGACGTGACACCTTCGCGAGTGCGCCGTCGCGTCGACGCGCCCGTGCGGTCGCCATGGCGCTGCGCAGACCCCGTCGCTTACCGGTGACCGGGTCGATGGTGGCGACCAGACGGACGGCGGAGTCCTCGCGGAAGCGCTCCTCCGATGCGGTCTCCGGTGCGTCGTCGCGGGTGTCGCGCAGGTACTTGTTCGGCAGCGACAGCTTCGCGATGGTGCGCCACGACTTGGCGTACTGCACCGGGAACGGGCCGATCGTGTACGGCAGGTCGTACTCCTCGCACAGCGCCTTGACCTCGTGGGAGATCTCGCGCAGACGGTTGCTCGGCAGGTCCGGGAACAGGTGGTGCTCGATCTGGAACGACAGGTTGCCGCTCATGAACGCCAGCACCGGGCCACAGTGGAAGTTGGCGCTGCCCAGCATCTGCCGCAGGTACCACTCGCCCTGGGTCTCGGAGTCGACATCCTGCTTGACGAACTTCTCGGCGCCGTCGGGGAAGTGACCGCAGAAGATGATCGCGTTCGACCACACGTTGCGGATCGCGTTGCCCATCAGGTTCGCCGTGAGGGCGGCGCGCCATCCCGACCTCGACCGGGTGACCGCACCGGCGAGCGCCGGGTACACCACGTAGTCCTTGAGGATCTGACGACCCACCTTCTCGCCGACCTCGCCGAGCTTGCGATCGAGCTCGGCGCGGTCGAAGTCCTTGCGACCGATCTTGCCGAGCTCGAGGTGCTGCAGCGCCACGCCGTATTCGAAGCCGAGCGCCAGGACGGTGTTCGACAGGATGTTGGCGAGGTAGATCGGGTGCCACCGCTGGTCGCGGGTGACGCGCAGCAGGCCGTAGCCCACGTCGTCGTCCATGCCCAGCACGTTCGTGTACTTGTGATGCAGGTAATTGTGGGTCTGCTTCCAGTGCTCAGACGGACCCGCGTTGTCCCACTCCCAGCCGGTCGAGTGGATCTCCGGATCGTTCATCCAGTCCCACTGGCCGTGCATGACGTTGTGGCCGATCTCCATGTTCTCGACGATCTTGGCGACACCGAGCGCCGAGGCGCCCAGCCACCACAGCGGCCGGCGTCGCGCGCCGACGGTCAGCGCGCGACCGGTGACCTCGAGGGCGCGCTGGAACCGGATGGTGTTGCGGATGTACTTCGCATCACGCTCTCCGCGGACCTCTTCGATGCGGGCACGGACGGCGTCGAGACGGCGTCCGAGTTCGGCGACGTCGCTTTCGCTGAGGTGCGCGTACTCGGGGACGTTCTTGACTGCCACGATGACTCCTTCGGCGCCGGAACTGCTGACCTACGAAAGCGTAGGTTACGGAACCGTAGGCGTCCAGGGGTCGTCGTAGATGTGTACGAGGACACATCTCGGACTAGTAGTTCCTGGCGTCGAGCCCAACCCGGTCGGGCGCGCACCGGCGCAGCACAGATGCCCTGGTGCTCTGCCGTCAGAGCAGTTCGAGCAGGAACGGGAGCTCCTGCGTGGCATACCAGGCGAGGTCGAAATCGTCGACGTCGCCGATCGCGAGCTCGGCGTCCTCGTCGCCCAGGTCGGCGTCGTCGATCACCTCGATGGCCGCGGCGACGGCGGTCTGGGCCTCGGCCACGTCGACGTGCACCGACGCGATCGCCGAGCGTGGCACCGAGGGGTCGATCTTGACCACCGCGACGTCGAGGTCGGGGCGCAGGGTGACCGGTTCGATGTCGGCGGCGACGACCACCCGCCGCAGCGGCAGGGCCGGCTCGTCGGGGGCACGCGTGTCCGCCTCGGCGGCCATCAGCCGCAACGACGCCCGCGCGGCCTCCCGCATGGCGGCCTCGGCGAGTTCCTCGTCGTCACCGGAGGTGTAGGACTCCCGCAGGCCCGGGGTGAGGGCGAAGGCGGTGCCGCCGACGGAGTCGAATTGCCCCGATGACTCGATCGTGGCCAACATCGCCAACGTGGCCGGTAGGTACACCCTCACTCGACTGCTCTCCTCGCATCTGGTTGATCGATCACCGGGTCGTCACCGGCAGCTCGTCGAACGACTCGGCGAGGAACTCGGTCATGGCACCGAGATCCCACATGATGTCGCGGTCGGCGTTGAAGGCGAAGAACACCTCGCCGTTGTAGGAGTTCAACCCGATCGCGAGTGCGCGCTGCGGCACCAGTGCCGGAACCGGATAGATCTCGGTGATGCGGTTGCCCGCCAGGTACTGCGGGGCGCCGGGTCCGCGCGCGATGCTGACGGGGACGTTGAACGACCGCCCCGACATCGACGCAGCGGCACGCGAGCTCATCGCGTGGAACGTCGCCGGTCCCACGCGCTGGGTCGCGGCGACGGTGAACTCGGGCAGCCAGGCGCGTGTCCCCATCGACATCCGGCGGGTGGAGTGGGAGTGCCGCTCGGTGAGATGGGCGATCTGCGACAGGCGCACGGTCGGATTGGGCTCGCCGACGGGCAGATCGGTGACGAAGCCGCGCAGGCCCTCCGCCATCCACTCGGCGTCGCTGCTCAGTTCGTCGGACTTCGTCGATCCGGCCTCGACCCCGGCGGTGTAGGCACTGAGCGGGACCATCACCCGGACGGTGGCGTGGGCGTCGACGGCGAGATCGCGCGACAGCAGCCAGCGACGCAGGGCGCCGGCGATGGCCGCGAGCACCACGTCGTTCACGGCGCAGTCGTGCGCACGGGCGATCTGCAGACACCGCACCGCGGGTACCGACGCCACGGTGAACCGCCGGGTGCCGGTGGTCGCGCCGTTGAGCGGACTGTCCGGCGCGGGATCGGTGGCGAGCTGCATCACCGAGCCGATGCGGCGCAGCGAACCGGTCACCACCGAGGTGACCGTCGAGACCGGAGCGGAGGCGACCCGCGCGACCGGCGCCGACCGCACCGTCTCGATCAGCTCCCACGGCCGCGTGACCACATCGGCGATCGCGTGGACGACCAGTGCGCCGCTGCTGGGTTCGGCGTCGGGCAGCCACAGGTCCTGCGGGGTCTCGGGGTGCACCGGTTCGTCGTCGACGATGACCTGGTTGATCTCCAGGGCGTCGCGACCGTCGACGAGGGCGCGGTGGGTCTTGGTCAGCACCGCCATCCGGTTGTCGGCGAGCCCTTCTACGAGATACATCTCCCACAGCGGACGGTGCCGGTCGAGCGGCCGCGACATGAGTCGCGCGACGAGGTCGTGGAGCTGGTCGTCGGTCCCCGGGGTCGGCAGCGCCGAACGCCGCACGTGATAGGTGATGTCGAAGTCGTTGTCGTCCACCCACACCGGGCGGGCGAGGCCGAAGGTCACCTCGCGCACACGCTGCCGGTACCGCGGTACCGAGCCCAGACGGCTCTCCACGGTGGCCAGCAGTCGGTGGTATTCGAGGTGGGTTGCACTGCGTTCGAGGACGAGCAGCGATCCGAGATGGGTCGTCGACCCCTCTTCGTCGCGGTAGTAGAAGGTGGCGTCCTGCGGGGAGAGTCGGTTCACCGGGGTCCACACCGCCTTCCTGATCCTTGTGCGACCCCATCCTCCCAGATCGACCGCCCGGCTCAGACGGTGGTGATGTTGACCAACGTCCACCGCAGCTCGGTGACGCGCGGACCGCCCGGGACCGTCGGACGGATCCGCGTGGGCACCCGCGCCACCCGCGCGGCGACGGCGTGGACCCGGTTCCCGCGGCTGTAGCTCGCGGTCACCTCGGCAGCATCGGGACCCGACCACTGCAGGTGAACCCGCAGCAACGACGCTGTCGGCGGGCGGCGACCACCCGTCACCGAGGACGGTGCGGATCGGTGCATCAGGGCCGTCACCTGATCGACGATGTGGGGCGCGGCCACCGCCCCGAGGTGTGCCACCGGGCGGCGTCGGTCGATGACCTCGAGCACGCGGGTGAGTGCGGAGACGGCGAACGCACGCGCCGAGGGATCCACCCGGTCGGCGACCGGGGCGCCCACGGCGGGCGCAGGCGGCCGCTGCCGCGATGTCGCGGGCCCGACCACGCGCGCCACGCCCCTCGGCCCCGTCGCC
The DNA here is from genome assembly GCF_001424365.1 of Williamsia sp. Leaf354. Classification (NCBI taxonomy): domain Bacteria; kingdom Bacillati; phylum Actinomycetota; class Actinomycetes; order Mycobacteriales; family Nocardiaceae; genus Williamsia; species Williamsia sp. Leaf354. The sequence continues at coordinate 76,712 of NZ_LMPL01000005.1, forward strand.
GGTGTCACCGACAAGGGCTCGGGTTCACACTGCGGAATGGGTCCGATCAGCCAGCCCGTGTCGACGCCGCCCTCCCGGTCGCGCACCGCGACCGTGCCTGTGTCCGTCATGAGCCCCACCCATCGTCCGTGGCGAGCCGACCGGCTGGGTGTCTCCCGCCGACGAGTCGAGTTCGCGCACCTCTTTCGACGCGGCCGCGGGCCGAACGGTTCCGCCGTCGCCCGTCGCAAAGCGCTTAGCATGGCTCAGGTGATCCGCAAGAGTGTCTGTGCCCTCGTCGCGACGATCGGTCTCGCGGCCGCCACGGCCGCATGTTCATCGGGATCCGACACCCCGGCGACGACCACGACCGTCACCGTCATGTCGAACGCCGACACCCGCCCGGTGTCGCCCGACCAGGGCGTTCCCGGGTCTCCGACCGCCGACCCGGGATCGGTGGGCACGTCACCGGCCGACGCGACGGGTGTCGCACGGTGCCGCGCCGCCGACCTGGTGGGCACCGTGACGAATCGGGGCGGCGGAACGGCGGGACCGGAGTACGGGACGCTCGCACTGACGAACACCGGATCAACCGCGTGCACCGTGACGGGTTACCCGGGGGTCTCGTTCGTCGGCGACGGCAACGGCAAGCAACTCGGTGCGGCAGCGGTCCGCGACGGCTCGACGGTGGTGACGTCGTCCATCGCTCCACGCGGCGTGGCCACCGCACGACTCGAGATCGCCGAGGCCGGGGACTTCCCCGGCTGTGACCAGGTCCGCGCGGACGGGCTGAGGATCTATCCGCCCGGTGACCGTGACGCGCTCTTCGTACGGACGACGTATTTCACCGCCTGCCGATCGATGTCCGCCCACCTCCTCACAGTCGGCCCCTTGCGCTGAACCGTCCCGGCTCACGCCGGGAACGTTCCGAAGAGACGAATCCGCCCCCGCGACGATGGTGTCTGTCGCGGGAGCGGATCGGTGATGCGGGAGGGCGTCAGCGCTTCTTGCGCGCCTTCGGCGGCTTGGTACCGGCCGTGCGGGTCCCCGACCGTGCCGCGGCACGACGCTCGCGACGACTCGCCGAGACGCCCGCGGTGTCGGCGCCGTCCGCGATCTGACGGGTGCTGCCGTCCTCGGCGGGACCGGTGTAGACCAGGTCCTGCTGCTCGTCGTCGAAGCCGCGTGCCCGCAGCGCCGTGGGAGCCGCCGACTTGGTCATGGCGACCGCGCTCTGCGCCTCCTCGGTGGGCAGGGGTCGCGGGGCGACCGGCGGGGCGACGGGCGCGGCGGCCGGCGCCGGGGCCTGCTCGGACGGCGCGGCCTCGACCGCGACGTTGAACAGGAAGCCCACCGACTCCTCCTTGAGGCCCTCGAGCATCCCGGAGAACATGTCGAAGCCTTCGCGCTGGTACTCCACGACCGGGTCGCGCTGGGCCATCGACCGCAGGTGGATGCCCTCGCGCAGGTAGTCCATCTCGTACAGGTGGTCGCGCCACTTGCGATCGAGGACGCTGAGCAGGATGGTCCGCTCGAGCTGACGCATCGCACCCTCGCCGGCCATCGCGTCGATCTCGGCCTCACGCTTGGCGTACGCCTCACGCGCGTCGGCGACCAGCTTCTCGGTCAGCTCCTCGGCCGAGACGTCCTCGCGCTCCCCGAACTCGTTCTCGCCGACGATCTCCTTGTAGTCGAGCTCGATCGGGTACAGCGTGCGCATCGCGGTCCACAGCTGCTCGAGATCCCAGTCCTCGACGTATCCGACGGCGGTGGCGCCGGCGACATACGCCGAGACCACGTCGTCGATCATCCGCAGCACCTGCTCACGGTGGTCCTCGCCCTCGAGGATGGTGCGACGCTCGCCGTAGATGACCTTGCGCTGCTCGTTCATCACCTCGTCGTACTTGAGGACGTTCTTGCGGACCTCGAAGTTCTGCTGCTCGACCTGGGTCTGGGCGCTGCGGATGGCCTTGCTGACCATCTTCGCCTCGATCGGCACGTCGTCGGGCAGGTTGACGCGGTTCATGATCGACTCGAGCGCCGCACCGTTGAACCGACGCATCAGCTCGTCGCCGAGGGACAGGTAGAACCGCGACTCACCCGGGTCACCCTGACGACCCGAACGGCCGCGCAGCTGGTTGTCGATGCGGCGCGACTCGTGACGCTCGGTGCCCAGCACGTACAGGCCTCCGGCCTCACGGACCTTCTCGGCGTCGGCGGACACCTCGGCCTTCACCGATTCGATGACCTCGTCCCACGCCGCCTCGTACTCCTCCGGTGTCTCCACCGGGTCGAGACGCTGCTTGCGCAGACGCACGTCGGCGATGACGTCGGGGTTGCCGCCGAGCACGACGTCGGTGCCACGACCGGCCATGTTGGTGGCGACGGTGACCGCGCCGGACCGACCGGCCTCGGCGATGATCTGCGCCTCCTGCTCGTGGAACTTCGCGTTGAGGACCGTGTGCGGGATGCCGCGCTTGGTGAGCTGGCGCGCCAGGTACTCCGACCGCTCGACGCTGGTGGTGCCGATCAGGACCGGCTGGCCCTTCTCGTGCCGCTCGGTGATGTCGTCGACGACCGCGGCGAACTTCGCCTCCTCGGTCTTGTAGATGAGGTCGGTCTGGTCGGCGCGGATCATCGGCTTGTTGGTCGGGATCGGCAGCACGCCCAACTTGTAGATCTGGTCGAGTTCGGCGGCCTCGGTCTGCGCCGTACCGGTCATGCCGGCCAACTTCTCGTACATGCGGAAGTAGTTCTGCAGCGTGATGGTCGCCAGGGTCTGGTTCTCGGCCTTGATCTCGACGCCCTCTTTGGCCTCGATCGCCTGGTGCAGACCCTCGTTGAACCGGCGTCCGTCGAGCACACGGCCGGTGAACTCGTCGACGATGAGGACCTCGCCGTTGCGGACGATGTAGTCCTTGTCGCGCTCGAACAGCTCCTGGACCTTGATCGCGTTGTTCAGGTAGCTGACGAGCAGCGAGTTCGACGCGTCGTAGAGGTTCTCGATGCCGAGCTGGTCCTCGACGAACTCCACCCCGGCCTCGTGCACACCGATGGTCTTCTTGCGGATGTCGACCTCGTAGTGCACGTCCTTCTTGAGGTGCGGCGCGATCCGGGCGAACTCGGTGTACCACTTGCTCGAGCCGTCGGCCGGGCCCGAGATGATCAGCGGGGTACGGGCCTCGTCGATGAGGATCGAGTCGACCTCGTCGACGATGGCGTAGGCGTGGCCGCGCTGCACCAGGTCGGCCAGCGAGTGCGCCATGTTGTCGCGCAGGTAGTCGAACCCGAACTCGTTGTTGGTGCCGTAGGTGATGTCGGCGGCGTAGGCCTCGCGACGCTGGTCGGGCGTCATGCCGGTGAGGATGACCTCGGTCTGCAGGCCGAGGAAGCGGTGCACGCGTCCCATCCACTCGGCGTGGAACTTCGCGAGGTAGTCGTTGGTGGTGACGACGTGGACGCCCGCACCGGTCAGCGCGTTGAGGTAGGCCGGGAGGACACAGGTCAGGGTCTTGCCCTCACCGGTCTTCATCTCGGCGATGTTGCCGAAGTGCAGGGCCGCGCCGCCCATGATCTGGACATGGAACGGCTTCTGACCGAGGACGCGCCAGGCGGCCTCACGGGCGACGGCGAACGCCTCGGAGAGCATGTCGTCGAGCGCCTCGCCCTCGCTGTACCGCTCGGTGAACTCGGCGGTCTTGGCGCGCAGCTCGGCGTCGGTGAGCGCCTCGATCTCGTCGGACAGCGACTCGACGTGTGTCGCGATCGCGTCCAGACGTTTGACCATCCGGCCCTCGCCGACTCGCAGCATCCTGTTGAGCACTGTTGATCCCTCTGTCCGAATTTTCGTGGCTGTGTGGCTTGTGGGTTGCGCGCGCACCCCGATGGGTACGGCCGCAGATCCCCACCATGGTACTGACGGGGTCCCGACACGACGCAGCCGCGACGGTTCTCACCGCCGCGGCTGCGTGTCAGGGGTGCTCAGGCCAGACGGACCGACACGGAGGCCGGAGGCCGCTAGGCGAGACGAATGAGTCCGTAGTCGAAGGCGTGGCGGCGGTAGACCACCGAGGGTCGGTCGCTCTCCTTGTCGTGGAACAGGAAGAAGTCGTGGCCGACGAGTTCCATCTCGTAGAGCGCGTCGTCGACGGTCATCGGGACCGCCTCGTGTTCCTTCACGCGCACGACCTGTCCCGGGGCGTGGTCGTCGAAGGCATCGGCGGGGTCGGTGGAGACGGCGGCAGCGGTGTCGGTGAGATCGAGTGTCTCGATGTCGGCGGTCGCCTCGGCCACCGACACCGGGGTGCGCAGGCCGTGGTGGACGCGGCGTCGGTCCTTGGTGCGTCGCAGTCGCGACTGCAGCCGGTCGACCGCGGATTCGAGGGCGGCGTAGAAGTTCTCCGAGCACGCCTCGGCACGCACCACGGGGCCCTTGCCCCGCACGGTGATCTCCACGCGCTGGCAGACCTTGGCCTGACGGCGGTTGCGCTCGTGGTGCAGTTCGACGTCGAAGGCGTAGATCGTGGGGTCGAACCGCTCGACGCGGGAGAGCTTGTCGCCGACGTGCACACGGAAGTGGTCGGGTACCTCGACGTTGCGGCCGGTGACGGTGACGGTCGCGACCGGCTGACCGGGGATGTGGTCAGGGTCGGCGGACACGAAGGCCGAGCTGCGGTCGAAGGGATCGGGGGCCGCGGGCGCCTGATCGGCGCGGGGCGGGGTGTGCGGGGTGGACGGCTCACGGGGGGTCGGTACAGGGCGCTGGGCGGGGTTGCTCGCCCGGGGCGCCGCATCGGTTCCTGCGCGGGGGGTCGTGTTCAACACGGTCGACACTCGGTTACCTCCTGGTCTGGGGTGTTCCGCGGGCGTCGCGACTCGGGCGAACGAGATGTCGCACGAAAGGGATCGCGGCCGGCCACGGTCGGGGTCGGTGCCGCTGCTCGGCGGGGGCCGGTGTCCGACCTCCGTTGTCGCGCAGACGTCTCACGAACGGGCGTGAGATCGATTGCATCGCAACGACACTTCTGGGGGGAGCGGCCTCACCTCCACAGGTCGGGCGATGGTGTTCGATCACCGCCGACGTGCACCACGCCGTCAGCGCGGGCTGGTCGTCATCACCGGCCGGCACGATGCGTGACGTCGACGAGTGTGTCCCTCAACGTAGTCGCTGCGACATGGCGTCGCCATGATTTGCGGGTCAACATTTCATCGAGTTTTCATGTCGATCCGTTGACCTCACCGCGTGTCGTGCGGTGTGTCGCGCCGGACATGTCGCGTTCGGGCGCTGTCGCCGATCGGCTCGGGACCCGGCTCAGGCACCGGCGACCACGAGGACCGCGTGGACCCCGACGCCGGCCGCCGCGAGCACCCGCAGTGACTCGGTCGCGGTGGCTCCGGTGGTGAGGACATCGTCGAGCAGGACGACGGTGGTGTCGGGCGCCCGCAGCCGCGCCAGCGAGGAGGATCGCGCGGTGAGCGAGATCGCGTGCGCGAGGTTGTCCACACGCGCCCGCGCGGACAGCCCGGCCGAGTCCTGCGCCCACATCGACGTGCGGAGCGCACCGACGACGCCGACCCGCGGGCCGAGGAGGTCGGCGGCGGACCGCGCGATGGCGGTCACCGGGTCGCCACCGCGGCGACGTGCCGCCCACCAGCGGGTCGGTGCGGGGACCAGGATCAGGGAACCGGTCGTGTGCGGCAGCTCCGACCACGCCGCGAGTCGGACGAGGTCGCGCGCCACGGCCGCCCCGAGGATCGGCACCAGGTCACCCCGGCCGTGCTCCTTGAGCGCCAGCACCGCGCCCCGGCACGGTCCGACGTAGCGGCCGACGGCCCAGGTGCTCACCGGCGGCGGCACGCGCGGGCTCAATTCGACGGGGTCGTCGCGCAGGGTCGCGTCGCACCTGTCGCACCAGCGCGTCCCCGGGCGCGCACATCCGCCGCAGTGCAGCGGTACCGCCAGGTCGGCGGCGGCGTGGGCGACCTCCCGGACACCGTCGAGCCACAGGGGCCATCGCGCCATGCCGCGATCATCGCCGGGACGGCCTGCCGCCTCGCTCCCATCCGCCGGTACGGGCGGGGTTGTGCACAGGTGCCCGTTCCCGCGGAGGTTTCAGGGCGGGGGTGTCACTGCGGCAGGACCGGGATGGCCTGCGTCCCCATCGTCGGGGCGACCTCGTTCCAGTACTGGTCGGGTTGACCGTCGGTGCTGCCGAGTCGCAGGACCCCACGACTGTCGGCGGCGTAGAGCGTCGAGCGGTCCCCCACCACCGCGGTGACCGGCGGGGTCAGGTTGCCGCTGAGCAGACCGACCGCCGGCGTCCCGTCCACGCTCACCTGCACGATCGGCGAGTCGGTGGTGCCCCGTGCCACGACGACGGTGTCGCCGGACACCCAGTCGAGTGAGACGGCCTGGCCCCCGATGTTGAACGCGGCGTCGCGCGCGCCGGTCAGCGCTTGGGTGTCGGCGCCGGTGGTCGAGATGACGGCGAGAATCGGTGTGCCGCCGACGATCACGGCGGCGCGCGCACCGTCGCGTGACACCTGGACCTCGGTGATGTCGCCGCGCGCCACGAGCGACAGTGCGCCGGTGTCGACGACCTTCGGCGCCTGCAGGGCACCGGTGGCGTCACGCGACCACCGCTGCAGGCGGCCGTCGACGACGGCCCACACCGTGTCGTCGTCGGGACCGATCGACGGCCGCGAGATCGTGCGTCCCGACGCCACCGTCACCGGCGTCCCCCCGAGATCGCCGAGTTGCAGCTGCATCGCCGGCCCGCCCGCGGGGCCGCGGGTGACGGCCGCGACGCGCTTGCCGTCCGACGACACCGACGCCGAGAGCACGGCGCCGGAGGTCCCGAGCGGCCCGTCGACCGGGGTGAGGCCGGTGGCCGTCACGCGGTCGAGCGACCCCGAGCGGATGACCATGAGCGCAGGCGACGACTGCGCGGTGCCCGAGGGATCCAGCGACGCGACGTCGCCGGTGGTCCAGCCCGACGAGTACCGCTCGTTGAGGGGCGCGCCGTCGGCGTCGATGACGTAGGGACCCGGCACGTCGGCGCGGTCGAGGGTCCAGACGACCTGCGCGGCGAGCAGGGTGCGGTCGCGGTCGGACAGCGAGCTGATCCCGGTCAGCTGCAACCGCTTTCCGCCCGATCCGAGTGATTCGATCGATCCCCGCAGCGCCGCCGCCGATCCGAAGGCCGATGTCACCGCGCGGGAGAGTTCCTCGGAGGGACCGGAGATCAGCATGTCGACCAGCTGGTCGCTGACGTCGTTGCCGGTGGAGTACAGCCACCGCGGATCGGCGACGAGGCGGTCGCCCGACACCGACGGGAAGTAGACGTTGCGGGCGCGGTAGCTCGACACGAACTGGGTGCGGTCGACCATCGCCCCGGCGGGAAGCTGACCGTCGATCCGCCACTGCCCGTTGACCAGTCGCATCGTCAGACGCGACTCCACCTTGCCGGTGGCGGGGATGAGATGTCCGTTGGGCTGCAGGACGCCGGTGTTGTCGGCGATCAGTCGCGCGGTGAAGGTGTCGTCGGTGCGGCCGTCGGTGAGCACGCTGATCGAGTCGAGGATCAGCGAGCCGCCGCGGTCGTCCCAGTTGTCCGACGCCGACGCCGTCAGGTACTGCCGCGCCGCGAGGTGACCCGAACCCGGATTCGCCGAGGCCTTGAGGAAGTCGCGGACCAGCGCCTCGGGGCTCATCCCGGGCACCGGGCTCGGCACCGACACCGCCGGTGCCCGGCTGGGCAGCGTGCCGATCGGCTGCGGGCTCGAACTGGTCGGGATCGATACGCACCCGGCGCTCACGGTCACCGCGACGCAGATCGCGGCCAGCGCGGCGACCGGCGTGCGACGCCGTCGTCGTGGGGTGTCACTCACGACCGGTGGCCTTCCGTGCGCCGAGCGGCTTGAGCGGCAACGGACTTCCCAGCACCTTGTGCCCGCGCACCAACGGCAGCGTCAGCCGGAAGCTGGCGCCCGCGCCGGGTTCGCCCCACGCCTCGAGACGACCGTTGTGCAGGCGCGCGTCCTCGATGCTGATGGCCAGGCCCAGCCCGGTACCGCCGGATCGACGGAAACGTGAGGGATCCGAACGCCAGAACCGGTTGAAGACGAGCTTCTCCTCACCGGGCCGCAGGCCGATGCCGCGGTCGCGCACGGTGATCGCCACCGCGTCGCCGTCGCTGCGCATCGTCAGCGTCACGGGCTTCTGTTCGCCGTGGTCGATGGCGTTGGCCAGCAGGTTGCGCAGGATGCGTTCCACGCGGCGCGGATCGATCTCGGCGATCACCGGTTCGGTGGGCAGATCGAGGACCAACGGGGTGTCGGTGTCGGCGGCGAGGTGTCGGACGGTGGCGAGAGCACCGTCGATGGGGATGCTCATGGGGATCTTCTCGGCGGCCAGTTCGGCGACGCCGGCGTCGTGGCGGGAGATCTCGAGGAGTTCACCGAGCAGCGTCTCGAAGCGGTCGAGTTCGCTGTTCATCAGCTCCACCGACCGCTTGTTCACCGGGTCGAGGTCGTCGCGCGACTCGTAGAGGACGTCGGCGGCCATCCGCACGGTGGTGAGCGGGGTGCGCAGTTCGTGGCTCACGTCGGAGGTGAACTGCCGTTGCAGTCCGCCGAACTCCTCGAGGCTGCTGATCTGTTTGGACAGGCTCTCGGCCATGTCGTTGAACGACATCGCCAACCGGGCCATGTCGTCCTCGCCGCGCACCGGCATGCGTTCCTTCAGTCGGCCGTCGGCGAACCGCACCGCGATCCGCGAGGCCGACCGGACCGGGATCACCACCTGCCGCGACACCAGCATGGCGATGGCCGCCAGCAACAGGATGAGCACCAGACCGCCGGTGAACAGGGTGCCGCGGACCAGCGAGACGGTGCTCTCCTCGTTCGTCAGGGGGAACACCAGGTACAGCTCGAGCCCGGCCACACCGGTCGCCGTCGGTGTGCCGATGATGAGCGCGGGTGACCGTTTGCCGCCGTTCTCGGCGACCGAGGAGTACCGATAGGCGATGCGACCGCCGCGGACCATGGCGCGCAGGTTGTCGGGGATCTCGTCGGCCGGACCCACCGACGCCGAGTCCTGCGGACCGGCGGGCACCAGCAGGACGGTGTCGAAGGTGCCGACCACACCCGACGCCGGGGTGGTCCCGACGTCGCGGTCGGTGAGGATCGATCGGGTCTGCTGCAGCCGGTTGGTGATCGAGGCGTTGGTGTCGCCGCCGGCGAGGTCGCGTTCGACCGAGGTGCGGGCCCGGTCGATCTCCTCGGTGGCCGCCCGCAGCTTCTGTTCGAGCAGCCGGTCGGTGATCTGGCTGGTCAGCACGAAACCCAGGATCAGCAGCACGACGAGCGAGAGCACCATGGTCGACACGACCACCCGCAGCTGCAGCGATCGACGCCAGAGGCGACCGGTGACCCGGCCGGCTGCCGACCACCGGCGCAGGAAACGCGGGAAGGTCGGGTTGATGCGGCGACGGCCGCGCCCCATGCGGGCCGATCGGGAGGGGTTCGTACGGATCACGGCGGGCCGGCCTTGTAGCCGACCCCCCTCACCGTGAGCACGACCTCGGGGTTCTCCGGGTCGAGCTCGACCTTGGCGCGCAGGCGCTGGACGTGGACGTTGACCAACCGGGTGTCGGCGGGATGCCGGTAGCCCCAGACCTGCTCGAGGAGTACGTCGCGGGTGAACACCTGGCGGGGTTTGCGGGCGAGCGCGACCAGCAGGTCGAACTCCAACGGCGTCAGCGAGATCGGGTTGCCGTCGCGGGTCACCTTGTGTGCGGGGACGTCGATCTCGATCGGGCCGATGGACAGCAGCTCGGCGGGTTCGTCGTCGGTGCGGCGCAACCGGGCGCGTACGCGGGCGACGAGTTCCTTCGGCTTGAACGGCTTCACCATGTAGTCGTCGGCGCCGGATTCGAGGCCGAGGACGACGTCGACGGTGTCGCTCTTCGCGGTGAGCATCACGATGGGGACGCCGGAATCGGCGCGCAGGACGCGGCACACGTCGATGCCGTTCATCCCCGGCAACATCAGGTCGAGCAGCACCAGATCGGGTCGGATCTCGCGAACCGCGGCCAGCGCCTGGGTGCCGTCACCGACGACGAACGGTTCGAAGCCCTCACCGCGCAGCACGATCGTGAGCATCTCGGCGAGCGCCGCGTCGTCGTCGACGACAAGAATCCTGGGCTTCATGTCACCCATGGTGACATTGCGACCGGTGAACAGGCGGGTGGCGCGCCGACGCCCGCCGGTCCTCTGACCGGCACATCGCCACACGTCGCCGACGGCGCGCCCGTGTGCAGATGAGCGCAATTGCCGTGTGCGGCTGGCTAGCATCGGCGGTGTGGGAGTTCTCATCGCGGTGGAAGGGCTCGACGGCGCCGGCAAGCGCACGCTGGTCGACGGGTTGACCCAGCGGTGGACCGCCACGGGGCACCGCGTGGCGACGATGGCGTTCCCCCGCTACGGGGAGTCGGTCCACGCCGACATCGCGGCGGAGGCGTTGCACGGCGAGCACGGCGATCTCCGGTCGAGTCCGTACGCGATGGCGATGCTGTTCGCCCTCGACCGACGCGGCGCCGCCGGGCTGATCCGGGAACGTCTCGCCGGGTGCGACGTCCTTCTCCTCGACCGTTATGTCGCCTCGAACGCCGCCTACACCGCCGCGCGGTGCGAGCAGGACGCTGACGGCGAGGCCGTCGCCTGGGTGGCCGAGCTCGAGTACCACCGGTTCGGTCTGCCCGTCCCCGACCACCATCTGCTCATCGACGTCACCGCCGAAGTCGCGATGGGTCGCGCACGCTCACGCGCCGACCTCGACTCGTCGCGCGCCCGCGATGCCTACGAACGCGACGGCTCACTGCAGAACCGCGTCGACGAGCTGTATCGCGCTCTGGCACAGCGTGACTGGATGTCGCCGTGGACGGTGGTCGACAACGCGGGCGCGCTCGCCATCGCCGACGATCTGCTCACCGAGTAGACGTCGCCTCCTGCTCGGCACCCCGCATGAGGAACGGGTAGCGCTCGGAGACCGACGCTGAGAGCAGCGCCTTCGCGGTCACACTCGTGTCGTCGGCGAACACCTCATCGTCGCCCGCCTCGATGGCCCGGAGAACGGCCTCCGCGACGTCGGCCGGGTCGTTCATGGGGATGTCGTAGCCGGCCATCATGTCGGTGTCGGTGGCGCCGAGGAACGCCGTGAGCACCCCGGTGCCTTGAGACGCCAGCTCGATCCGCAGGCCGTCCGCGGTGGACCAGGCCGCCGCCTTCGACGCCGAGTACGAGCCCGCGCCGGGGTAGGTAGCCAGCGCCAGGGCCGAGGTGAGGGTGACCACGACGCCACCCCCGCGTCGGGCCAGGGTGGGCGCGAACGCGCGGGTGACGATCAACGGGCCCCAGTGGTTGGTGTCCATCTCGCGACGCATGACGTCGAGGTCTCCGGTGAGCAGTGACTGGCCGCTGGTGACGCCCGCGTTGTTCACGACGATGTCGACGTCGTCGGCGACCCTCGCGGCCGCCTCCACCGACGCGGGATCGGTGACGTCGAGGACCAGCGCGACGACGCGGTCGTCGTCGACCGGTACCTCGCCCGATCGAGACGTCGCGTAGACGCGGGGCGCACCGGCGTCGAGGAAAGCGCGGACGAGGGATCGTCCGATCCCTCGGTTCGAACCGGTGACGAGGACTGTGGCGGTGGTGAGTTCCATGTTTCGACCGTACGATCTGACATCGATGTGAGGTTCAAGGCCTCGCGTGGAGATGTACGTCACAGGAGGCGACGATGCGGATCGGTGAACTGGCTGCGACGACGGGCGCGTCCGTGCGGTCACTGCGGTATTACGAGGAACAGCAGTTGATCTGCTCGCGGCGCACCGACGGTGGGCATCGGGTGTTCGCCGCCGACACGACACCGCGGGTCGCCATGATCCGCTGCCTCATCGACGCCGGTGTGCCCACGCGCGACATCGGCGCGATGTTGCCGTGCGTCCACTCGGGCACCACCACCCCGACCACGCTGTCGCTGCTCACGGCGGCCCATGCGCGGCTGTCGGCCGAGATCGACGAACGCCTCGCGACCCGCGACCGCCTGGAGGCCATCATCGCGGGCGTGCGCGACAACACCTGTACGACGGCCACGACACCGGCCTGAACTCTGGTGTTGCGATGGGTCGCGCGATGCGCTCTATCGCGCACTGGCGCAGCGCAATTGGATGACACTGCGGTCGGTGGTCGACACCGCGGGCGCACTCGCCGTCGCCGACGACCTGCTCGCCGCAGTAGGTCCCATCCGACGGAAATCTCTTCGCCATCCGCCGTCGGCCCGCAGTAACGTCAGGCCCATGGATCCCGGCAGTCGCTCTCTGGCCGACGGCATGGTGTGGGTCCGGCGGGCGCAGCGGTGAGATGCGCTCCCGCTACCGAAAAACGCTCCCGCGACCATAATTTCGGTCGCGGGAGCGTCTTGTGGTCGCGGGAGCGGTCAGATCAGACCGCGCCGCAGATCAGTACCGCGTCGGCGGGCCGACTCAGTATCGGTAGTGATCGGGCTTGTACGGGCCCTCGACGTCGACGTTGATGTACTCGGCCTGCTCCTTGGTGAGCTTGGTGAGCGTGCCACCGAGTGCCTCGACGTGGATCTTGGCGACCTTCTCGTCGAGGTGCTTCGGGAGGCGGTAGACCTCGTTGTCGTACTGGTCGTTCTTGGTCCAGACCTCGATCTGCGCGATGACCTGGTTCGAGAAGCTGTTGCTCATCACGAACGACGGGTGACCGGTGGCGTTGCCGAGGTTCAGCAGACGACCCTCCGAGAGGACGATGATCGACTTGCCGCTGTCGAAGATCCACTGGTCGACCTGCGGCTTGACGACGACGCGCTTGGCACCGGAGCTCTCGAGGCCGGCCATGTCGATCTCGTTGTCGAAGTGACCGATGTTGCCGAGGATGGCCTTGTCCTTCATCGCCTTCATGTGCTCGAGGGTGATGATGCCGAGGTTGCCGGTCGAGGTGATCACGATGTCGGCCTTGCCGATCGCGTCCTCGACGGTGACGACGTCGAAGCCGTCCATGAGCGCCTGCAGCGCGTTGATCGGGTCGATCTCGGTGACCTGGACGCGGGCGCCCTGGCCGGCGAGCGACTCGGCGCAGCCCTTGCCCACGTCGCCGTAACCGGCGATGAGGACCTTCTTGCCGCCGATGAGGACGTCGGTGGCGCGGTTGATGCCGTCGATCAGCGAGTGGCGGGTGCCGTACTTGTTGTCGAACTTGCTCTTGGTGACCGAGTCGTTGACGTTGATGGCCGGGAAGGTCAGCTCACCGGCGGCGGCGAACTGGTACAGGCGCAGCACGCCGGTGGTGGTCTCCTCGGTGACACCCTTGACCGACTCCGCGATGGTCGACCACTTGGTCTTGTCGGTCTCGAAGCGCTCACGGAGCTGGTTGAGGAAGATCGTGTACTCGGCCGAGTCGTTGTCCTCGACCGGCGGGACGACGCCCGCCTTCTCGAACTGCGCGCCGCGCAGCACCATCATGGTGGCGTCGCCGCCGTCGTCGAGGATCATGTTGCAGGGCTCGCCGGGCCAGGTGAGCATCTGCTCGGCGCACCACCAGTACTCCTCGAGGCTCTCGCCCTTCCACGCGAACACCGGGATGCCCTTGGGCTCCTCCGGGGTGCCGTGCGGGCCGACGACGATGGCCGCGGCGGCGTGATCCTGGGTGGAGAAGATGTTGCACGACGCCCAGCGCACCTCGGCGCCGAGCGAGGTCAGCGTCTCGATCAGGACCGCGGTCTGCGTGGTCATGTGCAGCGACCCGGAGATGCGGGCCCCCTTGAGGGGCTGCACATCGGCGTATTCACGACGCAGCTCCATCAGACCCGGCATCTCGGCCTCGGCCAGGTCGATCTCCAGCCGGCCGTACGCGGCGAGGGACAGGTCCGCGACCTTGAAGTCGATCCCGCCGAGGTTGTCCGCACTGAGGCTTGTCTGCACCGATGTCATCTATCACTCCTGGTTGGCGATCGGACCGGTCAGGCCCGAGTGTCACGTATGAGGCTAACGAACTCGCCGCTCAAGCGCGAAAAACGGCCGGTGAACGACCGGTTTCACCGGTGATGGTGACCGCGGACCGCCGACGGCCCTGTGAACCCCCACAACCGCAGGCCGCTGTTGCGCGATCACGCACGACGGCCCCGGAACACGGTCGGATCAGCTCGGAGGTGACTTCGACAGCGAGGGCGCATCGACCGACGCCACCTCTCCCCGTTCACGCCGACCGACCATCGAATGCCTTCGGCTGTACAGGAAGTAGAACGCGACACCGATCACCATCCAGATGACGAAGCGGATCCAGGTGAGCGCCGAGAGGTTCAGCATCAGCCACACGCACGACACGATCGCCAGGATCGGGATGACCGGCATCCACGGCACGGTGAAGCCACGCGACAGGTCCGGGCGTGTGCGACGCAGCACCAGGACGCCCGCGGCGACGACGACGAACGCGAACAGCGTGCCGACGTTGACCATCTCCTCGAGCTTGTCGATCGGGAAGAATCCGGCGACCACCGCGACGACGGCGCCGACGAGGATCTGGATGCGTGCCGGTGTCCCGCGCTTGCTGGTCTTGCCCAGGCCGCGGGGCAGCAGACCGTCGCGGCTCATCGCGAACAGGACGCGGGCCTGCCCGAGCATGAGGACCATCACGACCGTCGTGAGGCCGGCGAGGGCACCGATGGAGATGGCCTTCTCGGCCCAGGTGATGCCGTTGAGACCGAACGCGTACGCGAGGTTCTTCGGCTCGCCGTTGCCGGCCGATGTCGCGAGGTCCTTGTAGTTGACCATTCCGGTGACGACGATCGTGACCAGCACGTAGAGCACCGTGACGATGGCGAGCGAGGTGAGGATGCCGCGCGGGACGTCACGCTTGGGGTTCTTGGTCTCCTCGGCCGTCGTCGCCACCACGTCGAAGCCGATGAACGCGAAGAACACGATCGACGCCGCGGCGAGCAGGCCGTACCAGCCGTAGTTCGAGTCGCCGCCACCGGTGATGAGCGAGAACAGCGTCGACTCGACCGACTTGCCGCCGCTCTCCGACGGCTCGGAGTCGGGGATGAAGTTCGAGTAGTTCGACGACTTCACATAGAAGAACCCGACGACGATGACCAGGAGCACCACGGTCACCTTGATCGCGGTGATGACCGCACTCACCCGCGACGACAACTTCGTGCCCAACACCAGCAGGACGGTGATGGCGACGACGATGAGCAGCGCACCCCAGTCGACGTCGAGCCCACCGATCTCGGCGGTGCCGCCGGAGAAGCCGAACACCGTGCCGAGGTAACTCGACCAGCCCTTCGACACCACCGCGGCGCCGACCGCGAACTCGAGGATCAGGTCCCAGCCGAGGATCCAGGCGAGGAACTCACCGAACGTCGCGTAGCCGAAGGTGTAGGCCGAACCGGCGACCGGGACGGTCGAGGCGAACTCGGCGTAGCAGAGCGCGGCGAGTCCACAGGCGATCGCGGCCATCACGAACGAGATGGAGATCGCGGGCCCGGCGAGGTTGCCCGCGGTCGACGCGGTGATGGTGAAGATGCCGGCGCCGATCACGACCGACACACCGAAGACCGTGAGATCGACCCAGGTCAGGCTCTTCTTGAGTTGCGAACCGGGCTCGTCGGTGTCGGCCATCGACTGCTCGACCGACTTCGTTCGGGTGAGGGAGTGCCGCAGTGACCGCGACGGTTGGGAGGACTGCGATCGCGTCACGACGATCTCCTGACGGTAGTGCGAGCGAGAAGGGTACGAAACGGACGGCACATGGTGTCGACGACATTGCCATGCCGAGCCGTCGCGGTGTCAGTTTCCGCGGTCCCCGGTGTTTTCTCGATAGATGTCGGGTTCCAGATAGATGACGCGCGCGATCGGCAGCGACGAACGGATGCGCGCTTCCGCGGAGTTGATGGTGTCGGCGATGGTCACCGCGGTCGCCCCGGCGGGGATGCCCAGCTTGGCCGCGACGAGCAACTCGTCAGGCCCGAGGTACTGGGTCTTCATGTGGATGACGCGGTCGATGCCGGGTTCGGCCTCCAGCGCCGCGAACAGCGCGGTCTCGTCGGCGGCGGTCGCCCCCTCGCCGATGAGCAGGCTGTGCATCTCGACGATGAGGATGACCGCGATGACGCCCAGCAGGATGCCGATGGCGAGCGTCCCGATGCCGTCCCAGACCGGGTCACCGGTCAGCGTCGCCAGCCCGACACCACCGAGGGCGAACGCGAGGCCGATGAGCGCGCCGGTGTCCTCGAGCAACACCACCGGCAGCTCGGGGTTGCGGGAGTTGCGGATGAACCGCCACCACGAGGCCGAGCCCTTCAGCGGCTTCGATTCACCGAACGCGGTCCGAAAGCTGTAGCCCTCCAGGCAGATCGCGACCGCCAGGATGACCACGGCCACGATCGGCGACTCGAGTTCGTGCGGGTGCACGATCTTCTCGTACCCCTCGTATATCGCGAACAACGAGCCGAGTGTGAACAGCACCATCGCCACGACGAACGAGTAGAAGTAGCGACTACGGCCGTATCCGAAGGGATGCAGCCGGTCGGCTTTCTTGGCGGCCTCGCGCTGGCCGAGCAGGAGGAGTCCCTGGTTGGACGTGTCCGCCACGGAGTGCACCGCCTCGGCGAGCATCGACGACGAGCCGGTGACGGCGAATCCCACGAACTTGGCGACCGCGATCCCGGCGTTGGCGGCCAGCGCCGCCACGATCGCCTTCTTCGAACCCTCTGCCGACATCGACGTCCCTCCTGCTCACAGCGGACGCGGACGCCCGTTGTGGCCGCCGCGACATGGGATGACCCTACTGCCGCGCGACGACTCCACTTCCTGCACCGAGGGTGTGCGGTAGTAAACTGGCGATCGCCTGTGCGTGAAGCATGCTTCGCGTCGCAGGCAGGGGAGGAACCGTGCGACGCGGTCGTCGAGCCGACGGCGGCGTCGCCGATGACCGCACGACTTAGGGGATGTCCGTTGAGCTACGACAAGAGTGCTATCTCGTCGACCCCGCCGTGGCTGCAGCAGCCGCCGCGGGACGACACCGCCGGTACCGACGACTCGGCCGCACGCGCCGCCGGGCGCCACACCGATCACGAACCGAACGACGACGCCGACGCGGCGGCCGCGGTGGGGCGCGGCACCGGTCACCGACCCCCGCCGCCCTCGTGGCTGGCCGGGTCGCCCGACCCCGCACCCACCCAGGACGCGAGCGACGACGACGTCGCCGACGCGACGCGGTGGGTCACCACCCCGGCGCCCGAACCGCAGGTTCCCGACAGCCACGAACGGGGCCTCGACGAGGTCACTGCTCCCCCGCAGCCCGATCCGGTTGCTCCCGCGCAGGGCTTCGGCCCCCCGCCGGGCGCGCCGACCCAGCCGCCCTCGACCCCGCCGCCGTGGGCCGCACCCGACGCCGAGAGGGGACCCACGCAGGCGCCGCCCGCTCCCTGGGGTCAGCCCTCGGCACCTCAGCCCTCGGCGCCCCCGCAGTTCCAGGGCCCGCCGCAGCAGTTCGACGGACCCCCGCATCACGACGGGCCGGCACCGTTCCAGGGACCCCCCGCGCAGTTCGCTGATCCGCAGCAGTTCGCTGATCCGCAGCAGTTCGAGTCGCCACAGCAGTTCGGGGCACCGGCGCAGTTCGACGGGCCGCCGCAATTCCAGGGTGCGCCTGCGCAGTTCGGTGGGCAGCCCCGGTTCGACCCGGCCCCGCCCCACGGTGCGCAGCAGTTCGACGGCCCTGCGCCGTACCAGGGCCCGCCGCAGCAGTTCGATCACCAGCCACAGTCCGGGCCGCCACAGCAGTTCCAGGCGCCCCAGCAGTTCGAGGCACCCCAGCAGGGTCAGTCCGGACCGCCCGCCGGGTTCGAGCCGGGACCGGCGCCCGAGCAGCCGGTGAACCCGTGGCCCGCACCGCCGGTCGCCCCCGGTGGTCCGCCGCCGATCAGCCCGGCGTCGGATCCCTTCACCGCACCGGGAGCGTTCGCGCCCGCCGGGCCGCCGCCCGGATACGCCCCGCAGGGTTACGCACCGAACGGATACGGGACGCCCACCCAGCCCGGTTACGGCCAGCCGGGTCCTGCCCCGTCCGGTTACACCCAGCCCGGCTTCACCCACACCACGCCCGGTGGCGGCGACGGCCCGTATCCGCCCGCGAACGGCACCGCGTCACTCGATCAGGTCGCGCTCCTGCGCAAGGCACGACGGGCCCCGAACAGTGGGTGGCGTCGAGCGGTGCACCGGATGTCGGCGGGTGCGATCAATCCGGGCGACTCCCCCGATGATCTCGTCCACAACCAGCTCATCGAGCGGGTCAACCGCCCGGTGCGGGGCGACTACCGGATCGCGGTGCTGTCGCTCAAGGGCGGTGTCGGCAAGACGACGACCACCGTGGGCCTCGGTTCGGTGTTCGCGTCGCTGCGCGGCGACCGCGTGATCGCCGTCGACGCCAACCCCGATCTGGGAACGCTGGCACAGCGCATCCCCCAGCAGACGCGGTCGACGGTGCGCGATCTCCTCGCCGACAACTCGATCTACCGCTACAGCGACGTGCGTGCGCACACCTCGCAGGCGCCGAGTCGTCTCGAGGTGCTCGCCTCCGAACGCGACCCCGCGGTCGCCGAGGCGTTCAGCGAGGAGGACTACCGCGGCGTCATGAAGGTGTTGCAGCGCTTCTACAACATCATCATCACCGATTGCGGTACGGGACTGAGTCATTCGGCCATGAACGGGGTCCTCGACCTCGCCAATGCGCTGATCCTGGTGAGTTCGCCGGCCATCGACGGTGCGCGCAGCGCCGGGGCGACCCTCGACTGGTTGCAGGCCCACGGCTACGGCCATCTCGTCAGCCGCGCCGTCGTGGTGCTGAGTTCGTCGCGCTCGGGTGCGTCGACGATCGACACCAATCAGCTGAGCCAGCACTTCCTCACCCGCTGCCGGGCGGTGCAGTCGATCCCCTTCGACGACCATCTGGCCGAGGGTGCCGAGGTCGATCTGGATCTGCTGGGCAAGGGCGCACACCGGTCGTTCGTCGAGTTGGCCGCCACGGTGGCCGACGATTTCTCGGCGACCAACCTGCGTCGCGCCGAGCCCTATCTGCGATAGCGCCTCGAACGGGAGGTCAGCGGCCGGCGTCGATGGTGACGTCGGCCGTCTCCCCGGGTGCCGACTGTGTCGTGAGGGCGTCGGCACGGCGTTCGCGGCGGCGCACCGCGGCGCGGCGGACGAGATGCGCCGACAGCGGGATGATCACGGTGCAGGCCGAGGCCAGGATCATCCAGTCGATGTTGTCGGCGATGAACGAGACGTTGCCGAGCAGGTAGCCGAGCACGATGATGCCCGCACCCCAGAACGCGCTGCCGAGCACGCTGAACACGGTGAACGCCGCCCACCGCATACCGGTGAACCCGGCCAGGAGGGGAACGAGAGTGCGCACGACGCCGATGAAGCGGCCGAAGAAGACGGTCAGTGCGCCGTATCGGTCGAAGAAGCGGCGGGTGCGGTCGACGGGTTCGGGCCCGATGAGCCGCATGACCCGGCCCTGCATCACGCCCTCGCCGAGCCGGCGGCCGATGAAGAAGCCGCACTGATCACCGAGCGCCGCCGAGATCGGCACCACGACGCACGGCAGCCACAGCGGGGCGTAGGGATCGGGTGCGGCGGCGAGGATGCCGGCGGTGAACAGCAGGGAGTCGCCGGGGAAGACGAACCCGATGAGCAACCCGGTCTCGAAGAACACCAGGATGCACAGGCCGATCAGGCCACCCGTCGCCAGGAAAGAGTCCACGTCGAACGGGTTCACGTCCACCGACGATACGCACGCCCACACGCCCTCCCCGCCCTGCGAGAGCGGTTTCACCGCCCGACCATCGGGAGTTCACCGGGCGGCCATCCGAGCCGAAACGCCGCATGGGTCGGCGAAGTGACCGAACCTGCGGTTTACTCGAAACACCCCGCCGCACACACCGCGCTCCGCGCCCGAACACCATGTGCTCCACACCCGAGAGGTCGTCGATGCAGCCCAGGAACCGAATCGTGACGCGCAAGCGGCGGTCGCCGCTGCGTCCGGTCCCGACGCGGGCACAGACACAGCGGGTCGAATACCGCACGATCCACGGGTACCGCCGTGCCTACCGCACCGCGGGCAGCGGTCCGGCGGTCCTGCTCATCCACGGCATCGGCGACAACTCCTCGGCCTGGACCGAGGTGATCGACCTGCTCGCCCCGCACTTCACCGTCATCGCACCCGACCTGCTCGGACACGGCCTGTCGGACAAGCCCCGCGCCGACTACTCGGTCGCCGCCTACGCCAACGGCATGCGCGATCTGATGTCGGTGCTCGGGGTGCGGCGGGTGACGGTGATCGGCCACTCGCTCGGCGGCGGTGTCGCGATGCAGTTCTGCTACCAGTTCCCGGAATTGGTGGAACGGCTCGTCCTGGTGGCCGCGGGCGGTGTCACCCGTGACGTGAGTCCCCTGCTGCGGGTGCTGGCCCTGCCCGGCGTGCACCAGGTGATCGCCGGGCTACGGATGCCGGGCCTGCTGCCCGCGGCGCAGGCGGTCGGACGCCTCGCGGTGCTCGGAACCGTCGTCGCCCGCGTGCAGTCGCTCCCGGCGCCCACCGCGGTGCGTTCGCAACTGCACGACGCGACCGAGGTGATGCGGATCGTCAACGGTCTCATCGACCCGACCGCGCACGCCGCGTTCATGCGGACGCTGCGCGCGGTGGTCGACTGGCGCGGGCAGGTCGTCACCATGCTCGACCGGTGCTACCTCACCGAGCGATTGCCGGTGCTCCTGGTGTGGGGTACCGCCGACACCGTGATCCCCTACGAGCACGCACTCCTCGCGCACTCGGCGATGCCACACTCGATGCTCGAGACCTTCGAGGGCGCAGGGCATTTCCCGTACCACGACGATCCCGATCGGTTCGTCTCCGCGGTGGAGGGCTTCATCGCCGGGACCACGCCGATGGTGCACGACTCGAACGAATGGAGCCGTCTGCTGGCGCAGGGTCCGGTCGGCGACGACCTCACCGGCGGCGCGGCGGTACAGATGGCCGTCCTCGACGCCATGGCCGACGAGCGCAGCGCCACATGACCGGACGACGCGCCACATGAGCGACCGCGACGCCGACAGGGACGAGATCGACTGGGATCCGTGGTGGGACAGCCCGGAGTTCCGACCGCGCGCGCCGCGGGGCTCGAGCGGGTATTCGCTCCCCGGGATGGCCGGGGTCGACGACCCCTGGGCCCCGTGGGGACGGGATCCGGCGACCGGCACGCCGCTGTCGTCGCGGTCGAAGCGCACCGCGGGCCTCCTACAGCTCACGCTCGGCGGCTTCGGCGCCGGGCGGTTCTACCTGGGACACATGGTGATCGGGCTCGCGCAGCTGCTCAGCCTGATCCTGGCCTGGTACCTCGCCCTGACCTACCCGCTGGGCGTCTACGCCCTCCTGGGGCTGGCCACCTGGACGCTCGTCGACTCCATCACGATGCTCTCCGGCGGCACCCGCGACGCCCACGGCCTGGTGCTACGCCCCTGACCGGGTCACTCTGACCGGACGTCGTCGCCTCGCGCATCGCCGCAACAGCCGACGGTGTCGCGGACGTCACGGGTGACCGCGCCGCGCGCCGCCCACTGGTCCGGCGGCGGGTAGTCGACCCCGACCAGCGTGAGACCGCACGCCGGAGCCACCGGCACAGCGCTCGCACGGGAGATCTCCGCCAGCAGGCCGGCACACCAGTCCACCGATCGCCTGCCCTCACCGACGGTGGCGACGGCCCCGACGAGTGAACGCACCATCGACCAGCAGAAGGCGTCGGCGCTGACCTCGGCCACGGCGATGCCGGCGGCGTCCCGTGTCCACGAGAACCGTTGCAGGTCACGGACAGTGGTGGCGCCGTCGCGGCGTTTGCAGAACGCGGCGAAATCGTGCAGGCCGATCAGCGTCGCGCTCGCCTCGTTCATCGCCGACACGTCGAGCCGACGCGACCACGTGGCGGTGTCGCGCGCAGCCACCGGCTCGGCGCCCCACGCGGCATCGGTCAGTCGGTACCGGTAGTGCCGGCGTAGCGCCGCGAACCGGGCGTCGAAATCGGTCGACACCACGGTTGCCGCCTTGATGCGGACGTCGGCGGGCAGCATGCGGGCGGTGCGTCGCACCAGCTGTGCCGGATTGTTCTGCAGAGACCGGGTGTCGAGTGCGGCCGCCGCGACGTCGCAGTGCGCGACCTGTCCGGTCGCGTGGACGCCGGCGTCGGTGCGACCGGCCACCGTCAGCACGACGGGTTCGCGCAGGATCACCGACAGCACCGCCTCGATCTCACCGCACACCGTGCGCTGACCGGGCTGACGCGCCCACCCTACGAAATCGGTTCCGTCGTAGCCGATGTCGAATCGCAGTCGGACGCGGTCGACTGCAGCGCCGACGACGAACCCGCCGCTGACCAGGTCAACGGCGGGTTCGTCGGGATACATCATGTGCGAGCGATCAGCTCACTTGTCGTCGGCAGACTTCTCGTCCGACTTCTCGTCAGCAGCCTTGCCGTCCTGGATCTCCGCGGCGCTCTCGGCCCACGACTCCTCGGTGGTGCCCTCGGCGACGGCGTCGGCGTTCTCGACCGCCGCGTCGTCGGCGTCGGCCTCGACCTGTGCCACCACGTTGTTGTCGTCGGCGGCAGCGGCCTCGGCGGCCTCGGCAGCCGGGGTCGCGGCCTTCTGCGACGCGGCCACACGGGTCGCGCGGCTGGCCTCACTCGACGCGGTGGCGCCGGTGACGAGCTCGATCACGGCCATGGGGGCGTTGTCGCCCTTGCGCGGCAGTGTCTTGATGATGCGGGTGTACCCGCCCTCACGCTCGGCGAACGACGGACCGATCTCGGCGAACAGCTTGTGAACGACGTCCTTGTCACGGATGTCCTTGAGCACCTCGCGACGGTGGGCCAGGTTGCCCGCCTTCGCGTGGGTGATCAGCTTCTCCGCGTACGGACGCAGACGCTTGGCCTTCGACTCCGTGGTGGTGATCCGCTCGTGCTCGAAGAGCGACGTGGCCAGGTTGGCCAGCATCGCCTTCTGGTGCGAGGCCGAACCGCCGAGGCGGCGCCCCTTTGTGGGCTTGGGCATTGATATCTCCTGTAGGTCCGGTCTCCGCGCGTCACGCGCAGACCGAGAAAAGTGGGTTAGAGCTGCTCGGTCTCTGCGTAGTCCTCGCCGGAGTCCGCGTCGCCGAAGGCGGCGGGATCCGACCAGGTGCCGGTGGCGGCGTCGTATCCGGCGACCTGCGACGGATCGAAGCTGGCCGGGCTGTCCTTGAGTGCGAGGCCGAGCGCGTGCAGCTTGACCTTCACCTCGTCGATCGATTTCTGACCGAAGTTGCGGATGTCCAGGAGGTCGGACTCGGTGCGGGCGACGAGCTCGCCCACGGTGTGCACACCCTCACGCTTGAGGCAGTTGTACGACCGGACGGTCAGCTCCAGATCCTCGATCGGGAGGCTGAACGACGCGATGTGGTCGGCCTCGGCGGGCGACGGGCCGATCTCGATGCCCTCCGCCTCGACGTTGAGCTCACGAGCCAGACCGAACAGCTCCACCAGGGTCTTGCCGGCCGAGGCCAGCGCATCCCGTGCGGTGATGGAGTTCTTGGTCTCCACGTCGAGCACCAGACGGTCGAAGTCGGTGCGCTGCTCGACGCGGGTGGCCTCGACCTTGTAGGTCACCTTGAGGACCGGCGAGTAGATCGAGTCGACCGGGATACGGCCGATCTCGGCGCCGGACGCCTTGTTCTGCACGGCGGGGACGTAGCCACGACCACGCTCGACGACGAGCTCGACCTCGAGCTTGCCCTTGTCGTTCAGGGTCGCGATGTGCAGATCGGGGTTGTGCACGGTGACACCGGCCGGGGGGACGATGTCGGCACCGGTGACAGCACCCGGTCCCTGCTTGCGCACGTACATGGTGACCGGCTCGTCCTCCTCGGAGCTCACCACGAGGCCCTTGAGGTTGAGGATGATGTCGGTGACATCCTCCTTGACCCCGGGGACGGTGGTGAACTCGTGGAGCACACCGTCGATGCGGATGCTGGTGACCGCTGCGCCGGGGATCGACGACAGCAGCGTGCGCCGCAGCGAGTTACCGAGGGTGTAGCCGAAACCGGGCTCGAGGGGCTCGATGACGAACTTCGAGCGATCCTCGGCGACGATCTCCTCGGAGAGTGTGGGTCGCTGTGAGATGAGCATGGGTGTTTCCTCCTGTGTGGACGACCGCTATATGACGCCCTCGCGGATGCCGGGCGGCGGTGTGCCGCCCGGCGGGTCAGGTCGAACAGACCTGTTGCAAACGGTGAGGTCTCCGACCTCGTGTTACTTCGAGTAGTACTCGACGATGAGCTGCTCGGTGAGCGGCACGTCGATCTGCGCACGCGACGGAACCGAGTGCACCAGGATGCGCAGGGTCGACGGGACGACCTGCAGCCAGCCCGGCACCACCCGATCGCCCTGGATCTCGCGGGCGATCTGGAACGGCACGGTCTGCAGCGACTTCGGGCGGACGTCGACGATGTCGTACTGCGACACCCGGTAGCTGGGCACGTCGACCTTCACACCGTTGACGGTGAGGTGGCCGTGGGTGACCATCTGACGCGCCTGACGACGGGTCCGCGCGAGGCCCGCGCGGTACACGACGTTGTCGAGACGGGTCTCGAGGATGGCGAGCAACTCGTCACCGGTCTTGCCGTTGCGACGGTTGGCCTCTTCGTAGTAGCGACGGAACTGCTTCTCCATCACGCCGTAGGTGAAGCGGGCCTTCTGCTTCTCCTGCAGCTGCATCAGGTATTCGCTCTCCTTGATGCGCGCGCGGCCGTGCTGGCCCGGCGGGTAGGGGCGACGTTCGAATGCCTGGTCTCCGCCGATGAGGTCGACGCGCAGACGGCGCGACTTCTTGGTTGCGGGTCCGGTATAGCGAGCCATTGTTTTTCCTTAACCTTTCCCGCTTAGACGCGGCGCCGCTTGGGCGGGCGGCAGCCGTTGTGGGGGGCGGGGGTGACGTCGGAGATCGTGCCCACCTCGAGGCCGGCGGCCTGAAGCGAACGGATCGCGGTCTCTCGGCCCGAACCCGGGCCCTTCACGAAGACGTCGACCTTCTTGACGCCGTTCTCCTGGGCCTTGCGGGCGGCGTTCTCGGCAGCGAGCTGCGCGGCGAACGGGGTGCTCTTACGCGAACCCTTGAAGCCGACGTGGCCCGAGGACGCCCATGAGATGACGTTTCCGGCCGGGTCGGTGATCGACACGATCGTGTTGTTGAACGTGGACTTGATGTGCGCCTGCCCGAGCGGGACGTTCTTCTTCTCGCGGCGACGCGACGTGCCCTTCTTGGGGCCCGCAGTACGTGACTTGGGGGGCATTACTTCTTCTTCCCGGCGATGGTCTTCTTGGGTCCCTTACGGGTGCGGGCGTTGGTCTTGGTGCGCTGTCCACGGACGGGCAGACCGCGGCGATGCCGGATCCCCTGGTAGCAGCCGATCTCGATCTTGCGACGGATATCGCCCTGCACCTCGCGACGCAGGTCACCCTCGACCTTCACCGAGGCCTCGATGTACTCGCGAAGCTTCGCGACATCGGCGTCGGTCAGGTCCTTGGCGCGCAGGTCCGGGCTGAGCCCGGTGCCGGCCAAGATCTCCTTGGAAGTGGTACGACCCACCCCGTAGATGTAGGTCAGTGCGATCTCCAAGCGCTTCTCACGCGGGAGATCGACACCAGAAACACGTGCCATCTGGCATTCCTTTTCGTTTCGAAGGTCTGCTCCCAGTCCGTCCCCGCGAGTCGAGATTCGGGGCTCCGGCCTTCGTTCCGGAGGTGGGCGAGGGCGCATGTGCCCTTGCTGGTGCTGGAAGTTTCATGGTGGTGCTCGATATTCAGTTGTTCGTACTCAAGCGATCTGTGATGCGACGCGATGGTCGTATCGAGTGCAGATCAGCCCTGACGCTGCTTGTGGCGCAGGTTGTCGCAGATCACCATGACCCGGCCGTTGCGGCGGATCACCTTGCACTTCTCACAGATCGGCTTGACGCTCGGGTTGACCTTCACGTCGTTGTGCCTCTCGGTGGTGGGGTTCCTCGGGCACGCCGGAGCGCGCCGTCGGGGGTGGTGCCACCCGGGTGGATACCCGGGAAGTCGCTACTTGTAGCGGTAAACGATCCGACCGCGGGCGAGGTCGTAGGGCGAGAGCTCCACGACCACGCGGTCCTCGGGCAGGATGCGGATGTAGTGCTGCCGCATCTTGCCGCTGATGTGCGCGAGCACCTTGTGACCGTTCTCCAGCTCGATGCGGAACATCGCATTCGGCAGGGGCTCGACCACGCGGCCTTCGACCTCGATGGCGCCGTCTTTCTTGGCCATGTCCTCCACAATCTCTGCCGCCGCACGAGGCGACGACATCTCGTTTACCGTGTCGGTACGCACGTCGGCCGGCGATGTGAGCGAGACTGCTGATCACCGAGCCGATTCGCCGGAACCGAGTCCACGATCGACAACCTGTGGACACGGCAGTACCGGCGCGAAGCGCACCAGCGATCCACTTTACGCTCTCTGCGCGCGCCCCTCCAAATCGCAGGTCAGCCCGCGGGCAGCATCTCCAGGACATCGGTGATGTCTGCCTTCTCCCCCGGGGCACCGAGCACCTGGATCGCGACATGGTCGGCGCCGGCCGCGAGGTGCGCGTCGACCTTGGCGCGCACGGTGTCGGCGTCGCCGTGGGCGACCAGGTCGTCGATGAGGGCGTCGCTGCCACCGTTGTCGATGTCGGCGTCGGTGTAGCCGAGTCGCTTGAGGTTGGCCACGTAGTTGCGCAGGTGCAGATAGGGGTTCTCCACCGGCGGGCGGCCGATCTCGCGGGCGGTGACCGCGTCGGTCTCGAGCACGATCTTCTGTTCGGGTGCGAGGAACGCGGCGGCGCCAATCTGCTCGCGCGCGTACCGCGTGTGGTCGGGGGTCGTCAGGTACGGGTGGGCGCCCAGCGACCGGTCGGCGGCCAGGCGCAGCATCTTCGGTCCCAGCGCGGCGAGCACTCGACGCTCGACGGGCAGACCGTTCGCGTCGAGGACGTCGAGGTAGTCGACCATCGAGTCGTACGGCGAGGCGTACTCCTGCGTGGCCTCGCGGTGACCGACACCCACACCCAGGTAGAACCGGCCCGGGAAGTCCTTGTCGAGGTCGGCGAACTCCCCGGCGATGGCCGCGGGGTCGGTGTTCCAGATGTTGGTGATACCGGTGGCCACCCGGATGCCCGACGTCGCCTCGAGCAGGCGCCGAGCGGGGGTCAGCGACGTCGGCGACCCGCCCAGCCAGATGGTGCCGTAGCCGAGTTGCTCGATACGCCCGGCCTGATCGCCGGTGACCCCGGAGAAGGGGGCCCAGATGCCATGGGTGCCGAACGCGTGTCTGCCCGTCGCTGTGGTCATGTCATCACTCAACCCCGGGTCCGGTCGTTTGCTTCCGCCGCCGGCGTCGGATCAGCCGACGTGCAGGTGGGCGACGAGCACCTTCGGCGACGTGACCAGTGCGGCGTCGAGCGCGGTGGCCAGATCTGTCGACACCGCGTGGGCGTCGCCGGCCTCGGCGCCGTCGGCGAGGACGACCAACAGATCGTCGACCGAGCTCATCACCTCCACCCAGTCGGCGATGAGGGTCGCGGACCTCTCGTGGGATCGGGCGTCGATGATCACCAGGTCGACGAGCGGGTGCGCGGTCTGCCAGCACCGCCGCAGCTCCTGGTGATCGGCACCGGCGGGACACACGTGCACCGCACGGACCATCCGACCGAAGCATCGTGCGCGCACGATGGCCTCGTGGCACGGCGCCGCGACGTCGTCGACGGGGACGACGACCACCCCGCGCGCCGACAGCGCGATGTCGGAGGTACAGGTCGGACGGATGCGCTGCGCGGTGGTCACGGTCTCACCATCACCCCCGGCCCCGGGCGGGCGCCAGGATCTGAACGCGATCCTGACGCGGAGCCGCGCGATCTTGACGCGATCGGAGATGTCGGCACGGTCGGCGACACTTTTCGGCACAGTCGACGGCGACTGAAGGCGCGGTCGGCGGGGTAGCGGGTCTCCCCCGCCGACCGTGCCACAACCTTCCACCGAGCGTGCCGAAGATGCTCCACGGGCTAGCGTCGGTTCCCATGCGCGCAGTGGTGACACGGGTGACGGCGGCACACGTCGAGATCGACGACGAGATCGTCGGACGGCTCGACCTCCGGGACGGCGCGCAGGGGCTGGTGGTGCTGGTGGGCGTCACCCACGACGACACCGACGACACCGCGATCGCGCTGGCCGACAAGGTCTGGCGGCTGCGCATCCTCGACGGCGAACGGTCGGCGGCCGACCTCGACGCCCCGATACTCGTGATCAGTCAGTTCACCCTCTACGCGAACGTGGCGAAGGGGCGTCGACCGTCGTGGAACGCGGCGGCCCCGGGCGCGGTGGCCGAGCCCGTCGTCGAACGATTCGCGACCGCTTTGTCCGATCTCGGCGCTACGGTGGCCACCGGCCGGTTCGGTGCCCACATGCGCGTGCACAGCGTCAACGACGGACCGGTGACCATCCAGATCGAGATGTGAGGTCCCGTGTGTCGACGATCTACTACACCGCATCGAGCCTCGACGGCTTCATCGTCGACGACGACGGCAGCCTCGACTGGCTGACCTCGCGCGACATCGACACCGACGGGTTCGGCGGCTACACGCCGTTCATCGCCGGCATCGGCGCGATCGTGATGGGTGCGACGACGTACGAGTGGGTCGTCGAGCACGAGGACGGCGCCTGGCCGTATGAGATGCCTGCGTGGGTCGTGACGCACCGACCCGAGATCGTCCGCCGCGATCACGATGGCGTGCAGGCGTTCTCCGGCGCGGTCACCGACCTGCATCCCCGACTACTCGAGGCCGCGGGCGCGAACCACGTGTGGGTGGTCGGCGGCGGCGACCTCGCCGCGCAGTACGTCGCGGCGGGTCTCATCGACGAGATGTGGGTGCACTTCGCGCCCTGCACGCTGGGCTCCGGACGCCCGGTGTTGCCGGTGCGGTCGGAGTGGACGCTGGCCGACACCGGGCGCAACCGCGACTTCGTCGGGGCGCGATGGCTGCGGGCCTGAGCGCGCAGACCGAGATCTACGCGGCGGGGACTACGAAGTGGGGTCGGGCCGCGGCGTGAGGATGCGGGGGCCGTCGGCGGTGACCGCGACGGTGTGCTCCCAGTGGGCGGCCCGCGAGCCGTCGTCGGTGACGATGGTCCAGTCGTCGTCGAGGACCGAGGTCTCGACGGTGCCGAGGGTCAGCATCGGTTCGATGGCCAGCGTGCTGCCGACCACGAGCCCGGGTCCACGGTTGGGCTTGCCCTCGTTGGCGAGGAACGGCTCCATGTGCATCTGCGTGCCGATGCCGTGTCCGCCGTAGCCGGCCACGATGCCGAACGGACGGCCGTGGGTCTTCTCGGCCTCACGCGTGGCGACCTCGATCGCGTGGGAGACGTCGGTGAGCTTGTTGCCCGCGATCATCGCGGCGACACCGGCGAGCATCGACGTCCGCGTCGCCTCGCTGAGCGCCGCATCGGCCTCGCTGAGGTCGCCGACGCCGAACGTCCACGCCGAATCGCCGTGCCAGCCATCGAGGATCGCGCCGCAGTCGATCGACACCAGGTCACCCTCGGCGAGCACGATGTCCTTCGAGGGGATGCCGTGCACGACGACGTCGTTCACGGAGCTGCAGATCGATCCGGGGAACCCGTGATAGCCCTTGAACGACGGGACCGCGTTCGCCTCGCGGATCACGGTCTCGGCGATCTCGTCGAGCTCGAGCGTGCTGACGCCGACCTTGGCGGCCTCGCGGACCGCGACGAGCGCCTGTCCGACGATCCGGCCGGCCGCCTCCATGGCGTCGAGCTCACCGGCGGACTTGAACGGGACGACCTTCTGTTTGCGCAGACCCATGTCAGTCGAACTCAGGGGTTGAGCGCGCGCAGCACACGCTGGTGGACCTCGCCCACGTCACCGATCGCGTCGATGACGGTGACCTGCTCGCCGTAGTAGTCGAGCAGCGGCGAGGTCTCCTTGATGTAGACCTGCATGCGGTTGCGGATGACGTCCTCGGTGTCGTCGGCGCGTCCACGGGCGAGCATGCGCTCGACCACGACGTCCTCGTCGACCTCGAACGACAGCACGGCGTCGAGCTTGCCGCCCAGGTCGGACAGGATGTGCTCCAACGCATCGGCCTGCTCGGTCGAGCGGGGGAACCCGTCGAGGATGAAGCCCTCCGTGGCGTCGGGCTCGGCGACCCGGGCGCGCACCATGTCGACGGTGATCTCCGACGGCACCAGGTTGCCGGCGTCGAGGTACTTCTTGGCCTCGATGCCGACCGGCGTGCCCTCGGTGATGTTCGCGCGGAACAGGTCACCGGTGGAGATGTGTGGGATGCCGAGGCTCTCCGAGAGCATCTCGGCCTGCGTTCCCTTGCCGGCGCCGGGAGGGCCCAGGATCACGAGTCTCACTTCAGGAACCCTTCGTACTTGCGCTGCATCAGCTGGCTGTTGATCTGCTTCACGGTGTCGAGTCCGACACCGACCATGAT
This sequence comes from Williamsia sp. Leaf354, assembly GCF_001424365.1. NCBI lineage: Bacteria > Bacillati > Actinomycetota > Actinomycetes > Mycobacteriales > Nocardiaceae > Williamsia > Williamsia sp. Leaf354. The sequence goes on from NZ_LMPL01000005.1 coordinate 107,377, forward strand.
CAACACCGCGGTGCCACCGAACGGCAGGTTCTGCACACCGCCGCTGTTGCCGATCTCGAGGAACAGGTTGGGCAGGACCGCGATGACGCCGAGGTAGATGGAGCCGGGCAGCGTGATGCGACTGAGCACGTAGCCGAGGTAATCGGCCGTCGGCTGGCCCGGACGGATGCCGGGGATGAAGCCGCCGTACTTCTTCATCTCGTCGGCACGTTCCTGCGGGTTGAACGTCACCGCCACGTAGAAGTACGTGAAGAAGATGATCATCAGGAAGTACACGGCGATGTAGACGCCGTTGCTGGGGTTCACCAGGTAGGTCTGGATCAGCCGCTGCCACGTGGGCTGCTCACCGGTGCTGCTCTGCGTGAGCTGCACGATGAGGTTGGGCAGGTACAGCAGCGACGACGCGAAGATGACGGGGATGACGCCGGCCTGGTTGACCTTCAACGGTAGATAGGTCGAGGACCCGCCGTACATCTTCCTGCCGACCATGCGTTTGGCGTACTGCACGGGTATTCGGCGTTGGCCCTGCTCGATGAACACGACGCCGGCGATGATGGCCAGGGCCGCGACGAGCACCAGCGCGAACACGAGGCCTCCGCGGGTGTCGAGGATCTGCTTGCCCTCGGCCGGGATCCGGGCGGCGATGCCGGCGAAGATCATCAGCGACATGCCGTTGCCGATGCCGCGCTCGGTGATCAGCTCGCCGAACCACATGACGACACAGGCGCCGGCGGTCATGACGAGCACGATGATGATGAGGCCGAAGATCGACTTGTCGCGGAGGATCTCGCTGCCGGTGGAGCAGTCACGCAGCAGGTCGCCACGATCGGCCAGGGCCACGATGCCGGTCGACTGCAGCAATGCCAGCGCCACCGTCAGGTAGCGGGTGTACTGCGTCATCTTGGCCTGGCCGGACTGGCCTTCCTTGCGCAGCTGCTCGAACCGGGGGATCACCACGGTGAGGAGCTGCACGATGATGCTGGCGGTGATGTACGGCATGATGCCGATCGCGAACACCGACAGCTGCAGGAGAGCGCCGCCGGAGAACATGTTGATCAGCGAGTAGATGCCGGCCGAATCGCCGCGCGAGACCTCGTCGAGGCAGGAACGCACCTGGCGGTAGTCGACACCGGGTGAGGGGATGGTCGCGCCCAGGCGGTACAGGATGATGATCCCGATGACGAAGAGGATCTTCCGTCTCAGGTCCTGTGTCCGGATGGCCGAGACAAAGGCGGAACGCACTAATTCCTCCTGCCGAACGAGCACGCGCCTGCCTGCGGCATCACGCCGGACCCACGGGAAACCGTGGTCGACGCAGTCGCACAGGGGTGATCAGTCGTTATGGTCGGCCGAAACTCCTTGCGCGGGGCGCGAGGACGATCGGCGGTGATCACGGTGGTCTCCGTTCCGGCCCCGAGCGACTCGGGTGTCGGGCGGTGACCGGACAACTCTTGAACTCTAACAGTGGTCCCCGTGGTGCCCGTCTGAACGTCGGACACCACGGGAGACCTCGGTGTCACAGCACCGTGGTGCTGCCACCTGCTGCGCTGATCTTCTCGGTTGCCGAGGAGGAGAACTTGTTGGCGGTGACCTGCACGGCAACCGACAGGTCGCCGTCGCCGAGGACCTTGACCAACTCGTTCTTGCGGACCGCACCCTTGGCGACGAGGTCGTCGACGCCGATGGTGCCCCCCTCGGGGAACAGCCGCGCGATGTCGCCCAGGTTCACGACCTGGTACTCGACGCGGTTGCGGTTGGTGAAGCCCTTGAGCTTGGGCAGTCGCATGTGGATCGGCATCTGCCCGCCCTCGAAGGCGGCCGGGACGTTCTTGCGCGCTTTGGTGCCCTTGGTGCCGCGACCGGCGGTCTTACCCTTGGATCCCTCACCGCGACCGACGCGTGTCTTCTCGGTCTTCGCACCCGGTGCGGGGCGAAGGTGGTGGAGCTTGATGGTCATGACTAAACCTCTTCGACTGTCACGAGGTGGCGCACCACGTTGATGAGGCCGCGGTTGGCCGGGGTGTCCTCGCGGGTGACGGTCTGACGGATCTTCCTCAGTCCGAGGGTCCGCAGGCTGTCACGCTGGTTGCTCTTGGTTCCGACCGTGCCCTTGATCTGGGTGATCTTCAGCTCTGCCATGTCGGTCACACTCCCTGTCCGGCGCGCGCCCGCAGCATGCCCGCGGGTGCGACGTCTTCGATGGGCAGGCCGCGGCGGGCCGCGACCTCTTCGGGACGCTGCAGCATCTTCAGTGCGGCCACGGTGGCGTGGACGACGTTGATGGCGTTGTCACTGCCGAGGCTCTTGGCGAGGACGTCGTGGACGCCCGCGCACTCGAGCACGGCACGCACCGCGCCGCCGGCGATCACACCGGTACCGGGCGAGGCCGGACGCAGCATGACGACACCGGCAGCCGCCTCACCCTGGACCGGGTGGGTGACGGTGGAGCCGATCAGCGGGACGCGGAAGAAGTTCTTCTGAGCCTCTTCGACGCCCTTCTGGATGGCGGCCGGGACCTCTTTGGCCTTGCCGTAGCCGACGCCGACCATGCCCTGGCCGTCACCGACGACCACGAGGGCGGTGAAGGAGAACCGACGTCCACCCTTCACGACCTTGGAGACGCGGTTGATGGCGACGACGCGCTCGAGCCGGTTCTTGTCCTGCTCGCGTCCGCCGCGCTGGCCGTCGCGGCCACCGCCACGACGGTCGCCGCCGCCACCGCGACGGTCGCCGCCGCCTCGGTTGTCGGCTGCGCCCGCGGTCGCGGGTGCGTTCGGATCGGTGCTGGTGGCGGGTCCGGTTCCGCCGTCACGCCGTTGACGTCCCGGCATCAGATGGTCCTTCCGTGTGCACTGAGAGTGCTGGTGTATGTGGTGGTCATCAGAACTGCAGGCCTCCCTCGCGGGCGGCGTCGGCGAGTGCCGCGATCCGTCCGTGGTAGTCGTGCCCGCCACGGTCGAAGACGACCGTCTCGACACCCGCGGCCTTGGCGCGGGCGGCGATCAGCTCGCCGACCTTGCGGCTCTGCGCCGACTTGTCGCCGCCGGCACTGCGCACGTCGGCCTCGATCGTCGACGCGGCGGCAAGGGTGTTGCCGGCCAGGTCGTCGATCAGCTGGACGTGGATGTGCCGCGACGACCGCTTGACCACGAGACGCGGTCGCTGCGGGGTGCCGCTGATCTTCTTGCGCAGCCGGAAGTGGCGACGGCTCGTGGACCGACGGCGGCGGGTCGACACATCTTTGCCGACCGGCACGCGCTTGGTGGTGGTGCTGGTTTCAGTCATGTCACTTACCCGTCTTTCCGACCTTGCGGCGGATCTGCTCACCCTCGTAGCGGATGCCCTTGCCCTTGTAGGGGTCCGGACGCCGCAGGCGGCGAATGTTGGCCGAGATCTGCCCGACCTGCTGCTTGTCGATGCCCGAAACCGAGAACTTGGTCGGGGACTCCACCGCGAAGGTGATGCCCTCGGGGGCCTCGATCGGCACCGGATGGCTGTAACCGAGGGCGAACTCGAGGTCCTTGCCCTTGAGCTGCACGCGGTAACCGACACCGAAGATCTCCATCTTCGTGGTGTAGCCCTGGGTCACACCGGTGACCAGGTTCGCCACCAGGGTGCGGCTCAGTCCGTGCAGCGAGCGGTTGCGGCGCTCGTCGTTGGGGCGGGTCACCACGATGGTGCCGTCCTCGTTGGCGATCGTGATGGGCTCGGCCACGGTCAGCGAGAGCTCACCCTTGGGGCCCTTGACCGAGACGGCCTGCCCGTCGATCTTCACGTCGACTCCGGCCGGGATGGCGACCGGGTTCTTTCCAATACGCGACATTGTGTTGGCCCCTTACCAGACGTAGGCGAGGACTTCGCCGCCGACGCCCTGGTTGGCTGCCTGGCGATCGGTCAGCAGGCCCGAGGACGTGGAGATGATGGCCACGCCGAGGCCGCCGAGCACCTTCGGCATGTTGGTGGACTTTGCGTAGACCCGCAGTCCGGGCTTGGAGACGCGGCGCAGGCCGGCGATGCTCCGCTCACGGCTGGGGCCGTACTTGAGGGTGACGACGAGGCTCTTGCCCACCGCCGCGTCCTCGGTACGGAACTCGGTGATGTAGCCCTCGCGCTTGAGGATCTCGGCGATGTTCACCTTGATCTTCGACGACGGCAGGGTCACCTCGTCATGGAACGCCGAGTTGGCGTTACGCAGACGTGTCAAGAAGTCTGCGATCGGATCAGTCATGGTCATGAGTGACCGTCAACCTTTCTCGTGGCGGTTCCCATGCAGCACGCGCGTGTCGGTTCCGTCGTCGCCCTCAAAGGGCGGCCGGCGGCCTCTCACGTCACGTCGTGGGCCTGCTACGAAGCGTGTTGTGCATGTCCTCACCGACGATCGCCGGTGAGGGGTGGTACCCCGGTGATGCGTGAGCACCACCGGCAATTTCGAGCTGTGACGTTCGAAAATTGTGTGGTCACCTCGAGAGACGGAAGGCACGCGACAGCGCGCCCGAGTCCGGGCAACCGTTCTAGTGTAGGGATCGGCGCCGACCACGCCAAATCGCACGTCAGGACTCGAACACGGTGCGCCGGGTCGGCACGACGTCGATGTTCTCGTGGGCGCCGATCCGGACGACGCTGTCGAGCATCGCGGTCATACGGCGGGTGAGCTCGGCGTCGTCTCCCCCGCTGCCGTAGAACGCGTGGAGGTCGCGGGCCGCGGCGAGGGGGAACAGTTCCTCCACGACGGCGTCGACCTGTTCGGTGTCGGCGGTGACCGATCGCACCACGATGTTCTGGATGTAGCCGGAGGTGGCCTGGGTGGCGATCGCGACCGGCGTGTGGTCGTCGAGCCAGCGGCGGAGCCACTCGTCGCGGTCGATCGACGCCGGTCGTCGCAGGAAGGCGACGTTCGCCATCGCGTCGGCCGGTTCCCCGTCGGGTGTCGGCGGCGGTTCGATCGGCCGACGTTCGACGACCTCCCACCCGACGACGCGGTCGGTGCGGTCGACGAGAACGTCGGCCACCGGTGTCGGGTCGGAGTCGGTCCACACGCTCACCACGGCGTCGATCGGCGGCGTGAGGGTCGACAGCGTCATCGCGCCGTCGAGTTCCGGCGTGCCCCCGATGTTGATCTGCAGCCGCGTCGCACCCGCCACCCGCAGCGCGGCGCGGGTGTCGGGATCGGTCAGGAGCCCACCGAGTCCGCTGCCCCACACCACGTAGATCAGCTTGGCCATGGCCTGAACCTACGGAGATCGTCCGAGCAGCGGGCCGTTGTGGGCAACACAACCACGGTGTCGCACCGTTCGGACGATCTCCGCGCTGGATGCCGACAACAGCCGATCTGTGGACAACCCGATCCGAACCGGCTGCCGGACGGTTCGATTCGTCGGTGGCCGATGGTCCGCTCGAGCTCCCCGAACGAAGGAGACCGACATGACCGACCCGCAACCGAGCTTGCCCGGAATGCCCCGCTGGCACGACGATCCCGTGGTGCGCGACACGATCAGCCGCATCCGGAACTTCGGCCTGGCGGTCACCGTGGTCGAAGATCTGTGTGCAACGCACGCGAAGGATCCGGACGCTCGCGCCGCCGCGTGTCCGTGTGCGTACACCAGTGGCCGGTCGCTCATCGGCGAGCCGGAACTCGCGGTGTACGGCCTCGGCGCCGAGGACGCCGTCGAGGTGCTCTGCGATGTCACCGAAGAACTCGACGTGCGGTCGTGGAAGCGCCTGGTGGCCGAGAAGACCGAGATCTACACCGAGAGCGTCGACCTCGCGGTGACACTCGTCGAGGCCGTCGACACCACCGATCTCCGCGTGCATCGTGCGCTCTTCCCGAACAGCCCTGTGCTGCAGGTGGTGTGGCCCGACGATCACGGGTTCTATCCCTGGGAGCAGCTGTATTCGCTGCGGCCGGCCGACCAGTACCTGAAGGGGGTCGAGGGATTCGCGCGTGACGTCGGCCCACGCGTCATCTCGAGGGCGACCGGTCCCAACCGCGCGCAGCGGCGCAAGAAGAATCGCCGATGACGCGCGGAGGCTGCTGAGATCGTCCGACCAGGGTCCCGCCTCCGGCATGGCGCCGGAACCGGGCCTGTGGACGGACGATCTCCGTCACCGACACCGGTTGACGGGACGCGGAAACGACGAAGGCCCGAGTCCGTACGGACTCGGGCCCTCGCCGTCAGATCAGTAACGCGGTGTCACCAGCTCGACTTCTGCACACCGGGCAGCTCGCCGGCGTGCGCCATCTCGCGCAGGCAGATTCGGCACAGGCCGAACTTGCGGTACACCGAGTGCGGGCGGCCGCAGCGGTTGCACCGGGTGTAGCCGCGGACCTTGAACTTCGGCTTCGCGTTGGCCTTGTTGACCAGAGCCTTCTTTGCCATGTCAGTTGTCCTTCACGCTGTTGTCTTTGAACGGGAACCCGAGGTGACGGAGCAGCGCGCGGCCTTCGTCGTCGAGGGTTGCCGTGGTGACCACCGTGATGTCCATACCGCGGGGCCGGTCGATGTTGTCGATGTTGATCTCGTGGAACATCGACTGCTCGTTGAGACCGAACGTGTAGTTGCCGTTGCCGTCGAACTGACGGTCCGACAGGCCACGGAAGTCGCGGATACGGGGAAGCGCGATCGACACGAGCCGGTCGAGGAACTCCCACATGCGGTCGCCACGCAGGGTGACGCGCGCGCCGATGGGCATGCCCTCGCGCAGCTTGAACTGTGCGATCGACTTGCGGGCCTTGCGGATCTCCGGCTTCTGGCCGGTGATCAGCTCGAGGTCCTTGACCGCGCCGTTGATCAGCTTGGCGTCACGGGCGGCGTCACCGACACCCATGTTCACCACGACCTTGACCACGCCGGGGATCTGCATGACGTTGTCGTACTTGAACTCTTCGTTCAGCGCGTCCTTGATCTCGGCGCGGTAGCGCGCCTTGAGACGGGGCTGCACCTTGTTCTCGGTGGTGGTCATGTCAGATGTCCTTCCCGTTCTTGCGGGAAATGCGCACGCGCTTGCCGGTCTCGTCGTCCGTGCGGTAGCCGATGCGTGTCGGGGTCCCGTCGGCGTCGACGACCATCACGTTCGAGACGTGGATGGGGGCCTCGGTCACGACGATGCCGCCGGACGAGGCGCCGCGCTCGGACTGCGCTGCGGAGGTGTGCTTCTTGATGCGGTTGACGCCCTCGACGAGGACCTTGCTGCGCGTGGGGTAGGACTCGATGACCTTGCCCTTCGCGCCCTTGTCCTTGCCCGAGATGACGATCACGGTGTCGCCCTTGTGAACCTTCATGTCAGAGCACCTCCGGGGCCAGCGAGACGATCTTCATGAAGCGCTTGTCACGCAGCTCGCGGCCCACGGGGCCGAAGATGCGGGTTCCACGCGGATCGCTCTCGTTCTTGAGAATGACGGCGGCGTTCTCGTCGAAGCGGATGTAGGAGCCATCCGCGCGACGGCGCTCCTTGGTGGTGCGCACGATGACGGCCTTGACGACCTCGCCGCGCTTGACGTTGCCGCCGGGGATCGCGTCCTTGACGGTGGCGACGATGACGTCGCCGATGCCGGCGTACCGGCGAGACGAGCCTCCGAGCACACGGATGCACAAGATTTCCTTGGCACCGGTGTTGTCGGCGACCCGCAGGCGTGACTCCTGCTGGATCACTGTTTGATCTCCTCAGACCTGGTGGGTGTGTACGCCGGATTCCGACCCGACGCACGCGGTCCGCTGCCACCGTTCGCACGCCTGACCACGGCCGATGAGGGCCGCGAAGGGTTCGCGCTCGGGTTCGCGACACAACCGTGCCGCAGGCAACCGGTCAAGTGTAGGTGAACCCGCAGGTCGCGAACAAATCCCTCTCGGCACGCCCACTCTGGTCGACACATATGATTCGCCCAGCGAAAGATTCCGGTACGTCGACCGAGAGGCCCTCTGTGTACCCCGATCATCCCCGCACCCCCGACGCGGCCGATGGCTCCGCGACTGCGGTCCCGGCGCTCGAGACCCGCGAACTCACCAAGGTCTACGGCGGCGCGACCGCGATGTACGACGGACAGGTCGCGGTGTCCGGGGTGAGCCTGGTCATCCCTCGCGGATCGCTCTACGGGCTGGTCGGTGCGAACGGCGCGGGGAAGACGACGTGGCTGTCGATGGCCACCGGGCTGCTGCGTCCGTCGCACGGGTCGGCGTTCCTCGACGGCCACGACGTGTGGGCCGATCCGGTCGCCGCCCGCGGACGCGTCGGACTGCTCCCCGACGGCCCCACGATGTCCGAGGCGCTGCCCGGCCATGTGGCCCTGCGCCACGTCGGGGTGTTGCAGGGACTCGCGACCGATGTCGCCGACGCCCGCGCGGCCGACCTGATGGCCGTCTTCGACATCGCAGGCAGCGCCGACAAACCCGTCAGCTCGTACTCGGCGGGCATGAAGAAGAAGATCGGCCTCGCCGCCGCGCTCATCCACTCCCCCCGGCTGCTGGTCCTCGACGAACCGCTCGAGGCGGTCGACCCGGTCTCGGCGGTCACGATCCGCGAGATCCTGCAACGCTTCACCGCCACCGGCGGCACGGTGGTGCTCTCGAGCCACTCGATGACTCTGATCGAACAGATCTGCACGCACGTCGCGATCCTCGACAAGGGGCGACTGGTCACCGCGGGCGAGACCGCCGCCGTACGTGCGGGCACGAGCCTCGAATCGATCCTCGTCGACACGGTGAACAAATCCGCAGCGGACGGCGCTGACACCGCCGCGCCCGGACTCGACTGGCTCGACGGCGGGAACGGCGCCCGATGAGCACCGACACGTCGCGGCCGGCCCCGGACCCGGCGTCGCGCGCGACCCGCGACACCGTCGCCGCGCTGCTCGATCTCGACCGCGCCATCCGTGGCGCCTCGCCCACGCCCGTCGCGCTGCGGATCCTGGTGGGCGCGTTCGCCTTCCTACTACTTGTCGCGATGGCGGGTCTCACGATGGCCACCGACGCCGGCGCGCCTCGCCGCACCACCGCGGCCCTGTGTGCACTCGTCGTGATCGGGGCGCTCGCGATCGCACCGCTCATCGCGAGTCGACCCGCCGGTGTCGCGCCGACCGATGTCCGACATCTGCCGGTGTCCGCGGACGCGCTGCGCACCGCGTCGGGACGGGCGATGCTGCGCGGCCCCGGGCTCTGGTTCGCGATCGTCGCGCTGCTGCTCGTGCCTCTCGCGCTCGCCACCGGACCCGACCTCGACGTGGCCGCGATCGTCGTCGCCGTCGTCGCGATCCCACCCACCGCGGCGATCGGGGTGATCGGTTCGCGCGTGGTGGGACTGACCTACGCGCAGGCCATGCGGTCGCAGACCGGACGCATCGTGGCCACCGTGACCAGTGTCGTGGCGGTGGCGGCGATCTACGTCGTGTACCTGCTGCTGTCGCAGGGCGTCATCGATCCGCGCAACCAGGCGCTGCAGGTGGCCGCGCGCGTGCTCCCGACCGGTTGGCCCGTCGTCGCCGGCGAGTCGGTCCCCTCGGGTCGGTGGTGGCTCGCGGTGCTGGTCGTCGGAGGCCTGGTCCTCCTGGCCGGCGGCCTCTACGTGACGTGGTCACGCCGGATCGATCAGGCGATGTACTCCGACGCGGTCTCGGCGGCCACGAGCACGCGGCGTGGTGAGAGCCCTCGGCGGGTCACCGCATCACCGACGCTGCTCGTGTTGCGCACCGAGGCCCGCATGCTCGTCACCGATCCCCAGCGACTCGGCCTCGCCATCCTGCCGTTGGCGTTCATCGTGATCGGTGTGGTGCTGATGCTCTCGGGCACCGACGCCTATGGCATGCAGTTCGGCGCACCGCTCGTGGTGTTCATGTGCGGGTCGATGCTGGCCAACACCTTCGGGCTCGACCGGTGGGCGTTCGCGGTGTTGATCACGGCCCCCTCCGCCGCGGCCCTCGTCATCCGCGCCCGCATGACACTGGCGGCATCGCTGGCCCTGACCGTCGGCGTCGTCGGCACCGTCGTCGCGCGCCTCGTGCGGCACACCGACCCGGCCACCTGGCCGGTCGCGGTGTCGGTCATCGTCGGCGGCGCGGCGACCGCGGCATCGGTCGCGGCGTTGCTCCCCGCCCTCGCTCCCTACCGGGTGCCACCGGGTTCGTCGATCTCGTCGATGAACTCGCGCGGCTCGATGTCGGGGGCCAGCGTCCGCTGGTCCCTGGCCGCGATCCCGGCGATGGCTCTGATCTGCGCCCCCGGCATCGCGATCGGACTGCTGCTCCCGACCCCGCTGTCGTACCTCGCCGTGGTGGTCGAGGTGGTCATCGCGATACCGATGCTCGCCTGGGCACACCGGCGTGCGGTCAGGCTCGTCGCCGAACGCGGCCCGGAGATCCTCGCCGCGGTCACCGCCACCGCCCCGGTCGCCGCCGACGCCTGAGCGTCAGCCGATCACACGAAAGGCGCACGAATCGGACATCGCCGCCGTCACCTGAGCGCTACGGTCACCTCTCGCGTGGTGACGCCACGCCTGACGAGAAGTGAGCGCGCCGATGACCTTCACCCGCACCATCCGTGTCGTCCTCATCGCCGGCGTCCTCGCCCTCGGCGGCGTGATGGGCGTGGCCCCCGCCTCGGCGCAGACGTACTCCAATTGCGCCGCGCTCAATGCCGACTACCCGCACGGCGTCGGCAAACCCGGCGCCGTCGATTCCACCTCGGGCAGGCCGGTGACGAACTTCGAGATCGACGCGTCCGTGTACTCCGACAACACCAGTCGCGACCGCGACAACGACGGCATCGCCTGCGAGAAGAAGTAGCGCGACAGCCGTCGCCGATTCACCCGACCCACCGGGTGGGGATTCTGTAAGACTGGTCGCCGTGATGGGGAACCGATCGTGACCGCGCTCGCCCGCGGTGAGAACCGTCCGCTGCCGGCCGCGGCGGTGGCCGTGACCGTTACGTCGGCGAACTCCGTCGACGTCTCGGCCCTGCTGCTCGGCGAGAACGGGAAGGTCCGCTCCGACGGCGATCTCGTGTTCTTCAACAACCCCGTCGGGCCGGGCGTCGAGTACCGCCACGGTCGCGGCGCGGGCGACATCGTCGCCGTCGACACCGCCGCGCTGCCCGCCGACGTGAGCACCGTCGTCGTGACCGCGAGCCTCGACGGTTCGGGTCCGGCCACCTTCGCCGGCGCCGGAGAGATCACCGCGACGGTGATCTCGGGCGGCGAACCGCTCACCTTCGCGATGTCGGGCCTCACCACCGAGGCCGCACTGGTCTGCGTCGAGATCTACCGCCGCAACGACGCCTGGAAGGTCCGCGCCGTGGGCCAGGGTTACGACGACGGACTGGCGGGAATCGCGACCGCCTTCGGCATCGACATCGACGACGAGCCGGCGCCGCCCCCGACCCAACCGGTGGCCGCACCGACTCCCCCACCCGCCGCACCGAGCGCGCCCACGTACTCGACACCACCGCAACCGCATTCGACACCTACGCCCGCACCGCAGAACCAGGGAGTACAACCCATGCAGAGCGAACTGTTCGCACCCCAGTACGCCGAGGCGAGCGCGCCGGGCATCCAGAAGCAGGGCAGCAAGATGTGCAAGGTCGCCCTCAACGGGGACGTCATGGCACGGACCGGATCGATGGTCGCCTACCAGGGCGACCTGAAGTTCGAGGCCCTCGGATCGGGCGGCATCGGCAACATGATCCGACAGCGGCTCTCCGGCGAGGGCGTGCCGCTGATGAAGGTCGTCGGACGCGGAGATCTGTTCCTCGCCAACGCATCCACCGATGTCCACCTCATCGATCTCGACGGCACCGACGGCCTCACCATCAACGGGGCCAACGTCCTCGCCTTCGAGTCGACGCTGACGTACAACATCGCACGGGTGCAGGGCGCGGCGATGGCCAGCAACGCGGGCCTGTTCAACTGCGTGTTCACCGGCCGAGGACGCATCGCGATCACCACGGACGGGACGCCGGTGGTGCTCAACGTCGACCAGCCGACCTACGCCGATCCCCAGGCCGCGGTGGCGTGGTCGTCGAGCCTGCGCACCGGGGTCAAGCAGAACGACTCGTTCAACCTCGGCACGCTCATCGGTCGGAGCACCGGCGAGCGGTTCACGCTCTCGTTCTCCGGTCAGGGCTTCGTGATCGTGCAACCCTCGGAGCTCCCGCCGGGCGGGATGATCGGCGGCACGGGCGCCGGTGAGCAGTCGGGGGTCGGCGGCGCACTCGGCGGACTGCTCGGCCGCTGAGGCGCAGCACCGCAACGAGGCCGGGCACCCGACAGGCACCCGGCCCCGCGCACGGAGGATGCGAGACCTAGAGGGCCAGCGGCACCCAGAAGCCGAAGAACCAGAAGCCCCAGCCGTGGTGGTCGGCGCGGAACTGCGGCGTCACACGCTGGCCGCGGAACTCGAACGGTCGGGTGTCGGGCCGGCGGACCGGTCCCGGGGCCACCGTCGGCCGTGACGGCGACGCGTAGCCGATCTGCTCGTGGTTCTGTGTCGATTGATGGCTCGCGACCGCGGTCGGTGCCGCCGACGCGACCCCTGCACCGGCACCCAACGACGCCAGTCCGATACCGCCCGCGGCCACCGTGCCGATCAGGATCTTCTTGATACGCATCGCGTTCCACCCACCTTCGTAGTCGTGTCGCGTCGTCCGGCGTTCTCGCCGGGCGACAACCACAAAGCTAGGAATCGACGCTGGCAGTTCCCTGGCGTAGGACCTGCCGATTGCCTGTGCGCCGGTGTCGCCCGCGACGCGACGCGACGCCACGAAGCGTCGAACTCCCCCGAACCGTCGATTAATTCGCGATGATGAACAGCGAATGTAGATCGGTCCGGCGGAGAGGTGGTTCGCGGTGCGTCTCGTCGCCTACGGTGCCGCCGCGGTCGTCGCCCTCGTGGTGGCCGTGTTCGTGGTCCGATTCATCTGGCAGCGACCCCAGCGTGGGCTACTGCTGCTCGCCGCGCTCACCCCGTTGAGCGGGTTGCTCGTGATCGCGCCGGTGCCCGGCGTCGCGGCCGCATGGAAAGAGGGGCTCCTCGCGGTGACCCTGGTGTGCGCGTTCGCCCGGCGCGGCGTCCGCCGCACCTCACCGCCGGTACATATCCCCTACTGGCCGGCGATCGTCGTGTTCGTCGCCTTCGGACTGGTCTCGGCGCTCGCGGTGTACGGACCGATCGGACTGGTCGGCGCCAAGGTGACGTTCTTCTATCTGCTGGTCCTGGTGGTGCTGTGGTGGGCGCCGTTCGACGCCCGCGACCGCGACCACCTCGTCACCGTCCTGATGGTCATGTGCGTGGTGACCTGCGCGGTCGGCATTTTCCAACAGATCGTCGGACCGGCCCGGCTCGTGGCGTTCGGCTACGACTTCGGCACCCAGGTGCGCACCAGCGGGCCCCTGTTCCGGACGTTCAGCACGTTCAACCAGCCGTTCGGGTTCGGGCTGTACGTGATGGTCGGGCTGCTGGTCGGTGGCGCAGTGGCGCTGGCCGAACCCCATCGACGCCGCAACCGGATCTTCCTCTGGCTCGCGCCGGTGATGGCGGTGGTGATGGCGACATCGGTCGTCCGCGCGGCGATCCTCGGCCTTCTCGTCGGGATCATCTGGCTCGCCGTGATCCGATTCCGTCACCTGTTCGCACCCCTCGGGGCACTGCTCGTGGTGGCGGTGGCGGCGTTCCCGTTCCTGCCGTCGTCGGCGACCTCGGTGTTCTTCTCCTCCAGCAGCCTCGGTCAACGCGGCGCCGGGTGGAGCGAGATCATCTCGAGCATCCTGGTGCACCCGCTGGGTCGCGGCCTGGGCTCGAGCGGTGCCGCCGCCGACCGCATCTCGACAGCCCAAGGACAGTCGCCGGAGACCGTCACGGCGTCGGCAGGCGGACTGACGCAGTCGACGTCGGCGAACTATCAGCCCGACAACTACTACATCAAGACGCTGCTCGAACTCGGACCGATCGGGCTGTGGGCCTTCCTCGCGGTGATCCTCACCGCGCTGGTGTGGTGCGTGCAGTCCGCGCGCCGCCTGCCCGGCCGCGACGGGGCGTTGGCGCTCGGGGTCAGCGCGTCGATCGTGGCGGCGATGGCCGCGAGCCTCGTCGCGACCTACTTCGAGATCTTTCCGCTCGACCTTCATTTTTGGCTTCTCTTGGGAGTGGTGGGATGCGCAACAGCACAGCAGGATTCACGTTCGGCGCGCTCGCACTCCGACCGGGCGGAAGCGGAGTACAGACCTACATCCGCGAGCTCCTGAGGCACATGCCCGACCTGCTCGCACCGACACCGACCACCGCACTCGTCCAGTCCGACGCGGTGGCCGAGCTGCCCCGCGGGATGGCGGCGGTCACGCGCCCGGTGTCCGACGGTGCGCGCCGCGCCGTCTACGGTGCCGTCCCGATGCGGGCGTCGGTCTTCCATGGTCTCGACGTCGACCTCCCCATCGCCGGACCGTCGACGACCGTCGCCACGGTGCACGACCTGTCGGTCATCGACATGCCGTCGGCGTCGAGCCGGTTCCGCGCCGCCGGCGAGAACGTGTTGGTCCGCCGCTCGCTGCGCCGTGCCGACGTCCTCATCGCGGTGTCGGCGTTCACCGCCGAGCGCATCCACGCGGTCACCGGCCGCGACGCGCACGTGGTGGAACTCGCCCCCGCGGGCTGGGCCCGACCGCCGTCGCAGGCCGACGTGGACCGTGTGCGTGCGGCGCATCGGCTGCCCGGGGAGTTCGTCCTGCAGGTGGGCACGGTCGAGCCGCGCAAGAACGTGGCCCTGGTCGCGGCGGCGGCCGACGAACTGGGGATCCCCTGCGTCCTCGCGGGCGCCGGGTCGACCGGACCCGACGCCCCCGCCTCGGCGATCGGGCTCGGATACGTCGACGTCGCCGATCTCCCCGCGCTGTACGCCGCGGCGACGGTGACCGCGTACGCGTCGTACTACGAGGGATACGGCCTGCCACCGGTCGAGGCCATGGCGTGCGGAGGCGCGGTCGTCGCGAGCGCGGTCGGCGCGCTCCCCGAGGTGGTCGGCGACGGCGCGCGCCTCGTGGCCACCGACGACGTCGCCGACTGGGTCGCCGCCATGGCGCCACTGGTGCACGACCCCTCGGCCCGCGCCGAGCTGTGCCGCGCCGCGATATCGGTGATGGCGACGGTGACATGGGAACGCACCGCCCGCGCGACGGTGGACGTGTACCGGGCGGCGGGGATCTGTCCATGAGAACGAGATCCCGGTGAGCACGGAATCGGCCGACCGGGTGGCGACCCCGCCGCCCGATCCCGGTGCCGTCACACCGGAGCCGACGAAACCCGGCTCGGCGCAGGGCGCGGCATCGGACGGTCGGGCCGCGGCGAAGGCGACGGGCGCGATGCTCGCCAGCCGTGTCGTGGTCGCCGCCCTCGGGTGGACCGGCAGCGTGATCATCGCCCGCATCCTGTCGCCGGAGGCGTGGGGTCACTACACCTTCGTCTTCGCCCTGCTCGGACTGATGGCGATCTTCACCGATCTCGGCGTGGGGCGCGCGGTGATGGCGCGGCTCATCGTCGACGACCCCGAGGAGGTGGCGCGCACCGCATCGGCCTTCATCGCCCTGCGCCTGCTGCTCGGCCTCGGCGGGTACGCCATCGCCCTGATCTACGTGGTCGCGCTGGGCTACCCGGGCGAGGTCATCCGCGCGACCGCGGTCGCGGGCCTCGTCGTCGTGGTCGCCACCCCCGGTCACGCCCTGACCGTCGTGTTCCAGAGTCGCCACCGCCTCCTGCTCTCGGCGATGGCCGAGAGCCTCGGGCAGACGGTGCAACTGGCCCTCACCATCGCCGCCGCCCTGTTCGCCCCTTACCTGCTGCTGTTCGTGTTGGCTCCGGTCGTCAACGAGGTCCTCGCCCTGGTGATCAAGGCGGTGGGGATCAGCCGGCGCGACGGCGGGCTGCGACCGTCACGCCATGTGGAATTCGCGCGCTGGCGGCCGATGCTGCTCGACGCCGCGCCGCTCGCCATCGGTTTCGCCCTCACTGTGGCCTTGCAGAAGGTGGACATGGTGCTGCTGAGCCTCCTCGACACGTTCGACGCGGTCGGCGTGTACGGCATCGGCTACAAGTTCTCCGACATCCTCGACACCTTCGTGCTGGCCGCCGCCGGTCCGGTCGCGACGTTGTTGGTGGCGGCGTGGCCGCACGAACCCGGGGTGTTCCGGCGCCGCTGCCGCGGGGCGGCCGCGGCATTCGGTGCGGGCGGTGCGGTCGCGGTGGCGGCGTTCTGGCCGTCGGCGCCACAGGCGATCGGTCTGCTCTACGGCGAGCGCTTCGTGGTCGGCGCGTTCGCCGCGCGCATGCTCGTGCTCGGGGCCACCTTCACCGCGCTGATCGTGCTCGGCATCTACCTGCTGGCCTCGGCGGGTCGGGCGCGCAGCTACCCCCTGGTCGCGCTCGGTGGCCTGGTGCTCAACGTCGTGATGAACGTGATCCTCATCCCGCGCATGTCCTACGACGGCGCCGCGATCGCGACCGTCGCGACACTGGGATCGGTTCTCGTGGTGCTGTGGATCGTCATCGTGCGGACGTTGCCGATCGTCGGGCTGTTCCCGCTGGGGTCGGTGGTGACCCTCGCCGCGGTGACGGCCGTCGCGTGCGCCGTCGGGACGCCGGCTGCACGGATCATCCCGTGGCCGGTGGTGTCGGTGTCGACCGCGCTCGTCGTCGCCCTCGTGGCACTTCCCCTGGTCCGCGCGTCCGCGCGAGCACCGGGCCGACACGCCAAGGTGCAGGAGGTGACGTCATGACCGAGTCGGCGACGGGCCCGTCGGTGGGACGCGTCGTCTTCGTCGCGCACTCCGGGCAGGTGTCGGGGGCCGAGAAGGTGATGCTCGACCTCGCCCGAGCGGCCCTGTCCGACGGCCACGCCGTCACCGTGGCGTGCCCCGCCGGACCGCTCGCGGACCGCCTGCCACCGACGGTCGCGCACCTGGAGATCGATCACCTCGGACTCACCGGTGAGAGCGGCGCGGCGCGGATCGCCGGTGGCGCGCGACTGATCGCCCGCTGGTTCCGCACCGGCCGTCGACTGCGCGCGGCGGCCGCCGAGCCGGGTGTCGCCGTCGTCGTGAACTCCCTCAACGCGTTGCCGGCGGCGCGAATCGCCGCCGGCACGCGTGGGGTGTCGTGGCTGGTCCACGACACCGTCATCACCGCGCGCCAGCGGGCCGTCATCCGCCTCGCCCGCCCCGGGATCCGTCGCGCCGTGGCGGTGTCCGACGCGACGGCGCAACCGCTGCGGGCACTGGGCGTCCCGGTCGTCGTCCGGCACAACGGCGTCGCGTGGCCCGTCGACGCCCTGCCCGAGGTCCTGCACACCCCGCCCGTGGTGGGGATGTTGGCTCTGCTCACCCCGTGGAAGGGACACCGCGTGCTGCTCGACGCCGTCGCCGAGCTGCCCGGGGTCCGGGTCGAGTTCGCGGGCGGCCACTTCCCCGGCGATGTCGAGCACGTCGCCGCGCTGCATGCGCGTGCCGCCGAACCCGATCTCGACGGCCGCGTGGAGTTCCTCGGCCACCGCGACCTGTGCGAGGCGTTGAGCCGATTCGACATCCTCGTCTCGGCGAGCGTCGAGCCCGAGGCCGGGCCGCTGTCGGTGCTCGAGGCGATGGCCTACGGCAGGCCGGTGATCGGGACCGATCACGGCGGCACCACCGAGTTCCTCACCGACGGGGCCGGTGTGCTCGTCCCGCCGGGCGACCCCGTCGCGATGGCCCGCGCGATCTCGCGGGTCCTCTCCGATGCCGGGCTGCGGGCCGACGTCGTGGCCGGCGCGCGTCGTCGGGTGGCGCAACGTCACGACCTGTCGGTCACGGTGCCGGCGATGCTCGGGGCGCTGATCGGGTGACCACCCATGAGGTTCACCTCCGGCCGCGGTGTGTCGGTTCGGCGTTCTCCGGCGTCGAGCATCGTTATGCTTGGCAAACTTTCGGTTTGAAATACTGCACCGCGCGACGACCTGAAGGAGTCCAACGGTGACCGTCGAGTCCGCGACGACCCATCGCGACGCACCACCGCCCATCGACCTCGCCGGGCACTTCCGCGACCTGGCCCGTGTCCTGCTGCCGGCCCTCGTGATCGGCGCCCTCGTCGGCGCCGGGGTGTTCGTCGCCCGGTCGACCCTGGTCGACAAGGAGTACTCGGCGTCGGTCGTCACGCAGATCACGACGTCGGGGGAGATCGTCGCCGGTGACGCGTTCGTGGAGCAGCTACGGGCACCGTTCGAGGAGCTGGCAAGCGACGACGGCGTCCTCACGCAGGCGCTCACCACGGTCGACACCGGCTGGGACACGGGCACGTTGCGCAGTCACCTCACCCTGACCCCCGGCACCTCCCCTGCACTGCTGACCTTCGCCGTCACCGCGGGGAACCCCCGCACGGCCCAGCAGGTGGCGCGGGCCGTGGTCGACGCCGTCGCGCAGGCCAACCAGAGCAACGCCGAGCGCGACGTCTCGCGCCGGGTCGGTCAGATCGACACCTCCATCGACAGCGAGCAGGCCCGCAACGCTCGACTGCCCGCCAACAGCAGCGCCCGCACCGCCTCCGACGTCCGGCTGGCCGAACTGCGAGCCCAGCGCGACCAGGCCGCCGCCGCGGGCGGCAACCAGCTGACGGTGCTGTCGGTGCCCGACGCGTCGTCGACACCCATCTCGCCCAAGCCGGTGTCGGAGGCGCTGGTGGCCGCGGTGGTGGCGTTCATCGTGGCCGCCGAACTGCTCGTCCTCGCCCGGGGGCGACTCGGGCGGCGTAACAACCGCATCTGGGCTCGGCGGGTCGCCCACCGGCACGGCGCCCGGCTGCAGGTCGTCGGCGGTGGTCGGTTCGACCCGTCGAAGGTCCTCTACGGCGAACTGGCGCACCGCCATCGCCGCGGGCGGTCGGCGATCATCCTGCTGGGCGAACAGACCGACGTCGCGTCGGTCGCCGTGCCCGCCGGGCCCGCCGAGCAGAGCGCACAGGACATCGACCACCACGACCTGCACGACGAGTGGTGGCGGACCGCCGATCTCGGGGATCTCGTCGTCGCCGTCGTGGTCCTGTCGACACGCGGGCGCGATCGTGCCGCCACCGAGGCCGCGCTGGCCCAACTCGCCGACCTGGGCGTCAGCCGCCACGTCGTCCTGCAGGGGAGACGGCCGCGACGCGGGTCGGCGGGGGCCTCCGATGCCGACTGAGCGCGTAGCCGTCGTCCACGAACGGCTCACCGAGATCGCGGGTTCGGAACACGTGGTCGAACAGCTCGCCCTCGAATGGCCGCGCGGCGGCGTCCACACGCCGATCGCCCGCGCGCAGGGCATCCCCCGCGACCTGCCCAGCCCACCGCACACCACCTGGCTCAACGGTCTCTACCGCGCCCTCGGCCACCGCTCGTACGCCCCGACGTTGCCGTTCATGCCGATCGCGTTCCGCGGCATGGACCTCCGCGGGCCCGGCGGCGAACCCGAGGTCGTCGTGACCAGCCACCATGCGTTTGCCACCCAGGTGGTGTTCGCCACCGAGGCACCGGTGATCGCGTACGTGCACAGTCCAGCGCGGTGGGCGTGGGACGCCAGCCTGCGCGCAGGTGAGGGGGGCGGTGCGGTCGGTGCGGGCATCCTCACCGCACTGTCGGTGGTGGCACGCCGCTGCGAGGTGGCGGCCGCTCCCCGACTGCACACGGTCGTCGCGAACTCGTCGGCCGTGGCCGACCGCATCCATTCCTGGTGGGGCCGCGACGCCGTCGTGGTGCACCCACCGGTCGACACCGGGGGCTTCACCCCCGACCCGTCGGTCGAGCGCGAGGACTTCTTCCTGCTCGCCGGGCGCCTGGTGCCCTACAAGCGCCCCGACATCGCCATCCGCGCCGCCGCCGAGGCCGACGTCCCCCTCGTCGTCGCCGGCGACGGACGCGCGATGGAGGCGTGCCGCGCGATCGCCGGACCGCGCACGACGTTCCTCGGGCGCGTCCCGCACGCGGAACTCCTCGACCTGCACCGCCGCACCCGCGCGCTGCTCATGCCCGGCATCGAGGACTTCGGCATCGTGCCGGTCGAGTCGATGGCCACCGGCACCCCGGTCATCGCGCTCGGAGAGGGCGGGGCGCTCGACTCGGTGCGACCGGGCGAGACGGGGCTGCTCGTGGAACCCGGCACCGACGACGAGATCGTCGACCGCTTCGCCGCCGCGATGCGCGGGTTCGACCCGGCGGACTTCGATCGCGACGCCATCCGTCGATGGGCGGAGGGGTTCTCCCGCAGCGAGTTTCGACGCCGCATGCGGGAGGTCGTCGATGGGGCGATCTGACCGATCACCGTCGAGGCCCGATCGCCGAGCCGTCCGCCCCGACACCGAGATCGCCGCACACCGGCCGAGTGCCCTCGACCGCGCACTCGCGAACTCGCGCAACGTCGCGATCTTCGGACCGCTCCCCGCACTCGACCGGGACCTGCTGACCGTCCGTCTGCGATCGGTCGCCGCGCAGGTGCCGCGCCTGCGGCTGGACCCCTTCGCCGCGGACGGGGCGTGGACGCGACGGACCGACACCCTGCTCGTCGAGGACCTCGCACCACCGACGGCGACGCGCGATCTCCCCGACACCCCCGGCGGGTACCTGGGCGTGATCGCCACCCATGTGCGACAGCTGGATCCGGTGCCGCTGCGCGTCGCCGTTTGTGACGACCATCTCGTCGTCGACCACTCGCACGGTCTCGGCGACGGTCGACTCGCGCCCGCGCTGCAGGCGGTCCTCCTCGACTCCGCACCGCCCGCCGTGCAGGCCGCGCTCGCCCATGACGCACCGGCCGGCTCGGTCCGACGCGCGCTCGCCGACCAGATCCTCCGCCATCCCCGCCGGCTCGGGGAGGTCCACCGATTGCGCTCCGAGAACGCCCGCACCGACACCGTCGCCGAGCCGGTGGCCGTCGATCCGCGACAGGTACGGACCGTGTCGGCGACGATGCCGCCCGACCGCGTCGCGGCACTGCGCGAGCGTGTCTCGGCGGTGCAGGGTGCGTCCGACGCGTCGGCGACGGTCGCGATGTGGGTGTCGGCGCTGCACCGCGCGGGTGTCGCCAACGACGACCTCGTGCAAGTCCTCATCGACTGCCGGCGCTACCTGCGCCGCGACGACGCCGGCATGGGCAACCTGGCCATCGCGCTCCCCATCCGGATGCCCGACCCGGTGACGGCGGCGTCGGTGCGACAGCGCGTCCGGGCGGCCACCGAATCCGCCTGGCCGCTGGCCGTTCTCGGCATCAACGCCACGCGGGCACGATTGCATCGCGGGACCCCCGATCCCGGTGCGGACACGGCGGTGTCGGTCCGCACGTCGTCGCGGATCCGGCTGTCGGTGAGCGACATCGGTCGGCTCCCGCTCTACGACGGCGTCCTGCCCGGCCCGTCGGGACCGATCCCCCAACTCGGCGCCGGTATCGACCCCGACGGCCCCGAGGCGCTCACCCTGCTCGTCAGCGAGATCGGTGGTGCGCGAACCCTGTCGGCGACGTTCCATCCCGAGGTCGTCGCACCCACTGCGGTCCACGCGGCGCTGGTCGACATCTGTCGCGACCCGATCGCCGTCCTCGAGGCGTCGGAGTCGTGAGCGGGCGCCGGGTACGGACCCCGCGTCGATACGCGACCGACGCACTCGCCACCAGGTCCGATTCGCTATCGTGAAGCCCATGTCCGGTATCTCGCCCACGGTCGACCCGACGATCACCGAGGTGCTGTCGCACGCCGCGCGATCGGCGGGTGAGGGTGTCGACGTCTACATCGGGCGGGCCGTCGCCGCCCGCCTCGCCGCCGACCTCCTCGGGTCCGACGTCCCCGGTCTCGCCGCCGCCGTCACGGCGCTGAAGCGTGACGGGCTCGCCGTCGTCGGTGATGCGGCATCGGATGACGCTGCACCAGACGGCCTGTTTCCCGACGGCCAACCCACCTCCACTCCGCCCGCCATCGCGACCGACCCCGTCATCCGCGACCCGGACCGGTTGCGGGCGCTCTCCGACACCGGCCTCATGGACACCCGAGCCGACGCGGCCTACGACCGCATCGCCCAGATGGCCGTCGACGCGCTGGACGTGCCGAGCGCGGGCGTCTCGCTGGTCTCCGACGAGAAGCAGTGGTTCTGCAGTGCAGCGGGCCTGTCCGGCGACCTCGCCGAGACACGCACCGTCCCGCTGGATCGCTCGCTGTGTCAGTACGCCGTGTCCGCCGGGTCCCCACTCGTCATCGACGATGCCCGCACCCACCCGACGTTGAAGGACCATCCGATCGTGGCCGACGGCACGGTGGTCGCCTACGCGGGTGTCCCCCTGACCGACGCGGCAGGCAATGCCATCGGCACATTGTGTGCCTGGGACGGGAAACCGAAACCGTGGACGGCGGGGCACGTGCAGATCCTCGAGGACCTCGCCACCATCGTGCGCGAGCAGACCTTCGGACCCATCGACCTCGGTGACATGTCCTGAATGTTGCGCAGCAAAACTGTTAATTCACTACAGTGAATCGCATGACAGGCACTCGGTACTGAGCGGCCTGCCATGGCCCTCCAGACCTCCCCGACGACGATCCCGATCTCCGAACCGGCGGTGACCACACAACCGTCGGCGTTCCTCCGCAGCATCCGCAGGGATCCCGGGCATTCCATCGTCACGGTCGTCGTCGACGTCCTCGCCGCCTCGGCCGCCGTGGCCCTCGGCTCGCTGTGGGCCGACGCCACACAGGATCAGCACCCCCCGCTGTGGTCGGTGTGGCTGTTCGTCCCGACGATGATCATGACGTTCGCGCTGCAGCAGATGTATCGCAAACAGTTGCGCCGCAACTTCCTCGACGAACTCCCCCGCGTGCAGACAACATTGGCCGTCGCCGCGGTGCTCACGCTCGGCTTCATCGTCACATTCCTCACCCAGGCCTCCCAGACCGGCGTCACGACGACGAAGGTGTGGGCCTGCGCGGTCGTACTCGTCACCGGCGGTCGTTTCGCGCGGGTCGTGATCCAACGCACTCTGCGCATCCGGCACGGGTCCCTCGCACCGACTCTCGTCGTCGGTGACGGCCTGATCGCACACCAACTCATCCTCCGCATGCGCGAGATGCCCGAGTACGGGCTGCGGCCGGTGGGCATCCTCGCCGCGACTCCGTTGCGGCTCACCGAAGACGTCGCGACGGATGAACCCGACTCCTACGGCGTGCCCCGACTCGGCCCTCCGCAGGCCATCGCCGATGCTATCGCGGCGACGCATGCCGAGGAGGTCGTCGTCGCGGCCGAGGACATCGACGACGCAGAACTCGCCCGCGTCGTCCGCGCGGCGCATCGACGTGGCATCCGGGCGTGGGTGCTGCCCCGCGCGCACGACGCCGTCGGGGCCCGGGCACGCATCGATCATCTCGGCGGCGTGCCACTGCTGATCCTTCCCCGCGTCAACCCGCGCAGTTGGCAGTTCGCGGTGAAGCACACCGTCGATCGCGTGGCCGCGACACTCGGACTCCTCCTCATCTCCCCGCTCTTCCTCACCCTGATGCTGCTGGTCAAGCTGAGCTCACCCGGACCGATCTTCTTCTCGCAGGACCGCGTGGGGCGCAACGGAAAGGTGTTCGGCTGCCTCAAGTTTCGATCGATGCGCCCACCGACCGAGGCCGACGCCGCGTTCGAGCTCACCGCCGGTGCCGCGCCGGGCGGGGTCGAGGGCGTGGACCGTCGGACCAAGATCGGCAAGATCATGCGGTCGACGTCGATGGACGAACTGCCCCAGCTGATCAACGTCGCGCGCGGGGACATGAGCCTCGTCGGTCCCCGTCCCGAACGCCCCGAGTTCGTCGAACTGTTCGACATGCAGATCCGCCGCTACGGTGAACGCCACCGCGTGAAGGCCGGCGTCACCGGATGGGCTCAGGTCCACGGCCTGCGGGGCCAGACCTCGATCGCCGACCGCGCCGAGTGGGACAACTACTACATCGAGAACTGGTCGGTCCTGCTCGACCTCAAGATCCTCGCCCTCACCGTGTTGACCTTCCTGCATCGCGCGGAGTGACAACGCCCGGGCCGGACGGGAACGGCGGCGGTCGGTCCGGTCGCACCCCGTAGGCTCGGCAATCGTGAGTGTGCGCGCAGGAATCGTGGTGACCGGGACCGAGGTGCTGACCGGACGGGTGGCCGACGCGAACGGCCCGTGGCTGGCCGGACGATTGGGCGACGCGGGAATCGAGCTGGCCCACATCACCGTCTGCGGCGACCGACCCGCCGACATGGAGGCGCAGCTGAGGTTCCTCGCCGACGACGGTGTCGACCTGATCCTCACCAGCGGCGGACTCGGTCCCACCGCCGACGACCTGACCGTCGAGATCGTCGCCCGCTTCACCGGCCGCGAACTCGTCCTCGACACCGCGCTCGAGGAGACCATCGGCGCCATCGTGAACCGCTGGATGGCGGCGCGCGGCGACACGACCGGACTCGACTCCGTCGCCGCGGCGACGCGCAAACAGGCGATGATCCCCGCCGGCGCGCAGTGGGTCACCCCGACCGGCACCGCTCCCGGTGTCGTCGTGTCCGGCACCGACTCCCTCCCGACCGTGGTGGTGCTGCCCGGTCCGCCGCCGGAACTGCAGGCGATGTGGCCCGCAGTCGTCGAGGTGCCCGCGGTGGCCGCGATCCTGGCCTCGGCCCCGCAGCAGCGCCAGGAGACCGTCCGCATGATCGGCCTCCCCGAGTCCGAGCTCGCCGTCACGTTGCGGACCGCCGAGTCGACCATCTCCGGGTTCGACCGCCTCGAGATCACCACGTGCCTGCGCCGCGCCGAACTCGAGATCGTCACCCGCATCGACACCGGCGCCGACGACGCCTACGCCGCGCTGCTCGAGCTCCTGCAGGCCGAACACGGTCGCGCGATCTTCTCCGTCGACGGGTCCACCGTCGACGACCAGGTCGCCGCGCTGCTCTCGGGCCGACTCGTCGCCACGGCCGAATCGTGCACCGCGGGACTGGTCGCCGGCCGCCTCACCGACCGGGCCGGGTCGTCGGCGTACGTGGTCGGCGGCGCCGTCGCCTACTCGAACGAGATCAAGACCGAGGTCCTCGGCGTCGACGCAGACCTCATCGCCGCACACGGGGCGGTGTCCGAACAGGTCGCCGCGGCCATGGCGACCGGCGCGCTACGGCGCTTCGGCGCCGACACCGCGATCTCGACCACCGGCATCGCCGGGCCCGGGGGCGGGACACCCGAGAAGCCGGTCGGCACCGTGTGTTTCGGGATCGCGCTCGGCGACGGCACCGTCATGACCCGCACCCTCGTGCTGCCGGGGTCGCGAGCCGACGTCCGCGACCGCTCCACCAGCGTCGCCCTCCATCTCCTCCGCCAGGTCCTCACCGCACAGCCCTGATCAGGCTTGACGGCAGGGTGGTTAGTATTGCCTTACTCGAGTAGGGAACAGGGAGTGGAACACATGCAGATCCGCAGATTCGCCGTCGGCGCCGTCCTCGCAGGAGCGGTGGTGATCGGTGCGACCGCATGCGGTAGCGACGACTCGTCGGACACCTCGGCGAGCAGCGTCGCCGCGAGCGCATCGTCGACCGGCACGGCATCCTCGACGACCGCGCCCGCGCCGGCCGATCTCGACGCCGCCGCCGCACAACAGATCCTGCGCACCGTCGTCGATCCGGCGAGCTCCCCCGAACAGGTTGCCGGACTGGTCGATTCGACCGATCCCGCGATCGGGCAGAAGCTCAACGGATTCGCCCAGGGCGCCAGCGCCGGCGGCTACACCCCGAGCGTGTTCACCGTGGATTCCGTTGCCGCCGACGGCACCGACAAGGCCACGGCGAAGGTGTCGGTCGCCAGCCCGCACACCCCGGCTCCGGTCACGATCCCCTACGGCTACACCAAGTCCGGCGGCAGCTGGAAGCTCTCGTCGTCTGCGGTGACCGCACTGCTGAGCATGGCGAGCGGGCCACGCTGACAACGCTGTCGACGCGGGCCGCCGCGCCGATCCTCGCGCTCGCGGTCGTCGTCACGACGGCCGTCGGGGCGTGCTCCACCGCACCGCTCGACGTCGGGTCCTCGGGGGCGTCGCCGTCGTCGGTGTCGTTGCCCGACGGTCCGCGTACCGCGCGGCTTCCCTCGGCCGATCCGGTGCCGGTGTCGCCCACGCCGGTCCCGCAACTGCCCGTGACGGTGACCACCGCCGACAACCGGCGCGTGACAGTCATCGACGTCAGTCGGATCGTGGCCCTCGATCGCTACGGGACGTACGGCACGGCGGTGTTCGCGCTCGGGCTCGGCCGCAACCTGGTGGGCCGCGACA
Organism: Williamsia sp. Leaf354; assembly: GCF_001424365.1. Taxonomy (NCBI): domain Bacteria; kingdom Bacillati; phylum Actinomycetota; class Actinomycetes; order Mycobacteriales; family Nocardiaceae; genus Williamsia; species Williamsia sp. Leaf354. Next base: position 133,649 of record NZ_LMPL01000005.1, read on the forward strand.
TCGCGACGAAGTTCCCTGCGGCCGCATCGATCCCGGTGGTGACGACCGGCGGCACCGACGCGAACGCCGAGGCGATCATCGCCCTGCGACCCACCGTGGTGCTCACCGACGCGTCGCTGCCGTCGGCGAACGTGTTGACCGATCAGCTCACCGCCGCGGGCATCCCCGTGGTCACCGGCACCGCCGAACGCACCGTCGCCGGAACCGACGCACAGTTGCGAGCGGTCGCGACCGCGCTCGGGATCCCCGCGGCCGGCGACGCCCTCGTCGCCCGCACCGACTCCCAGATCGCCGCGGCCCGCGCGCTGGTCCCCCGCGACGCCGACCGACCACGGATCGCGTTCGTCTACGCCCGCGGTACGGGCCTGCTCATCCTGGGCGGCCCGGGCTCGGGCGCGGACTCCCTCATCGACACCGTCGGCGGACAGGACGCGGGCACCGCGGCGGGGCTCACCGACGCCTTCACCTCGCTCACGTCCGAGGGACTCATCAAGTCCCGGCCCGATGTGCTGCTGATGATGACCGACGGACTGGCGTCGGTCGGAGGTGTCGACGGCCTCGAGAAGATCCCCGGGGTGAGCGAGACACCGGCCGGACGCGATCGACGCATCATCGACATGGACGACGGCGAACTGCTGTCGTTCGGGGCCCGCACGGGCGATGTGGCGGTGGCGCTCGCGCGCACCCTCTACGGACGCCCGTGAGTCCCGCCCTCGCCGAGCGGCTGCGGACGATCCGCGGCGGGGACCGCTCCCCGAGGCTGCGGCGGGTACCGCTGGTCGTCGTGGCACCGGTCGGTCTGGCGATCCTCGCCGTCGCGGTCGTCGTCGCTGCGGGCATCGGGCAGAACCACATCCCGCCGCTCCAGGTACTCGGCTCGCTGCTGCACCACCTGCACATCACCCTCGGCCCGCTGCCCGACCAGGTCGGCGAGAACACGCTGTGGAACGTCCGCCTTCCGCGAGTGGTGTTGGCGCTGGTTGTCGGCGCCGCGCTCGGGTGTGCGGGCGCGGTCCTGCAGGGTGTGTTCGCCAACCCGCTCGCCGAACCAGGGGTGATCGGGGTGTCGTCGGGCGCCGCCGCCGGCGCGTCGGGTGTCATCGCCGTCGGCGGTCTCGGTGTCGCCGGGTACGCGGTGGCCGGCGGTGCCTTCGCGGCCGGACTGCTCACGACCGGCATCGTGTATCTGCTGTCGCGATCCGCGGGACGGACCGAGGTCGTCACCCTGGTGCTGACGGGTATCGCGGTCAACGCCTTCGCCGGCGGGTTGATCGCGTTCTTCACCTTCTCCGCAAGCCCCACCGCGCGCGACCAGATCGTGTTCTGGCAGTTGGGAAGCCTGAACCGGGCGACGTGGGATCAGGTGTACCTGGTGGTCGGGCTCGTCGTGGTCGGCATCATCGCGTCGATGACCATCGCTCGCCGGATGGACCTGCTGGCCCTGGGCGAGTATTCGGCCCGACACCTCGGTGTCGACGTCGAGGGGCTCCGGAGGGTCGCCGTCGTGATCGTTGCGGTGCTGACCGCGGCGGCGGTGTCGTTCTGCGGCATCATCCTGTTCGTCGGCCTCGTGATCCCGCACCTGATGCGCATCGTCGTCGGACCCGCGCACCGCGTGCTGGTGCCGGCGAGCGCTCTGGCCGGCGCGATCCTGCTGGTGCTCGCCGACCTCGCCGCGCGCACCCTCGTGGACTACGCAGATCTCCCGATCGGCATGCTGACCGCTCTCGTCGGCGGCCCGGTGTTCCTGCTGCTGTTGCGCCGCACCCGTTCCCGTCAGGGCGGGTGGGCATGACGGGCGCTGCGCCGGTCCGTCGACCGCTGATCAGCGCGGAGTCGGTGTCGGCGAGCCGCTCCGGACGGCCGGTCCTGCACGGTGTGGATCTCGCGGTCGAGGCGGGCGAGGTGCTGTGCATCGTCGGCCCCAACGGGGCGGGGAAGTCGACCCTGCTCTCGGCGCTGGCCGGGTCGGTGGTCCTCGACTCGGGACACGTTGCGCTGCAGGGCGACCCGATCGACAGTCTGTCGACCCTCGAACAGGCGCGCCGTCGTGCCGTGTTACCGCAGGACCACGTGGTGGGAGGCTCGTTCAGCTGTCGCGAGGTGGTGCAGATGGCACGGCACCCGTGGAACCGCACGCCGGCCAACGCCGACGACGAGACCGTGGTCGCCGAGGCCATGGCCCAGTGCGACGTCGTCGATTTCGCCGATCGGCCCTTCGCCACCCTGTCGGGCGGTGAACGCGCACGTGTCGCGCTGGCGCGGGTCCTCGCCCAGCAGACGCCGGTACTGCTGCTCGACGAACCGACCGCGGCGCTCGACCCGCACTTCCAGGAGACTGTGATGGCCCTGGTCACCGCGCGCGCTGCCCGCGGAGATGCCGTCGTCGCGGTGGTCCACGACCTCACCATGGCCGCGGCCTACAGCGACACCGTCGTGGTGATCGCCGACGGCAAGGTCGTCGCGAGCGGCCCACCCCGCGCCACTCTCACCGCCGAACTCCTCACCACCACATACGGTCTCCCGATGACGGTCTCCCACATCGACGACCACCAAGTGATCCTCCCCCACCGTCCCCCGAAGACGTAGCGCTTCGGCTGACTGAGTGGAAAAGGCCGCCGAGAAGGTGCTGGTTGGGCTGATTGTGACGAAAGTCGAGTCGAGTGTGCAGACTGCGCAGCGCTCGCCGACAGCGAAACGACGCACACTCGGCGAAGAGTTTCGGCACAGTCAGCGGCACTAGAAGATGGCCGCGGCGGGAGTATGCCGACAAGGCTGACTGTGTGGAAACGGCCGTCGAGTGTGCTGACAACACACCGCATGCCAACGACGAAACAATGCACACTCGGCGTCCGGCTTCCGCACCGTCAGCGGCACTAGAACCCAACCACCCACCGAAATACACTCACGTTCAACACTATTCGCTGAAATCAATCCCCCACACCTCGAACACGCGTGCTAGAATAGACGTACAGTCACACCTGGGGAGGGGGCGTACCGTGAGCGATCTCGTAGCGAAATACGCTGCCCTGCAAGCCCTGGTGAAGGAGATCGCCGAAGAGACCTCAGACGCCTGCGACGACGAGACCGTCGCGCAACTGGCGATCGACNTGAGCGATCTCGTAGCGAAATACGCTGCCCTGCAAGCCCTGGTGAAGGAGATCGCCGAAGAGACCTCAGACGCCTGCGACGACGAGACCGTCGCGCAACTGGCGATCGACCACCACACCGTTGTCCGCCAATTCGAATCCATCGGCAACCAGCGGATCCTCGAGGTATCCGACCGCGACGCCCACCGGACCGTGGGATGCGTGACCGTCACCGAGTTCCTGCAGACCAAACTCCGGATCACCCACCCCAAGAAACGCCTGCAGGCCATCCAGGCGCTGGAACCCATGCACGCGATGACCGGTGAGAAGCTTCCGCCGGCGCGTGCCCACATCGCGCTCACGTCGGTGATGGGAATCGTGACCGCCGCGGCCGTCATCGTCGGAGCGGAGTTCCTGCAGACCAAACTCCGGATCACCCACCCCAAGAAACGCCTGCAGGCCATCCAGGCGCTGGAACCCATGCACGCGATGACCGGTGAGAAGCTTCCGCCGGTGTGCCCGAACACCGCTCGCGAGTTGGCCGCCGGAACGATCGGCCCCGATCACGTTCACGCGGTCCTCGACGTGATGAAGAAGATCCCCTCGGCAGTCGATGTGGAACAGCGAGCGCGGGCCGAGGAAGTCCTGGCCGAATTCGCCACCACACTCACGCCCAAAGAGATCGGCGCCGCCGGGGTGCGGATCCTCGCCCACCTCGATCCCGACGGACAACTGACCGACGACCGCGATCGGGCACGCAACCGGAAACTGAACCTCGGTTGCCAGGACTCCCAGTTGATGTCGACACTCACCGCCACGTTGGATCCGGTCACGCGCGCTATGTTCGATGTGGTCCTCGCCAAATGGGCCGCGCCGGGGATGAACAATCCCGATGATGATCAGTCACCCCAGGGTGATCACGGCGATGCCGACCCGCAGTTGCTGAAAGAGGCAGCTGACCGGGACCATCGATCGCAGAGTCAGCGGAACCACGACGCGTTGAAGGCCCTCTTGGATGCCGCGGTCAACGGTGGCCTGCTCGGTGGGTCGCATCGAGGGTTGCCGCCCCAGATCATCGTCTCCATCACCGACGCACAGCTCCGTGAGCATGCCGGTGTCGCACGGACAGCTACCGGTACCGATCTACCGATCAGCGATGTGATCAAGCTCGCTGTCGAAGCACAGCCCCACCTCGCGGTGTTCGACGACGTCACCGGCGAACCCTTGTTCTTTGGCCGCGGCCGGCGATTGGCGTCGCAGGCGCAGCGGTTGATGGCGTTCACCCAGTACGGCGGCTGCAGCAAAGACGACTGTCGTGTCCCGTTCGCGCATACCGAAATGCATCACGCCGAAGCCGATTGGGCCGACGGCGGACTGACCGACTCCACCCACATGGCACCGGCGTGCGGACGCCACAACCGGGCCGTCGGATCCGAACCGCACCAGTGGACCACCGAGAAGATCACGGATGGCCCCGACAAGGGCCTCTACGGCTGGCGTCGCAACACCGACCCACTTGACATACTCCGCGCCAATCACATACATCGCATCGACGAACTGCTTCAACAGCATTCGACGAGCGACGGCCCGTGCACGGACCCGCCGGACATCGACGAGCCACCGACAGTCCTCGGCATCGAACACCAACTCGATCGTATCGCGGTCGAGCGGCTACCTCGTGCCCCGGGTTCCGCTCAGCGATTCGACATCACCTGGCCACGGGACATGGTCATCGACGCAGCCTGAACGCTGGTTCGCGCTCCGATCGCGCGTGGTCGAGGTAACGAAACGCTCTCGGATCGGCTCAGCTTTGGTCACTGACACGGTGATGTCGTGTGACTGGTGTGACTATTGCGTTCGTTCGAGAAGGTTGTGGCCTGTGTGTTCGGGGGGACTGCGCCACAGCCTCTGCAGTAGACGCCCATGCAGCCGCACCGGAGAGGTCCCCCCAATGTCCACTGCACGACCCGCTCGTTCTCGCCGCTCTCTCCTCGCCCGCGCCGCCGCCGTCGTGGCGTTGACCGTCGGCGCCGCAACCGTTCTCGTGCCCACCGCGCACACCGCCGCTCCCGCGGCATGCCAGGGATCGGCCGCCAAGGGCCGCGTCGGGGTGTCACCCGGCGCAGGCATCCTCGGCCTCAACGACTCCGATCTCACCCGTGAACTCACCGCCGCCCGCGACGCCGGCGTCGGACTGGTGCGCGTCGACATCGACTGGTCGGTGATCGAACCCCAGCGCGGCACCCGGACGTGGACGGCCGCCGACCGCGTCGTCAACAAGATCACCAGTCTCGGAATGTGCCCCACAGGTGTTGTCGCCTACACGCCGCGGTGGGCGCAGAACTCTGCCGACAACCCCACCGACAGCCATTTCCGGCCCGCCGACCCGGCAACCTTCGCCGCGTTCGCCAAAGACGCCGCCATCCACTACCAGAGCTCCATCGGGATCTGGGAGATCTGGAATGAGCCGAACCTCAACATCTTCTACAAGCCCGCACCGGACACCGCCGGCTACGGACGAATGCTGGCCGCGGCCTCGGCGGCGATCCGGACCCTGTCCCCGGCGCCCACGGTGATCAGCGGCGGCCTCGCGCCGGCAGTCGACAACGGCCGGGACATCGCACCACTGACCTTCCTCAAGGCGCTCTACGCCGCGAACCTGAAGAACACGTTCGACGCGGTCGCGGTCCACCCCTACACCTTCCCCGCGTTGCCCAACGATCCGTCCACGCGCTCCTACAGCACTTTCCAGCGCATGTGGGACATGCACGACTTCATGACCGCCAACGGCGACGGCGGCAAACTCCTGTGGATGACCGAATCGGGCGCCCCCACCGGCACCAATTCGGTTGCGGTGAGCGAGGACGTGCAGGCGCAAACGATCCAGATCCTGCTCGCCTCGGCACGCGACACCGCCTGGGTCGGCCCCGCCTTCATCTACAACATCCGCGACACCGGGACGAACACGAACGACATCGAACAGAACTTCGGGCTCCTGCGGAACAACTTCACGCCGAAGAAGTCCTATCAGACGGTGAAGGACTTCACGGCCGCGAGCACTCCCCCGTCCACCTCGACACCCCCGTCCACCTCCACCCCGCCGAGCACATCGACGCCACCGAGTACCTCCACCCCGCCGAGCACGTCGACCCCGCCCACCACGGCGCCGCAACCGACCACACCGGTCGCCTCGACGCCCACCACGGCACCGAAGTTCGGGAGCAGCTGACCCCGCGACCCTTTCCGGCACGAAGCCACGGGGTGGCTCAGTCGGTCCCGGCGTCGAGTCGGCGGGCGACCTCGGGTCCGATCACGCGCAACGAGGCGGCGTCGGCCATGCCGAGGTGATGGGTGTCGACATCGACCGTGGTGACCGTCCCGGCGACGTACGATCGCCAACTCTCTCCGACCGCGCCCGGATCGTCCTTGTCGGCGGTCGCGACGAAGACCAGCATCGAACCGTCGAACACCTCGGGCCGATGCGCCGCGACGACCCGCGCGGAGGTGTCGAAGCTCGACATGATGCGGTCGACCTGGTCGCTCGACAGCAGACCCAACCCGGCGATCTGGTCGCGGACCACGGTGGCCACCTGATCGGTGTCCGCGGCCGAGATCGACTCGTCGATGTCGAACAACGTGCGCCATCCGCCCAGCAGGTCCGCGACACCCGACGTCGACGGGGCGTCGGAGACCGACGTATCGGGGGCAGGCGCATCCGGATCGTCGACAGCCGCGTCCATCACCCCGAGGAATGCGACATCGTCTCCCGCGGAACGGAGTTGGGTCGCCATCGCCTGGGCGATGTATCCCCCGACCGACCACCCCAGCAGGTGGTAGGGACCGGTGGGCGCGACCCGTCGGACCTCGGCGACGTAGCGCGTCGCGAGGTCGGCGACCGACGCCGCGGACGGCTCACCGCCGACCACATGCGGGTCCTGCAGGCCGAAGATCGGACGGTCGGCCAGGTACGGCGCGAGGCCACCGTAGAACCAGGCGAGGCCGCCCGCAGGGTGGACGCAGAACAGCGGCGGACGGGATCCGCTCGCGCGCAATGCGATGAGAACCTCATCGGTCAGCCGCGGCCCCGCGGTGTCGGCCATCCGTGCGGCCAGACCACGACTGGTCGGGTCGGCGAACATCCACGGCAACTCCACCTCGAGACCGGTGCGCCGCCGGATCAGAGCGGCGGCACGAGCGGCGGCCAGGGAGTTGCCACCGAGGTCGAAGAAACTGTCGGTCGCACCGACCCGCGCCGCACCGGTCACCTCGGCCATGACACCCGCGATCAGCTCCTCCAGATGCCCTGCGGGCCGGATGAACTGGGTGTGCGTCTCCGACCGAACCGGTGTCGTCGTCACCGTGTCGCGGTGCGCGTCGACCGGGACGTCCGGAACGTCCGGAACGTCCGGGGTCAGCATCGCGTCCGGATCCGCGGTCATCGTGTCGATCGTCGCCGTCAGGGCGTCGGCGAGATCGCGCACCGTCGTCTCGTCGAACAGTGCGGTGGCGTAGGTGATGGAGCCGTCGATCTCGGTGACGCCGTCCGCGGCGCGCTGTGCGAAGCCGACTGCCAGGTCGACCTTGGCGGGCTCGGATCCGGAGTCGACCGGGACCACGGTCAGACCAGCCTCGCCCGATCCGACCCCGGCGAGATCGTCACTGCCCGCACCGTTCTCGACGAGGAAGTTCAGTGCGATCTGGTAGATCGGGGCGTGCGCGGTCGACCGTGTCGGCGTCACCAGGTCGACGAGCACCTCGAACGGCAGATCCGCGTGGGCGAAGGCGTCGACGTCGTCGCGACGCACCCGCGCGAGCAGGGTCGTCGCGGTGTCGTCGCGGCGGTGCTCGGTGCGCAGAGCGAGGGTGTTGACGAACATGCCGACCACGTCGGCGGTCGCGACGTGACCGCGTCCGGCGACCGGTGTGCCGATGACGACGTCGGACACATCGGCGCGGGCGGCGATGGTCGCCGACAACGCCGCGTGCGCCACCATGAACGTCGTCGTGCCGGTCCGACGCGCGAGGTCGACCATGCGGGCGCTGCGATCGGCCCCCAACCGCAACGGGATCCGGCCGCCGGTCGTGTCCATCACCGGAGGGCGGGGACGGTCGGCGGGGAGGTCGATGCGGTCGGCGATCCCTGCCAATCGCCGTGACCAGTAGTGCGCCTGGGCCGCGAGGACCGATGTGGGGTCGTCGAGGTCACCGAGCGTGTCGTGTTGCCACAGTGTGTGATCGGCGTATCCGATCGAGGTCGGCTCCGCGGGCGGGGCCCCGGCGATGCGTCGACGGTAGGCGTCGAAGACGTCGTGGGCGAGAATCTGCAGCGACACCGCATCGCCGGCGATGTGGTGGATCACGACGACCAGTCGATGCGTGTCGGTGTCGGTGCGGACCACCGCGCCGCGGATCGGGAGATCGGTGGTGACGTCGAAACCGCGGTGACACAGCGCCATCGCACGGTCGACGGCCGACCGACTCTCCCCCGGTGCCGGGTCGAGTGCGGTCCACTCGAACACCCGCTCGGCCTCCTCCGGTGACGCGATCCGCTGTACCGGCCGTCCATCGTCGGTGAGCGGGTAGGTGGTCCGCAGGGCCTCGTGTCGCCCGAGGACGTCGATCACCGCGCGCCGCAACGTCTCCGGGTCGAGCGCGCCGTGGACATCGAGCACGACCGGCATGGTGTAGACGTCGGAGGTGACGTCGAACTGGTTGATGAACCAGATGCGGCGTTGGGCGAACGACAGCGGGATGTCGTCGGGGCGAGGACCGCGACGTAGGTCTCCGACCGCCGGACGCGAGGTCTGCAGACGCGGCGCGAGCTCGCGCACGGTGGGGTGGTCGAAGATCTCGCGCACACCGAGATCGGTGCCGAACATCTCGTCGATGCGCGCGATCACACGCATCGCGGCCAGCGAGTTCCCGCCGAGGTCGAAGAAGCTGTCGGTCACCGACACCGGGGGGAGCCCGAGGACGTCACCGACGATGGTGGCGACGGCCTGCTCGACGGCGTCGGCGGGTGGGGTGGGCGCCGAATCGACCGCTGCGGGTGCGGGAAGAGCGCGGCGGTCGACCTTGCCCGAGCTGGTCAGCGGGAACTCGTCGAGATGCACCCACCGCGTGGGCCGCATGTACCCGGGCAGCAGACGGGCCACCTCGTCGGTGACCGAGGAGAGGTCGGCGGTGCCGGCGACATAACCGACCAGCGTGTCCCCCGCCGTGGTGGTGGCCACCGCGGCGGCGGCGTGGGTGACGCCGGCGACCCCGGCGAGCACGGCCTCGATCTCACCGAGCTCGAGCCTCTGCCCGCGCAGCTTCACCTGGAAGTCGCTGCGACCCAGGTACTCCAGCTCACCGTCGCGGTTCCATCGGACGAGGTCGCCGGTGCGGTAGAGCCGTTCCCCGCTTCGGCCGAACGGGTGCGCGATGAAGCGGTCGGCGGTGAGGTCGGGGCGGCCGGCGTATCCGCGGGCGAGCTGTACGCCACCGAGGTAGAGCTCGCCGGTGACACCGATCGGGACCGGTCGGAGGCGCGCGTCGAGCACCCAGGTGCTCGTCGCGGCGACCGGGGTGCCGATGGGCGTGGACATCTCGCCGTCGATGACGGTGTGTCGGGTGACGTCGACGGCGGCCTCGGTGGGGCCGTAGAGGTTGTGCACGCGGGCGTGCGGGGTCACCGCGGCCATCGCGTGCGCCGTGGCCGACGGTAGTGCCTCCCCCGAGGCGAACACCTGACGCAACGAGCCGAGCTCCGTCGCCGCGCTCTCGGCGCCGTGCGGGGCCGGCAGCACGTCGACGAACAGGGCCATCATCGACGGCACGAAGTGCAGCGTGGTCACCCGGTGCCGGGCCACCAGATGAGAGATGTGAGCGGGATCGCCGTGTCGGCCGGGTTCGGCGAGCACGAGGTGCGCGCCGGTGACCAGGGGCCAGAACAGTTCCCACACCGACACGTCGAAGGTGATCGGCGTCTTCTGCAGCACCACGTCGCCGCCGTCGATCGGATGGTCGGACTGCATCCACCGCAGCCGGTTCACGATCGCCCGGTGCGACACCGTGACACCCTTGGGGCGACCTGTCGAGCCGGAGGTGAACAGTGTGTAGGCGCCGCTGTCGGCGGCAACACGACCGAAGGGGGTGTGCGGTCGCGATGCGGCGACACCGACGCCGCACTCGATCGCGAGCACCGTCACCTCGTCGGACACCTCGACCGCGGGCATCGTGGCGCCCTCGGCGACGACCAGGGCCACCACCGCCGCGGTGTCGAGCATCGACCGGACCCGCTCCGCAGGGGTCGCGACGTCGATCGGCACGTACTGCGCACCTGCGGTCACCACGGCGTGGATCGCCACCATCATCTCCACCGACCGGTCGATACAGACGGCGACGGCGTCGTCACGCCGCACGCCGTGTGCCCACAGGCGCGCACGCAGCGCGTCGACGTGGACGGCGAACTCGGCGTAGGTGAGTGTCCGGTCACCGAGGGTGACGGCGGGCGCATCGGGGGTGGCGGTGCGCTGCGCGGCGAGCAGGTCGATCAGTGTGTCGCCCGAACCCTCGTCCGGGGCGCTCGGGCCGGTCGAGAACTCCGCGATGCGCGACCGTTCGTCGGCGTCGAGCAGGTCGATGTCACCGACCGCGACGTGGGTGTGTGACGGCGCGGTCATCACCGCGAGGACGGCCAGGAAGCGATCGGCCATCGCACGCACGGTGTCGTGGTCGAACAGGTCGGTGGCGTAGAGCATCTCGCCGGTCCACGTGCCGCCGTCGGGGGCGGTGGTCAGTACCACCGAGAGGTCGAGTCGCGCGGCGGGATCGCCGGGGTCGACCTCCTCGATCACGAGTCCGCCGGTCGATACGGGTTCGTGCATACCGGGACCGACAGGCTGGGTGAGCGACAGCATGACCTGCGCGAGGGGGGCGAACGCCTCCGACCGGGTCGGGGCGAGCCGGTCGACGAGGAGCTCGAACGGGACGTCGGCGTGGGCGAACGCATCGATGTCGTTCTCGCGCAGCGACTCGAGGAGTTCCGACGGGGTGACCGACGGATCGACGTGCGTGCGCAGCACGAGGGTGTTCACGAACATGCCGACCAGTGCGTCGAGTTCGGCATGCCCGCGGCCCGCGACCGGCGTGGCCACCACGACGTCGTCGGTGGCCGCGAGGCGAGCGATCAGCACCGTCAGCGCTGCGTGGACCACCATGAACTCGGTGGCGCGGTGCGCGCGAGCGGTGCGACGGACCGCGTCGGCGAGTGCGGCCGGCACGGTGAAGGCGACCCGCCGACCGCGGTGGGTCGCGACCGGCGGGCGCGGTCGGTCGGCCGGGAGCTCGATGCTGTCGGCGACGCCCGCGAGACGCCGGGTCCACCAGTCGATCTGGCGCGCGAGGGTCGACTGCGGGTCGTCCGCGGCGCCGAGCACCCGCTGCTGCCACACCGCGTGATCGGCGAACTGGACCGGCAACCGCTCCCACATGGGTGGGGTCCCCGCCACCCGCGCCGTGTACGCGGCGACGAGGTCGGCCACGAGCGGTCGGATCGATTCGCCGTCGACCGCGATGTGGTGCATTGCGAGCGCGACGAGGTGCTCGTCGGCGTCGGGGTCCGCGTGGCCGGTTCCGACAGCCACCACCCGGGCGCGAACAGGAAGCTCGGTCGTGACGTCGAATCCGCGTGCGACGAGTGCGCTGACGGCGGTCTCGTCGTCGGTGACCTGCCAGTCGAGACGCTCGGTGGCGGTGACGATGTCGAGGATCTGCTGACGCGGCGACCCCCCGCTCGCCGGGTAGATCGTCCGCAACACCTCGTGGCGTCCGACGACGTCGAGCAACGCCCTGCGCAGGGCATCGGTATCCAGCGGGCCGCGCAGTCGCAGCACCACGGGGATCGTGTAGGCCGTCGACGCGGAATCGAACCGGTTGAGGAACCAGATCCGCTGCTGCGCATTCGACAGCGGGATGTGGTCGGGTCGCGGCTCGGCGACCAGCGGCATCGCGATCGCGCCGGTGCGGTGGTCGGAACGGATGACGCCGAGCAGCCCGCGGACGTCGGGGTACTCGAACAAGTCGCGGACACCGACGGCGGTGCCGAACGCCTCGGAGGCGCGTGCCGTGACGCGGGTCGCCGACAGGGAGTTGCCGCCCAGGTCGAAGAAGGCTGTGGTGACGCCGATCTCGGCGACCGGCCTGCCGAGCACGTCGGCGACGATGCCGGCGAGCAGACGTTCGTCGCCGTCGGCAGGCGGTTCGAGGGGCAGGTCGTGAGCGCGACCGACGTCGAGGGCTGCGAGCGCCGATCGGTCGAGTTTCCCGACCGGCGTGCGGGGTAGCACGTCGAGGATCGTCAGCGTCGCCGGCACCAGGTGGCCGGGCAGTCGCTCGGCGAGATGGGCACGCAACGTCTCGGCGGTGACAGCGGGATCGGCCGTCTCCACGAATCCGGCGAGTGCGGTCACCGGGTCGCCTACGCCGACGACGCCCGCGGTCCGCACCGCCCGGTGCGATCTCAGGGCCTCCTCGATCTCGCCGAGTTCGATCCGCAGGCCGCGCATCGCGATCTGGAAGTCGCTGCGGCCCGCGTAGATCAGCTCTCCGGAGCGGGTACGACGCACCAGGTCACCGGTGCGGTACATCCGCGCGCCGAGGCGGTCGTCGAACGGGTCCGGCACGAACCGCTCGGCGGTGAGATCGGGACGTCCGGCGTAACCGCGGGCCAATGCCGCACCGCGGACGTACAGCTCGCCCACGACACCGACGGGGACCGGGCGTAGCGCGTCGTCGAGCACCACGACCGCCGATCCCGGCATCGGATGACCGAGGGGCACGGTGTCCTCCGGCGCGATCGGATACGAGGTGAGACACGCCATCGTGGTCTCGGTCGGACCGTACGAGTCGTAGAACGCCCGCGTCGACGCCCACCGTCGCATCTCCGCGTCGGGGACACCCTCGCCGCCGGCGAGGACGTGCCGCAGCGACACCCGCGCGGGGTCGGGCATCGAGGCGAGCACACTGGTGACGATGGCGGTGTGCGTGACGTCGTGGTCGGTGATCCACTGTGCCAGTTCGGTTCCACCGATGATGTCGGGCGGGGTGACCACGAGCGTGCCGCCACCACCGAAGGCGCCGAGCACCTCGAGCATGGCGACGTCGAAGCTCGGTGAGCTGATACCGAGCCACCGCGCGTCGGTGTCACTGTGGTGGCGATCGCGCAGTGTGGCGGCCATACCGGCGATCCCGGTGTGGGTCACGCACACACCCTTGGGCACGCCGGTCGAACCGGAGGTGAAGACGAGGTAGGCGGCGTTGTGTTCGCGCAGCGGCGCGCGGCGATGGGCGTCGGTCAGGGGTGCCGCGATCGACGGATCCTGCGCGGCTCGCGCCCGCAGGTTCTCGATCATGCTGTCGTCGAGCGTGATCCACTCGACGCCCGCCTGCTCCACCGGGAGCGGCTCGGTGCACAGCGCGAGGGTGGCCCCACTGTCGGCGAGGGTGCGCGCGATCCGCGCCGCCGGGTATCGCGGATCGATCGGGCAGTACACGGCGCCGGTTTTGGCGATGGCCCACAACGACACCTGCACCAGTGCGGTGCGGGGCAGCACACTCGCCACGACGTCCTCGGGTCCGATGCCCCGCGCGATGAGGTCACGCGCGAGGACCGAACTCACGGCGTCGAGCTCGGCGTAGGTCATCGACCGCTGTGCGTCGAGGACGGCGACCGCCTCGGGTCGCCGCGCGGCGGCCGAGGCGAGCAGGTCGGGCAGCAGCACCGGGTGGGCTGCCGGTTCCCGTGCCGCGACGAGGCCGGGCATCTCCTCGGGGCGCAGGATGTCGAGGGCGCCGACACGAGTGGTCGGATCGGCGACGATGCCTGCGAGAACCCGCACGAGGCGGTCGGCGAAGGCGGCGACGGTCGACTCGTCGAACAGATCGGTCGCGTAGACGATCGTCCCCCGCCACGGCCCGGCGTCACCCGTGGTGATGCCGACGGTGAGATCGACCTTGGCGCTGGTGGTCTCGGTGGTGACGACCTCGACCTCGACGCCGGTCGACGCAGACAGCCGCTCGGCATCGGAGGGGCCGTCACCCGCGGCGACGGTGAGCAGCACCTGCGCGAGAGGCGCGAACGCACCCGAACGGACCGCACCGACGCGAGAGCCCTCGACCCGGTCGACGAGGTCCTCGAAGGGGACGTCGGCGTGGGCGATCGCGTCGAGGTCGGTGCGGCGGACGTCGGCGAACAGATCGCTGATCCGTGCGGATCCGACGACCGGGGTGCGCAGCACCAGGGTGTTGACGAACATGCCGACGATGTCGTCGAGTTCGCGCCGACCGCGGCCGGCGACCGCGGTGCCCACCACGACGTCGTCGGTGCCGCTCAGGCGCGACAGCAGTACGGCGAGCGCGGTGTGCAGCAGCATGAACGGTGTGAGCCCGTACCGTCGCGCGACGACCCGGGCTGCGTGCGACACCTCGGACGGGATCGTGACCTCGACCTGGGCACCGCGCATCGACGCCGTCGCCGGGCGTGGACGGTCGGTGGGCAGTTCCAGCAGCGGCGGGATCCCGGCGAGCTGGGTGTCCCAGTAGTCCACCTGTGCCGCCACGGATTCCGCGGCCGATCCGTCCTCGTGGCCGAGTATCCGGTTCTGCCAGATGGCGTGGTCGGCGTATTGGAGCGGCAGCGGCGGCCACTGCGGTGCGCGACCGGCGCGACGGGAGGCGTACGCGGCGAACAGGTCACGCGCGAGAACGGGGGTCGACTCGCCGTCGGCGGCGATGTGGTGGACGGTGACGACGAGCAGCGACTCCTGCTCGGTCGTCCGCGCGAGACGGGCGCGCAGCGGCAACTCGGTCCGGGTGTCGACGCCCTGCCCGGTGATGGCGAGCGCATCGGCATCGTCGGCGACCACGGCCCAGTCGATCGCCGACATCGCACGGCCGACAGGCCAGATCTCCTGCCACACCGCGCCGTCGGGACCCTGCGGGTAGGTGGTGCGCAGGGTTTCGTGCCGGGACACGAGGTCACCGACGGCGGCGGCGAGCGCGTCGACGTCGAGCGTTCCGCGCAGCCGCAGCACGAACGGGATGAGGTACACCGGCGACGTCGGGTCGAAGACGTTGATGAACCACATGCGTCGTTGGGCGTCCGAGAGCGGGATGCGGTCGGGGCGCGGGCCGGCCATTAACGGCTCCCCGAGCCGCGACGACCCCGCCGACGCCCGGGCCCGGCGGGCGAGGTCACGCACCGTGGGTGCCTCGAACACGTCGCGCACGCCGATGTCGGCCCCCAGCGCGTCGGCGACGCGTGCGGCCACGCGGGTCGCGGACAGCGAGTTGCCGCCGAGGTCGAAGAAGGAGGCGGTCACCGACACGGATTCGTGCCCCACCACGTCGGCGAACACCTGCGCGACCACGGCCTCGGTCGCGTCCCCGGGGGCGATCTCCTCGGCGTCGCGCACGACGGGTGCCGGGAGGCGACGGCGGTCGACCTTGCCCGACTCGGTCAGCGGCAACGCGTCGAGCACCACCCAGTCGGCGGGACGCATCACGGCGGGCAACAGCCTCGCGACCTGCGCACGTAGGTCGTCGAGATCGACGGCGCCGGCGATGTGGGCGACGAGCCGGTCGTCGCGGACCGAGGCGACCGCACCGGTGACCCCCGGTAGCGCTGCGAGTACCGCCTCGATCTCGCCGAGTTCGATGCGCTGACCGCGGACCTTGGTCTGCGAGTCGTTGCGGCCGAGGTAGTCGAGGTCGCCGTCGCGGGTCCATCGGACGCGGTCGCCGGTGCGGTAGAGACGGGCGCCGGGGGCGCCGAACGGGTCGGCGACGAATCGTTCGGCGGTCAGGTCGGGACGGCCGGCGTATCCGCGGGCGAGTTGCACACCGCCGAGATAGAGCTCGCCGACGACACCGGGACCGACCGGACGCAGCCGGGAGTCGAGGACGCGGGTGTCGGTGTTCCACACGGGGCGCCCGATCGGGATGACCGGCGCGCCGTCGCGGACCTCGTGCCAGGTGACGTCGACGGCCGCCTCGGTCGGCCCGTAGAGGTTGTGCAGCAACGTCCGTGGCATGAGCTCGATGGCCGCGGCCGCGGTCGCCGCCGGCAGGGCCTCGCCCGAGGCGAACACGGCGCGCACCGAGGTGAGGTCCGCACCCGTCGCCGGTCCCGCGATGCCGAGCGACTCGGTGAACGCGGCGAGCATCGACGGCACGAAATGCGTGACCGACACCCGCTCGCGCGCCATCAGGTCGGCGAGATAGCGCGGATCTCGGTGACCATCCGGCCGTGCGACGACCAGGGTCGCGCCGGACATGATGGGCCAGAACAGTTCCCACACCGAGACGTCGAACGTGGTGGGTGTCTTGTGCAGCACCACATCGGATCCGGTCAGCATGAAGGTTGCCTGCATCCACGACAGACGGTTGACGATCGCGGCGTGAGAGACCGTCACCCCCTTGGGACGTCCGGTCGAGCCGGAGGTGAACAGCGTGTAGGCGGCCGAGTCGGGTGTGACGACGCCGAGTCGTTCCATCGGCGACAGCGGTCGGGTGTCCCCCACCGGCACCGCGCAGTCGACGGCGAGCCGCGGAACGCGGCTGTCCCGCAGCGCCGTCGGCTCGGCACCCGCGGCGACGAGGACCAGCGACACCGCGGCGGTGTCGGTCATGTCGGCGACGCGCTGGGGCGGGGCGTCGGTGTCGATCGGGACGAACCGGCCACTGGCGGCGATCACCGCGTGCACGGCGACGATCGACTCCACCGACCGGTCGATGCAGATCGCCACGCCCACATCGGTTCCCACACCGCGGGCGATCAACTCCCGGGCCACCGTGGCGACGTGGGCGGCGAGGTCACGGCGGGTGAGGCGCCGGTCGCCGACGACCAGAGCCACCCGGTCGGGAGACTCGGCGCCCGCACCGAGCACGATGTCGGAGAGCGTCTCGCGCGGTACCGACACCCGCGCACCGCGCGACCAGACCTCCACCGCGGCGCGTTGTGCCGGCGACACCGGATCGATGTCACCGATCGCGGTCCGGGTGTCGGTCGCCATGGCGCGCAGGACCTCGACGTAGGCGCGCGCGATCACGGTCGCGGTGGCGGCGTCGAAGAGGTCGGTGGCGTAGACCAATCGGCCGTCGAGCGTGGTGAGTGTTCCGTCGGCGGCCCGCGTGGTCGACAGTCCGACGGTGAGATCGAACCGGGCGGGTGGCGCGCCGGGGTTCTCGGCCGTCACGGTGAGCCCGGGGACCTCGATCGTGTCGTCGCCGCGCTGAGCGAGGGTCAGCATGACCTGTGCGAGCGGCGCGAACGATTCCGAGCGCACCGGGGACAGGGCGTCGACAAGGTGCTCGAACGGGACGTCGGCCGCGGCGAACGCGTCGAGATCGACCTCGCGGCACCGGGAGATGAGCGCGGCGAGGTCGTCGGTGGGCGCGACGGCGGTGCGGAGCACCAGCGTGTTGACGAACATGCCGATGAGGCCGTCGAGTTCGGCGCGGCCACGCCCCGCGACCGGTGTCGCGACGGCGATGTCGTCGGATCCGCTCAGCGTCGCCAGCATCGCGGCGAGTGCGGCGTGGGCGACCATGAACAGGGTCGCGTCGTGGTCGCGGGCCAGGCGGTCGAGGGCGGAGGCGAGCTCGTCGTCGACGGTGATCGGGACGTCGGCACCCCGGAGCGACGCGACGGCGGGACGGCGTCGGTCGGTCGGCAGGTCGAGGACGTCGGGCAGTCCGGCGAGCCGCTCGCGCCAGTGCTCGGTCTGCGCACCGAGCACCGACGTCGGGTCGTCGGCCGCGCCGAGCACCTCGCGCTGCCACAGGGCCACGTCGGCGTACTGCACGGGCAGTGGGTCCCACTCCGGCGCCGTACCCGCGACCCGCGCCGCGTAGGCGGCGAGCAGATCGGTGACGAGCGGGGTGATCGACTCGCCGTCGGAGGCGATGTGGTGGGCCACCACCACCAGCAGGTGCTCCCCCGCGCCGGTCGCGACGACGCCGGCACGGATCGGTGTCTCGCGGGTGACGTCGAACGGCTCCGACGGCAGGTCCGCGACACCCTCGGTGCGCCAGACGAGGTCGTCAGTGACGTCGACGGGGTCGAGGATCCGCTGGTACGCGACACCCTCGGCGTCGGCCGGGAAGACGGTGCGCAGTGTCTCGTGGCGGGCGATCACGTCGTGCACCGCGGCCCGCAGGGCGTCCACGTCGAGGGCGCCGCGCAGACGCAGCGCGAACGGGATGTTGTAGGCCGGCGACGTCGGGTCGAAGACGTTGATGAACCACATCCGCTGCTGCGCCGGCGACAGGGGTATCCGATCGGGACGGATCCTTGCGACCAACGGCACTGCGTCGACCGTGGTTGTATCCGAGGCGGATTCGGTCCGAGTGGCGTCGATGCGGTGGCCGAGCGTGCGCACCGACGCGTGGTCGAAGAGATCGCGCACACCGACGCGCACACCGAGGGCGTCGGACACCCGCGCCACCACCCGGGTCGCCGACAGCGAGTTGCCGCCGACGTCGAAGAAGCTCGCGGTCACCGACACGCGGTCGACGTCGAGGACGTCGGCCACGATCCCCGCGATCACCGTCTCCGTCGGTGTGGCCGGCGCGTTGTCGACCGACCCGCCGTCGGGGCCCGAGGTGGGGTCGGGTGCCGGGAGGGCCCGACGATCGATCTTGCCCGCCGCACTGCGCGGCATCTCGTCGACGACGACGTAGGTGTCCGGGCACATGTAGGCCGGGAGCTCGGCGCGCACATGCCGTTCCACCGCGGCGAGGTCGATGTCGCCTGCGAGGTATCCGACGAGGCGTTCGTCCCCGCCCGTGCCGACGACCGTCGCTGCGGCGACCGACATACCCGGCACCGCGGCCAGGACGGCCTCCACCTCGCCGAGTTCGAGCCGCTGCCCGCGGATCTTCACCTGGAAGTCACTGCGTCCCAGATAGTCCAGTTCACCGTCAGGTGTCCAGCGCACGAGATCCCCGGTGCGGTAGAGCCGTTCGCCGGGCCCGCCGATCGGGTCGGCGACGAAGCGGTCGGCGGTGAGGTCGGGGCGCGAGGCGTAGCCCCGGGCGAGCTGAGTTCCCCCGAGGTAGAGCTCGCCGACGATGCCCGGCGCCACCGGTCGCAGACGGGCGTCGAGCACCCGGGTCACGGTGTTCCAGCCGGGACGCCCGATCGGGACGGTGGCGTCGTCGGCCGACACCTCGTGATGGGTGACGTCGACGGCGGCCTCGGTCGGTCCGTACAGGTTGTGCAGCCGCGCATTCGGCGTGATCGCCCGCATGGCGTGGGCGGTGGCCGGGGTCAGCGCCTCGCCGGAGGCGAACACCTGCCGCACCGACACCAGGGATGTCGCGCCTCGATGGACATCGACGAACGCCGCCATCATCGATGGCACGAAGTGCGCCGTGGTGATGCGTTCCCGGTCGATCAGGTCGGCGAGGTAGCGGGGATCGCGATGCCCGTCGGGGTCGGCGATCACCATGGTCGCCCCGGTGACTAACGGCCAGAACAGTTCCCACACCGAGACGTCGAAGGTGACCGGTGTCTTGAGCAGGACGGCGTCGTCGCCGCCGATCGGGTAGCGGTCCTGCATCCACGCCAGACGGTTGGCGATCGCGGCATGGGACACCGTGACCCCCTTGGGGCGTCCCGTCGATCCGGAGGTGAAGAGGGTGTACGCCGCCTCTGCTCCGTCCACCGCAGTCCCGTCGAGGCCGTCGGAGTCTCCCGACTCGTGACCGGCCGCGTCGACGTCGACGGGTGTGGTCGCATCGACGACGAGCGCGTCGCCCGACACCCCGATCGCGGCCGGGGCGCCGCCCGGCCCGACCAGGACGATCGAGCTGCCGGCGGTGTCGCGCATGTACGCGATGCGATCGTGCGGGGCGTCGGTGTCGAGGGGGACGTAGTGGCCGCCGGCGGCGACGACGGCGTGCACGGCGACGACCATCTCGATCGACCGCGGGATGGCCACGGCCACTGCGTCTCCAGCACCCACCCCGCGGGTGCGCAGGGTCGCGGCCAGTGTGCCGACGCGCGCCCCGAACTCGGCGTAGGTGACCGCGCGTCCGTCGGCGCGCAGCGCGATCGCGTCGGGGGTGTCGCGGATCTGCCGCCGCAGACCGGCGACCACCGAGGCGGTCGCCATCGACGGAAGCGGGGTGATCGGCCCCGTCGACCAGGCGTCGACGCGGGCGGCGAGGTCGGGGGTCATCAGGTCGAGGTCGGCGATGAGCGCGGTGGGGCGGTGGGCGACGGCGTCGACGAGCGTCGCGACCGCGTCGGTGATCTGTGCGATGCGCGCGTCGTCGAACACCGACGGGAGGTACTTGACCCGGACGACCATCTCGTCGCCGTCGGGCACGGCCACGAGGGTCAGCGGGTAGTGCGTGGCGTCGGCGGAGGTGACACCTCGGATGACGAGTCCCGATGTGGCTGCCCCGGACCCGGCGACCGCGGCGCGGTCCACCGGGAACGATTCGTAGACGACGAGGGTGTCGAACACCGCGGCGTCGCCGGTGGCCGAGGCGATCTCGGCCAGTCCGACGTGCTGGTGGTCGAGGAGCCGCGCCTTCGACTGCTGCAGCGCGCCGAGGAGATCGCCCACGGTGTCATCGGCGCCGACCGTCACCGGGACGGGCAGGGTGTTGATGAACAGACCGATCATCGACTCGACGCCGTCGATCTCCGGCGGGCGGCCCGACACGGTCTCGCCGAACACGACGGTCTCGCGGCCCGTCATGCGCGCGAGGAGGATCGCCCAGACCGCCTGCAGCACCGTCGAGGTGGTGGCGCCGGCGCGTCGACCCGCCGCGCTCAGGCCGCGCACGGTCTCCGCGGTGAGGTGCAGGGACCGTTCCGCGGGCGGCACATCGGTGCGCGGTCGGGCACCGGGGGCGACGAGGGTGGACCCCTCGACCGGCGTGAGGGCGTCGCGCCACGCCGTGAGTGCTGCGTCGCGGTCACGGCGGGACAACCAGTCGAGGAACACGCCGAAGTCACGCCCACCCGCGCGGCGGGTGTCGACGCCGTGGCGCGCGGCGAGAAGTTCGCTGAGCACCAGGGGCGCCGACCACCCGTCGAGCAGGAGGTGGTGGGCCGAGATGATCAGCGATGCGCCCGTCTCCGGTGTGGTCGTGTCGGAAAGCCCGTCGCCGAGGCGATGGCGGACCCACACGAAACGCATCAGTCCCGGCACGGCGAGGTCGAAACGGGTGGCCTGCTCCGCGCGGGCGATGCGCGCCACCTCGTCGGCTGCATCGTCGGGTGTGCGATCGGTGAGATCGACCACCCGCCAGTCCGGTTCGACGGTGGTCGGCACGACGGCGACGACGTGTCCGGCCGGGGTGCGGCGGAACGACGAGCGCAGGACGCGGTGGCGGTCCAGCAGGAGTCGGGCGGCCGCGTGCATCGCCTCGTCGGCGTCGTCGGCAGCCGCGTCCGGGCCGCCGAAGGTGATGACCGACTGCGTGACGTAGACGTCGACCTCGTCGTGCGGGGAGTCGGCGAGGTGCGCGCCGGCGGCGATCTCGGCCTGGAAGTACAGGCCCTGCTGCAGCGGGGTGAGCGGCCAGAGCGTCGCACCGGGTTCGCTCGCACGCAGGGTGTCGATCTCGGACTGCGTCATCGCGGTCGCGGCGAGGTCGGTCTCGCTGGGCCCGGGATCGCCGACGGCGCGGACGTGCGCGGCAATCGCCGTGAGCGCCGACGACCACCGCGCGGCGATCCCGGCGACATCGTCGCGGCCGAGGACGCCTGCGGGGTGGGCGAAGTCGGCGTGCAGCACGCGTCCGTGGGCGGTGGCGATCGTGCTGACCGACACGGTGAGCGCAGCCGTCGCCACCATCGCGCCCGTGACCGACGGCGGCAGGGACGGGCCGTCCGCCACCGGCGTGAAGTCGACGACACCGTTCTTCGCGGTGTCGGTTCCCGTGTTGCCGAAGTAGTTCAGCGTCACCGGGGGCAGGGCCGCGGTACGCAGCGGTGACCCGGGACGCAGGTATCGCAGGGGTCCGAAGGCGATGCCGCGGTCGGGCATCCGTGCCAGCGCGTCCTTGACCGCCTTGACGGTGAGGTCGACCGAACCAGCGTGTCCCGACACCGACACCGGCGCGAACGCCGTGAACCAGCCGACCGTGCCCGCGAGATCGGCACCGGGAGCGACCTGCTCCTCGCGTCCGTGGTTCTCCAGCAGCACCGAGACGCCTGCCTCGTCGGGGAACGCCTCCGTCAGCGCGTCGACCAGCGCGGCCACGAGGACGGCGTCGACGCCCGTGCGGTAGGCGTCGGCGACCGCCCCGAGAATCGCGTCGGTCACGTCGACGGGGACGTCGACAGCCGTCGAGATGACGGTCGACTGTCGGTCGCGTCGGCGATCGAGCGCGAGGCGACCGTTCGAGCGGGCTGCCACGGCCAGATGCTCTGCCCACAGGGGGATCTCGCCGTCCCGCTCGGCCAGGTCGGTCAGCACGCCTGTCCACCGCCGCATCGAGGTGGCCGGCGGGGTCAACCGGATCGGCGCGCCGGATGTGCGCTGCCACCACGCCGTCGCCACCCCGGTCAGCACCGTCGTCCACGAGACGGCGTCGACGCCGATGTGGTGGACGGCCAGCACCAGCCGCCCGGGACGCGACGGATCGGCGTCACGTACGCCCACGGCGGCGACGAGCCGACCCACCTCGGGATCGAGTGCGGTGAGGGCGATCTCGTGCGCCGTGCGGACGGCGCCGGAGAGGTCGGCGTTGGCGAGATGGGGGTCGGGCCCCTCGAGGATGCGGACCACCACGTCATCGGCCGATCCGGCGCCCGCGGTGAGCTGCCACTCCCCCGCGACGCGCCGCAGGCTCGCCGAGAGCATGGCGTGCGTCGCCACGAGCGCGGTGACGATGGCGCGGACGTCGGCCTCGGTCGCCTCGGTGGGCAGCGACAGAACTGCCGACTGCGAGAAGTCGACGTGGTCACGGGAGCCGTCGACGAGGTCGAGCATCCATGCGATCGCCGGCCCGACGGGCATCGGACCGACCGCACCGCCGGGGAGTTCGTCGAGGAGTGCCGAGGCGGCCGTCGCCGCGGCGAGCGCACGGACGGTGCGGTGTTCGAAGATCATGCGGGGACTGATCGCGAAACCGGCTGCGCGCAGCATCGACGACAGGCGGATCGACATGATCGAGTCGCCGCCGAGGGCGAAGAACGACGCGGTGACCGAGACCCGCTCGGCGCCGAGGGTGGCGGCGACGATCTCGCCGATCACCCGTTCGTCGGGTGTCACCGGCGGCACGTGATCGGCGTCGGTGTCGGTGAACTGCGGTCGCGGGAGCGCGCGACGGTCCAGCTTGCCTGCGGTGTTCAGCACGACGTCGTCGAGCGGCACCCACATCGACGGCCACATGTATTCGGGCAGAGCCGCTTCGACGGCGGTACGCACCGCGTCGACGTCGATCGGCGTCCCCGGGGTGCCCGCGACGTGCGCCACGAGGTGCTGGGTCGCGTTCTCGCCTGTCGGGCTCACGGTGTCGCCGGTGACGACGGATGCGGCGGCGTGCACGACCCCGGGCACCGCGGTCATCACCGCCTCGATCTCGCCGAGTTCGATGCGCTGGCCGCGGAGCTTCACCTGGAAGTCGGTGCGCCCGAGGTATTCCAGTGCCCCGTCTCCTCGCCACCGGACGAGGTCGCCGGTGCGGTAGAGGCGGGTACCGGCCGGGCCCTGCGGGTCGGCGACGAACCGTTCGGAGGTGAGGTCGGGACGGGCGGCGTATCCCCGCGCCACCTGCACACCACCGAGATACAGCTCGCCGGGGACGCCGACCGGCAGCGGACGCAACCGGTCGTCGAGGACACGGGTGACGGTGTTGTCGATGGGGCGCCCGATGGGGACGACCGGACCGACGGTGTCGAGGGCCTGGTGGGCGACCTCCACGGCCGCCTCCGTCGGTCCGAAGAGATCGTGCAGGCCGGCCCACGGGAGCCGGTCGCGCACCTGAGCGGCCACACCCGGTGACAGCGCCTCGCCCGAGGCGAACACGAACCGCAGCGCGGTGAGGCGCGCGAGCCGGTGTGCGTCGACCACGTCGAGGAACACCGACAGCATCGAGGGCACGAAGTGCACCGACGTCACGCGGTGGCGGGCGAGGACGTCGGCGAGGTGATCGGGGTCGGTGTGGCCGCCGGGCCGGGTGACGAGCAGTCGCGCGCCGGCCATCAGCGGCGCGAACAGTTCGGGCACCGAGACGTCGAAGGTGGTGGGCGTCTTGAGGATCACCGTGTCGGTCGCGTCGAGCGGGAAGGTCGCGAGCCCCCACCGCAGGCGGTTGAGCACCGCCCGGTGCGACACCGTGACGCCCTTGGGGCGGCCGGTGGATCCCGAGGTGAAGAGCGTGTAGGCGGCGTGGTCGGGCCGCAGCGGTGCGCGGCGCTCGGTGTCGGTGACCGGCCCGGCGATCATGGCTTCGGCCGTGTCGTCGAGGTCCACCGTCATCGTCGGGACACCGGCGACCGACGGCGCGGGCGCATCGGTGAGGACGAGACGGACCAAGGCGGTGTCGATCATGTATCCGACGCGGTCGGCGGGCGCGTCGGGGTCGATCGGCACGTACTGGCCGCCGGCCGCGATCACCGCGTGGACGGCGACGACCATCGCCGGTGTCCGGTCCATCCGGATGGCCACGGCCGTCTCCGGGCCGATCCCGGCGGCGATGAGATGACGGGCCAACCGGTACACGTGGCCACCGAAGGTCGTGTAGTCCATGGCGTCGCCGACGTGGTCGTCGTCGGGAACCAGGGCGACCGCGGCGGGGGTCGCGGTGATCCGGCGTGCGACGACGTCGGCCAGCGTCTCCGCGGGCAGCGCGACATCGGGACCGACGCTGCGCGCGGCGATCATGTGGCGTTCGGTGTCGGTCAGCAGATCGATGTCGCCGACCGCGACGTCGGGGCGGGCCACGGCCTGCAGCGTTCGCACGAACCGACCGGCCAGGGTCTCCACGGTCGTCGCGTCGAACAGGTCGGTGGCGTAGACGATCTCGCCCTGCCAGTCCGATCCGGTCGGGCCGGTGCCGACGCTGACCGCCAGATCGAGTCGGGCGGGCGGTGTTCCAGTATCGGCCAGGTCGATACGCAGCCCACCGGCCGTGATGCCGTCCGACCGGTCACCGGCGGCCGCGACCGACAGCATCACCTGGCTCAGCGGCGCGAACGCCTCCGAGCGGGTGGGAGACAGTCGCTCCACGAGGTACTCGAAGGAGACGTCGGAGCGGGCGAACGCGTCGAGATCGGTGGCACGGATCTCGTCCAGCACCGCACCGATCGTCTCGTGGCCGCGAATGCGGTTGCGCAGCACCAGCGTGTTGACGAACATGCCGACCATCGGGTCGAGGGCGGCCTGCCCCCGTCCGGCGACGGGTGTGGTGACGGCGATGTCGTCGGTCGCCGACAACCGTGCGAGGAGGACCGCGAGCGCGGCGTGCACGGCCATGAAGTCGGTCGCGCCGCGGGCGCGGGAGGCCGCACGGACGGCGTCGGCGGTATCGGCGGGGATCGAGAACCTGATGCGCCCACCGTCGTGCGAGGCCACCGCCGGTCGCGGCCGATCCGCGGGGAGGGTGAGCACGTCGGGCAGGTCGGCGAGGTGGGTCAGCCAGTATCCGACCTGCTGCCCCAGAGCCGACGTCGGGTCGTCGGCCGACCCCAGTACCGCCTGCTGCCACAGGGCCACGTCGGCGAACTGCACCGGCAACGGGGGCAGGGTCGGGCGACGCCCGGCCGCGCGTGCCGCGTAGGCCGCGGCGAGATCACCGACGAGCGGGGGCAGCGACTCGCCGTCGACGGCGATGTGGTGCAGCGACAACACCAGCAGATGGTGATCGGGATCGATGCGCACCAGACGCGCCCGGACGGGCAGATCGATCGTGACGTCGAACCCGGCCGGCAGGAACTCGGCTGGGAGGAACTCGGCTGGGAGGAACCCGTCGACCTCGACGTGGGCGTCGGTCTCCGTCCATTCGAGCATCGACGCAGCGGTGTCGAGGTCGTGGATCCGTTGTCCCGGGCGGCCGTTCGTCTCCGGGTAGGTGGTGCGCAGCACCTCGTGACGGTCGAGCACGTCGAGCAGTGACTGCCGCAGTGCGGCGGCGTCCAGCGGGCCGTGGAGGTGGGCGAGCACCGGGATGACGTACGCCGTCGACGTCGGTTCGAAGCGGTTGAGGAACCAGATGCGCTGCTGCGCGATGGACAGCGGGATGTGCGCCGGGCGGGACATCGGCTGCAGCGGTGACGCGGTCACCCCCGCCCCGGCCATGGTCGTCGATGCGCGCAGCCGCTGCACGAGCCCGCGCACCGTCGGCGCCTCGAACAGATCCCGCACGCCGATGCGAACCCCGAGGGCGTCGGCGACGCGCGCGGTGACCCGCGTGGCCGACAGCGAGTTGCCGCCCAGGGCGAAGAAGTCAGCGGTCACGCCGGTGGCGTCTGCGTCGATACCCAGGACCTCGGCCACGACGGCACGGACGGCGACCTCGTCGTCTCCGCGCGGCGGTTCGGCGTCCTCGTCGGCGGCGCTGCGGGGTTCGGGGGCGGGCAGTGCGGCGCGGTCGATCTTGCCGACCGGTGTCAGCGGCATCGCGTCGAGGACGGTGATGGTGCTCGGCACCATGTGGGCGGGTAGCGACTCGGCCAGATGCGCGCGGATGTCGGCGGCGTCGGGTGCCGGGCCGTCGTGCTCGACGTAGCCCGCCAGCGCCGTGATCGCGCCCCCGTCGGGGTCGGTGGCACCGACGACGACCGCGCGTCGTACCCGCGGGTGCGTCAGCAGCACCGACTCGATCTCGCCGAGCTCGATCCGCTGGCCACGCAGCTTCACCTGGAAATCCAACCGCCCGGCGTAGGACAGTTCGCCGGTCGCGCTGCGGCGCACCAGGTCTCCGGTGCGGTACATCCGGCTGCCCGGTGTCCCGAACGGCGCCGCGACGAACCGCTCCGCCGACAGACCCGGGCGCCGGTGATAACCGCGGGCGAGCGAGGGTCCCATCAGGTACAGCTCTCCCAGGACCCCGGTCGGCACCGGCCGCAGGCGTGCGTCGAGCACGACCGCGTGGGTTCCGGGCATCGGCAGACCCAGCGGCACCGGCGATCCCGGGGTCAACGGCGCCGAGGTGACGCAGATGATCGTGGCCTCGGTGGGACCGTAGGCGTCGAAGAAGTCGCGGGTGCCGGCCCAGCGGGCCATCTCGGCGTCGGTGACGGCCTCGCCGCCGGCGAGCAGGTGGGTCAACGACACCCGCGTGGGGTCGGGAAGCGACGCGGCGACCGACGGGACGAGGAACGCGTGCGTGGCCCCGTGCGCGGTGATCCAGTCGGCGAGTTCGACACCGCCGACGATGTCGGGCGGGGTCACCACCATGGTCGCACCGGCGATGTAGGTGCCGAGCACCTCCAGCATCGCCGCGTCGAAGGCCGGGGAACTGATGCCGAGCCACCTCGACGACGGCTCGCTGCGGTGGTGATCCCGCAGGGTCTGTGCGACGCCGGCGAGGCCGGTGTGGGTGACGAGCACACCCTTCGGCACGCCGGTCGATCCGGACGTGAAGATCATGTAGGCGCCGTTGTCGGGTCGCAGCGGCGCGATCCGGTCGGCGTCGACGACCGGTTCGGCCGAGACCCGACCGGCATCGATCCGGTCGCCGGTCGCGGCGATCATGGTGTCGTCGAGGGTGATCCACCGCGGACCCGTCGGCATCGGCTCGGCGCCCGAGGCGACGTCGGCGCCGACGAACCCGATGGTCGCGGAGCTGTCGGTGACGACCTGGCGGATGCGGTCGGCGGGGTAGCGCGGATCGATCGGGCAGTACACCGCACCGGCTTTGGCAACCGCCCACAGCGCGATCTGCACCGCGGCGGATCGGCGGATGGCGCTGACGACCACGTCGTCGGGGCCGACGCCGGCGGCGATGAGGTCGCGGGCGACGGCCGAGCTCAGCCGGTCGAGCTCGGCGTAGGTCAGCGACATCCGGTCGTCGACGACCGCGATCGCGTGCGGTTCGCGAGCGGCGGCGCGGGCGAGTATGTCGGGCAGCAGCATCGGTGCGGGTACCGGGCCGATGCCGCGCACCGCCAGATGCTCGGCCTCGGTGAGGATGTCGACCTCACCTGTCGGTGTGTGCGGGGCGTCGAGAACGACAGCGAGCAGGCGCATCCACCGGTCGGCGAGTGCGCGCACCGTCGTCTCGTCGAACAGCGCGGTGGCGTAGGCGATGGTCCCTCTCCACGCCCGAGCACCATCGGTCCCCGCGGGTGTCGCCTGCACGCCGATGGTGAGATCGACCTTGGCCGTGGTGATCTCGAGGTCGACCGGTTCCACGATGATGCCATCCGTGTGGAGGGCGGCGGGGTGGAGGGTGCCCGGATCGTCCGGCGTGGTGCCGTCGCCGACGGTGAACAGGACCTGCACCAGGGGGGCGAACGCCTCCGAGCGCACGATATCGAGTCGGTCGACGATGTCGTCGAAGTCGACGTCGGCGTGGGCGAGTGCGTCGAGGTCGATGCGGCGCACTCGGGCCAGCAGGTCGGTGAACGGCGCGGTCGGGTCGACGGGCGTGCGCAGCACCACGGTGTTGACGAACATGCCGATGAGGTCGTCGAGTTCGGCGCGGCCCCGACCGGCCACCGGCGTACCGACGACCACGTCGTCGGTGGCGGCCAGGCGCGCCAGCACCGCGGCCAGGGATGCGTGGAGCAGCATGAACACCGTCACGCCGTGCTCACGCGCGAACCGCGTTGCCGCCGCGGCGATGTCGGCGGGGATGTCGAGGTCGACGCTCGCACCGTCGGTCGAGGCGACCGCGGGTCGGGTGCGGTCGGTGGGGAGGTCGATGACGGGCGCGACGCCGGTGAGCACCTGCGCCCAGTGGTCGAGGCGTGTGCGGTGGGGTCCGTCGACGTTTGCGGCGTCGAGGGTGTCGCGTTCGAGCTGCCACAGGGTGTGGTCGGCGTACTGCACCGACAGCGGCGCCCAGTCGGGTGCGGCACCGCGGCGACGGGCCGCGTAGGCGGTCATCAGGTCGCGGGCCACCACGGGCATCGACTCGCCGTCGGCGGCGATGTGGTGCAACGCGATCACCAGCAGGGCCTGCTGCCCCACCGGCGCGAGGCGCGCCCGCAGCGGGAGGTCGACGGTGAGGTCGAATCCGCTCCGCGCGATCGCCATGGCCTCGTCGTCGGTGTCGACGATCCGCACGTCGAGGGCGCGTGCCCCGTCGGTGACCGCGTCGGGGGTGAGGATCTCCTGGCGTACGACACCGTCGGCGCCGATCGGATAGAGGGTGCGCAGCACCTCGTGGCGGGTGACGAGGTCGGTGAACGCCGCACGGAGGGCGTCGATGTCGAGATCTCCGTGCAGGCGAAGCGCCAGCGGGATCGTGTAGGTGGGTTGCGACGGGTCCCAGGAGTTGATGAACCACATCCGCTGTTGCGCGGCCGACAGCGGGATCGGATCGGGCCGGACCATCGGCCGTAGCGGCGCCGCCGAGCGACCCTCGTGACGGGCACTGTCGGCCACGCGCTGCGCGAGCTCCCGCACCGACGGTGCCTCGAACACGTCGCGGACCCCGACCTCGGTACCGAGCGCATCGGCCACCCGGGCGGCGACCCGTGTCGCCGACAGCGAGGTGCCGCCGAGATCGAAGAACCCGTCGGTCACCGACACCCTGTCCAGACCCAGCACCGTGGCCACGACCGCGGCGACGATCTCCTCGGTCGCGTCGACCGGCGGTGTGTACTCCCCCGCGTCCGGGAGGAGGTCGGGGGCCGGCAGCGCCCGGCGGTCGACCTTGCCGCTCGACGTCAGCGGCAGCGTGTCGAGGACGACCCACCGGGTGGGCCGCATGTGTGCGGGCAGCGCCCGGACCGCGTCGAGGACGGCCGTCGGCGCCCCCGTGGCAGGGTCGAGCGCCGCACCGTCGACATGGCCGGCGATGTGGGCGACGAGGTGGGCGTCACCGGTGGTGTCGGTCAGCACCGACACCACCGCACCACGCACACCGGACGCGGCGGCGAGGACCGCCTCGATCTCGCCCAACTCGATGCGTTGGCCGCGCAGCTTCACCTGGAAATCGCTGCGCCCGAGGTACTCCAGGTCACCGGCGCGGTTCCACCGGACGCGATCGCCGGTCCGGTAGAGCCGTTTCCCGGTGCCGTGGGGGTCGGCCACGAAGCGTTCCGCGGTGAGATCGGGCCGCGATTGGTAGCCGCGGGCGAGCTGCACGCCGCCGAGGTACAACTCGCCGGCGACGCCGACGGGTACGGGCCGCAGCCGGTCGTCGAGGACCACCGTCGTGGTGCCGGGCACCGGGCGGCCGATCGGCATCGGGGTCTCGGTGCCGGTGACCGCGTGGTGGGTGACGTCGACGGCGGCCTCGGTGGGTCCGTACAGGTTGTGCAGGGTCGCGGCGGGAAGGGCGGCCATCGTCGCGCGCGCGGTGGACGCGGCGAGCGCCTCGCCGGAGGTGACCACCAGACGCAGGCTCGCCGGCGCCGCGGTGCCGGAGGTCGCGAGGACGTCGAGGAACGCCGAGAGCATCGACGGCACGAAGTGGGCGACGGTGACCGACCAGCGGTCGGCGATCTCGCACAGGTGGACGGGATCGCCGTGTCGTCCGGGCTCGGCGAGTACGAGTCGCGCGCCGGTCATCAACGGCCAGAACAGTTCCCACACCGAGACATCGAAGGTGACCGGGGTCTTCTGGACCACGGTGTCGTCGGTGGTGAGCGCGAAGCGGTCCTGCATCCATGCCAGCCGCGCCACGATCGCACGATGGGAGACGGTGACGCCCTTGGGTTCTCCGGTCGATCCTGACGTGAACAGGGTGTAGGCGGCGTCGTCGGGATGCAGGGGTGCACGTCGGTCGCTGTCGCGAACGGGGTGGCTGTCGCCGTCGATCGACCCGGAGCAGTCCACGACGAGACGCGCGACGGGGTGCTCGACGAGCGCCTCGGGCGTGTTCCCCGCGGCCACGACGGCGAGCGACACTCCTCCGGTGGAGAGCATCGACGCCGTGCGCGCGACCGGCGCATCGGGATCGACCGGGACCCAGCGTGCGCCCGCGGCGACGATCGCGTGCACCGCGACGAGCATCTCCGCCGAGCGCGGGAGGCAGATCGCCACGGCGGCGCCGGGCCCGATCCCCCGGGCGATCAGAGCGCGCGCGAGACCGGAGACGCGGGCGCCGAATTCGCCGTAGGAGATCTCGCGGTCGCCGTCGATGATGGCCGTGGCCGTCGGCGTCGCCGCGATCTGCCACGCCACCGCCGAGGCGAGATCCGTTGCCTCGGGGAGGATCCGGGGTCCGGGCCCACCGTCGGAGAACTCCGCGACCCGACGGGCCTCGGCGGGATCGACAAGGTCGATGTCACCGACCGGGACCGTGGGTGTCGCGACACCGGCGACGAGGACCGCGCGCAGGCGGTCGGCGAGACGTCGGGCGGTGTCCTCGGTGAACAGGTCGGTCGCGTAGATGAGCCTGCCGCTCAACGAGGTCAGGGCGCCCCGGTCGTCGCGGGCGGCGGTGAACCCGACGGTGAGGTCGTAACGCGCGGGTGGGTCGCCGGGGTCGACGGGCGTGATCTCCACGCCGGCGACGTCGATGGCGGTGGTGGCAGACTGCTCGAGGGTCAGCAGCACCTGTGCGAGCGGCGCGAACGCCTCCGACCGTGTGGGCGCGAGGACGTCCACGAGGTGTTCGAAGGGGACGTCGGCGTGCGCGAACGCGTCGAGGTCGACGTCGCGGACGGCGTCGAGGAGATCGGCGAACGTCGCCGCGGGATCGATCTCGGTCCGCAGCACCAGGGTGTTGACGAACATCCCCACGAGCGGGTCGAGTTCGGCCCGGCCGCGTCCGGCGACCGGAGTCCCCACGGCGATGTCGGTGCTCGCCGACGACCGCGCGAGAACCACCGCGAGGGCGGCGTGCAGCACCATGAACAGCGTGACGCGGCGCCGCGCGGCGAGCGCCTCGAGGGCGGAGAGCATCGCAGAGCCGGGGAGCATCTCGACACCGGGGAGCACCTCGGAGCCGAGGGGGATGTCCACCGCGGCACCGCGCATCGACGCCGCCGGCGGACGCGGGGTGTCGGTCGGCAGGTCACCGACGTCGGGCAGGCCCGCGAGGCGTTCGCGCCAGTGATCGACCTGGGCGCCCAGCGGTGAGGTCGGGTCGTCGACCGCGCCGAGAACGCGCTGCTGCCACAGGGTGACGTCGGCGTACTGCACGCTCAGCGGCTCGAACGCCGGGGCCGTGCCGGTCACGCGGGCCGCGTACGCGGTCACGAGGTCGGCGACGAGGGGCGCGATGGACTCACCGTCGGAGGCGATGTGGTGTATCACCACGTACAGCAGATGGTCACCGTGGCCGTCGTTGCTCGCGGTGTCCGCCGGGACGAGGCCCACCCGGATGGGCACCTCGACGGCGAGATCGAAGGGGCGCGAGGGCAGAGCGGCGACCTCGTCGTCACACCACCACCGGTCGTCGTCGATCGATCTGGGGTCGCCGATCACCTGGTGGGCGGTGCCGTCGGCGTCCTGGGCGTAGGTGGTCCGCAGTGTCTCGTGGCGCCCGATCACGTCCCGCACCGCGGCACGCAGCGCGGCGGTGTCGAGCGTGCCGCGCAACCGGAGCGCGAAGGCGATGTTGTAGGCGGGCGACGTCGGATCGAACCGGTTGATGAACCACATCCGCTGCTGCGCCGGCGACAGCGGGATGCGATCCGGACGGACCTGCGGGACAAGCGGTGCCACGTCCGCACCCGCGGTGCCGCCTCGCCTCTCACCGACGAGCGCGGCCAGTGCGCGGATGGTGGGCGCGGAGAACACGTCACGGACCCCGACCCGCGTCGCGAGGGCGTCGGACACGCGCGCCGAGACCCGCGTCGCCGACAGCGAGTTGCCACCGATGTCGAAGAAGCTGTCGGTCACTGACACCGCGTCGACACCGAGGACGTCGGCGTACACCTCGGCCACGATCGCCTCGAGATCGTCGGCGGGCGCGACGATCTCGTGGTCGGCTCCGGCGCCGGGGAAGGCCGGCTCAGGCAGGGCGCGACGGTCGATCTTGCCCGAGGCGGTGGTCGGCAACGTCTCGGACACCGCGAACAGGGTGGGGCGCATGAACGCCGGGAGGGACTGCGCGACATGGGCGATGACCGCGTCGAGGTCACCCTGGGCGGCCACCGATCCCGCGAGGTGGGCGACGAGGTGGTCGCCGCCGTCGGGACCTCCTGCGACGGTGACCGCGGCGGCCACCACACCGGGCGCGGCGGCGAGAACGGCCTCGATCTCCCCGAGTTCGATCCGCTGACCGCGCAGCTTGATCTGCGTGTCCGCGCGTCCGACGTAGTCGATCTCGCCGTGTGCGGTCCAGCGGACGAGGTCACCGGTGCGGTAGAGACGCGCCCCCGCCGGGCCGTACGGGTCGGCGACGAAACGTTCGGCGGTGAGGTCGGGGCGGGAGGCGTACCCGCGGGCGAGTTGCACACCGCCCAGGTGCAGTTCGCCGACGACACCCGGGGCCACGGGACGCAGCCGGTCGTCGAGGATCCGGGTGACGGTGCCCGCGATGGGTGTTCCGATGGGCACGGTGCGCTCACCGCGCAGCACCTCGTGCCAGGTGACGTCGACCGCCGCCTCGGTGGGTCCGTACAGGTTGTGCAGACGGGCGTTCGGCAGCACGGCGAGCGCGGAGGCGGCCACCGCGGGCGCCAACGCCTCACCGGAGGCGAACACCGCACGCAGGTGGTGGAGATCGACCGCCGACGGGCCGGAGTCGAGGAGGTCGGCGAAGGTCGACAGCATCGACGGCACAAAGTGCGCCACCGTCACCCGTTCCGCGGCCATCAGGTCGGCGAGATGTCGGGGGTCGCGGTGGCCGTCGGGATCGACCACGACGAGGGTGGCGCCGGTCATCAGCGGCCAGAACAGTTCCCACACCGACACGTCGAAGGTGACGGGGGTCTTCTGCACGGCGACATCGGTGTCGGTGAGCGCGAACTCCTCCTGCATCCACAGCAGACGGTTGATTATGGCGGCGTGGGAGACCGTGACCCCCTTGGGGCGTCCGGTCGATCCCGACGTGAACAGGGTGTAGGCCGAGTGGTCGGGTCGCAGGCCGCGACGGTGCTCGGCGACGGTCCGCGACACCGCCGGGTCCGGGCCGGCTGTGGTGGCGCAGTCGATCTCGACGATCGTGCGGCCGACCGCGTCCACCGGTCGCCCCCCGTGCGCGAGCAGCACGATCTGCGCACCGGCGGTGGTGAGCATGTGATCGATGCGATCGGCGGGCGCATCGGGGTCGAGGGGTACGTACTGCCCGCCCGCGGCGACGATCGCGTGGATCGCGACGAGCAGCTCCGTCGACCGCGCGATGGCCACGGCGACCGGCACATCGGGACCGACCCCGCGCTCGATGAGATTGGCGGCGACGCGGTCGACGTGGGCACCGAACTCGCCGTAGGTCACCGACGCGCCCTCGACGCGCAGCGCGACCGCGTCCGGTGTCCGGGCCACCTGCGCGGCGACGAGATCCGGTAGCAGGGCGGAGGCCGGGGATCCCGGGAGCAACGGGGCACCCGTCGACCACCCCTGCATCCGGTCGATCACCGCGGGCGAGCGCAGGTCGATGTCGCCGACACGGATCTGCGGGTCGTGCGCGATCGCGGAGAGCAGCACCACCACGGCGTCGGCGACCACGGCGATCATGTCCTCGTCGAACGCCGACGGCAGGTACTTCAGGGTCAGGGTCAGACCGTCATCGGAGTCCTCGGGGCCGGGTGCGGCGACGAGGTTCAGCGGGTAATGCGTGGCGTCGGTGGACGACACCGCGCGCACGGGCCCCTCTCCCCCGCCGGCCGCGGCGGCGACGGCCGCGTCGACCGGATACGACTCGTAGACCGTCAGGGTGTCGAACAGGACCGGTTGCCCGATCGCATCGGCGATGTCGGCCAGTCCGACGTACTGGTGGTCGAGGACCGCCGCCTTCGAGCGGTGCAGGGCGGCGACGAGCTCGGCCGCCGTCGTACCGGGATCGACACGCGCGGCGACCGGCAGCGTGTTGATGAACAGCCCGATCATCCCGCTCGCGCCGGGCTCGTCGGGCGACCGCCCCGACACCGTCTCACCGAACACCACCGACGTGCGTCCGGTCATGCGGCTCAGCAGGATCGACCACGCGGCCTGCAGGACCGTCGCCATCGTGGCGTCGAGGTCACGCACCCGTCCGGTCAACGCCGACGTGAGATCGGCGCCGAGATGCACCTGCAGATCCCGCGGCGGGGCGTCCGCACTCGGCGTGTGCCCCGGCGCCACCAGCGTCGGACCGTCGACCCCGGCGAGAGCCTCGCGCCAGACGTCGAGTGCGCCCGCGTGATCACGGGTCGCGAGCCAGTCGAGGTGGTCGCCGAAATCGGGACGCACCGGCTCGCTCGTCTCGGGGGGACCGCCGAACAGCGGGGCCAGCAACTCGCCCAGCAGGATCGGCGCCGACCAGCCGTCGATGACGAGGTGATGGGCGGTGACGACGAGCGACACCGCGGGACGGGCCTCGGCGTCGAGATGACGGACGTGCACGAACCGGATGGGCTCGCCGTCGGCGAGGTCGAACCCCGCGACCCGCTCGTCGTGGGCGATCCGCTCGAGACCCCGGGCCGCATCCCCGGGCGCGAGGTCGCCGAGGTCGACGGTCTGCCACCGGGGCGTCACGTCTGGCGCGACGACGCCGACCGCGCGACCAGACGTGCTGCGCACGAACGCGGTCCGCAGCACACGATGCCGAGCGACGAGCGCCTGCGCGGCACGGCGGGCGGTGTCGGCCTCGAAGGCGTCGGTCACGGTGATCGTCGACTGCGTGATGTAGACGTCGGCGCCGCCGGCGAACTCCGACTCGAAGAACAGGCCCTGCTGCAGCGGGGTGAGAGGCCAGAGTTCGGCCCCGGGATGCGCGGAGAGCACCGCGTCGATCTCGGACTGGGTGAGCCCGGTCGACGCGAGGTCGGTCTCGCTGGGTCCCACGGGACCCTCACGCAGTGTCTCGACGACGGTCTGCAGGTGCGTCGCCCATCGGTCGGCGATCGCGGCGACCTGCGCGCGGTCGATCGCTCCCGGCGCGAAGGTGAACTCCGCCTGCAGTTCTCGATCCCCGACGGTCGGGATGACCGCGCCGATGGTGACGGTGAGGGCGGCGAGCGCCGCCATGTCACCGCGCACCGACGGGGGCAGGGTCGGTGTGCCCGCGACCGGCGCGAACGACGACTCGGTCCGGACCGGACCGGACCGTGCGCCCAGATAGTTGACGCTCACCGACGGCAGGGGGCGCTCGCGCAGCGGCGACCCGGGTCGCAGATACCGCAGCGGTCCGAACGCGATACCGCCGTCGGGCATCCGCGCGACGGCGTCCTTGACCGCCTTCACCGTCGCGATGACCGATGTGCCGTGTTCTGCGTCGGGGCCCGCGGGCGACACCTGCAGCGTGAGCGGGACGAAGCTGGTGAACCACCCCACGGTCTCCGACAGGTCCGCTCCGGGGGCGAGATGTTCCTCGCGCCCGTGGTTCTCGATGAGCACCGACACACCCGGATCGGATCTGTCGGGGGTGTTCGGTGACAACACATCGGCGACCGACTGCATCAAAGCCGCGATGAGTGCGGTGTCGACGCGGGTGCGCAGCGCCTCGGGGACCGAGGTGAGGATCGGGTCGGCGATCGCGGCGGGGACGGTCACGCCGATGGTCTCGACCGACGCGAGACGGTCACGGTCGTGGTCGGTCGTGATCGTCGTCGACACACCGTGCGCGGGCAGGTGTCGATCCCACAGGGCCAGTTCCGATGCGCGCTCGGCGAGGTCGGCGAGGACGCCGGCCCACCGGCGGAACGAGGTGCCGGCGGCGGACACGGTCGGCGGCTCGCCGGAGCGCACCTGCCACCACGCCGTACCGATCCCCGACACGATGGTCGGCCACGACACGGCGTCGACGCCGAGGTGGTGGATGACGACGACGAGACGACCGATCCCCGTCGCGTCGCGGACACCGACCGCGGCGACGAGACGACCGCTCGACGGGTCGAGGCCGTCGGAGGCCCGACGGTGTGCGTCGAGGATTGCGCCATCGGTCGCTGCATCGGCGGTGTGGAGGATCTCGATATGCATGTCATCGATGCGACCGGCCCCCGCGATGACCGTGGGTACTCCGTCGTCGACGGTGAGCGACGCGGTGAGCATCGGATGGGCGGTGGCGACCGCGCCGATCACCGCGCGTAGCTCGGCGACCTCGGCGTCGGGCGGGAGCACCAGGACCGCGGACTGGGAGAATTCGGCGATCTGCTCGGGATCGTCGACGAGGTCGAGCATCCATCCGACGCCCGGGGTCGGTGCGACCGGTCCGACTGCGCCGCCCTCGTATTCGGTGAGTGCGTCGGCGGTGTCGCGGACTGCGTTGTGTGCCAACGCTCGGACGGTGCGGTGGGTGAAGATGTCGCGCGGGCTGATCGCGTAGCCGACGCCGCGGAGCAGCGACGTCAGCCGGATCGAGAGGATCGAGTCGCCACCGAGCGCGAAGAACGAGTCGGTCACCGAGACGCGGTCCGCGCCGAGCACGGCGGCGACGATGTCGGCGATGACGCGTTCGTCGTCGGTGCCCGGTGCGACGTGATCGGCCACGGCCGCACCGAAATCGGGGGCGGGCAGCGCCCGTCGGTCGAGCTTGCCCGCGGCGCTGCGCGGGATGTCGTCGAGGGTGATCCAGATGCCGGGCCGCATGTATTCGGCGAGCGAGGAGTCGGCCTCCGCGCGGGCCGCGGCCACCATCGCGTCGCCGTCGCGTCCGGCGAGGTAGGCGACGAGATGTCGGGATCCGCCCGGTGCGGTCACGACCGACGCGGCGGCGTGGACGACGCCGGGCGCGGCGGCCAGTACGGCCTCGATCTCGCCGAGCTCGATGCGCTGCCCGCGCAGCTTCACCTGGAAGTCGCTGCGCCCCAGGTATTCCAGCTCACCGGCGCGGTTGCGGCGGACGAGATCGCCGGTCCGGTACAGCCGCTCGCCCCCGCCCGCGGGGTCGGCGACAAACCGTTCGGCGGTGAGGTCGGGGCGTGCGGCGTATCCGCGTGCGAGTTGCGGTCCGCCGAGGTACAGCTCGCCGACGACACCCGGACCGACCACCTGCAGCCGCGTGTCGAGGACTGTCGTGCGCGTGTTCCACACCGGTCGTCCGATCGGGACGACCTCGCCCACGACGTCGATGTGATGGTGGGCGACCTCGACGGCGGCCTCGGTGGGGCCGAAGAGGTCGTGGAGTCCGGCCCGCGGCAGCGCTGCGCGTGCGGCGCGCGCGAGACCCGGTGACAACGCCTCGCCGGAACAGAACAGGTATCGGACCGACGACATCCAGGCCAGGTCCGCCGGGTCGACGACGTCGAGGAACACCGACAGCATCGACGGCACGAAGTGCACCGACGTCACCGCGTGGGTCGTCAGCACGTCGGCGAGGTGCTCGGGGTCGGTGTGCCCGCCGTCGGCGGCGATCACCATCCGGGCCCCGGACATCAGGGGGGCGAACAACTCCGGGACCGAGACGTCGAAGGTGCACGGCGTCTTGAGCAGGACGGCGTCGTCGGACCCCAGGGGGAACGTCGCCAGTCCCCACCGCAGCCGGTTGAGCACGGCGCGGTGTGACACCGCCACACCCTTGGGGCGGCCGGTCGAGCCCGAGGTGAACAGCGTGTAGGCGGCGTGGTCGGGGCGCAGCGGGTGCCGTCGGTCGGCATCGGTGACCGGCGCGGCGCGATCGGCGACATCGCCTGCCCCGATCACCATCTCGGCCGTGGTGTCGACGATCAGCACCGTGAGACGGTCATTGGTCGCCACCTGCGATATCCAGTCGGGCCGTCGGTCGCGGTCGACGAGCACGACGGCGGCGCCGGAGGTGGCGATCATGTACCCGGCGCGGTCGGCGGGGGTCGCGATGTCGAGGGGCACGTACTGGCCGCCGGCGGCGAGGACGGCGTGGACGGCGACGACCAGTTCCGGCGAGCGCGGCAGGCACAGCGCGACAGCGACGTCGGGACCGACACCGGCGTCGATGAGGTCGCGGGCCAGCACCGACACCCGCGCCCAGAACTCACCGTGGGTCAGGGTGCGCCCGGACCCGTCGGTCGTCACCAGGGCGATCGCGTCGGGGTGGGCGTCCCCGTGGCGACGGCTCTCGTCGACGAGCGTGGTCGCCGGCAGCATCACCTCCGGTCCGCACGATGCGGCCACCTGCTCGGCGATCGCCGTATCGGGGAGGATCGCGATGTCGCCCACCGGACGCGCCGGGTCGGCTGCGAACGCGGTCAGGAGGCGACGGAATCCGTCGGCGACGCGTGCGACGGTGTCGTGGTCGAACAGTGCTGCGGCGTAGATGAACACACCCGTCAGCGCCGTGTCGTTGTCGGTGACGCCGACGGTGAGGTCGAACTTGGCGACGTCGTCGCCGACCCGCTCGAGGTCCATCGTGACGTCGCCGAGGTCGGCCGACACCGGGCGGTCGGTGTCGTGCACGAAGAGCACCGAGGCCAACGGTTCGAAGGCCTCCGACCGCACCGGGTCCACGGCGTCGACCACGCGCTCGAACGGCACCTCGGCGTGTGCGAACGCGTCGAGGTCGACGCGACGGACGTCTCCGAGCAGGTCGGTGACGTCGGCGGCGGGGTCAACCTCGGTCCGGAGCACCAGGGTGTTGACGAACATGCCCACGAGCGGGTCGAGTTCGGCGTGGCCTCGACCGGCCACCGGGATGGCGACGGCGATGTCGGTCGACGACGACAGGCGCGCGAGCAAAGCCGCCAGGGCCGCGTGCACCACCATGAACGTGGTGACGCCGGCGTCGGACGCGAGCTGTCGCACCGCGCGGGTGGTCTCGGCGTCGAGGGCGACCTCGACGGCGCCGCTCACGCCGTCGGGTGCGGGGGGACGCGGCCGGTCGGTGGGCAGTCCGAGCACCTCGGGCAACCCGCCGAGGGTGGAGCGCCACCAGGCGAGGTCGCGTGCCATCGGCGACCCAGGATCGTCGACCGACCCGAGCCGGTCACGTTGCCACAGTGCGTAATCGGCGTACTGGACGTGCAGAGGGGTCCACTGCGGCGCAGCTCCACCGACCCGCGCGGTGTAGGCGAGTGCGATGTCGCGGGCGAGGACCGGCGCGGACTGACCGTCGGCCGCGATGTGGTGGACGACGACCACCAGCAGGTGGTGTGTGGCGTCCACGCTGTGGAGTCGCACCCGCAGCGGCAGCTCCGTCGCGACGTCGAACCCCCGACCGATGATCGATCGGGCCTCGTCGTCGGACGAGGCGACCGTCCAGTCGAGTCGGTCGCGCGCGTGGTCGGGTGTGTCGATGACCTGGACCGGTGCGCCGTCGCCGCCGGTCGGATAGGTGGTGCGCAGCACCTCGTGCCGGGCGACCACGTCGCCGACGGCGGCGCGCAGCGCGTCGACGTCGAGGGGTCCGCGCAGGACGGCGACGACAGGGATGTTGTAGGCGGCCGACGTCGGGTCGAACTGGTTGATGAACCACATGCGGCGCTGGGCGTAGGACAGGGGGATCTCGGTCGGGCGTTCCCGGGGCGTCGGGGGTGTCGCGGTCGCGGGGTCGTCCGTACCCAAATCGGTGGTACCGGAGTCGATCGCTGCCGCCCACCCGCGCGGGGTGGGGTGGTCGAACAGGTCGCGGACACGCAGGTCACGACCCAGACCCTGTCCGACCCGGGCCACCACACGGGTCGCGGCGAGAGAGTTCCCGCCCAGGCCGAAGAAATCCGCCGTCACCGACACCTCGTCGAGCCCGAGGACCTCGGCGTACACGCCACTGATGAGTCGTTCGGTGTCGGTGGCCGGTGCCACGACATCGCCGCTGTCGACGACGGGCGCAGGCAGCGCGCGGCGGTCGAGTTTGCCGGTGGGCGACAGCGGTACCGACGCGAGCACCATGATCGACGACGGCACGAGGTGGCGCGGGAGGCGATGGGCGACACGGGCCCCGAGATCGGCGGTGTCGAGCGCACACCCGGGCCTCGGGTGCACGTACGACACCAGCATCGTCTGCCCGGACTGCGGATGCGTGCGGGCCAGCGTGGTCGCGAACGCTACGTCGGGATGGGCGCCAAGGACGGCGTCGACCTCACCGGGCT
Organism: Williamsia sp. Leaf354; assembly: GCF_001424365.1. Classification (NCBI taxonomy): domain Bacteria; kingdom Bacillati; phylum Actinomycetota; class Actinomycetes; order Mycobacteriales; family Nocardiaceae; genus Williamsia; species Williamsia sp. Leaf354. The sequence continues at coordinate 174,953 of NZ_LMPL01000005.1, forward strand.
CGATGCGGAAACCGCGGATCTTCACCTGGAAGTCGTTGCGACCCCGGAACTCCAGTTCGTGCGACGACGCACCGTCGACCTCGGAAGCGCCGCGGCGCAGACGCACGAGGTCGCCGGTGCGGTACAGGCGGCCACCGGGCGGACCGAAGGGGTCGGCGACGAAGCGTTCGGAGGTCTGCCCCGGCCGACCGAGGTAGCCGCGGGCCAGCGCGGGACCGGAGAGGTAGAGCTCGCCGGCGACCCCGAGCGGAACCGGGCGCAGTCGGTCGTCGAGGACATGGGCGCGTACCCCGGTGACAGAGACGCCGATGGGGACGGTCCGCGGCGCCCCCGGGGGCCGATCGTCGGTGTCCACCGCGCGGAGCGGAGTGGTCGACGTCGACCAGATCGTCGCCTCCGACGGGCCGTAGAGGTTGAACATCGCCCGGCCCGGCGCCCACCGCTGCACCAGTTCGGGCGGGCAGGTGTCGCCGGCGACGCAGAGGACGGCCAGCTCGTCGAGCCCGTCGGCGGGGACGGTCGCGAGCGCGGCGGGTGTGACGAAGGCGTGGGTGATGCGTTCGGCGGCGAGGAAACTCGCCAGCTCGTCGCCTCCGACGATGTCGGTCGGCGCGATCACCTGGGTCGAGGCGGCGGTGACCGCGAGGAGCGTCTCGAAGACGGACGCGTCGAAACTCGGTGAGGCGAACGCCAACACCCGCGCGGTCGGGGTGAGGGCGAACCGACCGCGCATCTCGGCCACGACGTTCGCGAGTCCACAATGGGTGACCGCGACGCCCTTGGGTCGCCCGGTCGATCCCGAGGTGAAGATGACGTACGCGATGTCGTCGATGCGGGCCGCGGTCGGCGCCTCGCCGTCGGCGGGGGCCGACTGTGCCAGGGCCTCGAGGTCGAGCCAGTCGACATGCGGGGGCAGCGCACTCGCCGTGCCACCGGACACCGTCACACCGATACGCGCGTCGCTGTCGGCGAGCATCTGCGTGATGCGGTCGGCGGGGTGATCGCGGTCGATCGGTAGCACCGCACCGCCCGCGCGGACCACGCCCCACAGCGCGAGTGTCGCCTCCGGGGATCGCGGTATCGCACACGCCACCACGTCTCCCGGACGCACCCCGCGGCGATGTAGCTGGGCGGCAACGTGATCGGCGCGCGTGGCGAGCTCGCGATACGTCCAGCGTGTCGTGGCGTCGGAGACCGCGATGCCGTCGGGATTCGAGGCGACGGCGGCGTCGAGGATCTCGGCGAACGTCCGCGGCGTGACGTCCCCGCCCCCGTCGAGCGCTGCTGTGTCCTGCAGGTCGGATCCGGCCAGGTCGAGGTCGCCGACGGGTCGGCCGGGGTCGGCGACCGCGGCGGCGGCCAGGGCCACGAACCGGTCCGCGAAATCGGCGATGGTGGCCTCGTCGAAGAGGTCGGTGGCATAGGTGAACACCATCCGCGGACTGCCTACCGCGTCCCCGTCGCCGGTGGACACGGTGAGCGACAGGTCGAATTGCGTTGTCGTGACCGGTGGGTCGACGGCGCGGACGTCGACACCGGGTAGCGAGAAGGCGGACCGGTCGGCGTCGACGAGGTTGAGGGCGACCTGGAACAGCGGCGAGTGGGCGGAGCTGCGGTCGGGCGACAGTTCCTCGACGAGCCGCTCGAACGGGAGGTCGGTGTGGGTGAGCGCCGCGACGTCGGTGGCCCGCACGTGCTCGAGCAGGGTGGCGAAGTCCGCCGACCGGTCGACGCGGGTGCGCAGCACCAGGGTGTTGACGAACATCCCGATGAGGTCGTCGAGAGCGGCGTCGCCTCGGCCGGCGACGGCGGTGCCGATCGCGATGTCGTCGTCGGTGCCCGACCGCGCGAGCAGGGCCGCGAACACCGCGTGCACCGCCATGAACGGCGTCGCGCCCCGGGCCTGCGCCAGGCCGAACAGACCGTCGACGACGTCCGGGGCGGGGTCGAGGTGGTACTGCGCCCCGCGTCCCGATGCCACCGCCGGGCGGGGCCGGTCGACGGGGAGGTCGGTCACCTCGGGCAGGTCGGCGAGCTGCTCGCGCCAGTAGTGCCACTGCCGTGCCGCCGTCGACGTCGGATCGTCGATGTCGCCGAGCAGTGTGTGCTGCCACACGGTGTAGTCGGCGTACTGCACCGGCAGCGGGGCGAGGTCGGGTGCGCCTCCCTCGACCCGAGCGGCGTAGGCCGCCATCAGGTCTCGTGCGAGCGGTGCGAGTGACGCCGCGTCGGCGATCACGTGGTGGGCGACGAGGACGAACACGAACTCGTCTCCCCCGCCCACAGCGGCCCCGGTGGTGTCGGGCGCGACGCGCAGCAGCCGGGCGCGCACCGGTGGGTGCGCCTCGAGATCGAAGGGTGCGGTGACGATCTCGGTGATCTCGCGCTCGACGGACTGCGCGTCGACGGCGGTGAGATCGCGTGGCGGGTCGATGAGCGTGTCACTGCGATGTCCCGCGGCAGGGACCACGACCTGTGCGGGAACACCGTCGGTGGTGACGAACCGCGTGCGCAGGGACTCGTGGCGGGCGATCACGTCATCGACGGCGGCGGCGAGGGCCGCCGGTCGCAGATCACCGGAGAAGCGCAGCACCAACGGGATCGCGTAGGCGGCGCTGTCGGGATCGAGCCGGGACAGGAACCAGATCCGGCGCTGGGCGTCGGACAGTCCGACCGTGTCGTGGCGTTCCACCGGCAGCAGCACGGGCCGGTCGGCAGCGCCGCGATCGGTCACCACGCCGGCGAGACCGCGCACGGTCGGCTGGGCGAAGACGTCGCGCACGGTGATGTCGACGTCGAGCTGCCGCGCCACCTGGGCGGCGATCCGAGCGACCGCCAGCGACGTCCCACCGAGATCGAACAACGATGTGGTGACACCTATCCCGTCGAGTCCGAGCACCTCGGCGACGACCGCGGCGATCACCCGTTCGGTGTCGGTGGCGGGTGGTTCGGTGCGGCCGACCTCGACCGGCGCATCCGGGGTCGGCAGTGCGTCGCGGTCGATCTTGCCGTTGACGGTCAGCGGAAGCGCGTCGACAACCATGACCACCGACGGCACCATGTACTCCGGCACCCGTGCCGCGACCGCTGCCCGTGCCGCGGCGGCCACCGCGGCATCCCGGTCGACGTCGCTCGGATCCTGTTCGGCCACAGCGCCCTCGCGGTCGGGGCCGGTACCCGCGACGATGTAGCCGACGAGCTGTTCGGGCTGGTCGTCGCGGGCACGGACGGCGGCCGCGGCGGCGTCGACACCGTCGACGGCGGCGAGCGCGGCCTCGATCTCGCCCAGTTCGATGCGGAAGCCACGCAGTTTGACCTGGTCGTCACCCCGGCCGAGGAACTCCAGCGATCCGTTGCGCTCGAGCACGAGATCACCGGTGCGGTACATCCGCGCACCCGGCGGACCGAACGGGTCGGCCACGAACCGGCCCGCGGTGAGATCACCGCGGCCCAGATAGCCGCGGGCGACCTGGGGCCCGGACACGTAGAGCTCGCCGGGCACACCCTCGGGCACCGCGGCCAGGCGCGCGTCGAGGACGACCGTCCTGGTCCCGGGGAACGGTCCCCCGATGTCGGACACGGTTGTCGCCTCGGCGAACTCGGGTGTCGCGGCCCGTCGCGTCATGTACACGGTGGTCTCGGTGGGCCCGTACATGTTGTTCAGTGCGGGACCGGTGCGACCGTCGACGGCGACGCGATCGCGATACCAGCGGCGTACCTGGTCGAAGTCGAGTCGCTCCCCTGCGAACATGATCTCGCGCACCGACTCCGACAGCCGGGGTGTGCTCGCGTCGTCTCGCCCGCCACCGCGCAGCGCGGCGGCGAGCTGGTAGAACGCCGACGGGGTCAGGTTGAGAATGGTCACCTGTTCCCGCATCAGGACCGCGACCATGTCGTCGGGTGATCGCGTGGTCAGGTGGTCGAGGACGACGAGGCGCCCTCCCGCGGCGAGTGCGGGCCAGATCTCACCGACCGACACGTCGAAGGCGTAGGAGGCGAACATCGTCCACACGTCGTCGGCGGAGGTCTCGTAGAGCTCGTCGAGGGCGTTCAGCATCGCCACAATCTGCTCGTGGGTGATCACGACACCCTTGGGCACACCGGTCGATCCCGACGTGAAGATCACGTAGGCGGCGTTGCGACTGTCGATGACCTCGGGCAGCGTCGGCGCCGATTCGTCTGTACCGCTGGCGATCTCGGTGACCGTGGCGGTGGGCGCGCCGATCTCCTCGCGCCACTGCGACGCGGTGTCGTCGGCGGTGAGGATGATCAATGGGCGCGCCGCGGCGACGATGGTCTGCGAGCGGCGTACCGGGTGGGTGCGGTCCAGCGGGAGGTAGGCGGCACCGGATTTCAGCACGCCGAGCAGGGCGACGATGAGGTCGACGTCGCGCGGCAGGGCCACACCGATGAGTGTCTCGGGTCCCGCGCCCGCCCGGATCAGGCCACGGGCCAGCCGGTCGGACCGTTCATCGAGTTCGGGATAGGTCAGCGCCACGCCACGCAGGTCCGACACCGCCACCCGGCCCGCCCCGTGCACCCCGCCCCCGTGCGTGTGCATCGCCGATCGGCGCACCGCGGCGCGGAAGCGGCCGGGGACCGAGCCCCAGTCGGAGGTGCCGGCGACCTCGTCGACGGTGGCGGCGATCCGCGCGAGAGTCTCGGCGGTCGCCGAACCGATCTGGGCCGGCGACAGGCCCGCTCGCGGGAGCAGCCCGGTGACCGTGGCACTCACCGCCGCCTCGGTGCCGATGCCCCGTGCGGTCAACATCGGGACCGTCGCCGCGATCTTGGCCGAGAGCACGGCCAGCGTGACCGGTCCGGTCGCACCGACGAACACCACCCGATCGGGCGCGAGATCTGCGGCGAGCGCCACGAGGTGCGGCGTCGACGGGCGGGCCGTCGTGCGGTGGGCGACACGACGAGGTGGCGAGGCGCCGGGCACGCCTGGTCCGGTGGTCGTCACTCCCGGCCGGTTCCGTCCGACGGTTGCGTCTGCGCGGGCGGGCCGGACGCGGCGGGCGTGCCGGCGACTCCGGCGACGCGGCGGGCGTTGGACTGCAACTGATCGAGCGCCTCGTCGAGGATCCTGACGTCACCGTCGCCGAGAACCGGCACCACCGTCGTCAGCGCCACGGTGAGTGCGGTGTAGGCGTCCCCGTCGGGCAGCGTGATCTGCATGGCCGCCGCCATGGAGTCGATCTCCCCGAAACTGACCGTGGTCCCGTCGAGGTCGACGGCGACCGCATCGGGGTCGACCGACGACGCGACGGCCACCAGATCGGGCAGCGCGCCGATCTCGGAGACCGGTTCGGGCGTGGGTGCGTCCTCGAGCACGAGGTCACCGACGACCCGGTCGGGATGCGACGCGATGTCGGCGAGCAGACGCACCCAGCGGTCGACGAGACGCCGCACCGTCTCGGCGTCGAAGAGGTCGGTCGCGTAGATCATGCGACCGGCCATCGCGCCGTCGGCGGTGCGTCCGGTGGGGTCGGTCGGGAACAGGATGAGCTCGAGATCGACCTTCGCCGAGACGGTGTCGGCGACGCGTGGCGTGATGCGCAGTCCCTCGACCTCCACCACCGGGAACTCGAGGTTCTGGAACGCGAGCATGACCGAGAACAGCGGGTTGTGCGTGCCCGCCCCCGATCCCGTTCCCGACACCCGGGCGACGACGTCGTCGAACGCGACGTCGGCGTGGGCCATGTCGGCGAGGTCGTCGGCGCGGACGCGTCCGAGGAGATCGGTGAACCGCTCCCCCGGCTCCACCGCCGTGCGCAGGGCGAGGGTGTTGACGAACATGCCGACGACGTCGTCGAGCGCCTCGTCCCCGCGACCGTGCAGTGGTGTACCGATGACGATGTCGCCGCGTCCGCTCAACCGGGACAACAGCACCGCGTAGGCGGCGTGGACGACCATGAACAGCGTGGTGCCCGTCGAGCGTGCGACGGTCGAGAGCGCCGCGACGACGTCGGCCGGGATCGCGAGGTCGACCGCCGCGGCGGACGACGTCGGTACGGGCGGACGCGGACGATCGGTCGGCAGCGCGACCGGTCCGGGAGCGCCCCGCAGACGTCGCGCCCAGTGGTCGAGTTGGCGCTGCGCCCGCGTCACCCCGTCGGCGTCGGGTGCGGCGAGTCGCTCGCGGTGCCACGACGCGTAGTCGGCGTACTGCAGCGACAACGCCGGCCAACGCGGCGGTGTCCCGTCGCGGCGGGCGAGGTAGGCGTGCACCAGATCCCGTCCGAGCGGACGCAGCGACACACCGTCGGCGCTGATGTGGTGCACCACGAACACGAGCTCGTGGTCGTCGGTTTCCCGGCGCACGACCGCCGCCCGCACCGGCAACTCGGCGGTCAGATCGAATCCCCCGGCGCACAACTCGGCCACCGCGACGTCACCGGCCGAGTCGTCGGCGGCACCGTCGGACGGGTCGATCACCGACACCTCGAACTGGGATGCGACGAGCTCGGCGGGCAGGATCACCTGTGCCGGTTCCGATCCCACGAGCGGGTAGATCGTGCGCAGCGTCTCGTGTCGGGCGACGAGGTCGACGACGGCCGCGCGCAGCGCATCGACGTCGAGCGCGCCCGCGAGGTGCAGCGACAACGAGATGTTGTGCGCCCCGGACGTGGGATCGGCGCCGTTGACCAGCCACATGCCCCGCTGAGCGCCGGAGACCGGAACCACCTCGGAGCGACGCCGGGTGGTCAGCGGCGCCTCGTCTCCCGCGACCGACGCCCCCGACCCGGGTGCGTCCGACCCCAACGCACCGACGAGTGTTGCGACGCTCGGGTTCTCGAACAGGACCCGCAGCGCCAGGCGGCGATCGAGCAGTCGCTCGAGGCGCGAGATCACCTTGGTCGCCGACAACGAGTTGCCCCCGATGGCGAAGAAGTCGTCGTGGACACCCACCTGGTCGACGCCGACGACCGACGCGAACACGCCGGCCACGATCGTCTCGAGTTCGCTGCGGGGAGCGACGAAGTCGTGCCCGGAGTGCAGCTCCACCGGGGGCAGCGCCGACCGGTCGACCTTGCCGGAGCGGTTGCGCGGCAGGTCGTCGATCACCATCACGGTGTGCGGCACGAGGTGCGCGGGGAGGTGTCGACGGGCGTGCTCGACGATCTGCTCGGGGACCAGAACCGCGCCGGCACGCGGCGTGACGTAGGTGACGAGCACGGTGTCTCCGTGACCGGTCGTGGCACCGACGCTCACCGCACGGTCGATGCCCGGGTGGCGACGCAGGACGCCGTCGACCTCGCCGGGCTCGATCCGCATGCCGCGTAGCTTGATCTGGAAGTCGTTGCGGCCGTGGTAGACGAGGGCGCCGTCGCGGTTGCGGGAGACGAGGTCGCCGGTGCGGTACATCCGCGCGCCGGCCAGGAACGGGTGCGCGACGAAGCGCGTCGCGGTCAGCGCCGGGCGCTCGTGGTAGCCGCGTCCCACACCGGCGCCCGCGAGGTAGAGCTCGCCGATCACCCCGGTGGCCACGGGGCGCAGCCAGTCGTCGAGGACGAGGGCGGCGAACCCGGGGACCGGGCGGCCGATGGTGACGGGGGCGTCGGGACGCAGACGGGCCACCGTGGTCCAGATGGTGGCCTCACTCGGCCCGTACATGTTGAACAGCGACCGGTGCGGGGCGTCGAAGGTCTCGACCAGTTCCGGCGGGACCTTCTCGCCCGCGAAACCCATCAGGGTCAGCTCGGTGAGCGCGGCCGGGTCGAGGGTCGCGGCGACCAGTGGTGTCACCACCGCGTGGGTCACCCGATGCCGGACGAGCAGTGCGGTCAGCTCGTCGCCGGCGAACACCTCGGGCGGACTGATCACGAGTTCGCCACCGGCACACAGGGCCATGAGGATCTCATACACCGACACGTCGAAACTCGGCGACGCCACGTGCAGATACCGGCCGCCCGGGTGCGCGCCCATGATGGAGCGCTGTCCGTCGACCATCGCGGTGAGTCCGGCGTGGGTGATGGCGGCGGCCTTGGGCCGCCCGGTGGATCCGGAGGTGTAGAGCAGGTACGCGAGGTCGTCGATGTGGACCGGGCGTCGGATCTCGTCGTCGCCGACCGGTGTGCCGCTGTAGCCCGCGAGCGCCAGCTCGAAGGCGACGTCGTCGATCGCGACCCACGGCACGGTGTCGTCCCCCGGTGCCTCCGCGAGAGCGGCCCGCACCGACAGACCGAGTACCGCCGCGCTGTCGGCCACGAGCTGGGTCCGCCGGGCCGGCGGGTGGGCGGGGTCGATCGTGACGAACGCGGCCCCGGTCTTGGCCACCGCGACGAGTGCGGCGACCGAGTGCGCCGAGCGCCCGATGCTGATGGCGACGACATCGCCGGGTCCGATGCCGCGGGCGATGAGTTCCCGGGCCATCTGGTTGGTCCACGCCTCGAACACCGACCACGCCATGGTGATCTCTCCCGACACCGCGGGCGCGTCGTCGTCGGCGACGCGCGCACCGGTCGCGAGGAGTCGGCGGAGCGGTTGGGGAGACGGCGACACCAGGGGCGGCGCGGCGAGCGCACCGATGCGATCCGGTGCGACGAGATCGATGCGTCCGACCGGACCGGTGGGCGCGTCGACCATGGTCTGCAGCACCCGGTGCAGCTGCCGGCCGAGCTCGACGGCGGTCGTGCGGTCGAACAGGTCGGTGGCGTAGGCGATCTCGAGGCGGTAGGCGGCGTCGGATCGTCGGTCCGCCGACTCGGTCAGCGTGAGCGTCAGATCGTATTTCGCGGCGCGGACGCGTGATTGCGCCGTGAGCGGGATCGCGCCGGACTCGGCGAGCGCGGCCAGCGGGTCGACCTGCATCGTCAGGGCGACGCCGACGAGCGGCGGATGCGCGGATCCGCGTCGCTGGGCGACGGCGTCGACGACGCGCTCGAACGGGATGTCGCCGTGGGCGATCGCCCGTGCCGCGGTGCGGTGCGAGGCGGCGATGTGGTCGGCGATCGAGACCGACGGATCGATCCGGCTGCGCAACACGACGGTGTTGACGAACATGCCGATCAGTCCGGCGGTGGCCGGATCGTCACGACCGGCGACGGCGGTGCCGATGCACACGTCTTCGGTGCCCGCGAGACGGCCGAGGACGACGGCCAGCGCGCTGTGCACCACGGCGAACGGCGTCACCGACAGGTCCCGAGCCAGGTCACGGACGGCGGTGGCGAGCTCGGCGGGGATGACGGCATCGACGTGATCGCCGTTGCCGCTGGGGATCTGCGGTCGCGGGCGGTCGGTCGGCAGGGTGAGGATCTCGGGGGCGCCGTCGAGTTCGGCACGCCAGAATTCCAGCGCAGCGCGCGCCGCGGGCGTCGGGTGGTCCGCGTCACCGAGACGTGCACGGGCACGCAGGGTGACGTCGGCGTACTGCCACGCGAGCGGCGCGAACTCCGGAGCGCGGTGGGCACGGCGCGCGGTGTACGCGGCCATCAGGTCGGCCAACAGCGGCGGCAGCGACTGGCCGTCGGCCGCGATGTGGTGCACCACGAGGACCACGACGAGATCCGCGGCGGTGGAAGAACTCTCGTCGGAGATCGTGGTGGCGATGTCGGCGACGCCGGGGTGGTCGACGACGCTGGGGGCGGGGACACGCAGCAGCCGCGCACGGACGGGCAACTCACGGGTGAGATCGAAACCACGGGCCACGATCTCGCCGATCGCGTGGTCGAGCCGGTGAGCCGCGACGGTCACGACCTCGCCGATGTCGGCCGTGACGGCGGCAACCGCGTCCGTGCTGGCGGCGATCTCCTGCGTCGGCTCGCCGTCGACCGACGGGAACCGGGTACGCAGGATCTCGTGACGCGCCAGGACATCTCCGACCGCGGCGACGATCGCATCGGCGTCGGTGTCACCGGGCAGGCGCAGTGCACCGGGCATGTTGTAGGTCGGCTCGTGCGGCGCCATCCGGTTGATGAACCAGAGGCGGGTCTGCGCCGGCGACAACGGCAGGACCGCGGGCCGGGTCGCCACGGCCGCCACCTCGGACTCGTTCGCGCCGGGGGCCGCGTCGGTGACACGCAGGGTCCTCTCGGCCAGTTCGCCGATGGTCGCGGCGTCGAAGACGTCGGTGAGCGCGAGATCGAGACCGTGGCGGGACCGCATCGTCGACACCAGTCGTGCGGCGACCAGCGAATCGGCGCCGAGCGTGAACAGGTTGTCGCGCATACCCACCCGCTCGCGGCAGAGCAGTTCGGCGATCGTCGCGGCGAGGGCGATCTCGGTCTCCGTCCGGGCCTCGGCGTGCTCGACTCCGGTCCGGACGGTCGGCTCGGGCAGCGCGCGACGATCGACCTTGCCCGAGGAGGTGACCGGGAACTCGTCGAGCACGACCACCGCACCGGGCACCATGTGGGCGGGCAGTCTGCGCCGGGCCAGGGCCATCACCCGGTGGTCGTCCTCGTCGAGTGCGCAGCCGCGCAGGTAGGCGACCAGCACGGGCGCGGGCCCGAGGTCGGTGCGCGCGACGACCGTCGCCGCATCGACCCCCTCGACGGACTCGAGCACCGACTCGATCTCGCCGAGCTCGACGCGTTGGCCGCGGATCTTCACCTGGTGATCGCCCCGGCCGAGGTACTCCAGCTCACCGGAGTCGTTCCAGCGCACCAGATCACCGGTCCGGTACATGCGATCACCGGGTGCGCCGTAGGGGTCGGCGACGAAGCGTTCGGCGGTGCGGTCCGGGGCGGCGACGTAGCCGAGGGCGAGTTGGCGGCCGGCGATGTGCAGTTCGCCGACGACGCCGACCGGGACCACCCGCAGCGCGGGGTCGAGGACGTAGACGTCGGTGCCGGTGACGGGCCGACCGATGGGCACGGTGTCGGCGGGCGCGTCCACGGCGTGGGCGGTGACGTCGACGGCGGCCTCGGTGGGGCCGTAGAGATTCGTCAGCGTGGCCGACGAGCCCATGAGCAGGCGCCGCGCCGCTGTGACCGACAGGGCCTCACCGGAGGTGAAGACCTGACGCACCGAGGCCGGTAGGGCCGGCTCGGCGTCGAGATACACGTCGAGCATGGCGGGGACGAAGTGGACGGTGGTGACACCGTGGCGGGTCATGGCGTCGTGCAGGTACCGCGGGTCGCGGTGGCCCCCGGGTCGGGCGATGACCATGCGGGCTCCGGTCATCAGGGGCCAGAACAGTTCCCAGATGGAGACGTCGAACGTGGTCGGCGTCTTGTGCAGGATCGCGTCCGCCGTCGACACCGGGTGGTCGTCCTGCATCCACCGCAGCCGCGTGAGAACCGCGTCGTGGTCGACCACGACACCCTTGGGGGTCCCGGTCGATCCCGAGGTGAAGATGACGTACGCGGGCCCGACGGCGACGAGTCGATCCGCCACTCGGCGCGCGTGATCGGTGGGTGTGCGGCCCGACGTCGACGCGTCCGCGGTCCACGCGCGATCGACGATCACCCGGGGCGCGACGATCCCGGCGATCGCGGCCCGGCGATCGGCGGCCTCGTCGGGATCGACCGGGACGTACACCGCCCCCAGTCCGAGCACCGCGTAGACCGCGCACACCTGGTCGACGCCGCGGTCGAGTGCGATGACCACGCGGTCACCCGGCACGACACCGGAGTCGACGAGCAGGGCGGCCAGTGCGCGCCGCCTGTCGTCGACGTCGCGGTAGGTCAGCACGGCGTCGTCGGTCTCCAGCGCCGGGGCATCCGGGGTGCGCTCGACCTGATGGAGGAACGGCGCGAGCAGATGTGTGTCGATGGGCCGATCATGCTGCGACGCAGCGTCGGTGCGTCCGAGTGAGAGAACCGCGTCGCGTTCCCCGGGCAGCAGCAGCTCGACGTCACGCACCGGCCGGTCGAGATCGGCGAGCAGACGCTCGACGACGACGAGCAGACGCGTGAGATGGTCGTCGAGTTCACTGCGGGAGTACAGATTCGGGTTGCCGTGCAGGTCGACGACGAGCCGCTCGCCGGGTCCGGCCGAGTACAGATTGACCCGGAGGTCGTCGAGGATCCCCGACGACAGGATCTGGTACTCGGTGCGCGCCCCGTCGATCGCGATCGGTCGGTCGAAGAACACGAGGTTCACGATCGGACCGAAGGAGGCCGCGCTCGCGTCGGTGAGTCCGGCGTGGCCGCGGATGTCCTCGTAGCGGTAGCGCTGATGGCGGAGCACGCCGGTCAGTTCGGTCTGCACGTCGCGGATCAACGCCCGCCCGGAGATGGTGCCGAGGTCGCGGGCGCGGACGGGCAGCATGTTCGACACCATGCTGCTGGCACGTTTCATCTTCGCCGCGGCCCGGCCGGTGACGGGCAGGCTCAGCACGACGTCGTCGGTGCCGGTGACCGCGGCGAGGTAGGCCGCGAAGGCCGCGGTGAGCACGGTCGCCACGGAACTCGAGGTCTGCGCCGCCGCGGCCTCGAGGGCCTCCTGCGCATGAGGTGTCAGGCGGGTACTGGCCACCACGTTCGCCGGGGAGAGTCGGGCCGATGTCGCGCGACGGGCCAGGGTGACCCGTTCGGGCAGGTCCGCCGCGCGGTCGACCCAGTACGCGCGATCACCGGCGCGACGGCTGCTGTCGGCGTAGGCGGCGTCGTCCGCGGCGACCTCGGCCAGCGATGCACGGGGCGGGTGGACGTACTCCTCCCCGCGGGACATCGCGTTGTAGCGGTGGACCGCCTCGTGGAGGCTGTTCAGCGCCGAGTAGCCGTCGAAGGCGATGTGATGGCCGCGGAGGTACCACAACGCCCGGTCGTCGGCGACGCGGATGAGGACCGAGATCGCGATCGGGTCGCGCAGGAGATCCATCGGCCGGCGGTGGTCGTCGGCCATCCACGCCTGCGCGGCGGCCATCGGGTCGGGCTCGGCACGCAGATCCATCTCGGTGACGTCGAAATCGATGTCGGGGTCGACGACCACCATCGGCACGTCGTCGACGAGGTCGATGCGGGTGAACGCCGACTCCAGCGAACGGGCGGCGTCACGGACGGCGCGGCGGAACAGGTCGCGGTCGAGCGGGCGGTCGACGTCGACGATGTCGAGGTAGTGGGCCACGGTGACCGAGTAGTCCCGTTGCAGGCTCTCGGCGAACCACATCCCACGCTGCGCCGCGGTCAACGGGATGCGGTCACCTCGACCGCTGGTGCCGGGGCTCACACCCCCATCGCTGTACGCACACATGGTTTGTTCATCGTTTCTGTCGGGACCTACGTAACCGATTGCTCGGGTCGATTTCTCTACGCATGCCCCCGCCTGCGCTTTCTGGCACGGTCAGCATACCGAGCGCGACTGTGCAGTTGTCCAAGGTTCACTCGTTCGCAGGACGTGTTCACGGCGAAAATGGTGTGATCAGTTCCTACCCCTTCGCGGGGCGAAACATATTGCGCCACATGCGTGTCTCCAGCCCCAGCACCCCCGTGCGCACCGAGCATTCGATCTGTGCACATGGGTGTTCTCAGGCAATCCGGGCCGGTGCGATTGACAGGTGACTCTCAGCGGACGGTCAGCCCGCCGCTGATCATCGACCCGATGGCGGCGATCGGATCGCCGGGGCGGGCGAGGAACTCGTCGAGAAACACCAGGAAGGCGTCGAGGTGCGCGGCGATCTCGGCCTGGGAGTACATGGTCGAGTTGCCGTGCAGGTCCACGCGGATCGGCAGACCCGCACCCGCCTGGTAGAGATTGATCCGCAGGTCCTCGAGGATCCCGGAGGACACGATGTGGTAGCTCACGCGGGCACCGTGCAGTTCCAGCGGCTTCTCGAAGAACACGAGGTTCACGATCGGGCCGAACGTCACGCGGCGCTCGTCCAGACCGGCGATCCTGGCGATGTCGGCGAACCGGTACCGCTGGTGGCGCAGGCAGCCGGTCAGCTCCGAACCGACCGCGGCGACCAGGGATTCGGGCGTGTGGCGGGCGACGGCGTCGACTCGCACCGGCAGCATGTTGGCCACCATCCCGCCCGCACGTTTGATCTTCGCCGTGACCCGCCCGGTGATGGGCAGCGTCAGCACGACGTCGTCGCGGCCGGTCACCAGGGCGAGATGCGCGCCGAACGCCGACGCGAGCAGCCCCGCGGCCGACCCGCCGAACTGCTCGGCGCGCGCGTCGAGAATGGTGCGGGTGTCGGCCGAGAGCTCGCGGCCGGCGATCGCGTGGTCGGGATGGAGCCGACCGGATTGCGCGGGTGCCAACGACACCGGCGCCGGGAGATCGGTCACCCGTTCCGACCAGTAGGCCCCGTCGGCGTCGCGTCGCGACCCCGATCGGTACCGCTCGTCGTCGGCGGTCACCTCGGCCAGGGTAGCCCGCGGCGCCACCTCGTAGGTCTCTCCCGACATGGCGGCGTTGTAGCGGTCGACGCCCTCGTGCAGGCAGGTCAGTGCCGCGAACCCGTCGAAGGCGATGTGATGTCCGCGTAGGTACCAGAAGGTCCGGTCGTCGGCCACGCGGATGAAGGCCGACACCGCCATCGGGTCGGCGGTGAGGTCCATCGTCGCGGTGTGGTCGGCGCGCATCCACTCGTGCGCCGCGGCGAGCGGATCGGGCTCGGAGCGCAGATCGACCGTCGTGACGTCGAAGGCGACGTCGGGGTCGACGAACTGTCGTGGTGCGCCGTCGACGAGCACGAACCGGGAGTACGCCGTCTCGAGCAGCCGCGCGCCCTCGATGACACCGCGGCGGAACACCTCGGGATCGAAGGGGTGGCCGTCCTCGCCCACGACATCGGTGATGTCGAGGTAGTGGGCGACGGTGACCGAGTAGTCGTCCTGCAACTGCTCGGCGGCCCACATCTCCTCCTGGGCGGCCGTCAATCCGAAGGTCTTCTGCTCGACCACGCCGGGCTCGCCCGGTCCGTCCACGACCTCGGTCACAGCCATCCCCTCCTGCGCCGACTCCCCCGTCGGCACGAGGAACGATGGTAACCGACGACGCTCCGGCGGAACCGGTGTCGGTCATCTGTCCTGTGGTACAACGCTTCGATGAGCACACCCCACGAGCCCTGGTCGAACGGCGACGAGAAGCCCGACCTCCAGAAATCCACTCCGCCGCCGTATCCCGGTGCCTCCGACCCGAGTTACCCGCCGCCGCCCGGCCCGGGACCGTATCCCGGCGCAGGATACGGCGAGACCCCCTACGGGCAACCCCAGTATGAGCAGCCCCAGTACGGACAGCAGCCACCCTTCGGACAGCCCCAGTACGGACAGCAGCCGCCGTATGGCCAACCCCCGTACGGCCAGGCCCCCTACGGTCAGGCGCAGTTCGGTGCGCCCGCTTTCGGTGCACCACAGAACAACACGCTCGCGGTGGTCTCGCTGGTCACGGGCATCCTGTCGATCCCCGCGCTGCTGCTCTGCTACCTCGGGGTGCCGCTGGCGATCGCAGCGCTCATCACCGGTTTCCTCGCTCGAGGTCAGATCACCCGTGAGCCCGCGCGCTTCCGCGGTACCGGTCAGGCGACGGCCGGGATCATCTGCGGCGCCATCAGTCTCGTGTTGCTGGTACTGCTGATCGTCCTCATCGTCGCGGTCGGTCTGAGCTCACCCACCGACTTCTGAGGTCGGTCGCGACACCGTTTCGTACATACAGAACGACCCGCCACCGTGATCCGGTGGCGGGTCGTTCTGCTCTACGTGGGTCGTGATGCGAGAGGGCTTACTTGGCCTTCTCGAGGACCTCGACGAGGCGCCAGCGCTTGGTGGCGCTCAGCGGGCGGGTCTCCATGAGGCGCACGCGGTCGCCGATGCCGGCGATCTCCTGCTCGTCATGGGCCTTCACCTTCGAGGTGGTGCGGATGATCTTGCCGTAGAGGGGATGCTTCACGCGGTCCTCGAGCTCGACCACGATCGTCTTCTGCATCTTGTCGCTCACGACATAACCGACGCGCACCTTGCGCTGTGCGCGCGGCTTCGTTTCGGGTGTTGTCACAGTGGTGTCCTTCTCGCTCATGCGTCGTCACCGACCGTCGCGTCGGAGTCCGGGCCGCCGGCGAGTCCGAGCTCGCGCTCACGCATCACGGTGTAGACGCGTGCGATCTCACGACGGACCAGCCGCAGACGGCGGTTGTTGTCGAGCTGTCCGGTCGCCATCTGGAAGCGCAGGTTGAACAGCTCTTCCTTCGACTCGCGCAGACGCTCGAGGAGTTCTGTGTCACCGAGCTCGCGGAGCTCGGCGGCAGCGATACCGAGTGCCATCAGAACGACTCCTCTCGTGTCACGATGCGGGTCTTGATGGGCAGCTTGTGCTGCGCGCGGCGCAGGGCCTCGCGAGCGGTGTGCTCATCGGGGTAGCTCATCTCGAACAGCACGCGACCGGGCTTGACCGGCGCGACCCACCACTCGGGCGAACCCTTACCGGAACCCATGCGGGTCTCGGCGGGCTTCTTGGTCAGCGGGCGGTCGGGGAAGATGTTGATCCACACCTTGCCGCCACGCTTGATGTGCCGGTTGATGGCGATACGCGCGGACTCGATCTGACGGTTGGTGATGTACGCGCTCTCCAGTGCCTGGATGCCGTAGTCACCGAACGTCACCTTGGTGCCGCCCTTGGCCTGCCCCTTGAGGCTGGGGTGGTGCTGCTTGCGGTGCTTGACCCGGCGTGGGATCAGCATGGGTCAGCCCTCCTGGTTCTCTGTCGGCGCCGTGGCGGTGTCGACCGCGACCGGGGCCTCGGTGGCGACCGCGGTGGCGGTGTCGGCCGCTGCGCGGCCGGCCTCGGTGCTGGTCGCGGTGGTGCCCGAGGCACCGCTGCGACGCGGACGGGCCGGACGCTCACGACGGGGACGGTCGCCGGCCGGGGCCGACGCGGCGGTGAGCTCGCGCTTGCCGCCGACGATGTCGCCCTTGTAGATCCAGACCTTCACGCCGATACGGCCGAAGGTGGTCTTGGCCTCGTACAGCCCGTAGTCGATGTCGGCACGCAGCGTGTGCAGGGGCACGCGGCCCTCGCGGTAGAACTCGCTGCGGCTCATCTCGGCACCGCCCAGACGACCCGAGCACTGCACCCGGATCCCCTTGACGTTGGGCTGGCGCATGGCCGACTGGATCGCCTTGCGCATGGCGCGACGGAACGCGACACGGTTCGAGAGCTGCTCGGCGACACCCTGCGCCACCAGCTGCGCCTCGGACTCGGCGTTCTTGACCTCGAGGATGTTGAGCTGCACCTGCTTGCCGGTCAGCTTCTCCAGGTCGCCACGGATCCGGTCGGCCTCGGCGCCGCGGCGACCGATGACGATGCCCGGACGGGCGGTGTGGATGTCGACGCGGACGCGGTCACGCGTGCGCTCGATCTCCACCTTGGCGATGCCGGCGCGCTCGAGGCCGGTGGCCAGGAGCTTGCGGATGGCGACATCCTCTTTCACGTAGTCCGCGTACTGCTTGTCGGCGTACCACCGCGACTTCCAGTCGGTGGTGATACCCAGACGGAAGCCGTGCGGGTTGATCTTCTGGCCCACTACTGAGCTCCCTTGCTTGTCTTCGCGGCGGCCTTCTTGGGTGTCTTCGACCGGCTGCGACCCGACGGGGCCGAGGCGGTGACGCTCTCGACGACCACGGTGATGTGGCTGGTGCGCTTGCGGATCCGGAACGCGCGCCCCTGGGCACGCGGACGGAAACGCTTCATCGTGGGGCCCTCGTCGGCGAACGCCTGCGAGACGACCAGCGTGCGCCGGTCGAGTCCCAGGTTGTTCTCCGCGTTGGCCGCGGCACTCGCGACGACCTTGGCGACGGGCTCGCTCGCGGCCTGCGGCGCGAACAGCAGGATGTCGAGCGCCTCGTCGACGTTCTTGCCACGGACGAGATCGATGACGCGGCGAGCCTTCATCGGCGTGACGCGAACGAACTTCGCGGTGGCCTTGGCCGTCGGGTTCAGAGTCTCCGGGCTCTTGGCTGCACTCATCGCCTCTTCGCCTTCCGGTCGTCCTTGATGTGTCCCTTGAACGTGCGCGTCGGTGCGAACTCACCGAGCTTGTGTCCGACCATCGAATCCGAGACGAACACCGGCACGTGCTTGCGACCGTCGTGGACGGCGAAGGTGTGACCGATGAAGTCGGGGATGATCGTCGAGCGGCGCGACCAGGTCTTGATGACCTGCTTGGTGCCCTTCTCGTTCTGGACGTCCACCTTCTTCAGGAGGTGGTCGTCGACGAACGGGCCTTTCTTCAGACTGCGTGGCATCTGCTACTCCCTCCTGCTTATCGCTTGTTCTTGCCGGTACGGCGGCGGCGGACGATCAACTGATCACTGGGCTTGTTGCGGCGGGTGCGGCCTTCCGGCTGTCCCCACGGGCTGACCGGGTGGCGACCACCGGAGGTCTTGCCCTCACCACCACCGTGCGGGTGGTCGACCGGGTTCATGACGACACCACGGACGGTGGGGCGCTTGCCCTTCCAGCGCATGCGGCCGGCCTTGCCCCAGTTGATGTTGCTCTGCTCGGCGTTGCCGACCTCGCCGACGGTGGCGCGGCAGCGCACGTCGACGCGGCGGATCTCACCCGAGGGCATGCGCAGGGTGGCGTGTGCACCCTCCTTGCCCAGCAGCTGGATCGAGGCGCCGGCACTGCGGGCCATCTTCGCGCCACCACCGGGACGCAGTTCCACGGCGTGGATCTGGGTACCGGTCGGGATGTTGCGGAGCGGCAGGTTGTTGCCGGGCTTGATGTCGGCGGTTGCCCCCGACTCCACGACGTCGCCCTGGTTGAGCCCCTTCGGCGCGATGATGTAGCGCTTCTCGCCGTCGAGGTAGTGCAGGAGCGCGATGCGCGCGGTGCGGTTGGGGTCGTACTCGATGTGAGCGACCTTGGCGTTGACGCCGTCCTTGTCGTTGCGACGGAAGTCGATCAGTCGGTAGGCGCGCTTGTGCCCGCCACCCTTGTGCCGGGTGGTGATGCGTCCGTGCGCGTTACGACCGCCGCGACCGTGCAGCGGGCGGACGAGCGACTTCTCCGGGTGGTCACGGGTGACCTCGGCGAAGTCGGCGCCACTGGCGCCGCGGCGGCCCGGTGTCGTCGGCTTGTACTTACGAATGGCCATGAGTCTTCTTGTCCTCTACTTCTTCCCAGGGGTACCGGCGGCGTCAGCCGACCGGCCCTCCGAAGATCTCGATGGGCTTGCTGTCTGCGGTCAGCGTGACGATGGCGCGCTTGGTGTCCTTGCGCTTGCCGTAGCCCGACCGGGT
The DNA here is from genome assembly GCF_001424365.1 of Williamsia sp. Leaf354. NCBI lineage: Bacteria > Bacillati > Actinomycetota > Actinomycetes > Mycobacteriales > Nocardiaceae > Williamsia > Williamsia sp. Leaf354. The sequence goes on from NZ_LMPL01000005.1 coordinate 194,089, forward strand.
GCGCTTGCGCTTGCCCTGACGGTTGGCGGTGTTCACGCTCACGACCGAGACATCGAAGATCTTCTCGATGGCGATCTTGATCTGGGTCTTGTTGGACTCCGGGTGCACGATGAACGTGTACACGTTGTCCTCGATCAGTCCGTAGGACTTCTCCGAGATCACCGGCGCGAGGATGATGTCGCGCGGATCTGCCTCAACAGTCATCTCAGGCCTCCTTCTCGTCTGTCTTCACCGCGCGCGAGACGAACGCGTTGAGCGCCTCGACGCTGAACACGACCTCGTCGGAATCGAGCACGTCGTAGGTGTTGAGCTGATCGGGCGTGATCGGCAGCACGTACTGCAGGTTCGCGACCGACTTCCATGCCGCGGTGTCCTCGCGGCCGATGACGACCAGGAACTTGCGGCGATCCGACAGCGCCTCGAGGAACGTCCGCGCGGCCTTCGTCGACGGGTCCTGCCCGGCTACGAGTTCGGTGATCACGTGGATGCGCTCGTTGCGCGCCCGGTCCGAGAGGGCTCCGCGCAGGGCGGCGGCCTTCATCTTCTTGGGCGTGCGCTGGCTGTAGTCGCGCGGCTTCGGGCCGTGCACGACGCCACCACCGGTGAACTGCGGGGCGCGGGTCGAGCCCTGACGGGCGCGACCGGTTCCCTTCTGGCGGTACGGCTTCGCGCCACCGCCGGAGACCTCGGCGCGGGTCTTGGCCGAATGCGTGCCCTGCCGTGCGGCGGCCTGCTGCGCGATGACCACCTGGTGCATCAGCGCGATGTTGGCCGGCGCGTCGAAGATCTCGGCGGGGAGCTCGACGGTGCCGTCGGTCTTGCCGTCGGCGGTCTTGACGTCGAGGGTCAGCTTGGTGGCTGCGTCGCCCGTCGACTTCGTGGTGTTGACGCTCATACGGTCACACCGCCTTTCACTGCGTCGCGGACGATCACGACGCCGCCCTTGCGACCCGGGATCGCTCCCTTGATCAGCAGGAGGCCGGCCTCGGCATCGACCTTGTGCACGGTCAGGTTCTGGGTGGTGACGCGCTCGTTGCCCATGCGTCCGGCCATCCGCATGCCCTTGAACACGCGACCCGGGGTGGCGCAGCCACCGATCGAGCCGGGTGCGCGGTGCACGCGGTGGGCACCGTGGCTCGCGCCCAGGCCCTTGAAGCCGTGGCGCTTCATGACGCCCGCGAAGCCCTTGCCCTTCGAGGTGCCGGTCACGTCGACGACGGCTCCGTCGGCGAAGATCTCGGCGGTGAGCTCCTGGCCCACGGTGAAGGAGGACGCGTCGTCGACGCGGAGCTCGGCCAGGTGGCGGCGCGGCGTGACGCCGGCCTTGGCGAACTGTCCTGCGACCGGCTTGGTCACCTTCCGCGGATCGATCGCACCGAAGGCGAGCTGGACGGCGACGTAGCCGTCGGTCTCCTTCGTGCGGATCTGCGTGATCACGTTCGGTCCGGCCTTCACGACGGTCACCGGCACGACCCGGTTGTTCTCGTCGAAGACCTGGGTCATCCCGAGCTTGGTGCCCAGGATTCCCTTTCCGTTCTTCTGTGTCATATCTGTGTCAGTCCCTCTTCGGCGCTCTGGCTCGTCTACTGGATGTTGACGTCGACGCTGGCCGGCAGATCGATGCGCATCAGAGCGTCAACGGTCTTGGGCGTGGGGTCGAGGATGTCGATCAGACGCTTGTGCGTCCGCATCTCGAAGTGCTCGCGAGAGTCCTTGTACTTGTGCGGCGAACGAATCACGCAGTACACGTTCTTCTCGGTGGGCAACGGCACCGGGCCGACCACGCGAGCCCCGGTACGGGTCACGGTCTCCACGATCTTGCGCGCCGAAGCGTCGATCGCCTCATGGTCATAGGCCTTGAGCCTGATGCGGATCTTTTGTCCCGCCACGCTGTGTCCTCTTCCGTCTGGTGTCTAGTCGGCAGATCGCCGCGCGAGCGCGGCCACAGATGACCACCGCACGCAGGCGTCCTGCGCGCTACCGGCGAACCCTCGCCGGAGGTGATCGACACTGTTCATCTGTCGTTGTGCGTTCGACCCGTCACGACGTGCGTCGATACGGGCCTGGTCGAGCTGGCCGGGTGCGGATCTCTCCGACACCCGAGGTCGGGCGTGTCGTTTGCTCGAACACATCTGTGGCGACATGTCCGGGCCATTGCGTCATCTGCCGTGAACCTCACCGATCCGGCCACTTGGTGGCGCCGAGATCGGAAATCCGTGCTTGTCGAACGAGTGCGGTCCGATGCCCCGAGCAGTTCGTCTCCGCTTGCTCCGTCAGCCACACTCGTACCCGATCGAGGCCGCACGAGAGCGCGTACCCGATCAGGGCAACCCGAACAGTATGCAACAGATGCCGGGCGGGGCCAAATTGCCTCCCGTGGGCGGACCACCCGGCGACAGCGGGGTCTTCACAGAGTCTGCACATGATCTGCGCGGCATGTGGACAACCGGTCACTACCGTCTCAGCCATGGAGCCAGCGGAGAACGGGACAGGCGAGATCGGGGCGGGCCCGTCGGTGCTCGTGGTCGACGACGAACCGGTCATCCGGACGTCCATCGCCGAGCGGATGCGCGCGGAGGGGTTCGTCGTCCGCACCGCCGACACCGGCCCCGACGCCCTCGACCGCCACCGCGAGTCGGTGCCCGACGTGGTGATCCTCGACCTGATGCTCCCCGGGATCGACGGCCTCGAGGTGTGCCGGCAGATGCAGGCCCACACCCCGACCCCGGTGTTGATGCTGACCGCGCGATCCGAGGAGACCGACCTCGTCATCGGACTGGGGGTCGGCGCCGACGACTACCTGGCGAAGCCGTTCTCCATGCGCGAGCTCGTCGCCCGCACTCGCGCGCTGCTGCGTCGGGTGGAGCGTTACCCCTCCCCCGACACCACCGCATCGGCCGAGGCGGACGTCGCGACGTTCGGGGATCTGCGCATCGACCACAGCGCCCGACAGGTCACAGTCGCCGCCGCGGCCGTGCATCTCACGCGCACCGAGTTCGACCTGCTCGCCACACTCGCGCGCCATCCCGGTGCGGTCCTCAGTCGTGGGCAGCTGCTGGAGACGGTGTGGGGGTGGGCCGAGGCCGGCGAGACACGCACCGTCGACTCCCACATCCGCTCGCTGCGCCAGAAGGTGGGCGCACATCGCATCCGGACCGTGCACGGGGTCGGCTACGCGCTCGACGCCCGCCCCGACGCGACCGACCGGCCGTGACGCCCGGCCTTCCGCGACCGCTCGACGCGATGCGGTCGTTCAAGTTCAAGACCGCCGTCGTGGTCGGCACCGCACTGTTCACCTCGAGCGTGTCGTTCTGGGTGACCGCGCAGTGGCAGTTCCGGTACGCGTTGCTGATGGCCCTGGCCGTCGCGTTCGTGGTGACGTGGGTGCTGGCCCACGGCATGACCTCACCGCTGCGGGAGATGACCGGCGCGGTGCGGCGGATGTCGCAGGGCGACTACACCGGTCGCGTACGGGCCACCTCACGCGACGAGATCGGCACCCTCGCCACGGCGTTCAACCAGATGGCCGCCGACCTCGCCGAGACCGACACCTACCGCCGGGAGGTCATCGGCAACGTCGCCCACGAGCTGCGCACCCCGGTCGCGGCGCTGCACGCCGTGTTGGAGAACCTCGTCGACGGCGTGGCGACCCCCGACCGCGAGACCCTCGACCTGGCACTGAACCAGACCGAGCGGCTAGGGCGACTCATCACCGACCTCCTCGACCTCTCCCGTGTCGAGGGCGGCGCGGTCGCCCTGCACCGGGGTCCGGTCCACCTGCACGGCTTCGCCTCCGACGCCGTCGCCGAGTGCCGCCTGCGCAACCGCAGCAGCGGATCCCGCACCGACGTCACCTTCCACAACGCCGTCCCCGTCGACCTCACGGTCGAGGCCGACGAGGCGCGGCTGCACCAGGTGTTCGCCAACCTCCTCGACAACGCGACCCGCCATTCCCCACCGGGCGGCACCGTCGCGATCGCGGCGCGGTCCGAACCGACGGCCACGGTCATCGAGGTGGCCGACCAGGGTCCCGGCGTCGCACCCGCCGAGCGCAGCCGCATCTTCGAGCGGTTCACCCGCGGCGGTTCGCGCGACGGCCAGACCGGGTTGGGACTGGCCATCGCACGCTGGGCGATCGCCCTCCACGACGGCGAGATCGAGGTCGTCGACGACCCCGACGGCTGCCGGATCCGCGTGCGACTCCCGGCCGCCCGCTGACCGCACTCCCCTGATCTGGCTCACCTCCTCCGGAGACCGCGCCGCCCGGCGCACACCACACCCGTTCGACGAGAGGCGATACCCCCATGCCCGAATCAGTCCAGCCCGACACGACGCCGCCCTCGCCGGGCCTGCCGTGGGGAGACGAACCGTACGACGACACGCGGTGGTGGATGGTCGACACCGAGCCCGACACCCCGGCCGCCGCCCCACGCCGCGTGCTCGTCGTGGTGGTCCTCACCGCGATCGCGGCAGCGGTGTCGATGCCGTCGCAGGCCTCGGGGATCGGGATGACGCTCATCGGCATCGCCGTCATCGCCGCGGTGCTGGTCGGATCGCCGCGTCGCCCCTCGATCGCCGGCATCCTCGCCGTCGTCGCGGTCGTGGCCCTGCTGTCGGTGACGGCGTGGCGCAGCGCCGGGTGGGTGAGCGCGACGTGCCTCGCGCTCGCCGTCGTCACCGCTCTCGCGGTGGTGGTCGACGCGCGGTCTGCGCGGGAGACGGCGCTCGGAGCGGTCCTGCCGATCGTGTTCGCGCCGCAGGCCGTGCGGTGGGTGTCGCGCACCGTGGCCGACGCCCGGGCCGGGCGACGCATCGACAACGTCCGCGGTGTCGCGGCCGTCGCCGCACTGACGGTCGTGCTGGCCGTGGTCTTCGGCGCCCTGTTCGCGACCGCCGACACGCGGTTCGCCGACCTCCTCGACGACGTCACCCCCGACCTCGGCCCGGTGAGCGTCGGGCCGCAGGTCGTGGTGGGGCTCGCGGCGGCGCTCGTGGTCACCGTCGGTGTCCACCTGCGCTGGGTGCGGCCGCGGTCGCCGCATCGGCCGGCCGCACCGCGCCCGCTGGGCGACACCTGGATGTGGGCCGTCCCCGCGGGCACGGTCCTGGGAATCAGCGTCGCCTTCCTCCTCACCCAGGCCCCGACGCTGTTCGGGGGCGACGACTACGTCCAGACCACCGCCGGACTCACCTACGCCGACTACGCCCGCTCGGGCTTCTGGCAGCTGTTCGTCGTCACGGCCCTCACCATCGTCGTGGTCTCGGTCGCGTGGCGCCGCAGCGCCCGCGACACCCGCACCGAACGGGCCCTCGCCCGGGGGATCCTCGGTGGCCTCTGCCTCGCGACGCTGGCCGTCGTCGCCTCGGCACTGCACCGCATGGACCTCTACACCGGGGCGTTCGGTGCAACCCGGCTGCGAGTCGGGGCGAGCGCCGTCGAATGGTGGTTCGCGGCCGTGGTGGTCGTACTCATGGCCGCGGGCGTCGGGCTCCGGACCCGACACCTGCCCCGGATCATCGCTGCGGTGACGATCGGCGCCGCCCTGGCCTTCGCGGTGTCGAACCCCGATGCCCGCATCGCCGCGACGAACGTCGACCGCTTCGCCGACACCGGCCGCATCGACATCGACTACCTCGCCGGACTGTCACCCGACGCGACCGAGGAACTGCTGGACCTGCCGCGACCGATCCGCGACTGCGCGCTCGCCGCGATCGCCGCCGACGTCGCCGACACCGGGCGGTGGACCGACCTCGACCTCGGACGGGCTCACGCGCGCACCGCCCTCGACGGCGCCGGCATCGCACCGACGGCCACGTGCCCTCCGCGGTGAGCGGTACCGTGTCGGCCATGACCGAGGCCTCCACCACCCCCGTCCGCCCCGCGAGCACGAACCCGACCTACGCGCTGTGGCGCCGACTGCCGCAGAACGCGATCGGCGCCGCCGTGTTCTCGCTCGGCATGGTCGCCCGCGTCCCCTACTTCGGCACCATCGTTCCGTCGGTGAAGGAGCTGTCCCCGGGACGCTGCGTCGTCACCGCACCCAAGTGGTTCGGCGTGCACAACCACATCGGCACCTTCCACGCCATCGCCGCCTGCAACCTCGCCGAGTGCGCCATGGGCATGCTGATGGAGGCCACCGTGCCCGACGGTCTGCGCTGGCTGCCCAAGGGCATGCAGTCGCAGTACCTCGCGAAGGCGACCACCGGACTGCGTGCCGTGGCCACGCTCGACGAGCCGATCGATCCCGCGACCATCGGCAGCGGAGCCGACGTCGTGGTCGCCATCGCCATCACCGACAAAGCCGGCCTCGAGGTCGTGCATTGTGACATCACCTGCTGGGTGACGCCGACGTAGAGTCCGGCGCCCACCTCACGAGCACGAGCGGCATCTCCAGCGGAGATCACCTGCTGGGTGACCCCGAAGTAGCACCCGCTTCACCCGGCGACCGACGGCGGGAGTTGCGACAATCGTCGCGTGTGCGGCGGGGTGGTCGTCGCGACGGGAGGAGCGCAGATGCTGCCGGGACGAGGGCGCCACATCGTGTTGCTCGATGCTCTGTCGGCCATCCCGACGGGGCCCTCGCAGGCGAGCGTCCTCGACGGGTTGCGGCGGGTCATCCTCGACGGTGTCGCGGTGCCCGGGTCACCGATCCCGGTCGGTGAGGTCGCGGGAGTCTTCGGGGTCAGCCCCATCCCGGTCCGCGAGGCGCTCAAGACGCTCGTCGGCGAGGGCCTGGTGGGACACGAGACGAACGGCGGATACTTCGTCGCCCAGCTGACCGGTGACGAGCTCCGCGAGATCTATTACGTACGAGGCGTTCTCGAGCGGGCGGCACTGGGGCGGGCGATCGAGCGGGTGACCGCCGACGACCTCGACGCCGCACGCGCGGCCAACGATGCCCTCCTCGAGGCGACAATGACCGCGGATCTTCGTGCCTACCAGGTCAATTCACGCCGCTTCCACCAGGCGCTGATCGCGCCGTGCGGAATGCACCGCCTCATCAACATGTTCGAGTCGACCTGGAACATCACCGAACCGTTCCAACTCATGCGGACCGCGACCCCGCAGATGCAGACACGTCTGCACGCCGACCACGAGGCCATGATGACGGCGATGGCGCAGCGGGACACCGCCTCGTTGCTCGCCGCCGCCGGCGACCACCACGCACGACTGGAGACGATGATCGTCGGTACCGCAGGCGATCCGGACACCGCCGACCAGCGATGACACCGGCCTGACGCGGCCGGCGAAAATATACTCTCGAAGTAACCCGTCAGAAATAACGCGGCCCTAATCTCAGTGGAATTCCACGAATCCAGGAGATGCCATGACCGACGTCGGGACAACGAATGCGGTGGTCGAACCGACGCGCACCAGCGCGGCCGGTGAGAGCGTCATCAAGATCTGCTACCACCAGAACCTCACCAACGAAGACCTCGCGCCGCTGAAGAAGCAGCACTGGACCTCCTACAACATCTTCGCGTTCTGGATGTCGGACGTGCACAGCGTCGGCGGCTACGTGTTCGCGGGAAGCCTGTTCGCACTGGGCATCTCGGCGTGGCAGGTGCTCATCGCACTGCTCGTCGGCATCTTCATGGTGTATTTCCTGTGCAACCTCGTGGCCCGCCCCTCCCAGCAGGCAGGTGTGCCCTACCCGGTGACCACCCGCATCGCCTTCGGCGTACGCGGCGCCAACCTCCCCGCCATCCTGCGCGGCCTCATCGCCGTCGCCTGGTACGGCATCCAGACCTACCTCGCGTCGGTCGCGTTCGGCCTGCTGGCCCTGAAGTTCTGGCCGTCGCTGGCGAAGTTCGACTCGGTCGACGACTACGGCTTCCTCGGCCTGTCGCTGCTCGGTTGGGGCGGGTTCGTCCTGATGTGGGTGCTGCAGGCGATCGTGTTCTGGAACGGCATGGAGACCATCCGCAAGTTCATCGACTTCTGCGGACCCGCCGTCTACGTCGTGATGGTGATCCTCGCCGGCTATCTGATCTACAAGGCGGGCTGGAGCAACGTGCACTTCGATCTCTCGTCGGGCCCGAACAAGAGCGGTTGGGCGTCGATCACGGCGCTGATCAGTGCGATCGCCCTGGTGGTGTCGTACTTCTCCGGACCGATGCTGAACTTCGGCGACTTCTCCCGCTACGGACGCACCTTCGCCGACGTGAAGAAGGGCAACTTCCTCGGCCTGCCGGTGAACTTCCTGTTCTTCTCGATCCTCGTGGTCTGCACGGTCTCCGCCGGCGCCACGGTCATCGGCCGCGACACCGACGGCAACATCATCACCGACCCGGTGCACATCGTCGATCGCATCGACAACACCACGGCCGCGGTCCTGGGCGTGCTCACCTTCGCCATCGCGACCATCGGCATCAACATCGTCGCGAACTTCGTCTCCCCCGCGTTCGACTTCTCCAACGTGGCACCGACGAAGATCACCTGGCGTATGGGCGGCATGATCGCCGCGATCGGTTCGGTGCTGATCACCCCGTGGAACCTGTTCAACAACCCCTCGGCGATCCACTACACACTCGACACCCTCGGCGCCGTCATCGGACCGCTGTTCGGCGTGCTCATCGCCGATTTCTACCTGGTGAAGAAGAAGCAGATCGTCGTCGACGACCTGTTCAGCATGTCGCCGACCGGGCGATACTGGTTCCGCAGCGGCGTGAACCCGGTGGCCGTGATCGCCACCGTCGTGGCCGCGGCCGCGGGCATCGCGATCGTCATCGAGGGCACCACCTACATGGCGAGCTACACCTGGTTCGTCGGTGCCGGGCTCGGCTTCGCGATCTACTCGCTGGGGATGCGTCTGCTGCCACCGAGCTTCATCCACGACAACCCGCCCACGCCGGCGGCGTCGGTCGCACCCGCCGCCGACGTGTCGGCCTGAGAGGAACAGACTCCAGTACATGCGGATCTGCCTGATCAACCCGAACACCACGACCTCGATGACCGACCTGATGGTCCGCGCCGCGCAGGCGGCCGCCGGATCGGGCACCGAGATCGTCGGGGTCACCTCCTCGATGGGCCCGGCGTCGATCGAGAGCCACTACGACGAGGCCCTCGCGGTGCCGGGTGTGCTCGCGGCCATCACCGCCGACCGCGCCGCCGAGACCCCGTGTGACGCCTACGTGTTGGCGTGTTTCGGGGACCCGGGCCTCGACGCGGCCCGCGAGATCGCCGACGCGCCGGTGCTGGGCATCGCGCAGGCCGCCATGGCCCTCGCCGCCCTGGTCGGCGGCGGTTTCTCGGTGGTGACCACGCTGTCGCGGACCATCGGTCGCGCCGACGAACTGACCCACCGCTACGGGGTCGCCGGCCTGTGCCGCGGCCTGCACGCGTGCGACATCCCGGTGCTCGAACTCGAGACCGACCCCGACACCGAGGCCGTCCTCACCGATGCCTGCGCGCGTGCTCTCGCCGACGACGGTGCGGAGTCGGTCGTCCTGGGGTGCGGCGGGATGGCCGACCTGGCCGCGCGCATCTCGGCGAAGATCGGGGCGCCGGTGATCGACGGCGTCGCGGCCGCCGTCCGCCTGGCCGAGGCCCTCGTCCCGGTCGCCGGATACCCCGGACCGGCCAGTGGCGAGTACTCGCGTCCCCCTGCGAAGCGCTACACCGGGATGCTCGCGGGCTTCGAACGACTGTGACAAGTCAAGGATTCTTCGTCTGTTCAGATGAACATTGCTAATTTGCAACACTTACGGTGCGTATGTGCGAAAGACTGTGCAATATGTCGAAGTCTCTCCTTGTGACCGTTCCCGTATACGGCCAGATCGAGTACACCCACGCTCTGGTGGGCGACCTCGAGCAGGAGAAGGTCGACTATCTGATCGTCGACAACAAGGGTGACTACGAACCGATCGGTGACGAGCGGGTGGTCACGCCGGGTCAGAACACCGGCTGGGCCGGCGGTTCCAACCTCGGACTCCGCACCGCGTTCGTCGAGGGCTACGACGCGGCGATGACGCTCAACAACGACGTCCGGCTGTCGCACGGCTACTTCACGGGGCTGCTGGACGACCGTCTCCCCTCCGACGCGGGCGCGATCGTGGGCCTCTACGACGACGCTGGCGCCCATCCGGCCCTGCTCGCCGACTACGAGGGTCCGGCTGCCGACTACACACCGCGCGACGCCTACCGCCGACTGCCCGCCGTCGACGGCACGGCGCTGCTGCTCACCCGCGACGCGTTCGTGGCGACCGGCGGGCTCGACGAGCGCAGCTTCGGACGCTTCGGATGGGGCGCCGATCTCGACCTGTGCATGCGGCTGCGCGCGGCGGGGTTCGGCATCTACGCGACCGAGCGGAGCTTCCTCAACCACTTCGGCCGCAAGACCGCCGATGCCGTCGCCGGTCGCCGTCGCTACCAGTTCTTCGGCGGCAAGGAGATGGCCCGAGGCCTCAAGAAGCTCTACGGCAACAAGTGGCGCAACGACGTCGTCACCCAGCGCTTCGAGGTCCGCAGTCTCGCCGACCACTCGGTCCTGCGCACCGAGACCCCGCGCATGGTGTTCAAGGCCGACCCGGTTCCCGCCGGCGCCCACTGACCGGCACGACGCCTCCGTTCCCGGCGCGCGAGCCCATGCCGCCACATCACGCGTCGGCAACCATCCGATAGCGAATCGATGCACCACCGTGCTCGTGGTGGGCAGCCCTCCCCCGCATCGGTAGCCTCGGTCTCGGTTGGGGCTGATGTTGCTGGAGGTACTGATGAGGCGTGTGAGACTCGTGTTCGATCGTGCGCGCGTAGCCCGACTCCTCGTGATCGCCCTGCTGTCGATAGCCGGACCACTCGGTGCGATCGGCTCCGCCGGCGCGGCACCGGCCCCGGCGACGCCCGCGACCGGCGGATACAACTCCTCCTCGTGTCGACCCGCACCCGCGCATCCGCGCCCGGTGATCCTGGTGCACGGGACCTGGACCGATTCGGCACAGACCTGGCAGGCCCTCGCGCCGGCGCTCGCCGGTCAGGGCTACTGCGTGTTCGCGATCGATTACGGCCGACGTGCGGCCGGCAGCACCGAGAACCTGATGGACCTCGCCGGCGGTGACACCATCACCCGCTCGGCCACCACGTTGGCGCGCTTCGTCGACCGCGTGCGCCGCGAGACCGGCAGCGCGCGGGTCGACATGGTCGGCCACTCACAGGGCGCCCTGGTCATCCGGCAGTACCTGAAGTTCGACGGCGGCGCCCCGGGCGATCCCGCGCGCAACGCCGTGAACACCGTCGTCACGTTGGCGGGCACCAACCACGGCACCACGTTCGACCTGAACCAGACCATCGGCGCCATCGGCGAGATGCTCGGTATCCCCGTGGTCCGCCTCGCCGCCACCACCGTCGGCCCGTCCTACGTCGAGCAGATGGTGGGGTCGCCGTTCCTCGATCGGCTCAACGCCGGCGGCGACACCCGGCCCGGGATCCGCTACGTCGTGGTCGGCACCCGCGACGACACGGTGGTCACACCGCCCGAACGCACCTTCCTGCGGGCCGGGCCGGGCGCGACGGTCCGCAACACCTGGGTGCAGGACGGCTGCGGGACGCGCCAGGTCGATCACATGCAGATGACGAGCGACGCGCGTGCGGTGTGGATCGTGCTCGACGCACTCGACCCGACCTATCGGGCCACGCACCCCGCGCCCTGTCGCTGACGTACCCACGCACCTCGGGGCGGTGGACGCGCCGACGATCTGAGCCGACTGTCAGCTCCGGTCGGCGTCGGGTCGGTCGCCCGCGGCGCGATCGGCGATGGCGCGCAGGGCCAGCATCCAGTGCTCGAACAGCTCGTCGAGGTCGCCGCGGTCGATGGCGTCGTCGAGGTAGGTCACCAACGCCCGCACGATCGGACCGTCGGAGGTGACGGTCGACAGCGACTGGATGTCGATCTCGGCCTGCGCGGGCATGCGGTTGCCGCGGGCCAGGGCCTCGGGATCGTGCACGTCGAGCAGTTCCGGCCCGCGCATGTCGGGGAACCACGGCACCTCGTCGACGTCTGCTGTGACGCCAGATCCGGGGACATCGGATCCGGGAATCGCGCCGATGTAGTTGAAGACGATCTGCGAATCGGCGAACCCACCGAGTCGCTCGCGACCCTCGGGATCGAGGTGGCGCAGCATGCCGTACCCGATGCCGCGGTCGGGATGCGCGGTCATCGCGGCGCGGGTGCGTGCGACGACCTCGTCGGCGACCTCGGGGCGATCGAAGATCTCCGGCAGGGCCAGCCCGTCGAGGTCGACACGCGTGGGGAACATCGACGTGAACCAGCCGACGGTCCGCGACAGGTCGGCGCCGTCGACGACGGCCTCCTCCCGGCCGTGGCCCTCGAGGGTCAGCAGCGTCGAGGTGACGTCGTATCCGCGGTCACGACGCCAGCCGACGACCGCGGTGGCGAGACCCGCGACGAGCAGGTCGGCCATCGTGGTGCCCTCCTGACCCGGTTTCCCCTGTGCTGCCGGGAGACTCGCGGCCAGCGGGCCCACGATCTCGGCGGGCAACACCAGCTCGGCGCGAGCGAGGCGGTCGACGCGGTCGGTCGTGAGGTCGAGGCGCCGGGTGCCCAACGCCGGGTCGGGTCCGTCGAGAACGGAGACCCAGTGGTCGAGTTCGGTGCGCCGCCCGGCGGCCGCGGCCTGCTGGCCCGCGCTCCACGCGATCCAGCTCGTACCCGCGTCGGGGAGATCGACGGTGTGACCCGCCGACACCTGGCTGCCCGCGACGGCGATGTCGGACTGCAGGATCCGCCACGACACCGCGTCGACGACGAGGTGGTGGGCGACCACGGCCAGACGTCCCGTCTGCCCCTCCGACGCGGGGGCCAGCCACACGAGCCGGAGCATCGCACCGGCCTCGGGATCGAGCTCGTCGATCGCGTCGGCCACGGCGGTGCGCAACCGCGCGGTATGGGCGTCACTGCCCGGCCCCTCACCGGCGGCCAGGTCGATCCGGGTGAGCGCGTCCGACAGGTCGACGGTGCCCGGGGCGCCGATCTCCAGTGTCCGCGATGCGATGTCGAGCCGTGAGCGCATCACGTCGTGTCGGTCGACGACGGCGGTCATCGCCGCGACGATCTGCTCGGAGGTCACCTCGGCGGGAACGGTGAACACCATCGGCATCACGAAGCGGCTGATGTCACCGCCGCGCTCGAGGAGCTTCTCGATGACCGGCGTCAACGGCGCCGAACCGGCATGCGCGTCAGCACGATCGGTAGCCGTGCCCGATCCGTGCGTGGACGCGACGGCTGCGAGCGCGGAGATGGTGCGCTTCTCGAGCACGTCGCGTGCGGTGAAGCGGATCCCGGCCGACCGCGCCCGGGTGACCAGCTGCATCGCACCGATGCTGTCGCCACCGATGTCGAAGAACGAATCGTCGGCCCCGACGTCGGTGCCCAGCAGATCGGCGACGATCCCGCACAGGATCGCCTCGGACTCGGTGGCCGGTGCCCGCCGTTGCGCGTGCTCGATCTGCGGCAGCGGCAGTTCACGGCGCGCGATCTTGCCCGAGCGGCCGCGCGGGAACTCGTCGAGCACGACGATCACGTCGGGAACCATGTACGGCGGCAGCACCCGACCGGCGTGGTCGCGGACACCGACCGCGTCGACCTCGGCGTCGCCGTGACCGATCACGTACCCGATGAGTCGGGTACGCCCCTCGGTCTCGTGGGCGATGACGGCCGATTGCGCGACCGAATCGTGCTGCGCGAGAACGGTCTCGATCTCCTCGAGCTCGATGCGCAACCCGCGGACCTTCACCTGGAAGTCGACGCGTCCGACGTAGTCGAGCGTCCCGTCGGGCAGTCGGCGGACGAGATCGCCGGTCCGGTACATCTGTGCGCCGGCCGGCCCGAACACGCTGGGCACGAACCGTTCCGCGGTGAGGTCGGCGCGTCCGAGGTACCCACGGGCCAACTGGTCACCGGAGAGGTACAGCTCACCGACGGCGCCGAGCACACACGGGCGCAGCCACCGGTCGAGGACCCAGCCGCGGGTGTTCCACACCGGCCGGCCGATCGGCACCACGTCGGTGGCCCCCGCCGTCGCGACACTCGCCGTCGTGGCACCGGCGGCCGCGACGACCACCGCCGACGTCGCGTCGACGGTGACCTCGGTGGGCCCGTAGAGGTTGACCACCTGGGCACCCGACGTCGATGCCACCTGCTGGGCCAGCGAGATCGGCAGGGCCTCACCGCCGGAGAAGACCGTGCGCAGCGAGTCGAGGGAGTCGGGTCCCGCGGATTCGGCGAACACCGCGAGCACCGACGGGACGAACTGCACCACGGTGACGGCGTGGGCCTCGACGAGCGCGACGAGTTCGGTGGCGTCGGTGTGCGCGCGCGGACCGGCGATGACCGTGCGTGCACCGGCCAGTGCCGGCGCGAACATCTCCCACACCGAGGCGTCGAAGGTGAACGGCGTCTTGAGGAGGACGACGTCGTCGCGGCCGAGTCGGTATTCCTCGGCGATCCACCGCACCTGGTTGGCCAGGGCGCGCTGGGTGATCGCGACCCCCTTGGGGCGACCGGTCGATCCCGAGGTGAACAGCACGTAGGCCAGCGATGCGGCGCGGACGCGACCCCGCATCTCGGTCGGTTGGATCGGCGCGTCGGAGATGTGGCGCAGACCCGGTGCCGCGAGGTCGAGACACGCGATCGGCGCCACGAGTGTGCGGATGGCGGCGAGGCGACCGGCGTCGGTGACGACGCAGCGCACACCGGCCTCGGCCACCAGCGTGGTCATGCGGTCGGCGGGGGCGTCGACGTCGATGGGCAGGTACGCCGCGCCGGCCTTGCCGACGCCGTAGACGGTGGCGACCTGCTCCAGCGACCGCGGCATCGCGACGGCGACGAGGTCGTCGGGGCCGACGCCGTAGGCGATCAGCACGCGGGCACGGCGGTTGGCCATGGCGTCGAACTCGGCGAAGGTCACCGTCCGGGCGCCGTCGGTGAACGCGACGTCGTCGGGCGTCTCGCGGACGCGGCGGGCGAACATCTCGGTCACCGTCGCGTCGCCGACCGTGACGGAGGTGTCGTTCCACGACTCGAGTTGTCCGGCGACCTCGTCGGCATCGAGCAGGTGGAGGTCGCGCACCGGTGTCGCACCGGCGCGGGCGAAGGCGCGCAGCACCCGGAGCACGCGCTGTCCGAGGTCGTCGGCGCGGTCGTGGCCGATGAGGGCCGGGACGTATTTCAGGGAGATCGACAGGTGCGGATCCGACTGCGCGAGAACGGTCATCGGGTAGTGCGAGGCGTCGTTGATCTGGGCACCGTCGACCGACATGCCGTCGATCTGCGAGCCGCTCTCCAGCGCCTCGCGGTCCACCGGGTACGACTCGAACACCACGAGGGTGTCGAACAGGGCGGGCACCCCGAGGTCGCGCTGGATGGTGGGGAGACCGATGTGGTGGGCCTCGAGGAGTCCGGCCTGCTCGGACTGCACGCGCTCGAGGAGCCCGATCACCGTCTCGCGCTGGTCGAGACGGACACGTGCCGGGATGGTGTTGATGAACAGACCGAGCATCCCGGAGATGCCTGGCAGCTCGGGCGGTCGACCTGAGACGGTGACACCGAACACGACGTCGTCGGCGCCGGTGGATCGGGCCAACACGAGCCCCCACGCGGTCTGCACCATCGTGTTCATGGTGAGCCCGCGTTCGCGGGACAGCTCGGCGAGGCCGGCCGCGGTCTCGGGGTCGATGGCGAGCGCGTACTCCACCGGCACGATGTCGTCGGGCCGCATCTGCGCGGGGTCGGCAGGGCGTTCGACGAGCAGGGTCGGGCTCTCGAGGTCGGCCAGGGCGTGGCGCCACGAGGTCATCGCGGCCTCGGGGTCGCGACGCGACAACCATCGCAGGAAGTCGCGGTAGTCGTTGTCGGCCACCGGCAGATGGTCGACTCCGCCCATCGCGTAGAGCGCGAACAGCTGCTGCAGCAGGATCGGACCCGACCAGCCGTCGAGCAGGATGTGGTGGTTGGTCATCGACAGCCGCGCCACCGGGATCCCGTCGTCGCCGGCCGGCACGTGCAGCATGAGGAACCGCATCAGCGGCGGCGCCGACATGTCGAACCGGTCGAGTCGGTGGGCGCGGAGGAGTCGGTCGACCTCGGCGTCGGCATCGCGGTGCGCGGTGAGATCGACGACGCGCCAGGGCACCTCGACCGCGTCCGCGATCGCGGTCACCGGGGTGCCGTCGCCGGCGGTGTGGAAGGCGCTGCGCAACACCGGGTTGTGGGCGACGAGGGCGGTGACCGCCGCACGCATCCGGTCGTCGTCGACCGGGCCACGCAGTTCCAACACGACCTGCGCGGTGTAGATGTCGACGGCATCGTCGCCGGCGAGTTGGGAGTGGTAGAGCAGACCGGCCTGCAGTGGGGCGAGCGGCCAGATGTCCTCGACACCGCCGTGCGCGGCCTCGATGACGTCGATGTCGTTCTGCGACACCGGTACCAACGGGACGTCGGACGGGGTCAGTCCCCCGGCGTCGGCGCTGGTGCCATGCGCCGCGAGACCCGCGGCCGCGCGCTGCCACTCGTGCGCCAGCGCCACGACGTCGTCGTGGTCGAGGAGGTCGCCGGCGTAGGCGAACGAGGCCGACAACCGTGGGCCGTCGGGGGTCTCGTCGGTGACGGCGTTGATCGTCAGCACCGCCGGGACCACCATGGCGTCGTCCATCGCACCGCCGAGGGGTCCACCGTCGTCGGCGGCCTGCCACCCGAAGTCGGCGTCGTCGGCCGCGGCATCGGTGGTCCCGGATTCGTTGCGGCCCAGATAGTTGAACGCGATCTGCGGTTCGGGGCGGGTGCGCAGGACATCGGCCTCGGGGCCGCCGAACGCGGTGAGCAATCCGAACCCGATGCCGTTGTCCGGGACCGATGCCAGTTGCTCCTTGACGGCCTTGAAGGCCGTGCCCGCGGCGGGGCCGCCGGCGAGGGCGTCGTCGACGTCGATGCCGTCGAGATCGATCCGCACCGGGTACTTCGAGGTGAACCACCCGACGGTTCGGTACAGGTCGGCGCGTGCGCCGTCGGCCGCGTCGGCGACGACGTCCTCCTCACGCCCGTGGCCCTCGAGCTCGACCACCAGAGACGAGGTGTCGGTGCCGCGCGTCTGTCGCCACCGCCGCACGGCCAACGCCAGCGCGGTGAGCAGTGCGTCGTCGGTGCCGGCCCGGTACGTCGCGCTCACGCCGCTGAGCAGCGACTGCGTGACGTCGACGTCGAACGCGACCTCCACTCGACGCAGAGTCGCAGCGACGTCGCGTGCGGGATCCATGGGCCGGTCGCCGAGATCGGGATCGTCGGCGCCCACCACCGCGGTCCAGTGGACCAGCTCGTCGTGACGGGAGCGCACGGCGTCGGGCAGGGCGTGGGCCCAGGTCCGCAACGACGTCCCGATCGGGCGGACGGCGTCCGATGGCGTACCGTCCGGTCCCGTCAGTCCCCACGCCACAGCGAGGTCGGGCAGCAGGATCCGCCACGAGACACCGTCGACGACGAGGTGGTGGATCACGACGTAGAGACGTCCGCGCGCACCCGCGCCTAGTTCGGCGGCGGGGTCGAACCAGACGACGGAAATCATCCGGCCGGCCGCCGGGTCGAGGCGATCGATCGCCTCGGCCGCCGCGGCCTGCACCGTCGCGGTGAACGCGTCGGAGCCGGGCAGGTCGTCCACCACGACACGGGTGAGCACGTCACGCGCGACAACCGCACCCGCAGGCGGGATCTCGAGACGCCCCGCAAGCGCGGCATCGTCCCCGTCGAGGACCAGACGGGCCCGCAGCGCGTCGTGGCGCTCGAGAACCGCGTCGAGCGCCGCGACGAGTCGGTCGTGACCGGGATCGGCGGGCAGGGTCAGGAACGTCGCCTGGGAGAAGGTGCGGTACTCCCCGCGGGTGTCGACGAGCCACCGCATGATCGGCGTCAACGGCATCGATCCGACGCCGCCACCGTCGAGTTCGGGCAGCACCGCGTCGGCGGCCCCGCCCTCGGTGTCGACGATCGGCGCGAGTTCGGCGACCGTACGGCGGTCGAACACGTCGCGCGGGGCGAAGGTGAGGCCGGCGTCGCGAGCCCGCGACACCAGTCCGATGGCCATGATCGAGTCGCCGCCGAGCGCGAAGAAGGAGTCGTCGACCCCGACCTCGGGCACCCCGAGCGTCTCGGCGAACAGCGCACACAGACGTTCCTCGATCTCCGAGACCGGCGCCCGGGAGGGACGGTCGGCCGCGACGAACGTCGGCGCGGGCAACGCCTTGCGGTCGAACTTGCCCGCCGGGGTCAGCGGCACGGTGTCGAGGACGACGATCGCCGTCGGCACCATGTGCGACGGGAGACGCTGCGCGATCCGCGCGGTGAGGTCGGCGGTGTCGACCTCACGCCCGTCGTGACCGTGGACGTAGGACACGAGCATCGTCTGACCCGACACCGGGTGCGGCACACCGAGCGTCGTGGTGAACCCGATGTCGGGCTGGCGACCGATGACGGCGTCGATCTCACCGAGTTCGATGCGGAATCCGCGCACCTTGACCTGGAAGTCGTTGCGTCCGTTGAATTCCAACTCCCAGCGTCCGTCGGCGCCGATGCGCCAGCGGACGAGGTCGCCGGTGCGGTACATCCGCGAGCCGGGCGGACCGAACGGGTCGGCGACGAACGCCGTCGAGGTCTGCGCGGTCCGGGTGAGGTACCCCAGGGCCACGGCGGGACCCGACACGTACAGCTCGCCGGGGACGCCGGGCGGCACCAACTGCAGGCGCTCGTCGAGCACGGTGGCCCGCACGCCACTGATGGGCCCGCCGATGGTCAGCGGCAGCGCCGGGTCCATCGCGGCGCTGCGGGTCGACCAGATCGTCGCCTCCGACGGGCCGTACAGGTTGTACATCGAGCGGCCGACGGCCCAGCGCCGCACCAGGTCCGGCGGGCAGGCGTCGCCGCCGACGCAGATGACCCGCAGCGCGTCGACGCCGTCGGTGGGCACGGTGGCCAGCGCCGCCGGTGTGACGAACGCGTGGGTGACGTGACGGTCGATGAGCAGTCGGGCCAGTTCGTCACCGCCGAACATGTCGGCGGGGGCGATCACCTGGGTCGACGCCGCGGCCACCGCCAGCAGCATCTCGAGAACCGACGCGTCGAAGCTCGGCGAGGCGAAGTGCAGCACCGTCGAGTCCGGACCGAGGTCGAAGGTGTTCGTCATCTCCGCCACGACGTCGGCCAGCCCGCGATGGGGCACCGCGACACCCTTCGGGCGACCGGTGGACCCGGAGGTGAAGATGACGTACGCGGTCGCGTCCAGATGCGCGACGGGCACCGGCGGACGCTGTGCGGCAAGGGTGTCGGTGTCGACTCCGTCAGCGCCACCGATGTCGACTCCGTCGAGCGCGAGCCACTGCGCGGCGTCGGGCAGGCGGTCCCGCAACGCGTCGACCGTGAGGCCGATCCGGATGGCCGCGTCGTCGACCATGAAGCCGATGCGGTCGGCCGGATAGTTCGGGTCGATGGGCACCACGGCACCACCGGCCCGCACGATCGACCAGAACCCGACGACCGACTCGATCGACCGTCCGATCGCCAACCCCACCGGCGAGCCCGTGCGAACTCCCCGATCGTGGAGCACGGCAGCCAGATCGGTGATGTGACGGTCGAGTTCGCGATAGGTGAGCATCCGACCGCCGGCGACGACGGCGGTGCCGTCGGGGTTGGCGGCGATCGCTTCGTCGAGGATCTCACCGAACGTGCGCGACGTCGCCGCGGGAGTCCCCGTCATCGACGACAGCTGCGCGGTCCGCGCCGGCGACAGCAGGGCGATGTCGCCCACCGGCACGGTCGGGTCGCTCACCGCGGCCCGCAGGACCGCGACGAACCGCTCCGCCATCGCCTCGATGGTCTCGCGTTCGAACAGCGCTGTGGCGTAGGTGAACACCGCATCCAGCCCGCCGGGGGCGTCAGCGGTCGGCGCGACCGTCAGCTGCAGGTCGAATTTGGTCGTCGTGATGTCGGTGTCGAGTCCCGACACGGTGAGCCCGGGCAGCTCGAACTCGGCGTCGCTCGCGGTGTTGCCGAAGGCCAGGACCACCTGGAACAGCGGCGAATACGCCGTGGTGCGTTCGGGTGCGAGCTTCTCCACCAGTCGCTCGAAGGGGATCTCGGTGTGGGTGAACGCCGCGATGTCGGTGCTACGGATCCGGTCGAGCAGATCCCCGAATCCCTCGGCCGGGTCGATCTCGCTGCGCAGCACCAACGTGTTGACGAACATGCCGACGAGGTCGTCGAGATCGGCGTCGCCCCGACCGGCGATCGCGGTGCCGATGGCGACGTCGTCGGTGGTGCCCGATCGCGCGAGCAGCACCGCCAATGCGGCGTGCACCACCATGAACAGCGTCGCACCGTGCGCTCCGGCCAACCGCGTCAGACCGGCGTGGGTCTCCGGGTCGACGGAGAACTCGACGTTCGCGCCGGCGGTGGAGGCGACCGCGGGCCGCGGGTGGTCGGTCGGCAGGTCGATCACGTCGGGCAGACCGTCGAGATGCGTGGTCCAGTAGTCGATCTGGCGCGAGGCGAGGGATTCGGGATCGTCCTCCGAACCGAGCAGCTCGCGCTGCCACAGCGCGTAGTCGGCGTACTGGACGGGCAGCGGAGGCCACCCGGGCGCCTCGCCGCCGCGACGCGCGCTGTAGGCGGTCATCACGTCGCGCGCCAGCGGCGTGACCGATGACCCGTCGCCGCTGATGTGGTGCACGACGACCACGAGGACGTGTTCCTCGCGACGGGGGACGTCGGCGTCGTCGACGGAGGCGGCATCCGCGCCGGGGCCGGAGCCGACCGACAGCAACGCCATCCGCAGCGGCACCTGGGCGGCGACGTCGAAACCGGTCGACACGAGACGGATCAGCTCGGCGTGCAGCGCGTCGTGGTCGGCGACCGCCCCCACCGACAGCAGGGCCCGGGCGGCCGCGTCGTCGTGGTCGGCGATCGACTGGCGCGGGGCGCGATCGTTGCCACCGATCTGCGCGTCGGCCGGGTAGTGCGTGCGCAGGATCTCGTGTCGGGCCACGACATCGGCCACCGCGGCCCGCAGCGCGTCGACGTCGAGATCGCCGACGAGCCGGATGATCGACGGGATGTTGTAGGCCGGCGACGACGTGTCGAACTGGTTGATGAACCACATCCGACTCTGCGCCGGCGACAACGGGATCTGCGTCGGCCGCGGGCCGGCGACGAGGCGCGGACGGTTCGACGAGGCGCTGCGTTCGGCGGCAGCGGCGACCCCGGCGACGGTCGGGTCGGTGAACAGGTCGCGCACCGTGAGGTCGGTTCCCAGCGCCGCGTTGATGCGTGCGATCGCCCGCGTCGCCGACAGCGAGTTGCCGCCGATGGCGAAGAAGCTGTCGTGGGCACCCACGGTCTCGACGCCGGTGAGGTCGGCGTAGAGACCGGCGACGATCTCCTCGACAGGCCCGCTCGGCGGCGTGTGGTCGGCGCCCCCACGGAGCTCCGGCTCGGGCAGTGCACGGCGGTCGAGCTTGCCGTTGATGTTGAGCGGCAACGACTCCAGGACCATCGTGACGGTCGGGACCATGTACGACGGCAGGTCGGCGGCGGCGGCGTCGAGGACGGCGCGCTCGTCGATGCTCGCCCCGGGTGCGGGCACGAGGTAGGCGACGAGGTGTTCGCCCGAACGTGCGTCGCGGTGCACGGTGACGACGGCGCTGCGCACCGACGGCGCGGTGCCGAGCACCCGTTCGATCTCCTCGAGCTCGATACGCAATCCACGGACCTTGACCTGGAAGTCGCTGCGTCCCATGTAGACCAGGGTCGGGACGGTGTCGTCGCCGACGCGCGCCCATCGCACGAGGTCACCGGTGCGGTACATGCGTGTGCCCGCCGGTCCGAACGGATCGGCGACGAAGCGGTCGGCCGACAGGTCCGGGCGGGCGAGGTATCCGCGGGCCAGCTGATCGCCCGCGAGGTACAGCTCACCGGTCACGCCGTCGGGGACCGGGTGCAGGCGGTCGTCGAGGACGTGCACGCGGGTGTTCCACTCGGGTCGACCGATTCCCACGACGGACTCGACGTGTGCGGGCACCGGTTGGTGGGTGACGCTGACCGCCGCCTCGGTCGGGCCGTAGAGGTTGTGCACGTGCGCCGACGACACCGCGCGGAGCCGGTAGACGACATCGGCGGTCAACGCCTCACCGATACAGAGGATCTGGCGCAGTCCGGCGACCTGTTCGGGCCGCACGTCGGCGAGGAACGCCGCGAGCAGCGACGGCACGAAGGTCGTCACGGTGACGCGGCGCCGCTCAATGAGGTCGGCGAGGACGGCGGGATCGCGGTGCGCGGTCGGCCCGGCCACCACCAGGCGGACACCCGCGGTGACGGCCCACCAGAACTCCCAGACCGACAGGTCGAAGGTGGCCTGGGTACGCAGGAGCAGCGCGTCGTCGGAGGCGAGCCGGAACTCCACCGACAGCCAGTTGAGCTGGTTGACGATCGCCGAGTGGGGCACGGCCACGCCCTTGGGCCGCCCGGTGGAGCCCGACGTGTAGATCACGTACGCGGTGTTCCACGGCCGCAGCGTCTGCAGTCGCTCGGAGTCGTCGACCTCGGTCGCGGCGTAGGCCCCGAGATCGACCTCGGCGAGGTCGATGACGTCGACGTGCCCTGCGACCACCTCGGGGGTGCCGTCGGAGACCAGCACCACCGACGGAGCGGCGTGGTCGAGGATGTACGCCACGCGGTCGGCGGGGTGGTCGGGATCGATGGGCAGGTATGCGCCACCGGCCACGGTGACGGCGTACATCGCGACGACCAGGTCGATCGACCGGTGCATGGCCAGTCCGACGACGACCTCGGGACCGACCCCGTGATCGATGAGCGCACGGGCGAGGCGGTTGACGCGGGCGGCGAGCGCGGCGTGGTCGAGCGACCCGTTCTCGGAGTCCAGCGCGACGCGCGTCGGGTAGGCGGCGAACGAGGACGCGAGGATGTCGGCGAGGGTGGTGGGCGCCAACACGACCGCGGTGTTGTTGCGGCCGTGCACGACATCCTCGATCTCGGTCGGCGACATCAGCGGCAGATCGCCGACCGGGGTGCTCGGCGCGGCGAGGAGCGAGTCGAGCAGGGTCGTGAACCGTTGTGCCACGGCGACCACGGTGTCGCGGTCGAAGAGATCGTCGGCGTAGGTGAACACCGCCTCGACCTCGGCCGGGGCGCCGTGCTCGTCGAACTCCGGCGACAGGATCAGGTGCAGGTCGAACTGCGCCACGCCGTCGGGCAGTTCGACGGGTTCGATGCGCAGGCCGGCGAGGTCGAGGGCGGCGCGGTCGATGTTCTGGAACGACAGGCCCACCTGGAAGATCGGGTGGCGCGCGGTGGACCGCGCCGGGTTGATGACCTCCACGAGCCGCTCGAACGGGACGTCGGAGTGGCTGAACGCCTCGGCGTCGCGATCGCGGGTCGTCGCGAGAAGGCCGTCGAACGGCGCGGCGGGATCGACGTCGACCCGGAGCGCGAGGGTGTTGACGAACATGCCGATGACGCCGTCGAGTTCGCGTTCGGTGCGCCCGGCCATCGGTGTGCCGACGATGATGTCGCGACTGCGCGAGAGCCGTCCGAGCAGCACCGCGAACGCGGTGTGGAACGCCATGAACGTGCTCGCGTTGTGGGTGCGGGCGAGGTCGGCCATGCGACGGTGGACGTCGGCGGGGACGGTGAACGCGTGCTGGCTGCCGCGCAGCGACTGCACGGGCGGGCGCGGTCGGTCGACGGGCAGCTCGAGCTGATCGGGCAGCGCCGCGAGAGTCGTCTTCCAGAAGGCGATCTGGGCGCTGAGCAGGCTGGTCGGGTCGTCCTCGTCCCCGAGGAGCTCGCGCTGCCAGATGGCGAAGTCGGCGTACTGCACCGGGAGTCGGTGCCACGCCGGTTCGGTCGCCTCGACGCGCGCGGCGTAGGCCAGGGCCAGGTCGGTCACGAACGGCACCATCGACTCGCCGTCGGCGACCACGTGGTGCACGGCCATCGCCAGCACGTGCTGGTCGGCGGCGACGCGGAGCACGGTGATCCGCACGGGAACCGAGTCGGTGACGGTGAATCCGGCCGACAGGAACGCCCGCAGGCTCTCCGGCACGTCGGCGACGGCCACGTCGATGACCGACACCTCCGGCGTCGCCTGGTCGACGGGCAGGATCACCTGGTGTGGACCGGCCGCGGAGTCGGGGTACACCGTCCGCAGCGACTCGTGCCGTGCGATGACGTCGCCGATCGCCGCCCGCAGGGCATCGAGGTCGAGGGGGCCGCGCAGCGTGACCGCGGCCGGGATGTTGTAGGCCGCCGACTCGGGGTCGAACTGGTTGAGGAACCACATGCGGGTCTGCGCCAGCGACAACGGGATCCGGTCGGGACGGGGCCGCGCGACGAGCGGCGGGCGGGCACGACGACCGACCTCGCCGGCGGCGAGGCGCGCGGCGAGTCCGGCGACGGTGGGCGCGGCGAAGAGCTCACGGACCCCGATGGCGGTGTCGAGTGCGGCCGATGCGCGACCGACGACCTTCGTCGCGCTCAGCGAGTTCCCGCCGAGATCGAAGAAGCTGTCGTCGACACCCACGTTCTCGACGCCGAGGACCTCGGCGAACACCTCCGCCAGGGCCTGCTCGACCGCGGTCCGCGGCGCCCGGTACTCGCGTTCGACGACGACGAACTCCGGCGCGGGCAGCGCGCGTCGGTCGAGTTTGCCGATCGGGGTGAGCGGGATCTCGTCGAGCACCGTGATCACCGCGGGCACCATGTGCTGCGGCAGACGGGCCGCGACGGCCTCGCGCAGGGCGTCGGGATCCGGTGTCGCACCGGGTGATCCGAGGACGTAGGACGCCAGCGCCGTCTGACCGTCCGGTCCGGTGGCGCCGATCGTGACCGCGTACTCGACGTCGGCGGAGTCGGCGAGCGCGCGGTCGATCTCGCCGAGTTCGACGCGGAAACCGCGCACCTTCACCTGGAAGTCGCCGCGGCCCACGTACTCCAGCGAGTTGGCCGGCAGCGCGGGATCGATGCTGACCCGCACGAGGTCGCCGGTCCGGTACATCCGGGCCCCGGGGGCGCCGAAGGGATCGGCGACGAAACGTTCGGCGGTGACGCCGGGGCGCTCGTGGTAGGCGCGGGCCAGTCCGGGGCCGGCGAGGTAGAGGTCACCGACGATGCCCTTGGGCACCAGGCGCATGCGGGCGTCGAGGACGCGCACGCTCACCCCGCGCAGCGGTGACCCGATGGTCACCCGTTCCCCGGGGTGCAGGCCGGGGGTGATCGTGGTGATGACGGTGGTCTCGGTGGGGCCGTAGGCGTTGCGCAGGCGACCGGTCCACCGGGCGGCGAGTTCGGGCGGACACACGTCGCCACCGACGACGACGGAGGTGACCGTGTCGAGCCCGCTCGGGTCGACCGTCATCAATGCGGTGGGGGTCATGACGACGGTGGTGACCGATTCCGCGGCGATGAGTGTCGCGAGTTCGTCGCCGCCGAACACGTCCTGCGGCGCGACGACGAGCGTTGCGCCGGCGGAGAACGCCGCGAGCAGTTCGCCGACGGAGGTGTCGAAGCTCGGCGACGCGACGTGCAGCACCCGCGAACGCTCGGTGGTGTCGTAGTGCTCGCGGACGTCGGCGGCGAGGTTCGCGAGACCGGCATGGGTGACGACGACGGCCTTGGGTGTCCCCGTCGATCCCGAGGTGTAGATCAGGTAGGCGGCATGGTCGGGTCGCAGGACCGTGGTGCGCTCGACATCGGTGACCGGCGCGGGGTCCAGATCGGCCGTCGCCGAGGCGATCTCGTCGAGATCGGCCCAGGCGACGGTGTCGGGGAGATCGACGAGGTCGGTGGCGACGGTGACCCCGAACAGGGCGCGGGAGTCGGTGAGCATGCCCGCGATGCGCTCGGCGGGGTATTCGGGGTTGATCGGCAGGTAGGCCGCGCCGGTCTTGGCGATCGCGATCGTGCCCACCACCGACGACAGGCTGCGGCGCATCCCCAGCGCCACCACGGAATCGGGTCCCGCTCCGCGCGAGATCAGATCGCGGGCAACGCGATTGCACAGCTCGTCGAGCTCGCGGTGGGTCAACGACCGCCCGTCGAAGGTGATCGCGACGCGATCGGGGTCGATGCCCGTGCCACGGGTCAGCAGGTCGGGCAACAGCGCGTCGGCGACGGGTTCGCCGCCGGTGATGCCGAGCAGGTCGCGTCGTTCCGATGCGCCGAGGATGTCGATCGCGCCGATGGTGGTCGTCGTGTCGTCGGCGATCGCGGTGAGGATCCGCAGGAACCGGTCGGCGAAGGTCGCGACGGTCGACTGGTCGAACAGGTCGGTGGCGTAGGTGAACGTCGCCGGCGCCGCCTCGTCGGGCGGGGCGGTGTCGCCGACGGACAGTTGCAGGTCGAACTTGGCGACCTCGAACTCCGCCTCGACGACCTGCACGCGCAGATCGGGCAGCGTGAGGTCGGGGGCCTCGTT
Source organism: Williamsia sp. Leaf354 (assembly GCF_001424365.1). Taxonomy (NCBI): domain Bacteria; kingdom Bacillati; phylum Actinomycetota; class Actinomycetes; order Mycobacteriales; family Nocardiaceae; genus Williamsia; species Williamsia sp. Leaf354. The sequence continues at coordinate 220,576 of NZ_LMPL01000005.1, forward strand.
GTTGTCGAACGACAGCGCCACGGTGAACAGCGGGTGGTGCGCCGTGGAGCGGGGGACGTCGAGCACCTCGACGAGGCGCTCGAACGGGATGTCGGCGTGCGCCATCGCGTCGACGTCGGCGGCGCGCACCGCGGCGAGCAACTCGGTGGCGCCGGCCTCGGGATCGACCTCGGTGCGCAACACGACGGTGTTGACGAACATGCCCACGAGGTCGTCGAGGGCCTCCTCACCGCGACCGGCGACCGGGGTGCCGACCACGATGTCGCGCGACCCGGACAGCCGTTCGAGCAGGATCGCCAGCGCGGCGTGCAGGACCATGAACAGGCTGACGTCGTGGATACGGGCCACGGTCGCCAGGCGGGCCCGCAGCTCGGCGTCGATCTCGAACCGCACCATGTCGCCGCGCAGCGACTGCACCGCCGGACGTGGCCGGTCGGTCGGCAGGTCGAGCGACTCCCCCACCCCGGCCAGGGTGGTGCGCCAGTGCTCGATCTGGTGCGCCGCAACCGATGTCGGGTCGGATTCGTCACCGAGCAGATCGCGCTGCCACAGCGAGAAGTCGGCGTACTGCACCGGCAGCGGCGGTCGCGGTGCGACCGCGCCGGACCGTCGGGACTCGTACGCCACCACCAGATCCCGGAAGAGCGGGGCGAGCGACGACCCGTCGGCGCTGATGTGGTGGGCGACCACCATCAGCAGGTGCTCGTCGGCGGCGTCCACCGAGGACGCCTCGCCGCGCCCGATGGTCATCAGCACGATGCGTACGGGGAAACCGGTGGTGACATCGAACCCGGCGATCGCCATGCGGGTGACCTCGTCGGTGACCGACTCGGGGGCGACGGTGGTCTCGGAGAAGATCTGCGGCAACGCGGAATCGGTCGGGTGGATGACCTGACACGGGCCGTCGGCGGAGTCGGGATGGGTGGTGCGCAGCGACTCGTGCCGTTCGAGGACGTCGCCGACCGCCGCACGCAACGCGGCGAGATCGAGGGTTCCGGTCAGACGCAGGGGCAGCGGCAGGTTGTAGGCCGGTGACGAGGTGTCGAACTGGTTGATGAACCACATGCGGGCCTGTGCCGGCGACAGCGGGATGTGATCGGGGCGGGGGCGGGCGACGAGCGCCGGACGCGTGACATCGGAGTCGCGGCCGCCGATCGCGGCGGCGAGTTCGGCGACGGTCGGGTGATCGAAGACGTCGCGCACGCCGACCGACACACCGAGCGCGGCCTGCACCCGTGCCGCCACCCGGGTGGCGCCGAGCGAGGTGCCGCCGATGTCGAAGAACGAGTCGTTCGCCCCGACGCGGTCGCGGCGGGCGATGTCGGCGAACACCTGCGCCACGGCGCGCTGCGCGTCGGTGCTCGGCTCGACGTAGGCGACCTCGGTGGAGGCGAAGTCGGGTACCGGGAGCGCACGGCGGTCGAGTTTGCCGTTGGGGGTGAGCGGGAAGTGCGGCAGCACGATGATCGCCGCGGGCACCATGTACGCGGGCAGGCGTCTGCGCAGGGCCGCGGAGACCTCCGCCACGTCCGGCTGCGCTCCCCCGGATCCGACGACGTAGGCCACGAGTTGCTGGTCGCCGGCCGCGTCCACCACCACCGCGACGGCGTCGGAGATCTGCAGGTCGTCGAGGAGGGCCGCCTCGATCTCGGTCAGCTCGATACGGAGTCCGCGCAGCTTCACCTGGAAGTCGGTGCGGCCGATGTAATCGATCTCGCCGTCGGGACGTCGACGCACGAGATCGCCGGTGCGGTACATCCGTTCGCCGGTCGCCGAGGTGATGTCGGCGACGAAGCGGTCGGCGGTGAGGTCGGGGCGGCCGACGTAGGCGCGGGCCAGTTGCACACCGGTGATGTACAGCTCGCCGGCGACGCTGGGCGGGACCGGGCGCAGACGTTCGTCGAGGACGTGGACGCCGGTGTTGGCGACCGGACGGCCGATCGGGACGGTCTCGACGTCGGCCGCGGAGTAATGGTGGTAGGTGACGTCGACCGCCGCCTCGGTCGGTCCGTAGAGGTTGTCGACCGAGATCGAGGTGAGTGCGGCGAGCCGGGCCGCGACGGTCGGGGGCAGCGCCTCGCCACTGGCGAACACGCGGCGCAACGACGCGAGCCTGCGGTCACCACGCTCGCGGTCACCGAGAGCGGCGGTGAACGCCGACAGCATCGACGGCACGAAATGCGCCACGGTGACGTCGTTCTCGGCGATGATGCGGGCGACCTCGGCGGGATCGCGGTGGGCGTCGGGTGCGGCGATGACGAGTCGGGCGCCGACCTGCAGCGGCCAGAAGAACTCCCACACCGACACGTCGAAGGTAGCCGGCGTCTTCTGCAGGACGGCGTCGGTGGCGTCCATCGGGTACTCGGCCTGCATCCACCGCAGCCGGTTCACGATGGCGCGGTGGGTGATCGCGACGCCCTTGGGCCGCCCGGTGGACCCGCTGGTGTAGATCACGTATGCGGTGTTGTCGGCGTGCAACGGTCGGCGGCGGTCGGCATCGGTGACCACCGCGCCGGACACCCCGGACAGGTCGAGGGTGTCGACGGCGAGAACGGTCCGCCCGTCGACACCGTCGCCCATCATCTCCGCGACTCCGTCGGCGGTGGTGGTGAGCACCATCAGCGGGTCGGCGCTGTCGAGGATGTAGGCGATCCGGTCGGCGGGGTGGTCGAGATCGATCGGCACGTAGGCACCACCGGCATCGACGATCGCGTACATCCCCACCAGGAGGTCGATCGATCGTCGCATCGCCAGTGCCACATGGACGTCGGGGCCGACGCCGGCGTCGATGAGATGACGCGTCAGCCGGTGCACACGGTCGGCGAACTCGGCGTAGGTGAGTTCCTGCGGCGCGGACCCGACGGGCGCGAAACGCAGGGCGGGTGCATCGGGCGTACGGCCGACCTGTTCGACGAACAGGTCGACGAGGGTCAGGTTGTCCTCGGCCGGGGCCTGCCCCGACTCGGCGATGACCGCGGCGAGCATGCCGGAGAACCGCTGCGCGAAGGCGCCACCGGAGCCGTCGTCGAGCAGCCCGGGCAGCAGCGTCGACAGCGCCACGGTGACCGCGGCCTCGGGTCCGATCCCGACCGAGCCCAGCGTCGCCGCCATCTCGGCCGACTTCGCCTGCAGTGCCCCGTAGGTGACGTCGACACCGTTGTGCGACAGCGCGATCCCGTCGGGGTTGATGCGCGCGGCGGTCGCCAGCAGCTGGTCGAGGGAACGGGCATCGGTGTCGACGGGCCGGAGGTCGGTCGACACCGGCTCACCGGTGCTGGAATCCGCGAGCTGGTTGCGTTCGGTCTCGGTGAGGATGTCGATGTCACCGATGACGACGTTCTCGTCGTCGGCGACGGCGGCGAGGATGGTGAGGAACCGCTCGGCCATGGCCTCCACGGTCGCGTGGTCGAAGATGTCGACGGTGAAGTCGAGGACCGCGTCGATACCGCGGCCACGACCGTCGGCGCCGAAACTCTCCGAGATGGTCAGGCCGAGATCGGACTTGGCGACCCGGATCGGCAGGTCGAGCGCACTGACCTCGAGGCCGGGGAGGGTGACGGTCGGGACCTCGATGTTCTGCATCGTCAGTGTCGCCTGCACCAGCGGGGCGTACTTGCGCGACCGGGCGGGGGCGAGGACCTCCACCACCTGTTCGAACGGCAGGTCGGCGTTGCCGAACGCGGCGAGGTCGGACTGTCGTGACGCAGCGAGGGATTCGACGAAGGTCGCCGAGCTCGGCACCGTCGTGCGCAACACCAGCGTGTTGACGAACATGCCGACGAGTCCCTCGGTCGCCGAGGCGGTGCGACCGGCGATGGGTGTGCCGACGGCGACGTCGCCGGTGCCCGACATCCTCGACAGCAGGGCCGCGTACGCGGCGTGCAGGACCATGAACATGGTGGCATCGTGCTCGCGCGCGAGCTGCGAGAGCCGTTGCTGGAGTTCGGCACCGACGGTGAAGGTGACCTCGCCGCCCTCGATGGAACGGCGGTCGGTGCGGGGCCGATCGGTGGGGATCGCCAGCAGCTCCGGCAGGCCGGCGAGATGCTCGCGCCAGAACGCGATCTGCCTGCTCGCCGACGATTCCGGGTCGTTCTCGTCACCCATCACCGCGCGCTGCCAGATGGCGTAGTCGGCGTACTGCACCGACAGCGGGCGCAGGTGCGGACGGTCCCCGGCGGCCCGAGCGGTGTAGGCCGACATCAGATCGGTCGCCAGCGGCACCAGCGACGATCCGTCGGCGGCGATGTGGTGGATCACCAGGAGCAGCACGTGGTCGTCGTCGGACAGGCGGAACAGGCAGGCGCGCAACGGCGGTGCCGCGGTGACGTCGAACCCGGCCGAGGCGGTCGCGAGTGCCGCGGCGAGCAGGTCGTCCTCGCCGGCGACGTCGATGATCTCCAGGTCGGGGGTGTACTCGTCGACACCGAGGACCCGCTGGAACGGTTCGTCGTCGGAGTCGGGGTAGACCGTCCGCAGGATCTCCTGACGGGCCAGCAGATCGGCCAGCGCGGCGTGCAACGCGTCGAGGTCGAGCGTGCCGCGCAGCCGGAGTCCGAGGGGGATGTTGTAGTCGGCGACATCGGGGTTGAGGCGGTTGAGGAACCACATCCGCTGCTGCGCGAGCGACAGCGGGACCCGGTCGGGGCGGGGGCCCGCGGTGAGCGGGAGGGCGGTGATGCCGTCGGCGGTGTCCAGTGCGGCGACCGCGGCGGCGAGGTCGGCGACCGTCGACGACTCGAAGAGGACACGCACGCCCAGACGCACGTCGAGGTTCTCGTTGATGCGCGCGATGACACGGGTGGCGGCCAGCGAGTTGCCGCCGAGGTCGAAGAACGAGTCGTCGGCGCCGACGCGGTCGAGGTCGAGGACCTCGGCGAAGGCGTGGGCGATCGCGCGTTCCAGCGGCGTCTCGGGGTCACGGGCCGAGGTGGCGGCCGCGATGAACTCCGGCGTCGGGAGGACCCGTCGGTCGAGCTTCCCGGTCGGCGTCAGCGGGACCTCGTCGAGAACGGTCACCGCGCTGGGCACCATGTACTGCGGCAGGAACCGCGCGGCGTACGACGTCAGGTCGCTCGGTCCGACCGTCGAACCCGCCACGAGCGTCACGTAACTCGCCAGCGCCGTGCCACCGCCCGGTCCGTCGACGCCGAGCGTGGCGGCGAACTCGACCGCCGGGTGCGCGGCGAGGACGGAGTCGATCTCGCCGAGCTCGATGCGGAACCCGCGGACCTTCACCTGGTGATCCGACCGCGACAGATAGACGATCTCGAGCCCACGGTCGGCCGTGCGCACCCACCGCACGACGTCGCCGGTGCGGTACATCCGCTCACCCGGTTCGGCCGGGTTGGCCACGAATCGCTCGGCGGTGAGTCCGGGGCGGTCGTGGTAGGCGCGGGCGACTCCCGGTCCGCTGACGTAGAGCTCGCCCGGGACACCGACGGGCACCGGCTGCAACCGTGCGTCGAGCACCAGTGCGCTGACGCCGGTGATCGGACCGCCGATGGTGATCTGCTCGCCGGGGACCACCGGCGCGCTGATGTTGGTCATGATGGTGGCCTCGGTCGGACCGTAGCCGTTGTAGACGTTGCGGCCGGGTGCCCAGCGCGCGAACAACTCCGCAGGCACGGCCTCACCGCCGACGGCGATCTCGGTGAAGTCGGGCAACCCCTCGGGGTTCACCGACGCCAGCGCGGCCGGGGTGATGAAGGCGTGCGTGACGCGCTCGCGGGCCAACAGGTCGTGGAGTTCCTCGCCGCCGTAGACCGTGGTGGGGACGATGACCATCGTCGCCCCGACAGAGGTGGCCAGCAGCAGCTCGAGAACCGAGGCGTCGAAGCTCGGCGACGCGACGTGCAGGGTCCGCGAGGCGGGGGTGATGCGGTACCGGTCGGCGATCTCGGCGGCGTACGGCGCCATCCCCCGGTGGGTGAGCTCGGCGCCCTTGGGCTTCCCGGTGGTCCCCGAGGTGTAGATGATGTACGCGCAGTTCTCCGGCCGCGGGGTGCGCAGCAGTTCCTCGGGTCGGATCGGCGCATCGTCGTGCCGGTCGACGGCGGGGTCGTCGATGTCGATCGACGCGACACCGTCGGGGAGCACGAGGCCACCGTCGGCGGCCCTCGTGATCACCAGTCGCGCACCGGAATCGGTGAGCATGTGGGCGACGCGGTCGGCCGGGTAGTTCGGGTCGACGGGCACGAACGCGGCGCCGCTGCGCACCACACCCCACACGCCGAGCACCGAGGAGATGCTGCGCCCGATGGCCAGGGCCACCACGTCCTCGGTTCCGAGGCCACGATCGATGAGCTCGCGGGCGATCCGGTTGGAGCGCTCGTCGAGTTCGCGATAGGACATCGACTCCTCGCCGCACACCAGTGCCGTGGCGTCGGGGTCGACACGCGCGGCGTCGTCGAGGATCTCCGAGAGCAGGCGCAGCGGCGGTGCGGGCCGGCCGCGTACGGGGGTGACCTCCGCGCGCTCGACACCGGTCATGATCGGCATCTCCCCGACCGGTCGATCCGCGGCGTCGGCATCGACGAAGCCCGTGAGGATGGCGGTGAGACGCGCGCCCAACGTGGCGGCGGTGTCCGCGTCGAAGATGTCGGTCGCGTAGCCCACGAAGCCGGTGACCCCGGCGGGGGCGCCGTCGTCGGTGAACTGTTCGCCGAGATCGATCGTGAGGTCGAACTTGCTGTACTCGGTGTCGATCGAGCCCAGCGCCACCCCGAGGCCGTCGATGTCGAGAGTGGTTGCCGCGGCACCATTCACGCCGATCACGACCTGGAAGATCGGCGTGTGCGAGGCGGTCCGCGTCGGGGCGAGGGCATCGACGACACGCTCGAACGGGACGTCGCTGTGCCCGAACGCGTCGAGGTCGGTGTCACGCGCCGCGATCAACAGGTCGGCGACCGTCATCGCCGGGTCGACCTCGAGCCGTAGCGCCAGGGTGTTGACGAACATGCCGACCAGTGCGTCGAGTTCCGGGCTGCCACGACCGCCGATCGGTGCGCCGACCACGATGTCGGTGTCGCCGCTGTGGCGCGCGAGCAGCGCGGCGAGGGCGGCGTGGAACACCATGAACCGCGAGACCCCGTGGGAGTTGGCGGTCGCGACGATCGCGCGGTGCAGTTCCGGCGACAGCTCGAACACCTCGGTGGCGCCGATACCGGTGCGGCTCTGGCCTCGTGGGCGGTCGGTGGGGATGCCGGTGATCTCGGGGGCGTCGGCGAGCACGGTGCGCCAGTGCTCGAGTTGCCGCGCGGCGATCGAGTCGGGGTCGGTCTCGTCGCCGAACGTCGCGGACTGCCAGATCGCGAAGTCGGTGTAGTGCGCGGACAGCGGGGCGAGCAAGGGCCGTTCGCCGTGCAGCCGGGCCTCGTAGGAGCCCAGCAGGTCGGCCGCGAGCGGTTGCATCGACAACCCGTCGGCAGCGATGTGGTGGATGACGAACACCAGGATGTGCTCGGGCGCCTCGTCGGGCCGGTCCTCGTTGAGGCGCCACAGCGCGGTCCGCACCGGGACGGTGGTCGTCACGTCGAAACCCGGTCCTGCGAACTCGCGTAGACGAGCCCACAGCTCGTCGCGGCGGATCGAGTCGAGCCGCACCGGCGGCAGGGCGTCGATGGTGGGGACGACGACCTGGTGCGGACCGTCGGCCGTGGAGGGGTAGATCGTGCGCAGCACACGCTGACGGTCGACGAGGTCGACGAGCGCGGCGCTCAGTGCGTCGATGTCGAGGTCACCGGTGAACACGAACGTCAACGGGATGTTGTAGGCGCCCGAGGTCGGGTCGTAGGTGTTGATGAACCACAGTCGCTGCTGCGCCAACGACAGTGGCACGGGCAGGGACTCGTCACGAACGATCGGCCGGAAGCGGGCGACCATCGCCGACCCGGACTCACCCGAGTCGCGTCGCTGCGTGATCAGGCGGGCGAGCTGCGCGACGGTCTGGGCCTCGAACAGGTCGCGGATGCCGATGGCGACACCGAGGGTGTCGTGGACGCGCACCGAGAGCTGCGCGGCCATCAGGGAGTTGCCGCCCAGTTCGAAGAACGAGCGCACGGTGCTGACGCGGTCGACGCCGAGCATGTCGCCGAACAGTCCGGCGACGATCTCCTCGACCGGGTCGGTCGGCGCCACGTACTCGGCGTCGTCAGTGTCGGGGATCTCGATCTGCGCGAGTGCCGTCCGGTCGAGCTTGCCGTTGGCGTTGACCGGCATCTCGGGTACGGACACGAGGACCGCGGGCACCATGTACTCCGGGAGCACGGTCGCCAGCGCGTCGCGGGTCGCCTCGACGTCGACGACCGTGCCCGGGGCGGGGACGACGTATCCGACGAGCCGGGCGCCGACACGGTGTTCGACCACGAGGACCGCGGCGGACGTGACGGAGTCGAGCGCGGTCAACGCCGTCTCGATCTCCCCGAGCTCGATGCGCAGGCCGTGCAGCTTCACCTGGAAATCGGTGCGTCCCAGGTAGTCCAGCTCGCCGTCGGACCGCATCCGCACGAGGTCGCCGGTGCGGTACATGCGTTCGCCGGACGCCGCGGCGATCGCGGCGGGCGCGGCCAGGAACCTGTCTGCGGACAGGTCGGCGCGGCCGAGATACCCACGCGCCAGCTGCGCGCCGAGCAGGTACAGCTCACCGGCCACCCCCGCCGGTACCGGACGCAGACGGCGGTCGAGGACCGCGACGCGGGTGTTGGCGACGGGCACGCCGATCGGGACGGTGACCTCGTCGGCGGGAACCCACTGGTGGTGGGTGACGTCCACGGCGGCCTCGGTGGGGCCATAGAGATTGTGGATCTCGGCCGACGAGGTCTCGCTCATAACGCGCGCGACGTCGGCTCCCAGTGCCTCACCGCTGGTGAAGACCAGCCGCAGCGACCCCAGCGACGCGGGGTCGGTCCCGGCGACGAAGACCCCCAGCATCGAGGGCACGAAGTGGATGGTGGTGATCGACTCGGCGGCGATCAGACCGGTCAGGTAGGCGACGTCGCGGTGGCCGCCGGGTTCGGCGACGACCAGACGCGCACCGATCTGCAACGGCCAGAAGAACTCCCACACCGACACGTCGAAGGTCGCGGGGGTCTTTTGCACGACGACGTCGTCGGTGGTGAGCCGGTAGCGGTCCTGCATCCAGCGCAGGCGGTTGACGATCGCGCGATGGCTGACCGCCACACCCTTGGGCATGCCGGTCGAACCGGAGGTGAAGATGACGTACGCGACGTTGTCGGCGCGCAGCGGCGATGTGCGCTCGGCGTCGGCGATCGGCGTGGCCGGCAGCGACCCCAGATCGATTGTGTCGAGCGTGATCGCGGGGATCTCGAACGCCGGTGCGTCGACGTCGAGAGCGAGCGCCTCGGCGGGCAGCGGCGCGTCGGAGACGGTCAGCACACACGCCGGACGTGCGGTGCGCAGGATGTGCGCGATGCGGGCCGAGGGGTGCTCGAGATCGATGGGCACGTAGGCACCGCCGGCGGCGACCACGGCGTACATGCCCACGAGCAGGTCGACACTGCGGCCGATCGCGAGTCCGACGGTGACGTCGGGGCCCACACCGATCGAGATCAGGTGCCGCGCCAGTTGATTCGACCGGGCCGCGAGGTCGGCGTAGCTGAGCGACTGAGCACCCACGGTCTGGGCACCCACGGTCTGGGCACCCACGGTCTGGGCACCCACGGTCAGGGCGATCGCGTCGGGTGTCTCCCGGACGCGATCGGCGAAGATCGATGCGAGCGTGTCCGCCGAGTCCGGGGACCACGTCGACTCCTGCGTCGCGGGCGCGGTGGCACCTCCTGCGGCCCTGCGTGCGGCGGTGTGCACCTCGTCGATCAGCTCGACGAGGCTGCCGCCCGATCCCGGAGCGGCAGCGGCGGCCGCCGGGATCATCGTCGACAGCGCCACCGACAGCACCGCGTCGGGGCTCAGCCCGCCCGCGGCCATCGGCGCCAGCGGCACGAGGCGCTCGGCGATGTCGGCGAAGGTGTAGCGGCCCGACTCGTGCTCGACGGCGACCGTGGCCGGCTCGGCGCTCGCCGCGCGGCCGATGAGGTCGAGCAGGTCGCCGCGATCGGGCGTGACCGCGACCGGCGGTGCAGGAGTGAAGATCTCGAGGGCGGGTGCCTCGATCGCGGGCGCGCTCACGCCCCAGATGTCGATGTCGGCGACGGTTGCCTCGGTGTCGGCGACCATCGACCGCAGGGTCGAGGTGAACCGGTCGGCGAGGGTCCGGGCGGTCGACGTGTCGAACAGGTCGGTCGCGAAGGTGAGGGATCCGGCCAGGGCGGCCACACCCGACCCGTCGGCGGCCTCCACCTCGGAGAGGTTGACCGCGAGGTCGAACTGCGCTGTGCCGGTGAGGCTGTCGGCGTTGATCTCGGCGTCGAGACCGGCGAGGGAGAACCGCACCGGTTCGGTGTTCTGGAACGACAGCAGCACCTGGAAAACCGGGGAGTACGCGGCGGTCCGAGGACGACCGAGCGCGTCGACGACGGCCTCGAAGGGCAGCTCGGCGTGGTCGAGGGCATCGAGGTCGACGGTGCGGACGCGGGTGAGGAAGTCCCCCACCGTCGCGGCCTCGTCGACGATGACCCGCAGCGGCACGCTGTTGACGAAGACGCCGACGACGTCGGCGATCTCGGGGACACCGCGACCGGCGACGGGGGTGCCGATGACGACGTCGTCGCTGCCGGTGGTGCGCGCCAACATCGCCGTGAGCGCCGCATGGACGACCATGAACACCGATGTGCCGGTGTCGCGGGCGACCGCGGCGACCCGGGTGTACGTCGCCTCGTCGATGTCGAAGTGCACGATGTCGCCGCGCAGGCTCCGCGTCGGCGGCCGCGGGCGGTCGAGCGGGAGGTCGATGATCTCGGGGCTGCCCGCCAAGGTGGTGCGCCAGAACTCGATCGAGCGTGCCGCCGTCGACCCGGGGTCGCCGGTGTCACCGAGTGACGCGCGGAACCACGCCGCGTAATCGACGTACTGCACCGGCAGAGCCGCCCAGGCAGGCTCGTCGCCGTCGGCGCGCGCGGCGTAGGCCGTCATCACGTCGCGTGCGAGCGGTGCCATCGAGGAGCCGTCGGCGCTGATGTGGTGGACGACCACGACCACGTGGACGTCGTCGGGCGCGACCTCGAACAGCGCGAACCGCACCGGGAACTCGCAGGTGAGATCGAATCCGGTTGTCGCGGCACCGGTGACGGCGGCCTCGACCGAGTCGGCGGTGACCGGCTGGGCGGTCAGGTCGATCTCGACCTCGTCGGCGTCGCGCACGTCCTGGTACGGCCCGGTGGCGGTCTCGGGGAAGATGGTGCGCAGCGTGCTGTGCCGTCCGACGACGTCGCGCGCGGCCGCGGTCAACGCCGGTCGGTCCAGGGGTCCACGCAGGTGCACCACCATGGCGATGTTGTAGGCGGCGCTGCGCGGATCGATCCGGTTCAGCAGCCACATCTGTTGCTGGGTCGGCGACAGGACCGGGCGTGCCGACGCGAGACCGGGACGCAGGGCCGGGAGCCCCTCGGATGCCGGGGAACCCGATCCCGGGGTCGCGACGGTCGCACCCTCGTCGCCGAGATGGTCGGCGAGCGCGGCGACGGTCGGGTGGTCGAACAGTTCGCGGACCGCGACCCGACGACCGACCGCCGATCCGATCCGCGCGGCGGCCTTGGTCGCCAGCAGCGAGTTGCCGCCGACGTCGAAGAACGAGTCGGTGACACCGACCGCGGGCAACCCGACGACGTCGGCGACGATCTCGGCCAGCGTCCGCTCGAGATCGGTTCGGGGCTCGACCGATTCGGCGGCCATCTCGGTCAGGTCGGGTGCGGGCAGGGCCGCGCGGTCGAGTTTGCCGGTGCGGGTGAGCGGGATGGTGTCGAGGGTGACGATGATCGACGGGACCATGTGCGGCGCGAGCCGGCCGGCCACGAAGTCCTTCAGCGAGGCGGCGGTGACACCCTCGGCGCCGGCCGCGGGGACGACGTAGGAGACGAGAGCGGTTGCGCCCGAGGGCAGCGCGGTGCCGACGGTGGTGGCGAACGTGATGTCGGGGTGTGCGGCCAGCGCGGCGTCGATCTCGCCCAGCTCGATGCGGAACCCGCGGATCTTGACCTGGAAGTCGCGGCGGCCCACGTAGAACACCTCGAGGCCGGCGTCGGTGCGTACCCACCGCACGACGTCGCCGGTGCGGTACATCCGGTCGCCGGGGCCGCCGTGCGGGTTCGCGACGAACCGGTCGGCGGTCAGTCCCGGGCGCCGATGGTAACCGCGTGCGACGGCGGGACCCGAGAGGTAGAGCTCACCGTCGACCCCTTCGGCGACCGGCTGCAGTCGACGGTCGAGCACGAGCGAGGTGAGGCCGCGGACGGGACGTCCGATGGTGATGTCGCGACCGGGCACCATCGGCCCGGCGATGTCGGCGAAACACGTTGCCTCGGTGGGTCCGTAGCCGTTGAACATGCGTCGACCCGGAGCCCACCGCGCCACGAGCTCGGGCGGGCAGGCCTCGCCGCCGACGACGACGGTCTCGAACTCGTCGAGGCCGCCGGGGTCGACCGACGCCAGGGCGGCCGGGGTGACGAAACCGTGGGTGACGCCGTATTCGGCGAGCAGGTCGTGCAGTTCCTCGCCGCCGTAGATCTCCGACGGCGCGATCACCATGGTCGATCCGTGGGCCAGGGCCAGCAGCATCTCCAGCACCGAGGCGTCGAAGCTCGGTGACGCGAAGTGGAGGGTGCGCGACGACGGTGTGAGGACGAAGCGTTCGGACTGTTCGGCCATCAGCGCGGCCAGTCCACCGTGGGTGACCGCGACGCCCTTCGGCAGTCCGGTGGTGCCCGACGTGTAGATCATGTAGGCGAGGTTGCCGACCGACACCGGACGCAGACGGTCGGCATCGCGCACAGGTGCCGACGCACTCGCGTCCGTGACGCCGGGGACGTCGATGTCGAGCCACTCCACCGTCGTCGGGCGCACGTCGTGCCACGTCGAGGTCGACAGGCCGTACACCGCACCGGAATCGGTGAGCATGTGTTCGATGCGCGCCGTCGGGTAGCGCATGTCGACGGGCAGGTACGCGGCGCCGGTCTTGGCGACCGCCCACAGTCCCAGGACGAACTCGACCGAGCGGTTCATGCCGAGCGCCACGATCTGCTCGGTGCCGATCCCCTGCGAGATCAGGTGACGCGCGAGCGCATCGGAGCGACGGTCCAGCTCGGCGTAGGTGATCGAGCCCGCCGGGGACACGACGGCATCGCGGTCACCACCGGCGGAGGCCGCGGCGGCCAGGAGGTCGGGCAGCGGGGTGGGCGCGGGGAGGCGATCGACGTTGCCGGCCTGCTGCAGGAGTCGGGTACGGGTGTCACCGTCGAGGACGTCGACGTCGACCACCCGCATCTCGCGGTCGTGGGCGATCTGCTCGAGCACCGAGGTGAGCATCGCGAGGATCTCCGACGCGCGCTCGGCGTCGATCATCGACGGCAGGTACTTCACCGACAGCCGTAGATCCGGGTCGGTGATCGCGATGACGGTCAGCGGGTAGTGCGTCGCGTCGACGACGTCGGCGTCGGTGACGGTCATCCCGTCCACCGATGCCGCGGCGGCCAGCGCCTCGCGGTCGAGAGGATACGACTCGTAGACCATCATCGTGTCGAAGAGGACGTCGAGATCGGCGGCGGCGGTGATGTCGGCGAGCCCGGCGGTGTGGTGGTCGAGGAGGTCGGCCTGCTCGTGGGCGACCCGCTTGCACAGGGCGGCGACGTCGTCGGAGTCGTGCATCGTGACGCGCACGGGGACGGTGTTGATGAACAGTCCGAGCATGGTCTCGACGCCGGGCACCTCGGGCGGACGGCCGGAGACCGTGGTGCCGAACACGATGTCGTCGCGTCCCACCAGTCGGGCAAGGACGATCGCCCAGCTCACCTGGAGCATGGTGTTGAAGGTGATGCCGGTCTCGCGGGCGTGTTCGGTGAGGCGATCGGTGACCTCGGCGGCGACGAGAACCTCGACGCGCCCGGGGATCTCGGACACCTCGGTACCGTGCACACCGCGGTCGCCGTCGCCGACGAGCAATGTCGGTTCGTCGAGACCGCCGAGCGCCGTCGACCACGCCGCGATCGACGCCGCGGTGTCCTGCGCCGCCAGCCACGACAGGTAGGTGCGGTAGGCCGGCGGTGCGGGCAGGGTCGTCGCCTCGCCACCCGCGGCGTAGAGGGTGAACAGATCGCTCATGAACACCGGCATCGACCAGCCGTCGAGCAGGATGTGGTGGTTCGTCGCGATCATGCGGAAACGGTTGTCGCCGAAGGCGATCAACGCGAACCGCAGCAGCGGCGGCGCCGACATGTCGAAGGCGGTGACCCGATCGGTGTGCGCGACCTCGGCGGCGCGGGACGGGGCGTCGTCGCCGGCGGCGGAGAGGTCGTGGACGGCGAACGCGACCGGCGCCGAGGCGACGACCACCGAGACCGGGGTCCCGTCGGCGGCGGTGACGAACGCGGTGCGCAGTGTGGGATGACGATCGACGAGTGCCTGTGCGCTGCGGCGCATCCGGTCGACGTCGACGCCGGTGAGCTCGAGAACCATCTGCGCGGTGTAGAGGTCGACCGAACCGACCGACAGCTCCGAGTGGAACAGGAGTCCGGTCTGCAGGGGCGCCAACGGCCACACGTCGACGACGTCGTAGTGCGCCTCGACCGAATCGACGTCGGCCTGGGTGAGCGAGACGAGATCGAGGTCCGACGGTGTGAACCCGCCCGCGTCTGCCGACGCCGCGTGACGTGCGACGGCCTCGAGTGCGCGGTGCCAGAGGTCGGCGAGCTCATCGGCCTCCTCGTCGGTCAGCACACCGTCGGGGTGGTCGAGGGTGGCGCGCAGCTGGGGTCCTGCGGCGGTCTCGACGACCGATGCGTTGATGTCGAGCGCATGGCGCACGGGCACGTTCGCGCCGCGGCATCCGCGCAACGCCTGATCGCCCTCGGGTGTCCATGGGCCCGCCGCGCCTGTCCCGGCGAGGCGGCCGAGGTAGTTGACGCTGATGGAGGGTTCGGGCGCTGCCGCGAGCACCTGCGCACCCTCCGCGTCGAGGTGACGCAGCACGCCGTACCCGACCCCGCGGCGCGGAACGGAGGCGAGCTGTTCCTTGACCGTCTTGACGGCCACCCCGGCGGCCTGGCCACCGGAGAGCGCGGCCGCGACGTCGACCCCGGTGAGGTCCAGCGCGACGGGATAGACGGTGGTGAACCAGCCGACGGTGCGCGACAGGTCCGAGCCGGCCAGCAGCTCCTCCTCGCGGCCGTGCGCCTCCATGCTGACGAGGAATCGTCGCCCGGCGGCGGAATCGGGGTCCCGCCACGCGGAGACCGCCAACGCCAGCGCCGCCAGCAGGCCGTCGTTCACACCGGCATGGAAGGCCTGTGGGACCCGCGTCAGCAGGGTCTCGGTGAGTTCCGGGGTCAGGTGGAGTTCGCGCCGCTGCAGCGTGGCGACGACATGCTGTCGCGGATCCAGCGGCAGCTGTACCGCGTTGGGGCCCGCGGTGACCTCACGCCAGTGCGCGAGCTCGGCCCGGATCGCCGGTGTCGCGGCGAGGTCGGTCATCCCGCGCGCCCACCGTCGCATGGAGGTGCCCACCGGCGCGAGGTCGACGACCGCCCCCGCGCTGTGCTGGGCCCACGCGGTCGCGAGGTCGGGCAGCAGGATGCGCCACGACACGCCGTCGACGACGAGGTGGTGCAGCACGATGACCAGACGCCGTGCGCCCGTGTCGGATCCGGCCGTGTGGGACTGCATCAGGATGAACTGCGCGACCCGCCCGGCCGCCGGGTCGAGGGCCTCGGTCGCCGCACGGACGGCCGCATCGACGCCCGCGGCGAACGCGGCACCACCGGGCTCGGCCATCACGTCGACGGTGGTGATGTCGGGCATCTCGGACCGGTCGGTCGCCTCGTCGACGACGTGGTGCCATCGACCCTCGTCGTCGACCGACAACCGTGACCGCAGGATGTCGTGCCGGTCGATGACCGCGCGCACCGCCACCTGCAGGGTGTCGGGATCGTACGGCTCGGGCAGCGGCACCTCGACCGACTGGGCGAAGGGGCCGACCGATTCCGGGATCTCGATCATCGACCGCACGATCGGTGTCAGGTCGACCTCGCCGACCGCCCCGCCGGGAAGTTCCACGGCCGTGACGGCATCGTCGTCGGTCCGGACGACCGCGGCGAGATCACCGATCGTCTTGTGCTCGAACACCTGTCGGGAGGTGAAGTGCAGTCCGGCGGCACGGGCGCGCGAGACGAGCTGGATCGACATGATGCTGTCGCCGCCGAGCCCGAAGAACGAGTCATCGAGGCCGACCCCGTCACGTCCCAGCAGGTCTTCGACGAGACCCACCACCGCGCGCTCGACGTCGGTGGTCGGCGCCCGGAACGGCGCCGCGTGCGCCGAGAAGTCGGGTTCGGGCAACGCTTTCCGGTCGACCTTGCCACTGGCGCCCAGTGGCATCTCGTCGAGCGTGACGACGGCGTCGGGGACCATGTAGGCGGGCACGCGGGCACGGACGGCCCCGACGACGGTCGCGGTGTCGACGGTCTGTCCCACCGCGGGGACCACGTAGGCGACCAGACGCTGTCCCTGGGCGCTCTGGTGGACCGTCACGACGGTCTCGCGGACCCCGGGGGCGCCGAGCACGGCCGACTCGATCTCGCCCAGTTCGATCCGCAGACCGCGGACCTTCACCTGGAAGTCGCTGCGGCCCACGTAGTCCAGTGAACCGTCGGGTGTCCAGCGGACGAGGTCGCCGGTCCGGTACATCCGCGCGGGACCCGGCTCGAACGGGCACGCCACGAATCGTCCGGAGGTCTGCACCGGGTCACCGACGTATCCCCGGGCCAGTTGCACGCCACCGAGATACAACTCCCCGACCGCACCGACGGGCACCGGACGCAGCGCGCGGTCGAGCACCCACACCCGGGTGTTCCACACGGGTCGGCCGATGGGGACCGAGTCGACGTCGTCGGCGGTGTGTCGGTGGTAGGTGACGTCGACGGCGGCCTCGGTGGGGCCGTAGAGATTGTGCAGCGCGGCATCGGTGATGGCCGCGAGTCGCCCGGCGATCGACGGCGTGAGCGCCTCGCCGCTCGCGAACACCGCGCGCAGACTCCTCAGCGACTGCGCGGGCGCCGACTCGACGAACAACGCCAGCATCGACGGCACGAAGTGCAGCGCGGTGACACCACGGTCGGCGATGAGACCGGCGAGGTACTCGGGGTCGCGGTGCCCGTCGGGCACGGCGATCGCCACCGAGGCACCGACCTGTAGGGCCCACAACAGTTCCCACACCGACACGTCGAAGGTGACCGGCGTCTTGTGCAGGACGACGTCGTCGGCGGTGAGCGGGTACTCCCCCTGCATCCACCGCAGTCGGTTCACGATCGCCCGGTGGCTCACCGCGACACCCTTCGGTGCGCCGGTGGAACCGGAGGTGTAGATGACGTAGGCGGTGTTGTCGGGGTGCAGCACGCCGTTGCGCTCGTCGGGTGACAGCGGCGTGCCGGCGTGATCGTCGAGATCGACCGCGTCGACCTCGACGACGGTCGGGATCTCCGACAGACCGTCAGGGAGGACGAAATCATCTGTGCGCGTGGTGAGCACGACCGATGCCGCGCTCCCGCGCAGGACCGCGGCCTGTCGCCCGCCGGGGCTGTCGAGATCGAGCGGGACGTACGCGCCGCCGGCCTCGAGCACCGCGTGGACCGCGACGAAGAGGTCGAAGGATCGTCGCATGGCGATCGCGACGTGGCGGTCGGGGCCGATTCCCAGCGTGATCAGGTGACGGGCGAGGCGGGCGACGTCGGCGCCGAACTCGGCGTACGACCGTGTCCGCTCACCGAAGTGCAGGGCCGGTGCGTCGGGGGTCGTCTGCGCCTGACGGCGCCAGATGTCGCCGAGCACGTCGGACTCGACCGGATGGTCGGTCGCATTCCACTCGTCGGTGATCATCGCGATCTCGCCCGCCGAGCCGACGGTGATCTCGCCGACCGGCGTCGCGCGGTCGCTGCCGAGCATCCGCTCGACGAGGTCGACGAACCGGTCGAGGTGGCGTCGCAGGTCGTCGTCGGAGTACAGGCGGGGGTTGGCCTCGAGATCGAGGCGCAGGGCGTTGCCGTCGGCACCGGGGTAGATGTTGACCGCGAGGTCCTCGACCGGCCCGGTCGTGAGGACGTGCATCTGTCCGACGGTGTCGCCGAGGGCGACCTCGGACTGGAACATCATGAGGTTGACCGACGGTCCGAAGAGTCCCCGTTCACCGGTGCCCTGACCGATGTCGCGGCGCATGTCCTCATGGCGGTACAGCTGACGGCGCAGTGCGCCGGTCAGCGCGGTCTGGGCGTCGGTGATCAACCGACCGACGGACACCTCGTCGGACACCCCGATGCGCAGCGGCACGACGTTGGAGACCATGCCCGCCGCCAGCCGCAGCTTCGCGGTGTTGCGCGCCGACACCGGCAGGCTCAGCACCACGTCGTCGGTGTCGGTCATCCGCGACAGGTAGGTCGCGAACGCGGCGATGACGGCCGGCGCCGCGCTCCCCGAGGACTCCGCCGCCGCGGCGTCGACGAGCTCACCGACACGGCCCCGGAGCTCGACCGACGCCAGGCGGGAGAAGGCTCCGGGCGGTTCACGACGCGCCGCCAGCGACACCGCGCCCGGGAGTCCCTCGTTGCGTTCGGCCCAGTACGCGCGATCGTTGTCGAAACGTGAGGAGTCGCGATAGGTCCGCTCCCCCTCGACCAGGTCGGTCAACGATGCGCCGCGCCAGGCCGGTGGCTCGCCACCACCGAGCCGCGCGGAGTAGATGGCGGCCACCCTGGAGAGCATCGCGGTGGCGGCGAACCCGTCGGTGGCGATGTGGTGGGCGCGCCAGTACCAGAAGTGACGATCGGGACCGACACGGATGAGGGCGCTGACGGTCAGCCGGTCGGTGAGGACGTCGATCGGGCGGCTGTACTCGGCGCGCATCCACTCCAGCGCACGGTCGACCGCATCGGGATGATCGGAGAAGTCGAGCCAGGATATCGAGTCGTCGTGGTCGGACTCGACGACCTGCATCGGTACGTCGCCGGTGTCGACGAGACGGAGGAACCCGGATCCGGCCTCGCGGCCGGCGACATTGGACGCCGCGGTCAGGGCCTCGGCATCGACCGGACCGAAGAGGTCCACGTATTCGGCGATGTTGATCGGGATGGAGCCGAGTGCCTGCTGGGCGAACCAGATCCCCCGCTGGGCCGCCGAGAGCTCGAACGCGCCTGCCGGCACCTGCGCCCGACCGTCGGAGCCACCCGCAACCAAGATTCTCGTGCTCCGATCCCGTCCGAAGTCCGCCGTGACATCCACCGGCGATGACTGCGGACCTTCATCCGCATCACCTCACGATGGTTTCACCAACGCACCTCGCCGGGCATGGTGACACGCCTGACGCGGACGGGCGATTTCGCCGACTTCTCGACCTCACATCGCGGGTCGTGATGCCAACATTCACGATGACAAAACGACTTCCGATGCTACACGAGCATGAACGGACGATGGAGTACAGGCGACCCCGGAACGGAGCCGCGAAAGGGGCCGGGCGCTCAGGCGCCGGCAAGCCTGCTGGCAATACCCCGCAGGTCGATCTCACTGGTCCGCATGGTGCGGACGGGCGTTGCGGCGGCAGCGATCTCGAGCTCGGCGAGATCCTGCATGATGCGGGCGAAGGTACCGTCGACGACGGAGGCGACGGTGGCGGGATCGCGCTCGGTGGACAGGGCGGGCATACCGGCGAAGACAGCGGCCACGACGGCGGCACGGTCGTCCATCTGCTGGCTGCGCGTGACCGGCACCATCAGTTCGATGGCGGCGTCGAGTTCCCGGTAGTTCAGCGACCGGTAGTTGTAGCGGCACACGACCCGAGTGGGGGCGGACTCCGCGATCCGACGAACCGTGCCGATCAGATCCGAGGCTGCGACGCCGCGCGCCTCGTCGAGATCATGTTCCATGGTCGTTCCCCCCGACCGAACTGCTGCGAATGCCATGCTGAACCCCTGATTCCCGGTCACCGTGCTTGGTGTAGAGACACAGTAACGGGTGGTAGGGGTCGTTTGGGTATCCGTTTCGTTACAGAGTGGAACGGTGAACGCTGGTGGTTCTCCACAAAAGGTGCTCTCAGCAGCGCTTTCGTGTCCGAGATCGATGTCGATCTCGTTACATTGACAGGTGATCCGTGTCACATTCGACGGTGAATCGTGTCCTTGGGCGGGCGTGTCGACCCCCCGCGAGGGGTGCCGGCACCTCAGATCACCGGGCGGAATCGGCCTCCATGGCCTCGATCAGGCTCTTGGGGCGCAGATCGGTCCAGTGTTCGTTGACGTAGTCGAGGCACTCCGCGCGCGAGGCCTCGCCGAACACCTTGTCCCAGCCCGCGGGGATGTCGACGAAGGTGGGCCACAGGGAGTGCTGGTTCTCCGCGTTCACCAGCACGAAGAAGCGGCCGTTCTCGTCGTCGAAGGGATTGCTCATCGGTGCGGTCCCACTCTCTGTCTGGTCTCGACCCGCGCACCGGGCGCGGTGAAAGGTTCGTGGATCGGGCGGTGTCGGGTGACCCCGGTCGGGCTCAGGCGCGCTCGGCACCCGCGAGGGCCACCGACGCCTGCACACGCAACGAGATCAATGTAGCGGCCAGGCCGGTCGGACCCGACAGGGCGAGGCCGGGCACGTTCATCATGAGGGCGACGGTCAGGGCGGAGTCGTCGATGACGTCCCCACCCGACATCGCGCCGACGGCGCCGAACGCCGAGGTGGCCAGCTGACCGAAGGTGATGGTGAGACCGGGCTTGCAGATCGCCGGCTGTCCCGGGGCGATCGCGGCGGCTGCGCCGACGAGCTGGCCCAGGGTGCGCGTGTCGTCGATCTGGCCCACACGGACGCGGCCGCTGGTACTCGTCTTCTGCGAACGAAGCTGCATCGCCACGTTGCTCTCCCATTCCTCCGCCGCGAGTCCGATCACCGGTCGTCGGTGCTCACACATCACGGTCGTCGATCTCCGTGCGCGGGCCGATAAAAGCGTACCGGTAATCCCACGACCCAAAACTAATCGGTCAACACTTTCTTTTTCCGATTTCGATATCGGCGAAATGTCACGGAGCGTTACACACCGCGCCGAACGCACGGACCACGTTCGCCGGACGAATACACTCGCCACCGGGTCGGCGGGTGGCCGGCCCACGGGACGCCGTCGACCCCGCGTTCCCCACTCCCCCGACGACAGGACCACAGATGCAGGGCAGCCAGTCCGGTGGATGGATCGCGGCCGGCGGCACGGATCACTCGGGGACGCGGCCCAGTGTCGTCGCCGACGGTCTCGTGAAGCGGTTCGGCGACTTCACCGCCGTGGACGGCGTGTCGTTCGAGGTCGCCCCGGGGACGGTGCTCGGACTGCTCGGACCCAACGGTGCGGGCAAGACCACGACGGTGAACATGCTGGCCACCCTGCTGATCCCCGACGCCGGGTCGGCGCGCATCGCCGGTCACGACGTGGTGCACGACCGCGCCCAGGTACGTCGATCGATCATGTTGACCGGCCAGTTCGCGGCCCTCGACGAGTCCCTGACCGGCCAGGAGAACCTCGTGCTCTTCGGGAGGCTGATGGGCCTGGACAAGAAGGCGGCACGACTGCGCGCGGCGGAACTGCTCGAGGCGTTCAACCTCACCGAGGCGGCCGGGCGGCGGGTCGGCAAGTTCTCCGGCGGCATGCGCCGACGCATCGACATCGCCTGCGGACTCGTCGTGCGACCCGAGGTGGTGTTCCTCGACGAACCGACCACCGGACTCGACCCGCGCAGCCGTCAGGACGTGTGGAACATCGTCACCAACCTCCGTGACCTGGGCATCACCACGCTGCTGACCACCCAGTACCTCGAGGAGGCCGACCTCCTCAGCGACAACATCGTGGTGATCGACAAAGGACGGGTGATCGCCGAGGGCACCGCCGACGAGCTGAAGGAACGCGTCAGCGGGACCTTCTGCGAGGTCATCCCCAGCTATCCCGACGACATCGAGAAGATCACCGAACTGCTCGCCGATCTCGTCCCCCGCGACCAGATCCGCAGCGCCTCGGGTGGCACCGCGTTGACCGTCCCCGCGGTCCGCGGCACCTCGACGCTCGTCGAGATCGTCCGGCGGCTCGACGACGCCGAGATCGAGTTGTCGGATGTCGGGCTGCGGCGTCCGTCCCTCGACGACGTCTTCCTCAAGCTCACCGCCCCGACCGACACCGACGCCCCGACACCCGCGGGGGTCGCCTCGGAACACGAGGAGGCGCGGTGACGACCACGGCCCCACGGCCGCTGGTGATCGGGGGGCTCGCGGCCGGGACGATCAACCCGGTGGGCCAGACGCTCGCCCTCACCGAACGATCACTGCGCGGGATGCTCCGTCAGGGCGAGTTCGTGCTGGGAATCGTCGCCCCGGTGATGTTGACCATTTGTTTCTACGTGCCGTTGCGCAGCATTTTCGACGCTTTTCCCGGCGTCAACTATGCACAGTTCCTGATGCCGGTCATCCTTTTGCAATCGGTGGGTTTCGTGGCGACGTCGGCGGCGATGCGCGCCGCCACCGACGGCAGCGCCGGCATCACCGACCGACTGCGCAGCATGCCGGTCAACGCGGTGATCCCGATGTTGGCGCGCCTGGTCGCCAACGCGATCCTGTTGGTCATCTCGTTGTTCTGGGCGGTCGTCTCGGGACTCGTCATCGGGTGGCGACCCGAACACGGGCTGATCTACATGGCCGGTTTCCTCGGCGTCGCGTTCGTCGTCGGCCTGTTGCTCGCGCTCGGGGCCGACGCGATCGGCGTCGTCGCCAGCAACCCGGAGGCCACAAGTCAGGCGCTGGCACTCCCCCAGCTCATCCTCGGCATGCTCTCGACCGGATTCGTGCCCGAGGCGTCGTTCCCCGAGTGGATCCGTCCGTTCGCGCGCAACCAGCCGATCTCGCAGTTCACCGAGTTGATGCGGGCATTCGACAACGGCCGCGTCACCTGGGATGTCGCGCAGGCACCGCTCATCTGGGCCGGCAGTGTCGCGGTCCTCGCCGTCGCGGGCGGCGCCTACGTGATCGTGCGGGGTGCGCGCCGATGAACTGGGAGATCACCGGTACGCCGTCGGGCGACGAACCCACCACCCGTCTCCCGCGTCGGCCGCGTCACCGATCGCCGGGACAGACCGACCACGACCACTGGTGGCGGTCGGAGAACCGACCGGTCTCGCGCAGGTCGGTCGACCCCGACGACACCGAGACCCGCCGTACCGACATGACGCCGGGACGGCAGGTGCTCTTCCCGGGCACCGGGTCGATCCGTGCGGTCGTGGGTCCGTGGACCGTTCTCGCACCGGATCACGCCGATCGGCCGACCACCAGGATCCCCGTGCGCGACCGCGGCGCGACCGCCGTCGACGATGCGCCCACGACCCGCCTGCATCCGATGCGTCCCGACGCCGAGCCGGTCGATCGGACCGACGTCGCCGTCGTCAAGCGAACGTCGGGCACGGGCACGGGCGACCTGATGGTCACGCGCTTCCCCGAGGTGGGCCGCCACAGCGAACGCGGGCTGCGCGCGTGGTTCACCCACACCGGCATCCTCACCGGGCGACAGACCCTCGTCGTCCTGCGGGACCGGGTCACCCTCTTGCAGACCCTGCTGTTCCCGGCCCTGAGCATGATCATGTTCAAGGTCGTCCTCGGCGACGCCATCGGTCAGGCGACCGGCCAGAACAGTGCGTTCGGCACCGTGCCTCTGGTGGTGCTCGTCGGAGCGATGTTCGGTTCCATGGCCGGCGGTGTGCGGCTGACGACCGAGCGCAAGTCCGGCCTGCTGACCCGGCTCTATGTCCTGCCCGTCCACCGCGGGGCCGATTTCAGCTCCCGGATCGCGGCCGAGCTCATGCGCATTCTGGTCGGAACGGTGATCCTGACCCTGTTCGGGATGATCATCGGGTGGCGGTTCAACCAGGGCGTCGTGCCCGCGCTGGGCATCTTCGCGGTGGCGCTTCTCTACGGGGCCGCGTTCTTCACGATCGTGCTCGCACTCGCTCTGTCGTCGTCGAACATCCCGCTCGTACCGATCCTCTCGCTGGTCGCGAGCCTGTTCATGTTCTTCAACTCCGGGTTCTCCCCGGTCAGCGCCTACCCCGGGGTCCTGCAGCCGCTCGTCGCGAATCAGCCGATGACGTGCGCGATCGACACCATGCGCGCCCTGGCGATCGGCGGTCCGGTGACCGACAGCCTCGTCAAGACGGTGCTGTGGGCCGTCGGCGGTCTCGTCGTGTTCGGCTATCCGGCGCTCCGCGCCTACCGCCGCGCCGCCGTGTCACGGGACTGATGACATTGACCTATCCGTTCGACTGGGTAAACATGCGTCTGTGCTGACTTCGGCGATCTCGGTGATCATCCCCGCCTACAACGAGGAGTCCGACATCGCGGCCTGCCTCGATGCGCTCCTCGGCCTGGACGAGCCCGTCCACGAGGTGCTCGTCATCGACAACAACTCGACCGACGGCACCGCCGCCATCGCGGAGTCGTATGCGCGGCAGTCGCCGACCGTCCGTCTGATCACCGAGCGACAGCAGGGTGCGCTGCATGCCGCGGCCAGGGGAGTCCGGGAGGCCACCGGGGACCTGATCGCGAAGATCGACGCGGACACCGTCGTCAGCCCGCAGTGGACCGCGGCGATCCGCCGCTTCTTCGACGCGGTGCCGCCCGACGTCGCCGGCGGCAGCGGCCTGTGCTCCATGCACGACATGCCCGCCCAGTGGCTGTTCCGCTCCGCACAGGCCCGGTTCACCGCGAAACTCCAGGCGGGGATGCGGGAGGGGTCGATCACCGAGATGGCCGACACCTTCGGCGCCAACTGTGTGATGCGGGCGTCGGTGTGGGCCGACATCGCGCCGCACACCAGCACCCGCGACGACATCCAGGACGACCTCGACATCGGCATCACCGTGGTGGACCAGGGGTGGAGGCTCGCGTGGGTGCCGGGCATGGACGCCCGCATCTCCGGGCGTCGACTCTGCACGACGCCGGTCAGCTACTGGAAGTACACCGCCCGCACGCCACGCACCTTCCGCATGCACGGCAGGCGCAGGCAGTGGTTCGGGTCGTTGGTCGGCATCCAGTTCGCACGACTCGCGCAGGCCTTGGCGTGGCCCGTGCTGGCGTTCTGGGATCCGCGCGACCGCAGCTTCGCCATCAGTCCGCGTCGCGAGGAGCAGCGCGTCCTCCCCTGACCGCGGGCGGTGCGGCTGCGGCGTCAGGCGCTGACGTCGAGGGAGGCGATCACCTTCGTCGGTTCGATCCACAACACCAGTTCGCCCGGGACCCCGTTGCGCGCACCGAACTCCTCGGCACGGTCGGCACCCATGTAGCGCCCGCCCGCCGCCGTGGCGATGCGTCGCACCTGGTCGAGGTCGTCGCTGATGTGCACACGCCCCTGGACCTGGACGAAGCCGTACGGCGGCTCGGGCAGGTCGACACAGAGCACCACCCGCGGATCGCGCCGCAGCGCGCGCCCTTTCGCGGTGTCGGCACCGGTGTTGAAGGCGATGCGAGGATCGGCCCCACCGCCGCCGGGTGCGTGTTCGTCGAGCACGAACCAGACCGGGGCGATGAGCGGACGCCCGTCGGACGCGGTGAAACCCAGCATGCCCGTGCGGGTTCCGGTGGACAAGAACTCCCGGACCGCCGGGTCGCCGAGTGAGGTCACGATCCGACGATACCGCTGCGCGCCGAGAGCGGTTCGGCAATGGCGTCGGCGATCCGCGCCGCCATCATCATCGTCGTCGCGTGCGGCCCGCTCGACAGCGCGCCCGGGAGGATCGATCCGTCGACGACACGCAGACCCTCGACACCGATCACCCCGCCGAGCGGGTCGGTCGCCGCCCCCATCGGCAGCGTGCCCCAGGCGTGGTGCGACGTCGCGAGCACCGGATCGATCCACACGCTGCCCGGCTCGACGAGATCGGCGTGGTCGGGTCCCTCGAGCATCTCGACCACCCGGTGTGACCACCGATCCATGGTGTCGGTGATCGCCGCGGCATCGCCCACACCGATCGTCACGGCGCCGTCGGTGGCGACGCTCAGATGCCCGGTCGCACCCGGCACCATGCCCGCTATCCCGACAGCCGGGCCCGACGGTGGTACGCCGGCGATGTGGTCGGCGAAATCTGCGTTGTAGCAGCGGATCTCGACACCGTCCTCGGTGTGCAGAACCGTCGGCAACAGCGGGATCCCGCGGCCGGCCCGGGGAGCCCGGTCGGTGGGGCGGTAGCGGACGAGGATCTCGCGGTGTTCGCCCAGCGGGAAGGTCGACGATCCGCCGCCCGCCGACCGCGCGAGGAGCGTCGCGCTCGCCAGGGTGCCCGCGCAGAGGATCACCTCGTCGCCGGGGATCGTCTGTCCGCCTGCGCGCACACCGGTCGCCACACCGTCGGACACGAGCACCTCGTCGACCGTGGTGTCGGCGAGGAGGCGCAACGAGGGGCGGGCGCGGACCGCGTCGGTGAGGAACGCCCGACCGGCGGACACCCGCCGGACACCGTCGGCGTTGACGCGTACGCGGTTGACGCCGACGGCCGGCCACTCGCCGTCCACGTTGTCGCATCCTGCTGCCCTCCAATGGTTCTCGAAGGCCGCTGCACGTGGATGGAGCTCCGTGTCGGCGACGCGACGCACACCCATCATCCCGCCCGACCCTCCACCGTCGAGGGCGCGATGAAACCGCTCGACGGTGTCGGCATCCCACCAGTCCTGATCCCAGCCGTCGAGGTCGGTGCGATGACCGCGCAGGAAATAACCGCCGTTGACCACCGACGACCCGCCCACCCCGGATCCGCGGACGAGGTCGAGGCCGTCGATCGTGCGATGTCGCCGTACCCGCGTCGCGTCGGGGCCGACCGGGAGTCGGGCGAGGAGCAGATCTTCATCGGTCGGCGCGTCCACGCCCGCCTCGACGAGGGTCACGACGACGTCGTCGCCGCGCGAGAGACGTTCGGCCACCACGCAACCGCAACTACCGGCACCGACCACCACGACGCGGCGGGTGTTCACGACCACCCGTTCACGAATGCGACGGGGCGGTCCGCTCGGTGACCGCGCGTCGGTCCACGATTCGTCCCGACACCGCGTGCCGCTCCGCGGCGTGGACCGATCCGATGACCGGACGCAGCGCGCCCCCAGCACGCGCGGCGAGAACGCCCTCCCAGAGACCGGCGCCGTAGGCGAGGTCGTCGAGGCGTTTGAGGACCACGAACCGGGCGACGCCCAGGCGTTGCACCGGGTCGGGGTTGAGCATCTCCGAGCGCACCCATTCGACGAGGCCGTCGGCGAGGGCGACGGCGAGCAGCACCTGCCGGAACCGCGCCGAGAACACCGCGAGCACGACCGACAGCGGCCAGTAGTGCCGACACAGCGCCGAGGCGAACTGCAGGAACCCGAAACCCATCGACTGCGCGGTCAGCTTGGCCGCCACGGAGAACGCGTCGGGGACATGCGAGACCCGGCCGTGCAGACGTCGTCCGATGATCGCGACCATCGCCACCAGCAGGCCCAGCCCCCACCGCGATCGGGTCAGGACGCCGAGTGCCGCCACCGCCATGGGGACCGTCATCACGATCGGGGCCGCGAGGGTGGGATGGCGATCGCTCAACAGTGCCGCGCCGGTCCCGTAGAAACGTCGGCGTCGCAACGCCGGTCCGAGTCGGTCCCGGTGATCGTGTGCGGCGACCGCGATGGGGTCGTACCGGATGACCCAGCCTGCGGACGTGATGCGCCAACACAGGTCGACATCCTCGGCCACGTGCAGCGACTCGTCGAAACCGCCCTCGGTGACCTCGCGGAACACACTGCGGCGCAGGATGATCGCGGCACTGGGGACGTACGGCACCCGTGTGCCCGGCGCCACCGCACTCTCGCGACGGCCCATGTCGAGGGAGGAACACAGCGCCTCGTAGCGGGCCATGGGGCCGCCGTCGGGGGTCATCGCCACGATGCGCGGCGCCACCATCGCGACGCGGTCGTCGGAGAAATGGGCGAGAAGCTTGAACAGCCAACCGGATTCGGGGACGACATCGGAATCGACGAAGGCGATGAGCTCGGTCTCGACGTGGCGGGCCCCGAGGTTGCGCGCCGCCGCCGGTCCGACACTGCGATCGAGGCGGATGAGCTCGACACCCCCCGTACACCCGGCGTCCCCGACGACGACCGGTGTCACCGATCCGTCGTCGACCACGACGACACGGACGCCGATCAATGCCCGCAGCAGACGATCGATCCCGGATTGGTTGTCGCGCACCGGGATCACGACGGTCACGTCGTCGGCGTCGGGTCCGAACATGGGTCGCGGATGGGCCACCCCGGCATCGAGCAACCGCCGACCCAGCGTGGCCGAGGCGGGACCCGAGATCACCAACCGACCGTCGGCGTCGATCATGTCGACCGCCGCGGGCGACAGGGTCAGCAGACGCATCGGGGATCCCCCGAGGAGGTGCCTCCGCGAGGCCGGGTTGACGACGGTGGCCATGTCGAGCTGCACCTGGAACCCGTCGGGCAGCTCCTGCGGCGCCCGCACCGGCGTGTCCTCCGCCGTCTCCTCGGTATCGCCCTCGGTGCCGCCGTCGGTCGCGGTCGCCGCGTCGGTCGGGTCGACGTCGGTGCGATCGGCTCGACGGGTCATCGCAGGACGCCGTGTTCGTCGGGCGACCATCGACGCACCGCGTCGGCCAGTCGCGTCGCCATCGCGTCGAGGTGAGCGCGCCCGTCGTCGAGATGTCCGCTGCGCGGATCCCCGAGGACCCCGTTCGGGCTCACCGCACGCACACCCGAGGAGCGCAGTGCCGGCATGAGGTCGGCGACGGCACCGGTGTTACCGACGGCGACCGCGTCCGGACGGACCGATTCCGGCGAGATGTGCAGCAGCAGTGACGTTTCGGTGGCACCGGCGTGCGCGTCGGCGCCGGCCACCGCGCAGGGGAACCAGGCCGCGTCGCGCCCCTCGACACGGAGCAGGCCGACCGCGTCGATCAGGGTGGCGACGTTGCCGCCGTGGCCGTTGACGAAGACGATGCGCGCGGCCCACCGACAGGCGCTGCGGCCGTACTCGACGAGGACCTGTCGTAACGCCTCGTGTCCGATGGAGATCGTCCCCGGGAAGTCCTCGTGCTCGCCGCTGGCACCGTAGGCGAGCGCCGGGGCGATCAACATCTGCGTGTCGTCGGACCCGAGCGCGGCGCGGGCGCCGTCGGCCACGGCACCGGCGATCCGTGTGTCGGTGTCCAACGGGAGATGGGGGCCGTGCTGCTCGACCGAACCCACGGGGACCACGAGCGTGACCTGTCGGTCGTCGAGTTCGGTCCAGGTCGCCGCGCCGAGCCCACCGGAGCAGATCATTCGGACAATGCTAGCCACCGCAAGCGCTTCTGAACACATGAAGCGGCGAACGCTTTTCACCCTTCTCGGCGTTTCGCGGACCGGCGCGCCGCACCGGGCGGCAAACCACCCGGTGACAGCGATCACCACGGTCGCATGCGATGCTGGAAGCGACGGAGCGAGCGCTCGGTCAATCCATCGGCAACCGACGACGAGGTACTTCGATGAGTTCGAGTGAGCAGCCGCGCGAGGAGCGACGCCAGGGCCCGCTGACGGGCATCCGGGTCGTGGAGTTCGCCGGCATCGGGCCCGGTCCGCACGCAGCGATGATGCTGGCCGATCTCGGGGCCGACGTGGTGCGTGTCCAACGGGCCGGGACACTGCCCGCGGCGGGGCGCAACGCCGATCAGCTCCTGCGCGGGCGGTCGGCGGTCGTGGAGGCCGATCTCAAATCGGCCGAGGACAAGGCCGAGGTGATCCGGCTCGTGGAGCGTGCCGACGTCCTCCTCGAAGGGTTCCGACCCGGGGTGATGGAGCGGCTCGGCCTCGGGCCCGACGACCTGCTCGCGGCGAACCCTCGACTGGTCTACGGGCGCATGACCGGCTGGGGCCAGGACGGCCCGATGGCCGACCGCGCCGGGCACGACATCAACTACATCTCGATGACCGGCATGCTGCACGCGATCGGCCGGGCCGGTGAGCGGCCGGTGCCGCCGCTCAACCTCGTCGGCGACTTCGGCGGCGGGTCGATGTTCCTCGTGCAGGGCGTGCTGGCCGCGCTCGTCGAGCGGGCGGTCTCGGGCACCGGACAGGTCGTCGACGCGGCCATGGTCGACGGCGCTTCGGTTCTGGGACAGATGATGTGGGCGTTCCGCGGCACCGGCCTGTGGCGCGACGAGCGCGGCGTGAACATGCTCGACACCGGCGCGCCCTGGTACGAGGTCTATGAGACCTCCGACGGGAAGTACATGGCCGTGGGCGCGATCGAACCCCAGTTCTACGCGCAGTTGATCACCGGTCTCGGTCTCGAGGGGGCCGACATCCCCGACCAGAACGACATCGCCCGCTGGGACGAGCTGCGCGCGGTGTTCACCGAGACGTTCGCCTCGCGCACCCGCGACGAGTGGGCCGCGGTCTTCGCCGGCACCGATGCCTGCACCACCCCGGTACTGACCTTCGCCGAGGCCCCGACCGACCCGCACATGGCCGCACGCGCGAACCTGCAGGAGTGGGACGGCGTGACGCAAGCCGCTCCGGCACCGCGCTTCTCGCGTACCGGGACCGGCGCGCCGGTGCCCCCCGCGCGGGCCGCGACCGATCTCGCGAGCGTCTGGACCGCCTGACCCGACCGGGTCGGGGGTCTAGACCTTCACACTCCCCTGGTCCATCGAGAAGGTGGATGCGGTGATGGTGCGCGCGTCGTCGCTGCACAGGTACATCACCAGCGAGGTCACCTCGTCGCGGGTGGAGAAGAACGGCTCGTTGAGGATCGGCGCGAAATGCGGTTGGTACTTCTCGATGGTGAAGGCGTGCTGGGCGGAGGTGTCCTCGAACGCCATCGGGGTGTCGACCGCGTAGGGGTGGATGGTGTTGACGCGGATCTTGTACTCCCCCACCTCTTTCGCCACCGTCTGCGCCATACCCGTGATCGCGAACTTCGAGGCGGTGTACGAGGCCTGCAGCGGCATGGCCTTCAGGCCCGCCGACGAGCTGACCACCACTATCGATCCACCGTTGCCCGCGGCGATCATCGTCGGCAGGGTCGCCCGGAGCGTCTTCCAGGTGCCGCCGACATTGACGTCGATGACATCGGAGAACTGCGCCTCGGTGAGCTCCCACGATTGGCCCCAGGTGAGGACGCCGGCGTTCGCGATGACGAGATCGATGGCCCCGAACTGCTCCACACCGTCGGCCACCAGCTGCTCCTGGAACGCGAGATCGCGTGTGTCGCCCTGGCGCGCAAGGATCTTGCCGCCCACCCCCTCGACCGCGGCGATGGTCTCGGCGAGGTCGGCTGCGGTCGCGTGCGGGTAGGTCGTGTGATCGGCCACCGGCCCGGCGATGTCGAGACCGACAACGGCGGCACCCTGCTCGGCGAAGCGGATCGCGTGGTTTCGACCCTGCCCACGGGCGATACCGGTGATGTAGACGACCTTGCCGTCGAAACGTCCCATCGCGTCAGACTACCCCAAACTGAAACGTGTTCTAGTTTCTTTCCGCGGAGACGTCGGCGGTCTCCCGGTCGGTGGTGTCGCCGAAACGACGCTCGAATCCCTCGGGGATGATGATGTCGCCGCGGGTGAGCTCGTGGATGCTCTTGCGACCCAGTCCCATCAGGGCGGAATCGATGCCGCCGCGCAGGATGTCGAGGACGTTCTCGACGCCGGTCTGACCGTTGGCGGCCAGACCCCACAGATAGGCCCGGCCGATCATCACCGCGTCGGCACCCAGGGCGAGGGCCTTGACGACGTCGCTGCCGCGACGGATGCCGCCGTCGAGCAGGACCTGCATGTCGCCGCCCACCGCGTCGGCGATGGGCCCCAGCATGCGGATGGTGGCCGGCGTGCCGTCGAGGTTGTTGCCACCGTGATTCGACACCGACAACGCCGTGGCACCGATGTCGCGGGCCCGTTTCGCGTCGTCGAGACGGGTGATGCCCTTGACCATGAACGGCCCACCCCACTGCTCACGCAGCCACGCGAGGTCCTCCCACGACGGTGGCGCGGTCGCCATCCACTGTCCGTAGGCACCGAAGAAGGTGGGGCCGGTCTGCCCCTTGTCGACGACGTTGGGGGCGGTGAGATCGGGGATGATGGGCTTGCCCCTGTTGAACCAGTCCCACGCGTAGCGCGGACGCATCGCGATCTCGGGCGCCAACTTCAGCAGCGCCTTGAGGTCGACCTTCTCGGGGATCTCCGGCGAACCCCAGTCGCGTCCCATCGAGAACGACCAGTCTGTCGTCACGATCAGCCCCTTCGCGCCGGCCGCGCGAGCGCGTTCGGCGCGTTTGAGGATGTCCTCCCGCGAGTTCAGCCAGTAGGCCTGGAAGAAGATCTTGTCGTTGACCGCGGTCACGTCCTCGATGGGCTTGCTGGCGAAGCTCGACAGCCCCATCGCGGTACCGCGGGCCGCCGCGGCACGGGCGACGGCCACCTCGCCCTCCTTGTCGACGGCCTGCACTCCCGTCGGCGAGATGAGGACCGGCATCGAGATCTCCTGGCCCATGATCGACGTCGCCTGCTCACGCTCGGCGTGCGCGCCGACGACGTGCGGGGCGAAACCGATCTCGCCGAACGCCTCGACGTTGTCGTGCAGCGTGATGCCCTTCTCGCTACCGGCCACCAGCGATGAGTACACCGACTTCGGTAGCCGCTTCTTCGCGCGACGCTGCGCCTCGAGGACGGTCTCGAACCAGGGATTGACCATGTGGATCAACTACTTTCGTGTACGGCGGAGTCAGACGGGCGCGAAACCGGCGAGCGGATTCTCGTCGCAGTCGCGCGACGGCGGCCGGGTCATGAGGGTGAGTGGCACCCCACGGGAGTGGTCCTTGTTCGCCGTCGGGGCCGTGCGGTCGCCGGCCAGCAACTGCTCGCCGAAGCCCTGCACGCACTCGGGGTCCGGACCGGCGAGCGGCAGGCCGGTGAAGAACTTCGCCGCCATGCACCCACCGCGGCAGGCATCGAAGTGCGCACACTTGGTGCACGCGCCCGCGTTCTGCGGTTCCCGGAGCTCGAGGAACAGATCCGACTGCTGCCAGATGGTCTGGAAACCGCCGTCGGACAGGATGTTCCCGGCCAGGAAGTTCTCGTGGATCGCGAACGGGCAGGCGTACACATCCCCGATCGGGTCGATCAGACACACCACCCGGCCCGCGCCGCAGAGATTCAGACCGGGAAGTCCACCCTGCCCGGGCTCGGCGAACGCCGCGAGGTGGAAGAACGAGTCGCCGGTCAGGACACCGTCACCGCGGGCGACGAGCCAGTCGTAGAGCTCACGCTGCTGCGACGGCAACGGGTGCAGGTCGTCCCACACATCGGCGCCCCGACCCGACGGACGCAGGCGCGTGATCCGCAGCGTTGCACCGAACCGGTCGGCCAGATCCTTGAACTCGTCGAGCTGTGAGACGTTGTGGCGGGTCACCACGACGCTGATCTTCGCATCCTTGAATCCGGCCTCGGCGAGGTTCTCCAGTGCGCGGATCGCCATGTCGAACGACCCCGGCCCTCGTACAGCGTCATTGACCTCGGCGGTCGCACCGTCGAGCGAGATCTGCACATCGACATAGTCCGACGCCGCGAGCCGCGCGGCGACGGCCTTGTCGATCTTCAGACCGTTGGTGGAGAACTTCACCCCCACCTGGTGCGACGTCGCGTAGTCGACGAGCTCCCAGAAATCCGAACGGACCGTCGGCTCACCGCCGCCGATGTTCACGTAGAACACCTGCATCCGCTGCAACTCGTCGATGATCGCCTTGCACTGCGCGGTGTCGAGCTCGCGGGGATCACGCTTTCCCGACGACGACAGACAGTGCACACACGACAGGTTGCAGGCGTAGGTCAGTTCCCACGTCAGGCAGATCGGGGCGTCGAGGCCCTTCTCGAACTGATCGACGAGACGACCCACCGGAGCCGGTGCGGGACGGTCGAGCATGGCGGTCATACGGACTCCCGGGGACGGTCGGCGGGCACGATCGTCGCGGACGCCGCGAGCGAGGTGAGCGCCTGGAGATAGAGGGGGCGATCGGCGTCGGCGATCGGCGCCGCGGCGAGCGCCGACTCGGCACTCGGGTGGTCGGCGAGCGACCGCACGAGGTCGACGACGACCAGGTTCTTCAGGAACGACAGCTTGCGCGTCCCGAAGTGGTACAGCAACGCCCCGAACGGCTCCGGTCGCAGCGCCACACTGGGATTCAGCATCCAGGGGGCACTCAGATCGAACCGGTCGGTCGTGACGGCGGCCGTCATGTCAGTAGACGCCGCACATGCCGTCGATCGAGACCTCTTCGACGAGACTCTCGGTCACCAGTTCAGCGTCGTCGGTGACGGGCGCGGTGACGTCGGCGGTCGGGACGGTGGTGTTCTCGCTCATGATGTCCTCTCGATGGTGACGTGGGTCACGTCGGACTATAATGGCACCGAGTGCAGAAAAGCTAGACCCGAGCGATCACTCGCACGGATTCGGACGCGGCGAAAGGTGTGGGCGTGGTGTCACCGCAGCTCGGACGTCGTCCGAGTACGACGCGCGCGGTGATCAGCGAGGTCGCGATCGATCTGTTCACCCGACACGGATTCGACGAGACGAGCGTCGACGACGTCGCCGAGGCCGCGGGGATCGCCCGCCGCACCCTCTTCCGCTACTACCCGTCGAAGAACGCGATCCCCTGGGGAGACTTCGACGTCCACCTCGAGGCGATGCGCTCCCACCTCGACGCGCTCGGGGACGACCTGCCCGTCGCGGTCGCCCTGCAGACGGCGCTGGTCGAGTTCAACCGTGTCGACGCCGACCACCTGGACAGCCACCGGCGTCGCATGCGGTTGCTCCTGGAGGTCCCGGCGCTGCAGGCACATTCGATGCTGATGTACACCGGCTGGCGCGACGTGATCGCCGATTTCGTGGCCCGACGCACCGGGGTGTCGCGCGACGAGCACCTCCCACAGACCGCCGGGTGGCTGATGCTCGGGGTGGCGCTCGCCGCCTACGAGCAGTGGCTGACCGATCCCGCGGCCGACCTCGCAGCCCTCCTCACCGATGGCAGCCGTATTCTCGATCGGGGTCTTCGGGCGCTGTAGTCGACGGTGCTCCCGCGGCTGCCGGCGCTCCGGCCGACCGGGTCCGCGCACCACCGGTGGCGGATGGCACCGCACGGTGGGTACCCTCAAAACTAGAACGTGTTCTCATTTTGCGAGAGAGGTGGCCGATGACGGCGATCACGCCCCACAGCACCAGGAGCGTCGTCCTCACGATCGCCGAGGTGATCGAGGAGACCGCCGACGCCCGGTCGCTCGTCTTCGACGTGCCCGCCGAACACACCGACCGCTTCGGCTACAAGCCCGGCCAGTTCCTCACACTGCGGATCCCCAGCGACCGGACCGGATCGGTCGCCCGGTGCTACTCGCTGGCGTCGTCGCCGTCGACCGACGCCAAGCCGAAGGTGACCGTCAAACGCACCGCGGACGGATACGGGTCGAACTGGTTGTGCGACAACGCCTCACCCGGCGACGAGGTGGAGGTGCTCCCACCGTCGGGCGTGTTCACCCCCGCCGACCTCGACGCACCCCTCCTGCTGCTGGCCGCGGGCAGCGGCATCACACCGATCATGTCGATCCTCAAGGCCGCGCTCGCGACCGGCTCGGGATCGGTGGTGCTGTTCTACGCCAACCGCAGCCAGGACGACGTCATCTTCGCCGACGAGATCCGGACCCTGCACGCAGCGCACCCGGAGCGCCTCTCGGTCATCCACTGGCTCGAGACCGTCCAGGGGCTGCCCGGAGTCGCCGCGCTGACCGCGCTGCTGCGGCCCTACGCCGCCCACCACGCGTACATGTGCGGACCCGGACCGTTCATGGACGCCGTGCACACCGCGCTCGCCGACGCCGGGTTCGGCCACAAGCAGGTGCACGCCGAGGTGTTCACCTCGCTGTCCGGAGACCCGTTCGACGACCCCGACGTCGCGGTCGTCAGTGCCGAGGAGACCGCCGACGCCGCGTCGGTGTCGGTGGCCCTCGACGGCACCGTCCACGAACTCTCGTGGCCCCGCAGCCAGACACTCGTCGACATCATGATGGCCGCCGGACTCGACGTCCCGTACTCGTGCCGTGAGGGCGAATGTGGTTCCTGCGCATGCACCGTCGTCGACGGCACCGTCGAGATGGCGAACGTCGGTGCCCTCGATCAGGAGGACATCGACGACGGCTACATCCTGGGCTGCCAGGCCCGCCCCACCTCCGACCACCTCACGATCGAATTCTGAGCCGGCCCGCCGGCGTGAATTCTGAGCCGGCCCGCCGGCGTGAATTCTGAGCCGGCCCGCCGGCGCGAATTCTGAGCCGGCCCGCCGGCGCGAATTTCAGCGGGTAGTGAGCCAGGTCAGCACGGACTGCGCGGCCTTCGGGTCGCCGTACTGCGTGCCGATCGCGCCGGCCACGGTCGCACCGATCGCGGCTCCGGCCGCGGCTGCGGGGATGATCAGGAGGCAGGCGCCGAGAATCGAGCAACCGACGACGAGTCCCACCGCGGCGCCCACGACCGTCCCGACACCCGCACCGGCGGCCGCCGACACGGTGCCCGCACGGTTCAGTCCGTTCGCGACGTGGAACAGCATCGCGTAGTAGGCGCGATCCTTGCGCGCCGAGACCGGGTGGGCACCACGCTTGATCGCGGCACTCACCGCCGGTGTCAGTTCCGGAGCGATCGTGGCGGAGCGACCGTCCGCGGCGACCGTCGTCCGCATCGGGACATCGACACCGTCGAGAGGCATCGCCGCGGGGACACGGTCGATCGCACGACCACGGTCGTCGACGACGACGAGGCCGTCGGCGGTTCGCGTGAACGCGGCGCCGGACAGAGTGGACGTCATCGCGCCGTCCTGGCCGACCGTCACCGTGTAGCTCGGAACCGGAGCGGCGTTCGCCACCGCCGTCGTGGCCCCGGACACCGTCACGACCGCGGTGACCACCAGCGCGGCGATCGACCCCGCCCGCCCGGTCGCATGCACGAGTCCACCCCGCATGATCCCCCCTCAGACTTGCCGTCGGTTCGGATGCTAGCCGACGCGACGACCGTCGGAGGGCACGCGGCGCGAACTACCGCTTCGCCCGCAGCGCGGCGCGGTGATCGGCGTCGAGGTGCTCGGTCGCGTACGACAGGGCCGTGCGACCCATCTCGGCGGCGTGGGTCTCGAGAAAACGCACCAG
This sequence comes from Williamsia sp. Leaf354, assembly GCF_001424365.1. NCBI lineage: Bacteria > Bacillati > Actinomycetota > Actinomycetes > Mycobacteriales > Nocardiaceae > Williamsia > Williamsia sp. Leaf354. Next base: position 257,943 of record NZ_LMPL01000005.1, read on the forward strand.
TTCGTCTCGATCGCACCGCTTCCCGGCCTCCCGCAGCATCCAGCCGAACGCCTTCTGGATGAGGTCGCGGCGATCGGCGACGACCAGCGGCGCGATCTCGTACAGCGCCGAGGGGTCACCGCGCCGGATGAACGCGAACGTGGCGACGATGCCGACGCGTCGACACCACAGGTCGTCGTCGGAGGCGAACCGCGTCAGCAGGTCCCGCGGACGATCGAGGAGCCACATGCCGAGGATCGGATCGGCGGAACTGTCCACGAGATCCCAGTTGTTCACCCGGCCGCGTGTGACGGCGTCGAGATAGAGCTCGACCCAGTCCCGCCGCGCGGCCTCGGTGTCGCTGCGCTCGAAGCCGTCGCGCAGCAGGAACAGGCCCATCAGTCGGTGTTCGTGCATCGGACTGTCGAGCAGGTCGACGACCCCGCGCGCATCGAGGCCCCGGAACGACGCCACCAGGGAGCGCAACCGTGGCACCGGTACCCCGACGAATCGATCCCCCTCGCCGTACTGTCCGGGACCGGACTTGAAGAACCGCGACGACCCGGCGGCCCGCTCGGGGTCGGCGAGGGCATCGACCGCGGCCATCACCGATGGCGCGTCCACCCGATCGGCGACCACCGCTGCGGTCCTAGGAGATGAGGTCGGCGATCGGGGTGTCGGCGGCGACGGTGGCGCGCATCTTCATGACCGCGCCCGCCCGGCCCGCACCCACGACGCCGGTGAGCACGCCGTCGCGGCTGAAGTAGGCGAGGAACTTGTCACCGTCGGAGTCGACCATGTGCACGTCGTCGTCGGCGGAGGGGGTACCGAGGCACTGGATCTTGATGTCGAACTGGTCGGTCCAGAAGTAGTGCACCACCGGTGTCGTCGAGGCCCGCTCGCCCCCGACGAGGGTGTCGGCGAGCACCTTCGCCTGCTCCACCACGTGATTCCAGTGCTCGACCCGGTGGCCGAACACGCCCGACTCGTCGGACCAGATGGCGACGTCGCCGAGCGCGTAGATCCCGTCGACCGACGTCGCCCCCCGTGCGTCGCAGGCGATCCCACCACCGTGCGCGCGATCGGCGAGATCGAGACCGATCGACTCCGCGAGTCCCGTCATCGGGGTGGACCCGATGCCCAAGACCACGATGTCGGTCTCGATCCGGGTGCCGTCGTCGAGCGCGACCGCGGTCACGCGACCGGACTCGGCGACGATCTCGTCGACACCCACCCCGGTGCGCACGGTGACGCCGCGGTCGGTGTGCAGCTTCTCCACCCGCTTGCCGATCACCGGTCCCAGCGCCGCGTTCAGCGCGGTCTCGGCGGGTTCGACGATGGTCACCGACGCACCCGCGGTCGACAGGCTCGCGGCGACCTCGCACCCGATGAAGCCGGCCCCGACGACCACCACGCGCGCGCCGTCGGTCGCCGCGGCGCGCAGGGCGACGGCGTCGTCGTAGGTGCGCAGCACGTGCACGCCCGTCAGATCCGCGGTCCCCGGCAGCATGCGCGGGTCGAGACCTGTTGCCAACACCAGGGAGTCGTAGTCGACGGTGACGCCGTCACCCACCGACACCGTGCGGGCCTCGGGATCCACGTCGGTCACCTCGACGCCCAGGGTGAGGGTGACGTGGTTGTCGGCGTACCACTGCTCGGGCTTGAGTTCCACGAGGTCACGGTCACCGCGCAACACGGCCTTCGAGAGCGGCGGACGGTCGTACGGGATGTGCTCCTCGCGACCGATCAGCGTGATGGCGTCGGAGAATCCCGCCTGCCGAAGGTTTTCCGCGAGACGGGCACCCGCGAGTCCCGCACCGACAACGACCACTCCACCGCTCATGCGCGTCTCCTCGAATCGAGGGCGTGCGCACCACTCACCCGTCTATCGGGTCATCCCTCGACACCGACGGGGTACAGATCGGCCATGCGCCACCCGTCTCCGACTCTACGCATCACGACCCACCGCGCGATCGGCACCGTGGCGCGAGACGGGGCGGCCGTGGGGATGTCGATCGTCTGGGTGGCGAACACCAGCAACCGCACGGTCTCGCCACCGGTGGTGGTCGGGGCGACACCGACCCCGGTCACCGCGATCGACGACGCGGCGCCGGTCTCGACGGCCGAGGCCAGCGCGACGTTCGGTCCCTGACTGCGGTAGTCGGCGAGCAACCGGCCCGTCAGCAGCGGCGTGATCCGTGCGGCGCGGCGGGTGGCGGGGTCGGCGGCGAAATCGGCCGGGGTGAAGTCGAACAGCGCGGTCATCGTCGACCGTGTCGTGTCGAGCAGGGTCGGATCGGGTCCGGTGTCGTCGCGGGTGGGGCGCAGCGATGCGCCCGCGAGGGTGGTCACCAGCGCCGCCAGCGCGACGGCCGTGACCACCGCATCGCGTCGGTGGACGGGGCCCTGATCTGAGGGGTCCTGATCGGAGGCGCGCCACCGGACGACACCGGTCCACAGGTGCGCGACCACCCCGAGCGCGACGGCGACCGCGGGCGGCCACACCCAGGTCGGCGCGCCGAGGACGACCAGCGCGGAGACGATGCCCGCGACCGCGGACAGGCAGATCACGCCGCGGGCGGCGCGGGTCGGGGCCGACACCGGTGTCGCGGCGGTCATCGCAGCTGCGCCCGGTCGATGGTCCACCCGCGCGCGCCGTGGATCATGCGGACGTCGAGCACGAGTCGTCCGTCGGTCGCCGATCCACCGAGCAGCGCGGGGTTGGTGGCCTCGGCGACGACGAGCAGGTCGACCGAAGAGCGGGCCGCATCGCCGACGACGCCGGCCGCGACGACCTGTCCGGTTCCCGGTAGCCGTTGTGCCGCAACCGCCGCGGTGATCTCGGCGGCCGCACCGTCGATCCGGCGGAGGAAATCCCCGCTGCTCACCCGGCGGACCGATGCCAGGTACCGCTCGGGGTCGCGGGGGTCGGCGGTGAGCACGGTGGTCACCGCCGCACGCGTCGCGGCGACGACGGACTCGGCTCGGCCGCGTCGGTCGTCAGCCCGGACCGAGACGACGGTGAGGACGACCCCGGCGACGGCCACGGTGACCATCACGACGATGGCGATCACCGCCGCGACACGGGGAATGCGCGGAGTGCCACCACCGCCGCTGGAGTGCCCCGCCTCCGTGTCGGCGGTTGTCGCCGCCACCGCGGCCTCGGCTCGTCCCACGCGTTCGCGCGCGGCGGTGACGCGGGCCGATTCGGATGCGCTCACCGCAGCACCTCCAGCGTCGCGACCCGCCAGCGATCGTCCACGCGGCGAAGGTGGGCGGCGAGAACCCTTCCCACCGTGGCCGTGTCGGCACCCTGTCGCTCGGTGACGTTCACCGCGACCACCACATCCGCGCCCTCACCGGACACGGCGGCGACACCGGCCTCGACGGGCACGCACCCGGCGGTGACGTCGGCACCGGACGACTGCGGCCCGTCGAGGGCGCCCGCGCCCGACCGCAGCCGGTCGGCCAGATCGGCGGTCGCGGCATCGATGGCCGTGGCGCGGGCGGCGGCGGTTCCGCGGTCGACGACCCGGCACACCAGCGGCCCGGCGTCGCGCGCAGCGGTGGCGGCCGCGTGGTCGACCGACCGACGATCGACCAGGTGCGTCGCGCTCACCGCGACGACCGCGCCGAGGGTCATCGCGAGCACGAGAGTCGTTGCCGCGAGCAGGTTCCGGCGCCGGCGGGACACCGGCCCCACCCCGCCGACGACGACTGCGACGAGGAGCAGGACCACCACGACGGTCACCACCGACGACACCCACCACAGGGCCCACCCGACCAACGCCCCGAGCCACACCGCCGCCGCACCCGCCCCGATCACCGCGCCGGGCAGCGACAGCCGGGATCCGACGGCGGTCACGGGAGGAACTCCACGCGCGACAGCTTCAGCTCACCCGAATCGGGTTCGATGCGCACCATGAGTCGGAAGCGGTTCGGCGCCGCCGCTGCCGTGTCCGCCTCTCCCGGCGTGGATTCGCCTGTCCCCGAACGGGTGAGGACGACGGCGGTGACCAGGACCTCGGCGGTGTCGCCGTCACGACCGGCCACGGCGACACCGTCGACACTGCCGGTCGCGACGGTGCCCAGGCGGGTCACCAGGGTGCGGTAGGCACCGGTCGACTGGGCGAACTCGTCGCGGAACGATCCGGTCGAGGAGTCCAGGATCTGCCGCGCGCGGTCGGGGTCACGGGCGTCGGGCAGCAGCAGCGCCGACACGGTGGTCTGCGCGGCGGCCGTGAAGTCGGTGTCGCGGTACACGGTCTGTGTTCCCCGCACCATCAGGACGACGACCGTGGCGACGACGAGCGCGACCACGACGACACCCGCGGCGAGAAACCATCGGGGGGTGCGGGCGTGCGGATCGCCGGTGCCGAGGAGTCGGTCGAGGTCTCGACGTGCCGCCGACAACTCGCGTCGTGCCTCTCGGCGGGCAGAACGAGCCGAGCGCGCCACGATCACCTCCACGCCCACCTGCGGTACCGACCCCGCGCCAAGAGTAGCGGCGCGGTCTGCATCCACTGTCGCATCCACACCGCGCGGACGTCCCCGTGATGCTTTGATGGTCTCTCGACCGTCGTCGAGCGTCCCGTCGGAGGAGTCGCAGTGGCCACACGATCACCCCACCCCGCGCCCCTCACGCGCGCGACGCTGCTGCGCCGCAAACCGATCCCCACCGGATGGAAGGCCGAGGCCGACACCGGTCTCAAACGCAACATCACCACCGTGCAACTCGCGAGCTTCGGCATCGGCTCCACCATCGGCACCGGCATCTTCTTCGTGATGGCCGAGGCCGTCCCCGAGGCCGGTCCCTCGGTCATCATCTCGCTCGTGTTCGCGGGCATCGCCGCCGGACTCGCCGCGCTCTGCTACGCCGAGATGGCGTCGTCGGTGCCGGTGTCGGGGTCGACGTACTCCTACGCCTACGCGACCCTCGGCGAGTTCGCCGGCATGGCCGTCGCCGGGTGCCTGCTCCTCGAGTACGGGGTGTCGACGGCGGCGGTGTCGGTCGGCTGGAGCGGCTATCTGAACGAACTCCTCGGCGACCTCCACATACCGCAGATCCCGCACGCCCTGACCGCGGCGCCCTTCGACGACGATCCCGGCGCGATCAACCTCCCGGCGATGATCCTCGTCGGGATGTGTGCGATCCTGCTGATCCGCGGGGCCAGCGAATCGGCCCGCGCCAACGCGATCATGGTGTTCATCAAGATCGGTGTCCTCGCGATGTTCGCGGTCATCGCCTTCACCGCGTTCAACGACGACAACCTGACGCCGTTCTTCGCCGACGGGGCGCACGGGGTGACGCTCGCGGCGGGCACCATCTTCTTCTCCTTCATCGGCCTCGACACCATCTCGACCGCCGGCGAGGAGGTGAAGGATCCGCAGAGGACGATGCCGCGTGCACTGATCGCGGCGCTGATCACCGTCGTGCTGGTCTACGTGCTGGTGTCACTGGCCGCCGTCGCGGCCCAGCCGTCGAGCGAGTTCGCCGCCCAGCAGGACGCGGGCCTCGCCCAGATCCTGAACAACGTCACCGGGGCGACATGGCCGTCGCTGGTCCTCTCCGCGGGTGCGGTCATCTCGATCTTCTCGGTGACCCTCGTGACGCTGTACGGCCAGACCCGCATCCTGTTCGCGATGGGTCGCGACGGCATGCTTCCGGCCTTCTTCACCCGCGTGAACCCTCGGACCCTGACCCCGGTGAACAACACCATCGTCGTCGCGGTCGTCGTGGCGATCCTCGCCGGCTTCATCCCGCTGGACTACCTCGCCGACATGGTGTCGATCGGTACCCTCGTCGCCTTCATCGTGGTGAGCCTCGGCGTGATCATCCTGCGCCGTCGCGAACCGGATCTCGAACGACCGTTCCGGGTGCCGCTCTACCCATTCACCCCGATCCTCGCCATCGCCGCGTGCGGTTACATCCTCTACGGATTGCACTGGTACACCTTCGTGTTCTTCGGACTCTGGGTGTCGGCGGTGCTCGTGTTCTACCTGGTGTGGGGACGCCACCACTCCGCGCTCAACACCGGCGATCCCGATCCCCTGCGGGCCGCGCCGTGACGGTCGTCGTCGGGTACCGGCCCGGGGTCGGCGGCGAGGCCGGCCTCGCACTGGCGACCGAGCTGTGCCGGTCACTGCGGCGCGACCTCGCCGTCGTCATCGCGCTCCCCCGCCCCTGGTCGGTGCCGTCGATGGCCAAGGTCGACGCCGAGTTCGCCGCGTACGCGCAACGTCTGGGCGACGACGCCGAATCGTCGGCACGCGCCGCCCTCGAACGGCACCCGGTCCCGACGGCGGTGACGGTGTACCGCGTCGCCGACCGGTCGGTGAGCGCGGCGCTGGCGACCGCCACCCGCCGACTCGGCGCGACGATGCTCGTCATGGGCACCCGACGCCAGACCGGCGGCCACATCACGCTCGGCTCGACGACGGGGCGGATGGTGCACTCCAGCGAGATCCCGCTCGCCCTCGCCCCGCCCGGACACGAGGTGGCTCCCGATCGGCCGGGTATCGCCGGGATCACGTGCGCCTACTCGGCGACGTCGGAGGGCGACTCGGCCGTCGCGCGCGCCGCGGAGATGGCGGCCGACGCCGGGGTTCGCCTGCGGGTGGCCAGCTTCGGCGTCGCACCGACCGACATGTATCCGCCCGAGGTCGGTCTCGGTGCCGAGCGGGGCGTGCTCGCCGCATGGCGAGAACAGGCGGGTGTCGCTCTGGCGCGGCTGGTCTCGTCGGGCGTCGTCGACGCCGACACCGACACCGTCGTCGCCACCGGCACCGACTATGCGGCCGCCCTCGCCGCCGTCGACTGGCCCGCCGGAGAGGTGCTCGCGCTGGGCACCACCCCGCGTAGCGGCGTCAAGCGGGTCTTCCTCGGATCGACCGCGACCCGGATCCTCGGCGGTGCAACGGTTCCCACGATCGTGCTGCCCGGCTGACGTGCGGCAGTGCCCGTCAGCGACAGGTCGGTCGGTAGGTGTCGACCGGGAGGAACCGTGACCACTCGGCCTCGGTGATCGGCGCTGTGCCCGACGCGCAGACCTGCTCCACGATGGCGTCGGGGTCCATACCCCAGGCCTGGATGATCCCGCGTGCGCCGGTGGCGAGGACCGTGCGGTCGTCGGGACCGAACATCACGTCGTAGATCCGTCCCGGGTAGGCCTGCAGCTGCGCCCGCACCTGCGCGTGCCCCGGTCGGCGCACATCCCAGATCCACACCTTCCCGTCGGCGCCACCGGCGGCGACCAGCGTCCCGTCGCGGGAGAAGGCGCCACCGTAGATGGTGCTGCTGGGCCCGGTCATGGTGTCGGTGACCACCGGCTTCCGGGGGTCGGCGAGGTCGAGGACCTTCACCTCCTTCGTCGAGGAGGTGACCACCAGACGACGCTGGTCGGGACTGAACCGTGCGGCGAGTGCGTAGGAGGCGAACAGTCGGGTGCTCGACAGGATGCTCGGCCTCGCCGGGTCGGTGAGGTCGACGAGGACCGCATCGCCGCTCGTGGTGGACACCACCGCGCGGCGACCGTCGGGGGCGAAGGCCGTCCACGCGACCGCCGACCCGACGTCGACCGCGGAGACACGACGTGGGCGGGCGCGATCGGCGACGTCGATGACGACCAGCGAATTCGACGCCAGCGTCCCGACGAGCGCCAGGCGCGACCGGTCGCTGACATCGACGGTCTCGGTGAGACCGCCGAGCGCGGGCGCGGTCGCACCGACGATGCGCGGACGAGCGGGATCGGAGTAGTCACCGAGATAGAACTGTCCGTCCCCGGAACCGATGGCGGCCGTGGCGCCGTCGGCGGTGTACGACAGCGACGTGAACTTCTGGCCGGGCGGCGCGGCGAGGAGCGGCCCCCGGCGGGTGATGGTCACGCCGGGACCGACCGTCCACTGGCTGACCGAGCCGTCGACGGCGGCGTTGGTGGTGACGAAGTGCGACCCGTCGGCGTCGAAGGCGAACTGGAATGTCGAGTCGACGCCCGCCTGCACAGACGGGTGACCGGGCGGCCACACCTTCACCGTCCCGTCCTCCGACGCCGCGACCACCGTGTTACCCACGAACACCGCGGAGTCGACCACGGCCCCGCTGCGCAGCACCCGGGGGTCCTCACCACCGGTGAGGTCGAAGACGCGGGTGGTGTTGTCCGAGCTGGCGCCGAGCACGTATCGGCCGTCGGCGCTGAAATCGACCCCGTTGACGTAACTCTCGAACGACGTCAGATCCCGGGTCAGGCCGGGGCGGGTGGGATCGGCGAGAGAGTAGATCTTGACGTCACGGCTGTTGACCCCGACCGCGAGGTCGCCCGAGGGCGAGAACGCGAGGTCGGTGGCGGTGACGTTGATCGCCCCCGGCAGGACCACCGAGGCAACACTTCTCACGCTCGGGGTGTCGAGGGAGTAGATGTCGAACCGGTTCTTGCCGCTGGCGGCGGCGAGGAGACGACCGTCGGGCGAGAACGCGACCGTGGTCCCGTCCCCGACGACGCTGTCGGGCAGCGTCACCGGGTCCCAGCGCGTCCGCGAGACCATCGCGGCCGGCGTCGAGCTCGCCGGGATGGCCGCCGAGAGCCGGAACAGGAGCACCCCCGCACCGTCGACGGCGACCGCGAGGAGGTTTCCCCGGCGGTTGACCGCGATGTCGCGGATGACACCGCTGACCGACGGGGCGTCGGTGGTGAGCCGCGGAGCGGTCGGGTTCGACAGGTCCCACAGCGACAGGGTGTCGCTGCCCCCGACGAACAGCTGGCGGGAATCGGCGCCGAAGGCGACGCCGTAGAGCGGCTTGTCCTTCTGCGCACCGCCGAACATCGCGATCTGCCGGTCGATCCCCCGGGAGCCGGTGCGGTAGAGCCGGATGCGGTCGTCGGAGCCGACGACCGCGACCAGTGATCCGTCGGGAGAGGCCGCGACCTTGGCGGGCCCCTCGGCGGTGAGCAGTCGGGTCGGGATGGGCGCTGCGGTGTTGTCGATCAGTGCCGATCGCGCCTCGACCGTCGGCGATATCCGATAGGCGACCATGGCCAGCTGCATCGACAACGCTGGGTCGATGAGGCGCTGCTGGTCGGACTGCACCGCGAGGCGCGTCGACAATGCGTCCTGCCGCAGCGTCTCGGCGGTCTCCTTCTGGTCGACGGCGTCGGTGCGGGCGACGACCGCCAGCACCGCGGCCAGCAGCGCGACGACGGCGAACACCGTCGCGGCCCCGGCGACGGTGCGGAGCTGTCGGATCCGGCGACGGTCGACCGACTGCAGGCGGGCGCTACGGGCGTTGGCGAGATCGAGGAAGCGTTGTTCGTCGGCACTGATTCGCGCACCGTTCTCGGGTGACTGTGCGAACTCGTTGAACAGGTCCAGACGACCGCCGTACGGGAGCAGCTCGGGGGCCTCGTCGGTGTCGGACCACACCGCCAGCTGTGCCTGCAGACGCCGGTGCTCGAGCAGGTTGTCGCGATCCTCCGAGATCCACTGGCGCAGGCGCGGCCACGCCGACAGCAGCGCCTCGTGGGTGACCTCGGCGTAGGTGTCGCCCACGGTGACCAGTCGGGCGGCGGCGAACCGGTCGAGAACAGCGGCCGCGCGTCGTTCTCGGACGTCTCGGCGCGTCTCGGGCAATTCGACGTTCGGCGGGAACCCCAGCTCGGAGAGAGGCGCCCGCCTCCGTGACGCGGAGTCCTCGTCGACGTGGGCCATGGCGAGCAGCTGACGTCGTGCGACGCCCTTCTCGGCGTAGTCGAGTTCGGCGTACACCCGCTCTGCGGTCTGCTCCACGGCGCCGCTGATCCGACCGGTGGCGAGGTAGTCGCCAACGGTCAGGGTGCGTTTGTCCGACCGCGTCCAGGTCGACAGCAGCGCGTGCGACAGCAGCGGCAGTGACCCCGCGCCGATCCCCGCGGCCCCGGGACGCACATCGCTCAGCAGGAGATCCACGAGGTCGTCGGCGACCTGGAGTCCGGCCACACGCGCAGGCTCGAGGATGACCTCGCGAACCTGGCTCTCGGCGAGGGCGGGCACCAGGATGTGGGCGTTCTGCAGCGGGCGGGTGAACCGGGGCAGGGAGGCCAGGACGCCGTAGAAATCGGCGCGCATCGTGGCGACCACCACGAGTACCTCGCACTGCGTGCTGAGCTCGACCAGACCCGCCTCGAAGCGGTCGCGGCGGGCGACGTCGTCGGAGAGCGTCCACACCTCTTCGGCCTGGTCGAGGGCGAGCAGCACCGGACCGTCGCCCGGCGGCAGCTGCGCGATCGCGGCGTCGAGGGACCCGACGGGGTCGGTGCCGGGGGTCATCAGGATGCTCCGCCAGCCGGCGAAACCGCTCTCGGTCTCCATCTGGGCGAGCAGCCCCGCCCGCAGCACCGACGACTTGCCCGCCCCCGACGGCCCGATCAGCGTGACGATCGGCATGCGGTCGGCGCCCGGCATGGTCGCCGTCGGGTGGTCGGCCTGCTCGAGGACGGTGCCGATCACGAGATCGGTGATGTCCTCGCGCCCGAAGAACCAGTCGTGGTCCTCCACGCCGAAGGCGGCGAACCCCAGATACGGGGTGCGGGGTGAGGCTGCCCGTCGTCCGCCCGGTCGGCGGGCGCGTTCGGCGGCGGCGATCCACGGCGCCTGGTCCTCGGCCCCCTCGACACCGCAGGCCTCCAGCACCTTGCGCAGGACGGGCTCACTCGACGCGGTGGGGGCGTGCTGGCCCGAGAACCAGCCGCCCACCGTGGGGGTCAGCGCCCCCGCCCGCGCGGCAGTCTCACGGATCGAGAGACCGGCCGCCGAGCGGATCTCGGTGAGGGCGCGGGCGAGGTCCTCGCGTGTACGGACATCGTCTGGTCTCACGACCCACCCTCCCCTGACGTGCAGCGTTCCCGCAGGAAACGTATGGACCTTCGTATGGACTTGGCGTGAAGCAAGCGTCCAGCTGGCGCCTCGAACGACCGCGAAGGATCATTTCTGCATCGCACATGTGTGCAGCAGTTCAATCGGGAGGATCGTACCCATGTCCGTCGCCCACGACTTCGACGACTCGGATTCCAGCGCGCAGCCGCATCGGCCCCAGCGCACCCTGCGCGTCGTCTCCGACGACCGCCCGGCGCTCTCACGCCGTGAGATCGAGGTGCTCCTCGGCTGGCTGGCCGCGGACTCGAAGGCCGAGGCCGCCGAGCGCCTCTACATCACCGCCTCGACGGTCAACACCCACCTGACGCGTATCCGCGCGAAGTACACCGCCGCCGGTCGTCCGGCGCGCTCGAAGGCGAACCTGTTCGCCCGCGCGATCCAGGACGGGTACACCACCCTCGATCAGTGGTGACCCACCGGCGCTGACGCAACACGCAGACGAGGCCCCCTCCCGATGTCCGGGAGGGGGCCTCGTCTGTCGCGGTGGTGCGTGCGGTCAGGACTTGCCGGGGGCGGCCGGGACGCCGTTGACCCGCTTGAGGTACTCGGCCCGCTCGACGTCGTCGTAGCTGAGGAACATGCGGTCCATGCCGGTCAGTTTGCTCGAGGAGCGCTTCATCGCCGGCGGCATCACCGCGTTGGCGTGGACCCACGCCATCGACCGCGGGACGGTCAGGTGGGTCTTGGTGCCCTCGATGCTGTTGACGACCTGTTCGGCGACCTGCTCGGGTCCCACGGTCTGGACGAAGCGGTTCGTGGTGATCCCGGAGATCAGTGCGGTACGGGTGAACGTCGGGTTGACGGTCTTCACCCGGACGCCCTGCGGCGACAGCTCGTTGTCGCACGCCTCGGAGAACACGATGACGCCCGCCTTCGCGGCGTTGTAGATGGTGAGTCCGGGCACGGGCAGCCGGCCGGCCACCGAGCCGATGTTGATGATCTGACCGCCGCCGCGCGCGATCATCCGCTTGGCCGCCTCCTGGGTGCCGATGACGACACCGAGCAGGTCGATGTCGAAGTTGCGCTTGACGACGTTGAGGTCGTAGCTCAGGAGCGGACCGGTCGGCATGATGCCCGCGTTGTTGATGAGGACATCGATGGGTCCCGCGGCGGCCTCGGCGGAGTCGAGGAACGCGGCGAACGAGGCCGGGTCGGTGACGTCGAGGGAGAAACCGTCGTGACCGAGATCGGCGGCCGCCTTGCCCACGGCCTCCTCGTCGATGTCGCCGATGACGACGGTCGCGCCGAGGTCGCGCAGCCGGGTCGCGGTCTCGAACCCGATGCCGCGGGCGGCGCCGGTGATCGCGATGACGAGGCCGCGTACGTCGGTCGTCTTCTTGTTCCTACGTGCCATGGGTGACTCCTAGTTCGGCGCGCGACGACGCGTCGCGCGCGGTGGGGTGGGTGCGGTCGTTCGGTGGGACCGGTGGGTCAGGTTCGGCAGGTCACCAGATCATCGGGGCGAGGTGCGTGGCCGCGAAGGCACGGACCCATTCGGGCTCCTGCTTCATCGGGTCCGACGCCGGGACCTCGAGTTGCGAGATCACCAGACGCACCACGATCTCGACCGCGTCGCGCAGGTCGGGATCGGGGCGGGTCGCGCCGACGCTGCGCAATGCGCGGACGGTGCGGTCGGTGACCGCGTCGATGAACATCGACGTCACCGACGACGACGTGATGCCCTTCATGTCGGCGTCCTCGATCACGAGGCGATGCATCAGCGGATCCTTCTGGATCAGCTGCGCCCCGACCGAGAACGCCTCGGCGATGGCCTCTTTCGGCGACAGACCGGTGATCGACAGTTCCAGCGCGTGCATCCCGTCCTGATAGAGACGCGTGGCGACCGCGAGCAGCAGCGACTCCTTGTTCGGGAACCGCCGGTACAGCGTGCTGCGACTGACGCCGGCGCGTTTGGCGATCTCGTCGACCGAGGCGCGGCGCACACCGGTCTCGGTGAACTCCGCGGCCGCGGCGGAGAGGATCGCGTCCTCCTGGTCGCCGGGACTGTCGGTGTTGCGGGTCTTGCGACCGGACGCCGAGACGTCCGAGCTCACCGGCGGCGCAGGGTGACGGGGAGCCGATCCTTCGGGATCGGCAGCGAGCTGTAGTCCATCGGCATCTCGTAGTCGGCGGGGACCGACCACTCGAAGTCGCGGACCAGCTGATGCATGATCGTCTTGATCTCCATCTGCCCGAAGTAGAGGCCGATGCACTTGTGCACGCCACCGCCGAAGGGGCTCCAGCCCATACGGAACTTCTTGTCCTCGGCGCGGTCGGGTCCGAAGCGCTCCGGATCGAAGGTCCACGGGTCGGTGTAGATGCGCTCGTCGTAGTGGTTGAACAGCGACGGCACGGTCACCATCGACCCCTCGGGCACGAAGTAGCCCTGGATCTCGGTGTCGGCCACGGCCATCCGCGGATGCGCGGGCACCGGGGTGCACATGCGCAGCGACTCCTTGAACACCGCGTCGAGCACGGTCAGCGATCCGAGGTCGTCGTAGGTGAGTTCGGAGTCGAGGGTCATCGACTGCTCATGCGCCTTCTCCTGCCACTCCGGCGATTTCGCCATGCGATAGCACATCTGGGTCATCGAGATCGTCGAGGTGTCGTGCGCGGCCATGAGGATGAAGATCATGTGGTTCACGATGTCCTCATCGGAGAACGTCGCGCCCTCTTCGCTTTCCGCGTGACACAGCACCGAGAACAGGTCGGGGGTCGCGGTGGCCCGCTTGGCGGGGATGTGGGAGTAGAAGAACTCCTCGAGGATCTTGCGCGAACGGATCCCCTTCCACCACCGCGTGCCGGGGACCGGCTTGCGGATCACGGCGACACCGGCCTGCACGGTGTCGAGGAAGGCACCGTTGATGCGGTCGGCCTCGGCCTTGGGCAGTTCGAGTCCGAGGAACACCTCGAGCGCGACGTCGAGGGTGAGGGCCTTGAACTCCTTGAACAGCAGGATCTTCCCGGTGGGGAAATCCTGCATCCGCTTGGCGATCATCGGCTGCATGAGATCCATGTACTGCCGGATCGCGACCGGGCTGAAACCCTGCTGCAGGATGAGCCGGTGGCTGCGGTGCTCCTCGAAGTCCATCAGCATCACGCCACGGTTGAAGAACGGGCCGATGAGGTACGACCACGCCGGCGCGTTGGCGAAGGAGCGCTTCTTGTTCATCAGCACCTCCTCGGCCGCCTCGGGACCCGACGCGACGACCCACTTGCGACCGAACGCGCTCATGCCGGACACCTCGCCGAACTCGGCGACACGCTTCTCGTGGAAACCGAAGGGATCGCGGCGCATCCCGAGCACCGTCCCCATACCGCTGCGGGTCGAGAACGGCACCTTCTTCAGTTCGCTGCCGGCCGGGACGTCCGAGTCAACCGTTGTCATCGCTGTGCACCTCCATTGGAACAGATACCAGCAACTGTATCTTTGGGCCTCGCGAATGTCTACTGGGTCACATCACGACCGCCCGGCCGGATGGCCGTCGGCGAGCAGAGCGTGCACCCGGCGGACCCGGTCGATCCACCAGTCACGACGGTGCTGCGCAGCCAACGGGGCGCGTCCGTCGGGCACGACGGTGCGGGTCGCGAGCACTCCCCCGACCGACGGCGGCGTCGTCGCGACGTCGACCTCGAACAGGCTCCCGGTGCCGAGGCCGCACGCCGGCGGGGCGATCGGGAGGGCGGCCGCGGTCGCGATCCCCGCCGAGATCCCGACGGCGGTGTCGAGCGCACTGGAGATCACGACGTCGAGGTCGATCTGTTCGGCGAGGGCCAGCACACGGCGCATGCCCCCGAGGGGCGCCACCTTGAGGACCGCGACATCGGCCGCGCCCGCACGCACCACACGCAGCGGATCCTCGGCACGACGAATGCTCTCGTCGGCCGCGATGCGGGTCGTGACCGCGGCGCGCACGGCCGCCAGCTCCTCGATCGACGCACACGGTTGCTCGACGTACTCGAGCTCACCCAGTGCACGGATCGCGGTGATCGCCTGCGACACCGACCATTTCCCGTTCGCGTCGACCCGGACGGTCGGCACGACCGCGCGCACGGCCTCGATGCGCGCCACCTCGTCGTCGAGGGTGTCGCCGGGTTCGGCCACCTTGACCTTGGCCGTCGTCACACCGGGGTGACGAGCCAGGATCGCCGCAACCTCGTCGGCCGCAACCGCCGGCACGGTCGCGTTGATCGCCACCTCGTCTCGCGATGCCGCGGGAGGACCCTGGTGTGCGGCCTCGATGCCGGCGGCGAGCCACCACGCCGCCTCGGCGTCGTCGTATTCGGTGAACGCACCGAACTCCCCCCAGCCCCGGGGGCCCTCGAACAGCAGGGCCTCGCGCACGGTGATGCCGCGGAACCGTTGCCGCATCGGGAGGGCCACGACGACCGCGGTGTCGAGGATCGCCTCGACCGGGGGGATGTTCACATCGCCCACGCTGCCACATGAGACGAATGCTAGGATCCGTCTCATGAGCGACGGTGTGGCCTCGGCACGCAGTGACTTCGACGTACGGATCCGCGAGGCGGAGCCGGTGCTCGCCGATGGGGGTGCGCAGTCACCCACGGCGACACGCCTCGGTCCGGACACCCTGATCTGGAAGTTCTACGGCGACATGCGCGGACTGCTGGGTTTCCAGCGGCTCGCGGGCACCGAGAACTGCATCGAACAGCTCGGGCAGGGCGTCGCCGACCACTCGGTGATCTTCGACGACTTCCTCGGTCGGGCGCGACGCACCGGGCCGCCGATCATGCGCACGGTCTACGCCGCCGACGCACAGCACTGGGGTGCGACGGTCCGCGATTTCCACCGCGACATCAAGGGCACCATCAGCGACGGGTCGCGGTATCACGCGCTCAATCCCGAGTTGTTCTACTGGGCGCACGCGACATTCGTCGATCAGGTGCTCTACGTGACCGACACCTTCATCCGGCGCCTGTCGTACGAGGAGAAGTGCCGGATCTTCGACGAGAGCAAGACCTGGTACGCGCTCTACGGGATCAGCGCCCGCGACCAACCACAGACCTACGACGAGTTCTGCGCCTACTGGGATCGCATGTGCGAACGTTTCGTCCCGCACAAGACGATCGTGTACGCGACCGGCTATCTGCGACATGGCCTTCCACGACCGCGTCGAGTGCCGGCGCCGGTCTGGCGGGTGCTGTCGGTGCCGTTGAACTCCGCACTGCGCACCATCGTCATCGGGACACTGCCGCAGCAGATGCGGACGGTCTGCCGTCTGGAGTGGTCACCACGTCAGGAACGTCGGTTCCAGCGATTCGCGGCGTTCATGCGCGCGATCAACCCCGTGGTGAACCGGCTGCCGCAGAAGTGGCTCTACACGCCCTGGGCCCACGAGGCCTGGACCGCGGCGGGTATCGACCCGCGCCCCCTGCACAACCACGCCGACACGTAATCCCCCAGGCCCCTCCCCCGAGCGTGCCACAACACCCCACCGACTGTGCCGAAAAGCGCCACCGACCGTGCCAAAAGCGCCATCGAGTGGGCCGACGGCGTGAGCGCTCGCATCGAACGGGTGACATCGGCACGTTCAGGGTGACGTTTCGGCACGCTCGGGATGACGTTTCGGCACGCTCGGCGGATCAAGGTTGGCGGAAGACCGCCAACTCGTCGGCGCGGGGATCGGTCACGACGGCGTCGGCACCGAGTGACGCGTCGCCGAAGGTGCGCACCGGGCGCGTGTCGCCGACACGGTCCCACCCCGGATCGCCGGTGGTGGCGAACCGCACCCAGGTGGCGTGCATGTCGTCGGCGAGGTCCTGCGGCGGCGTGGGGCCGGTGAGCTGCGCCGACCCGCCGAGGTTGTCGAAGACGAAGGCCAATTCCAGTGCGTGACAGGCGCGCAGATCGCGGACTGGGGTGGGCCAGGCGAACTCGTACTGCCAGGCCGACTGGTCTCGCGCCGCGATCGCGTCGACGAGATCGGCTGTGCCGGAACGGAACGAGTAGTCGGTGAACATCGCACACATCACGTCACCGGGCGATTCGTCGGGTCGGTTGCGGGTGTAGGTCGCCACCGCATCCGCCCCGACACCGAGTCGCCCCACGATCCCGGGGAGCATCTCGGCGGTCACCACGGCGGCCAGGCCGCTGGGGACGAGGAAGAAACGCATCTCCTCCCGTGTCGTGCCCGCGAGCACCTCGACGCCGCGGCCGGCCCCCGCGCGGATCGCGTCGATGGGGAGCGCGGGCAGGATGTCACCGTCGACGGTCGGGAACATGCTCATCACCCCGAGTCCGCGAGCGACGGTGCTCGCGCCCCATCGGTTCGGATTCGGGTCGCCGACGAGCGCGAGACCCACCGCGTCCTGCGCCCTCTGCAGGGCGTCGGTGGGCAGGTCGGCGACACCGACGACGGTGGGCGGCAGACCCAGCGTCTCGGTGAACTCACTCGCGACGAGCCGCGCGTCGCCCAGATCCGACGCGGACACCGCGTTGCCGCTCTGCACGATCGCGCGACGGAACAGGCCCTCGGCGTGCGGCGATGACAGCAGCGCCGCGATGCTCATCGCGCCCGCTGATTCGCCGAACACCGTGACCTGATCGGGGTCGCCACCGAAGGCGGCGACGTTGTCGCGCACCCATTCCAGGGCCTTGATCTGATCACGCAGTCCGCGGTTGTCGGGCGCCCCGGCAAGGCTGAGGAACCCCAGCGCCCCGAGCCGGTAGTTGATCCCGACCACCACGACACCGTCGCGGGCGAACGCGGCGCCGTCGTAGGTGGGCAACCGGTGCGTGCCGCGCGTGAACGCACCGCCGTGGATCCACACCATGACGGGCAGTCGGCCGGTACCCGGCTCGGGTGTCCACACCGACAGGTTGAGCGACTCGTCGCCGTCGACGATCACGCTGGGCAGCAACTCCGAGGTGGGCGCCGGGTAGGGCCCCTGCGGCGGGGTCGGACCGTGCTCGGTCGCGGGACGTTCACCCTCCCACGCCTCGACCGCACTCGGCGCCGCGAACCGCGCGGCACCCACCAGAGGCCCCGCGTACGGGATGCCGAGGAAGGCATGCACCTCGGCGTCGCCGGTGCGGACGCGGCGACCCCGCACCACACCTGCCGTCGTGGACACGCGGACACCGGTCATCGTCTCGTCATCGCTCACGCGGTCC
Source organism: Williamsia sp. Leaf354 (assembly GCF_001424365.1). NCBI lineage: Bacteria > Bacillati > Actinomycetota > Actinomycetes > Mycobacteriales > Nocardiaceae > Williamsia > Williamsia sp. Leaf354. Next base: position 275,962 of record NZ_LMPL01000005.1, read on the forward strand.
AGCCTGCCATGCGAGAGTGACCCGATGATCGTCGAACACGCTCTGCTGCAGGTGACACCGGGCCGTGGCGAGGAGTTCCTCGCGGCGTTCGCGGAGGCGAAGTCCATCATCTCCGCCATGCCCGGGTTCTCCGGTCTGCGACTGTCGCGCGGCATCGAGAGCCCCGACACCTACCTGCTCCTCGTCGAGTGGGCCACGCTCGCCGACCACACCGAGGGCTTCCGCTGCTCACCCGAATACGCGCGGTGGCGGGAACTGCTGCACCACTTCTACGACCCGTTCCCCGAGGTCACTCACTTCGACCCCGTCGCCGCGGTCTGATCGCGCGACTCGGTGAAGCGCCGGTCGACGCGCGCGAGACGGTAGTAGAGCAGCGCTCCGATCCACGCGACGACGAACGTCGCGACGACGAACTGCCCGATGCGCTCGAGATCGAACGATGCGACCACGTCGAAGACACCGCCCGCGAGACCGAGTTCGTCGGCCAGCAGCGTGAGGATCTGCAGTGTCCCGACGACGAGGGCGAGGAACACCGTCAGCCCGGTCATCGTGATGTTGTAGTAGATCTTGCGGGCCGGCGTCACGAACGCCCAGCCGTAGGCCTTCGACATGAACACGCCGTCGATGGTGTCCATCGTGGTCATCCCGGCGGCAAACAGCACCGGTAGCGCGATGATCGCCAGCGGCGGGAGCCCGCCGGCGATGGCGGTGGTGCCGGCGATCGCGAGCAGCCCCACCTGGGTGGCGGTGTCGAAGCCCAGTCCGAACAGCAGTCCGAGCGGGTACATCTGCCACGAATGGTTGATCAGCCTGTCGTAGCGTCCCCGGAACAGGCGGTTCATGAGGCCGCGCCGGGCCAGCAGCTCGTCGAGCGACGCCTCCGAGAACTGGCCGCGCCGCGCCCGTCGCCACACCCGCACGATGCCCACGAGCACGACGATGTTCAGCGCGGCGACGAGGTAGAGGAACGTCCCCGACACCAGCGTCCCGATGAACCCGCCGGGACCGGCGAACGCCTCTCCGACGGCCGTGGCGCGACTGGCGAGGAAGGCGATGGCCGTGACGAAGACGAGGACCACCGTGGAGTGCCCGAGGGAGAAGAACATGCCCACGGCCAGCGGCCGCCTGCCCTTCTGGAGGAGGAAGCGGGTGGTGTCGTCGATGGCGGCGATGTGGTCGGCGTCGAAGGCGTGCCGCATGCCGAGCGTGTAGGCGAGAAGGCCGGCGCCGGCGTAGACGAGGCCGCCGTCGGGGCCGGTCAGGTGATGGATTCGCGGGATCGCGTTGTAGTGGGCGAACAGTCCCCACCCGATGAGGTGCAGCACGACGAGCACGCCGAGAAGGGCGAGGAGACGCGGCACCTCGTCACGCGTGAAGCGGCCCACCGAGGACGTGATGGCACCCACCTCGGGGCCGTCGACGTCGGAGAGGGTCACGGTTGTCGACACTATTCGACGTCGCCGTCGTCGGCGCGGCGTCGGCCCCGACGCACAAGAACGCCCGACCCCTCGAGGGGATCGGGCGTTCTCGGTGGTGCGTTCCCGCGTCAGGCGCGGGAGGGTGTCACTTGTCGAGCTGTGTCACTTGTTGATCTTGGTGACGCGGCCGGCACCGACGGTGCGGCCACCCTCACGGATCGCGAAGCGCAGGCCCTCGTCCATGGCGACCGGCTGGATCAGCTTGACGCTCATCTCGGTGTTGTCACCGGGCATGACCATCTCGGTGCCCTCGGGCAGGGTCACGACGCCCGTCACGTCCGTCGTACGGAAGTAGAACTGCGGACGGTAGTTGTTGAAGAACGGGGTGTGGCGACCGCCCTCGTCCTTCGACAGGATGTACGCCTGGCCCTCGAACTCGGTGTGCGGGGTGGTGGTACCCGGCTTGATGATGACCTGGCCACGCTCGACGTCCTCGCGCTTGAGGCCACGCAGCAGCAGACCGGCGTTGTCGCCCGCCTCGGCCGAATCGAGCAGCTTGTGGAACATCTCGATACCGGTGACGGTGGTCTTGGTCGACTTCTCGCGGATGCCGACGATCTCGACGTCCTCGTTCACGTTGACCGAACCACGCTCGACACGACCGGTGACGACGGTGCCACGACCGGTGATCGTGAAGACGTCCTCGACGGGCATGAGGAAGGGCTTCTCGGTCTCGCGGACCGGGTCCGGCACCGAGTCGTCCACGGCCTGCATCAGCTCGGCGATCGACTCGCCCCACTTCTCGTCACCCTCGAGGGCCTTGAGAGCGGAGACCTTCACGACCGGAGCGTCCTCGTCGAAGTCCTGGGCGGCCAGCAGTTCGCGGACCTCCATCTCGACGAGCTCGATGATCTCTTCGTCGTCGACCATGTCGGCCTTGTTCAGCGCGACCAGGATGTAGGGCACGCCGACCTGGCGGGCGAGCAGCACGTGCTCACGCGTCTGGGGCATCGGGCCGTCGGTGGCCGCCACGACCAGGATCGCGCCGTCCATCTGGGCGGCACCGGTGATCATGTTCTTGATGTAGTCGGCGTGACCGGGGGCGTCGACGTGCGCGTAGTGACGCTTCTCGGTCTGGTACTCGACGTGGGAGATGTTGATCGTGATACCACGAGCCTTCTCCTCCGGCGCCTTGTCGATCTGGTCGAACGCGAACGCGGCGTTGAGGTCCGGGTACTTGTCGTGCAGAACCTTGGTGATGGCCGCGGTCAGCGTGGTCTTGCCGTGGTCGACGTGACCGATGGTGCCGATGTTGACGTGCGGCTTGGTCCGCTCGAACTTCGCCTTACCCACTTGATGTCCTCCTGGACTGTCATGCGCCTGAGGCTTTCTCAGCCGCAAAGTTTGTGTTTGATAACTGGTGCGCCGCGACGGGTGTCACGACACGGTGCGAGTGCTCGCGTGTCGCGAATTACTCGCCGGTCGCCTTCGCGATGATCTCCTTCGAGACGTTCGCGGGAACCTCCGCGTACGAATCGAACACCATGGAGTAGTTCGCCCGGCCCTGGGTCTTCGACCGGAGGTCTCCGATGTAGCCGAACATCTCCGACAGCGGGACCTGCGCCTTGACGACACGGGCACCGCTGCGCTCCTCCATGGCCTGGATCTGGCCACGGCGCGAGTTGAGGTCGCCGATCACGTCACCCATGTAGTCCTCGGGTGTGATGACCTCGACGGCCATCAGCGGTTCGAGGATCACGGGGCCGGCCATGCGGGCGGCCTCCTTGAGTGCCTGCGAACCGGCGATCTTGAACGCCATCTCCGAGGAGTCGACGTCGTGGTACTGGCCGTCGAGAAGGGTGAACTTCAGGTTGACCAGCGGGTAGCCGGCCAGCACGCCGTACTGCATGGCGTCCTGGGCTCCGGCGTCGACCGACGGGATGTACTCGCGGGGTACGCGACCACCGGTGACGGCGTTGACGAACTCGTAGGTCGCGCCGTCTTCGGCGTCGACCAGCGGCTCGAGCTTGACGATGACCTTCGCGAACTGGCCCGATCCACCCGTCTGCTTCTTGTGGGTGAAATCGTGCTTCTCGACGGTCTTGCGGATCGTCTCGCGGTAGGCCACCTGCGGCTTGCCGACGTTGGCCTCGACCTTGAACTCCCGCTTCATGCGGTCGACCAGGATGTCGAGGTGGAGTTCGCCCATGCCGCCGATGACGGTCTGACCGGTGTCCTCGTCGAGCTTGACCGAGAAGGTCGGGTCCTCTTCGGCGAGCTTCTGGATCGCGGTGCCCAGCTTCTCCTGGTCGGACTTGGTCTTGGGCTCGATCGAGACCTGGATGACCGGGTCCGGGAAGCTCATCGACTCCAGGATCACCTGATCCTGCGGATCGCACAGGGTGTCACCGGTGGTGGTGTCCTTCAGTCCGATCACGGCGTAGATGTGTCCGGCGGACGCGGTCGGGACCGCGTTCTCCTTGTTGGAGTGCATCTGGAAGAGCTTGCCCAGACGCTCCTTCTTGCCCTTGGTCGAGTTGATGACCTGGGCACCGGAGTCGACCTTGCCCGAGTACACCCGGACGTAGGTCAGCTTGCCGAAGAAGGGGTGCGTGGCGATCTTGAACGCCAGCGCCGCGAACGGCTCGTCCGACGACGGCTTGCGGGTGAGGAGCTTCTCCTCGTCGCCCACGGCGTGGCCGGTGACCGACTCGACGTCGAGAGGCGACGGGAGGTAGTCGATGACCGCGTCGAGCATGGGCTGCACGCCCTTGTTCTTGAACGCCGAGCCACACAGCACCGGGTAGATCTCGGAGTTGACCGTCATCTTGCGGATGGCGCCCTTGATCTCCTCGATCGTCAGCGGCTCGCCGCCGAAGTGCTTCTCGAGAAGCTCCTCGTCGGACTCGGCCACCGTCTCGAGCAGCTCCTCGCGGTACTGCTCGGCCCGCTCGACCAGGTCGGCCGGGATGTCCTGGGTGTCGTACTTCTCGCCCAGCTTGGTCTCGCCCGACCAGACCTTCGCCTTCATCTCGACCAGGTCGACGATGCCCTCGAAGTCGTTCTCGGCACCGATGGGCAGCTGGATGACCAGCGGCTTGGCGCCGAGGCGGTCCTTGATGGTCTGCACGGTGAAGTAGAAGTCGGCGCCGAGCTTGTCCATCTTGTTCACGAAGCAGATGCGCGGCACGTCGTACTTGTCGGCCTGACGCCACACCTGCTCGGACTGCGGCTCGACACCCTCTTTGCCGTCGAACACCGCGACCGCGCCGTCGAGGACGCGCAGCGAGCGCTCGACCTCGACGGTGAAGTCGACGTGGCCCGGGGTGTCGATGATGTTGATCTGGTTGTCGTTCCAGAAGCAGGTGGTGGCAGCAGAGGTGATCGTGATGCCACGCTCCTGCTCCTGCTCCATCCAGTCCATGGTGGCTGCGCCGTCGTGGACCTCACCGATCTTGTACGAGATACCGGTGTAGAAGAGGATGCGCTCGGTGGTGGTGGTCTTGCCGGCATCGATGTGGGCCATGATGCCGATGTTGCGGACCTTGTTCAGGTCGGTCAGCACGTCCTGTGCCACTTATCTGCCTCGCTCTTTCGCGTAGAAGATGTTGATAGGGATTGTCACCAGCGGTAGTGCGCGAACGCCCGGTTGGCCTCGGCCATCTTGTGGGTGTCCTCGCGACGCTTGACTGCTGCGCCGAGACCGTTGCTGGCGTCGAGCAGCTCGTTGGCCAGACGCTCGACCATGGTCTTCTCGCGACGCTGCCGGCTGAAGGTGACCAGCCAGCGCAGGGCGAGGGTGTTCGCACGGTTGGGCTTGACCTCGATGGGCACCTGGTAGGTGGCACCACCGACGCGGCGGCTCTTGACCTCGAGCGCGGGCTTCACGTTGTCGAGAGCGCGCTTGAGGGTGATGACCGGATCGGTGCCGGTCTTCTCGCGAGCCTGCTCGAGTGCGCGGTAGACGATGCGCTCGGCGGTCGACTTCTTGCCGTCGAGGAGGATCTTGTTCACCAGCTGGGTGACCAGCGGCGACCCGTAGACCGGGTCGTTGATGAGGGGACGCTTCGGGGCGGGTCCTTTACGTGGCATCAGCCCTTCTCCTTCTTCGCGCCGTACTTGCTGCGTCCCTGCTTGCGGCCCTTGACACCCTGGGTGTCGAGCGAGCCGCGGATGACCTTGTACCGCACACCCGGGAGGTCCTTCACACGACCACCGCGGACGAGCACCATCGAGTGCTCCTGCAGGTTGTGACCCTCACCGGGGATGTAGGCGGTGACCTCGACCGAGCTCGTCAGGCGCACGCGGGCGACCTTGCGGAGCGCGGAGTTTGGCTTCTTGGGGGTGGTGGTGTACACGCGGGTGCACACGCCACGCCGCTGCGGGCTGCCCTTCAGCGCTGCCGTCTTCTGCTTGGCAGGCTTGTCGTGGCGGCCCTTGCGGACCAACTGATTGATTGTTGGCACTGGTTGTTCGTCCTTAGGTTCGGCGGTGTTCGTTGTCGACTGTGGTTGGTGCTCCGGGCAGGTGAACCGGAGATGAACTCCGACGCAACTCCACAGTTCGCCCCACCAGGCTCGAAAGCGCTGGTCAGTACTAGTTTGTTCACCCCACTGTCGGGCGTGTCGAATCTGCCGACAGGTGGTGGTCGTGTCACCCGCACACTGCCCTCGCCGGCGGAAACAGACCGGCGATCGATGGCATACGGATCAGCCCGGCTGTTGCCAGGCACCAGCGGTCAACTGTACCGACCGCATCAGGTCAGGTCAAAAACGATCCCCCGACCCCTCCGCGCCCGATTCCACCTCGGCGTATGCGCTGTTGGACGTATGTTTCGGACATGTCCGAGATCGTCCGCGCCGAGATCGCCAGCTCGTGGCAGCGCGCGCGTCGGGCGGGGTTGCGGCCAGCCGACTCGGCGACCCTGTTCAGTGTCTCCGAGGTCGACCGGCGCAGTCGACTCCTCGCGGCCGCGACGCCGGTTCTCGACCGGATGGAGAACATGCTCGCCGGCACCGGGTTCTGCGTGCTGCTCGCCGACCGGGACGCCCGCCTGGTCGACATGCGGTTCGGCTCCCACCAGGTCCACGACGTGGTCGCCGAGGTCGGTGTCCAGATCGGGCGGTCGTTCACCGAGGAGACCTCGGGGACCAACTCGATCGCCACGGTGCACGCGCTGCGGTCGCCGATCGCCGTGCGCGGCGGCGAGCACTACATCGACGAACTGAAACGATTCAGCTGTTACGGCCACCCGTTGCACCACCCGGTGAGCCACCGCATCGAGGGCATCCTCGACATCACCTTCCTGCAGTCCGACGACAATCCGCTGCTGGCTCCCCTGCTCGCGCAGGCCGCCCACGACATCACCGAGCGCCTCCTCGAGCAGACCCGCACCGGTGAGCATCTGCTGCTCCGGCACTTCCAGCGCGCCGGCGCACGGCGGCGGGGCGCACCGGTCGTCGCGATCGCCGACGAGATCGTCCTCGAGAACGCCTCGGCCGGTCAGCTGGTCGGTCCGGCCGACCACACGGCCCTGCGCGCACTCACCGACGGCGCGATGAACCGCCGTGGCCACGTCCCCCGCGTGATGCTGAGCTCGGGGTACGCGGCGTCGTTGCGGTGGGAGCGTCCCGAGGGCGGTGGCTTCGTCATCGAGATCGACCTCCTCGACGACGGGACCGCGGTGCTCAACGCACTCGACCGCGCGACGCGCGACGCCATCGTCTCCGAACTCGACCGCCACGAGGGCAACAAGCGTGGCACCGCCGAGGCCCTGGGGATGAGTCGCACCACCCTCTACAAGCGGATGCGCGAACTCGGTATCGACGGCTGAGCCGTCCGGACAGCACCGACGGCTGAGCTGTCCAGAAGTTGGACACCACCCGACAGTGACGCGCGTCACCATGGCTTCAGAGCGCGCACACGACACCGCCGGTGCGCCGATGAGGAGGGACTTCGACGATGAAGACCAAGGCAGCCGTTCTCTACGACGCGGGCAAACCGTTCGAGATCATCGAGCTCGATCTGGACAAGCCGAAGGAGGGCGAGGTCCTCATCAAGTTCGTCGCCGCGGGCCTGTGCCACTCCGATCTCCACCTCACCGACGGTGACCTGCCGCCGCGCTTCCCGATGGTCGGTGGCCACGAGGGCGCCGGGATCATCGAGGAGGTCGGCGCGGGCGTCACGAAGGTCAAGCCCGGCGACCACGTGGTGTGCAGCTTCATCCCGAACTGCGGGACGTGTCGCTACTGCTCGACCGGTCGGCAGTCGCTGTGCGACGTCGGCGCGACCATCCTCGACGGCTGCCTGCCCGACGGCACCTACCGGTTCCACGCCGGCGACGACGATTTCGGTGGCATGTGCATGCTCGGGACGTTCTCCGAACGGGCGGTCATCTCGCAGTACTCGGTGGTGAAGGTCGACGACTGGCTGCCCCTGGACAAGGCCGTCCTCGTCGGATGCGGCGTGCCCACCGGCTGGGGGTCGGTCGTCTACGCGGGCAACGTGCGCGCCGGCGACACCGTCGTCATCTACGGCATCGGCGGCATCGGCATCAACTCGGTGCAGGGCGCCGTGCACGCCGGCGCCAAGTACGTCGTCGTGGTCGACCCCATCGCGTTCAAACGCGACACGGCCACGAAATTCGGTGCGACGCACACCTTCGCCGATCCCGCCGAGGCGCAGGAGAAGATCACCGAACTCACCTGGGGTCAGGGCGCGGACTGCGCGATCGTCACCGTCGGCACCGTCGAGGAGGACGTCGTGTCGGCGGCCATCGGCGCGATCGGCAAGGGCGGCACGGTCGTCCTGACCGGGTTGTCGAGTCCCGAGAAGTTCACGGTGCACTGGCCCGGGATCGACCTGACCCTGAACGAGAAGACGATCAAGGGGTCGCTGTTCGGGTCGGCCAACCCGCAGTACGACATCGTGCGGCTGCTGCGCCTCTACGACGCCGGTCAGCTCAAACTCGACGAGCTGGTGACCTCGACCTACACGCTGGAGCAGGTCAACGAGGGTTACCAGGACCTGCGCGACGGCAAGAACATCCGCGGGGTCATCCTCCACGACAGCTGACCGCACCCATCCGACCCCCGCGGGGTCGTGTGCCCCGGGACCACCCACGGGTTCCGGGGCACAGTGCGCTCGTGGGCCGACCGGGAACAGTCGGCCGCCCACCGTGGTTGATCCGTCCATGGCACGCACCCCACTCGTCCCCGGTCCCGACCACCCGATCAGCGTGGCGCCCACCGGTGCGCAGGTGACCGTGAGCGTCGACGGGCACCAGATCGCCGCATCCGAATCGGCGCTGACCCTGCGCGAGGCGAGTTACGCGCCGGTCCAGTACATCCCGATCGCCGACGTCGACCCGGCCGTGCTGCGGGCGTCGGATGCGCACACGTACTGCCCCTACAAGGGCGACGCGTCGTACTACGACCTCGTCGTCGACGGCGCCGAACAGGCCGACTCGGTCTGGGTCTACCGCGAGCCCTATGCGGCGGTGTCCGACATCGTCGACCACGTCGCGTTCTATCCCGACCGCGTGGACATCACCGTCGGCGGGTGACCATCGCCGGGAGGACCTCGGGGGAGACTGTCGTCGTCGCCGGCGCCGGTCGGTCGTCGAGCTCGCGCGGTGGCCGCGACGCGACCTGGCTGATCGCCGTGTCGGCGGCGCTGTGGGGGCTCGACGGCCTCCTGCGCAAACCGCTGGCGTCCGATCTCGCCGCGGGCACGATCGTACTGTGGGAGCACATCATCCCGATCGTGGTGCTCGCGCCGTTCTTGCCGTCGGCGCTCCGCGCCTTCGTCCGACTCGGCCTGCGCGACAAGGCGGCGGTGGTGGTCATCGGCATCGGGTCGTCGGCGGTGGCCACGGCACTGTTCACGCGGGCGTTCACGATCGCCGGGAGCAGCGGCGACTTCATCACCCCGCTCGTCCTGCAGAAGTTGCAGCCCGTCCTCGCCATCGCCCTGGCGGTGATCATCCTGGGCGAACGACTGCGGCCCCGATTCGCGCTCTATGCGGTTCCCGCCCTCGTGGGCGCCTGGCTGCTGGCCTTCACCGACCCGCTCCACCTCACCGTGTCCGAGCTCGAGCCTGCGCTGCTCGCGCTCGGCGCCGCCGCACTGTGGGCCGTCGGGACCGTCCTCGGGCGGCTGGTGTCGCCGTCGTTGTCACCGCGTCACCTCACCACCCTGCGACTCGGGTTCGGCACGGTCGGGGCGTTCGGCGTCGTCGGTGTCACCGGCGCACCCGTGTTGCCGGCGTGGGGCGACGCGATCGGTCTCGTACTCCTGGCTCTCATCCCCGGTCTGCTCGCCCTCACGCTGTACTACCGGGCGTTGCAGTCGACCCCGGCGTCGCGCGCGACGCTCGGCGAGCTCGCCTTCCCGGCCACCGCCGCCCTGATCGGGGTGCTGGTGCTGGGCACCAGCCTGGCCTGGTCGCAGTGGACGGGGCTCGCGATCGTCGCCGTGACGGTCACCGTGATGGGCGTCCGCGAGGCGCGTACCCGCCGCGGCGCCGTCCTCGGGAAGACCACCGTCAGCGGCTGACTCAGGTCGGGTCGGGCCCCTGTCGAGCGCGCCACACCGAGATCGAGTTCCCCTCCGCGCGAACGATGTCGCCGCCGGAACCCGAGACCGAGGTCAGGCTGATCGCGCCCGGGGACGGCGATCGCGACGCCACCGACCACACGATGCGACCGTTGACCGCGTCGATCGAGTGCATACCGGTGGTGTCGCCGAAGACGAAGAACCGCCCGTCGGTGATCCCGGACCGGACGTAGAAGGCAACCGGCAACGGAGTGGTCCACATCCGACGGCCGGTGCGGGTGTCGAGACCGATCAGGTTCCCGTCCAGCGACGCCGCGATCAGCGTGGAGCCGACGACGGCCGGGCTGATGCCGCCGTCCTGCTTGCCCCAGTCGAGTACCGGATCACGCCAGAGCAGGGCACCGGTGCGCGGGTCGAACACCCCGTTCCCCATCACCACCGGGGCGAAAGCCGTTGCCGTCACCTGCGGTTGAAAGGAGCCGTCGGGAAGGCTCAGGCGCTGGGTCACGACGGGCGCGCCGGTGTCGTCGAGCAGCCGTTCGATCCCCTGGGGATAGGTCTCCGAGCGGAACAGTGTGTCGCCTATCGCGGTGACGATGCCGTCGGCGGCAAAGCGCCGCACCCCGGTGTCGAGGGAGTACACCGCCGAGGCGAACCCGATGTCCTGACCGGCCGTGGCCCGGACGATGACGACGTTCCGGTCGGGCACCACGTCGCTGATCGACGCCCCTGGTGTGGCATCGGCGATGGTCCGGGTGCTCGCGACCGGCGTGCGGACAGTGCCCGTGGCCAGGACCACCGATGCCGCGGGTCCGGTCCCCCGGGTGCCGCTCACATAGGTCGCGTCGCCGGACACCGTCACACTCGCGACCGTGAAGTCCGTTGTCGCAGAACCCCGTACGTCACCGGTCGCGGTGTCGACGATGGTCACCCTCGTCGGCGACCAGCAGGCGATCGACTCCGTGACGGGATCGTCGGTGCAGTTCGCCACCGGTCCGACAGGGCGCCTCCAGATCGGATGCCCGTCGGCGCGATCGATCCCCACGAGCGTGATGTCGGCGATCTCGTTGAACGCTCTCCGACGACCCGCCGCCGCGATCAGGTTCTCGGCCGCGTCGACGAGAACCCCGTACCCGTTCGCGTCGACGCCGGGGCTCGCCACCGAGAGGAGCACCTCACCCGGCCCCGTCGCCACGCGCGCGGTGTCGAGTGTCCAGAGCGGGGTCGGGAGGACGCCGAGTCCGAGCGAACGCATCGCCCTCGCCTCACGGCGTTCGTCATAGCGATGGCCGACCACGTAGCTCGTCACGCCGGAGGCGACGGTCGCCAGTGCGACGAGGGAGATGACGAGGATTCGTTTCGTACGCACGGACAGTGACGCCATGTCGGTGAACCTAGCCGGTGAAAAACGATTGCCCGCCCGCAGTCGGCATGTTCACACTGTTCGGCGATGACACTCAGTGAACGCGAACTCGAGACCTTCGCCCGCGACGGATACGTCGCGATTCGCGGCGCGGTCGACCGGGAGACCATCGACGACTGTCGAGCGCAGCTGTGGGATCTGCTCGACGAGTCCCCGGACGATCCGACGACCTGGACCGAGCCGGTACGTCGCGTCGACAGTCCGATGACGCCGTCGTTCGCGGCCGCGGCGCGCGCATCGGCGCTGACCGAGGCCTACGACCAACTCGTCGGCCAGGGGCGCTGGATGCAGCGGATAGAACTGGGCAACGTCGCGGTCCGCTTCCCCACCGGTACCGACGCCGGCGACACCGGCTGGCACATCGACGCGAGCTACCTGCCGCCCGGCGCGAGCCGGTACTTCGTCAACGTGTCGTCCCGCGACCGCGGACTGCTGATGCTGTTCCTGCTGTCCGATGTGGGTGACGACGACGCACCCACCCGGATCCGGGCGGGCTCGCACCGCGACATCCCCTCGGTGCTCGCGCCGTTCGGCGAGACCGGTCTCGACATGTTCGACATCGTCGACCAGCTCGACGCCATCGGGTCCCGTGACACGAGCGAGCGTCCCGAGGTCCTCGCCACCGGCGCCGCGGGCGATGTCTTCCTCTGCCACCCCTTCCTCGTCCACGCCGCGCAACGCCATCGCGGCACCCGACCACGGTTCCTGTCGCAACCGGGACTGATGCTCACCGAGCAGTTCGATCTCGACCACCCGCGATCACCGGTCGAACGCACGATCGCCGCCGCGCTCGCCCAGCACTAATCGGTCCGCACTCGCCACCGCGACCGTCACCACACCCACCGGGCACAGTCACGCCTCACGCGCCCCCGCACCGCCAGGCCACCACGACTCCGAGGCGGCATGATCACTTAGTGCCGCTAAGCTTTGACGTCATGCGGATCCTGTTCTCGTCACTCGAGGCCTATGGCCACACCTTTCCGCTCGTCCCGTTGGCGCTCGCCGCGCAGCGCGCGGGTCACACGGTGCACTGGGCAGTCGGCGAACGGATGCATCCCGTGCTGGCCGACCAGGGCTTCACCCCGTGGGCGGCGGGGATGTCGATCCGGGCCGCGTTCGATCAGGCGGTCTCCGAGGACCCCTCGGTGTCGTCGACCGAGGCGGTCAAAGCCGACACGGTGGCGCACCGCGACCTGGTGCGGCGGGCGTTCACCGAGCTCATCCCGCAGGCGTTCGAGACCGACCTGGTCCCCGTCATCGATCGGGTCGCACCCGATCTCGTCGTGTCGGAGGCCGCGTCGTTCGGCGCCGTCAAGGCTGCGCAGGTCGCCGGGATCGGCGTGGTCACGCACGGATTCGGTCGTGGGATCGCCTTCGAGCGCGACACCCCCGAGGTGACACTGCTCGACATCTGCCCACCCTCGCTGCAGGAACCCGAGGTGCTCACACGTCGCGGTCGTGTGCCACTGCGTCCCGTCGCCTTCGCCGCCGACGGTCCGCTACCGTCCATCGTCGCCGACGGCGACGACCACCGGCCGCTCGTCTACGTGACGCTGGGCACGGAATTCGGCAATGCGCGCGTGCTCGGTGAGGTGGCCACCGGGATCGCGTCGCTGGGCACACGGGTCCTTGTCGCACTGGGTCCGTCGGTGCCGGTCGACGCACTGGGGCCACTCCCCGATGGGGTCGTCGTCGAGGCGTGGGTGCCGCAGGCCGCGGTGCTCCCCCACGCATCGGCGATCGTGCACCACGGCGGGTCGGGCACCACGCTGGCCGCACTCGCCGCGGGACTCCCCCAACTACTGCTGCCGCAGGGCGCCGATCAGTTCGACAACGCCGCCGCCCTCGTCGCGGCCGGCCTGGGAACACAGCTGATCGGACCGCAGGCCCACCCGGAATCCATCCGAGCCGCCGTCGCCGAGCTCCTCGCACCGACGGCCGCGGCGGCGGAACGTCGCCGCGCCGTGGTCACCGAGATCGACTCGATGCCGTCGCCCGACGCGATCGTCGCCGATCTGCGCGACCTGGCGAGACCCGTCACCGACCTCAGTTCAGTGCCGCGGCAAGAACTTCCGACCACGTAGCGATGACCTGCTTGCGGCGTGCCGAATCGTCGGACAGCGTGTCCGCGAGGCCCAGGCCACGCGCCATGTCGAGGGTGGCCTGAACGAGCCGGTGCACGGCCGGGTCGGTGGAACCACCCGCCAGCGACTGCATCGTGAGGCGGTGTGCGGCTCGGGCGAACTTCCGCTCCATCGGCAGGATCGTCTCGCGCAGAGCGGGATCGGACGCCGCGGCACTCCACACCTGCAGGAGCGCCTTGAACTGGGTGCCCGTGTAGACCTCCACGGCACGGGTCACCACGGCCTCGACCCGACCCGGACCCTCGGGCAGGGTCTCCTCGCCGTCGGCCGCACGCGTCGTCAGCTCGTCGAACGTCTGCTCCAGGGTCGCGATCACCAGTGACTCGCGCGTGGGGAAGTGGTGCTGCGCCGCACCGCGCGACACCCCGGCACGTTCGGCGATCACCGACACCGTCGCCGCGGCCCATCCGTCGGACGCGAGGACGTCGATCGTCGAGGCGATCAGTCGCTCCCGGGTCGCGCGCGACCGATCCTGCTGGGGAAGCCGGGTGTTCACGACACCGCCGGGTCGAGTGCCCATCGAGGCGGACGCTTCTCGAGGAACGCCGACATGCCCTCGCGGGCCTCGTCGGAGGCGAACAGTTCGGCCGATTCGGCGCGTCGCTGATCGGCGTACCGCTCGAACAACTCGGTCACCACGCTGTTGACGACTTTCTTCGACTCCCGCAGACCCTGGGGCGAGGCCTTCGCGATGTCGGCGGCCAACCGCTCGACCGTCGCTGCGACAGCATCGGATTCGGATTCCGCGATGGTCACCAGACCGATCTCGGCGGCCTCCTGCGGCCCGAACTTCTCCCCGGTGAGGAAGTAGCGGCTCGCGGCACGCGAGTCCATCTTCGTCAGCAGGGTCAGCGAGATCATCGACGGAGCGAGGCCCAACCGCGCCTCGGTCAGCGCGAACGTCGTCGCAGGACCGACGACCACGATGTCGCAGGCCCCCACGATCCCGAGGCCACCGGCACGTACGTGGCCGTCGATGCGGGCGATCACGGGTTTGGTCGACGTGATGATCGCCCGGAGGATCGCGATCATCGCCTCGGTGCCGGCCGCCGACGCCTCCTGCGGGGAGAGACCCGACGAGATTGCCGCGGCGAGATCGGCTCCGGCACAGAAGGTCCCACCGCTGTGGGTGAGCACCACCGATCGCACCGACGGATCGGTGTCGACCGCCGCGAGATGCTCGCGCAGCTGACCGGTCAGCGCCGGCGACAGCGCGTTGCGGTTGCCCGGCGAGTCCAGGGTGATGGTGGCGACGCCGGACACGTCGGACCGGGTGACGACGACCTGGGTCCCGGCGGTGGCGGTCGAGGGTGTGGTCGACACGGCGCTCAGTACGACTTGGGCAGGCCCAGGCTGGTCTGCGCGACGAAGTTGAGGACCATCTCACGGCTCACCGGGGCCACCCGGGCGACACGACAGAGGTTGAGCAGCGGAGCGATGCCGTACTCGGTGGACAACCCGTTGCCGCCCATCGACTGCACCGCCTGGTCGACGATCTTCACACACGCCTCGGCCGCGGCGTACTTGCTCATGTTGGCCGGCTCCGCGGCACCCCAGTCGTCGCCCGCGTCGTACATGGTGGCGGCCTTCTGCATCATCAGCTTCGCCATCTCGAGCTCGATCTTGCCCTGTGCCAACGGATGTGCGATCGCCTGGTGCGCACCGATGGGCGTCTTCCACACCGTGCGGTTGTTGACGTAGTCGACGGCCTTGCCCAGTGCGAAGCGTGCCATGCCGATGGCCGACGCGGCCGCCATGATGCGTTCGGGGTTCAGGCCCGCGAAGAGCTGGCCGAGCGCGGCGTCCTCCGACCCCACGAGCGCATCCGACGGCAGCCGCACGTCGTCGAGGAACAGCTGGAACTGCTTCTCGGGGTTGATCAGCTCCATGGCGATCTGCTTGTACTCGAAGTTCTCCGCGTCGGTCGGCACGATGAACAGGGCGGGCTTGAGCTTGCCGGTCCTCGCGTCCTCGGTGCGCGCGACGATGAGCACCGCGTCGGCCTGGTCGACCCCGGAGATCCACACCTTGCGGCCGGTCAGCAGCCAGTCGGACCCGTCGCGGCGGGCGGTGGTGGTGATCTGGTGCGAGTTCGATCCCGCCTCGGGTTCGGTGATGCCGAACGCCATGGTGATCGAGCCGTCGGACAGGCCGGGCAGCCAGCGCTGCTTCTGGTCGTCGGTGCCGAATCGGGCGATGATGTTGCCGCAGATGGCCGGTGAGACCACCATCATGAGCAGCCCCACACCCGACGCCGACATCTCCTCCATCACGATGGCGAGCTCGTACATGCCTGCACCACCGCCGCCGTACTCCTCGGGCAGGTTCACCCCGAGGAACCCGAGCTGTCCTGCCTCACGCCACAGTTCGTCGGTCTTCTTGCCGGTCCGGGCGCACTCCATGAAGTACTCCTGGCCGTATCGCTTGGCCAGGGCGGCCACCGAGGCACGCAGCGCCGCGCGCTCGGCGGTCTCGACGAACGGGTTCACCGGGGCGGCGTCGGTCGGGGTGTCGGCGAATGTGGTCATGGGGTCTCCTTCGGGTCGGACTGTTCGATACTGCCTGATGCCTCGTGTGCGCGGTCGCCGATCACGGCCAGGACGTCACCGACGGCGAGTTGCTGCCCGGCGGTCACGGCCAACTCGGTGACCACCCCGTCGGACGGAGCTGCCACGGTGTGTTCCATCTTCATCGCCTCCAGCCACAGCAGGGGCTGGCCCTGGGTCACCTCGTCACCGACGGCCACCGCGATACGGATGACCGACCCCGGCATGGGGGCCAGCAGCGAACCCGGTGCGCCCACCGCCGACGGGTCGACGAACCGGGGGCGGGCGACGAGCGTGACCGACGACGTGTCGGAGTCGACGAACCACACCGTGCGGCGCTGGGCGTCGGTGTGGCGATCGGCGGTGAACCGTGTGCGCACACCGTCGATCTCGAGGGTCACCGCGGTCGGCTGCACATCGACGACCGTCACGGTCGGGTCGTCGGGCAGCTCGACGCCGGATCGCGCGAACCGATACCGCACCTCGATGTCGGTGTCGGGGTCGGCGGGGTCGGCGAATCGCTTCGTCGCGTGCTGGGAGAACAGGTTCCGCCACCCGGCAGGAACCCGGGGTTGCACCGACGCCTGCTCGCGGTTGGCCTGTGCCGCGGCCACGGTCGCCGCGACCGCGGCGAGGCGCACCGCGGCGGCATCGGCACGGGGCCGCGCCAGCACGTCGAGACCGATCTGGTCGATGAAGCCGGTGTCGGTGTCGCCGCCGAGGAACTGCGGATGCCGCAGGATCGTCACCAGCAGATCGCGGTTCGTCCCCGGACCGTGCACGCGGGCGCGACCCAGCGCCCCGGCGAGCATGGCGCTCGCCCGCCGTCGATCGGGTGCCCAGCTGATGACCTTGGCCACCATGGGGTCGTAGAACACCGAGATCTCACTGCCCGACTCGATACCGGAGTCGACGCGGACGCCCGCGCGCGACAGCGGTCCGAAGCGGACGTCGGCCGGCAGGTCGAGATCGAACACGGTGCCCGACTGCGGAGCCCACCCATGGGCCGGGTCCTCGGCGTAGAGACGCGCCTCGATGGCGTGGCCGGTGGTGGGCGGGGGCGTCTCGCCGAGCCGCTCACCGTCGGCGATCCGGATCTGCCATTCCACGAGGTCGAGCCCGGTGGTCGCCTCGGTCACCGGGTGCTCGACCTGCAGGCGGGTGTTGGCCTCGAGGAAGTAGAACCGTCCGGTGCCGTCGGCCAGGAACTCGACCGTGCCGGCGCCGACATAACCGATGGCGGTCGCCGCCGCCCGCGCGGCGTCGTAGAGCCGCTCACGCAGGTCGCCGCCGAGTCGTTCGACCAGGGGGGCCGGCGCCTCCTCGATGATCTTCTGGTGTCGGCGCTGGATCGAGCACTCGCGCTCGCCGACCGCCCACACCCCGCCGTGCGTGTCGGCGAGGATCTGCACCTCGATGTGGTGGCCGCATTCGACGTAGGGCTCGCAGAAGACCGTGTCATCGCCGAACGCCGAGGCTGCCTCGCGGGCGGCCGCGGTCAGTTCGCCGGTCAGTGCACCGATCTCGCGGACGATGCGCATGCCGCGTCCGCCGCCTCCGGCCGAGGCCTTGATGAGGACGGGCAGGTCCGAGGGTTCGAGGGTGTCGGGGTCGAGATCACCGAGGACGGGAACACCCGAGCCCGCCATGATCTCCTTGGCGTTCACCTTCGACCCCATGGCCGCGATCGATTCCGGTGGCGGCCCGATCCAGGTGAGTCCGGCGTCGATCACCGCCTGCGCGAAAGCGGCGTTCTCGGAGAGGAATCCGTATCCGGGGTGGATGGCGTCGGCTCCGGCCGCGATCGCGGCGGCGATGATGGCCGAGCCGTCGAGGTAGGTCTGCGCCGAGGTCTCCCCGGGAAGGCGGACCGCGCGGTCGGCGGCGGTGACGTGCGGGGCGTGCGCGTCGGGGTCGGAGAAGACCGCGACCGTCGACAGACCCATCCGCGTACATGTCGCGAAGACGCGTCGGGCGATCTCACCACGGTTGGCGACGAGCACGGAGGTGATCGCGGAGGAGTCCATCACGGCGCTCACATCCGGAAGACGCCGAAGTTCGACGTCCCCTCGACCGGCGCGGAGTCGATGGCCGACAACGCGATCCCCAGGATCGTGCGGGTGTCTCGGGGGTCGATGACCCCGTCGTCGTAGAGCATGCCCGAGAGGAACGCGGGCACCGACTGCGCCTCGATCTGCGCTTCGATCATCGCCCGCATCCCCTTGTCGGCCTCCTCGTCGACCACGCCGCCGCGGGCCTCCGTCGCCGCCCGCGACACCATCGAGATGACACCGGAGAGCTGGGCGGCGCCCATGACGGCCGATTTCGCACTCGGCCAGGCGAACAGGAAGCGCGGGTTGAAGGCGCGCCCGCACATGCCGTAGTGGCCGGCGCCGTAACTCGCACCGACCAGCAGGGAGATGTGCGGCACGGTCGAGTTCGACACGGCGTTGATCATCATCGAACCGTGTTTGATGATGCCGCCCTGTTCGTACTCCTTGCCGACCATGTAGCCGGTGGTGTTGTGCAGGAACAGCAGCGGCGTGTTCGAGCGGTTCGCCAGCTGGATGAACTGGGTGGCCTTCTGCGCCTCGGCGGAGAACAGCACGCCCTGGGCGTTGGCGAGGATGCCGACGGGATAGCCGTGCACGCGGGCCCATCCGGTGCACAGCGACGAGCCGTATTCGGCCTTGAACTCGTCGAAGTCGCTGTCGTCGGCGACCCGGGCGATGACCTCGCGGGGATCGAACGGGATCTTCAGATCGCCCGGCACGATGCCGACGAGTTCCTCTGCGTCGAAACGAGGTTCGATCGACTCGGCGACCGGTCCGGGTCCGGCCTTGCGCCAGTTGAGCCGTTCGACGATGCGGCGGCCGATGCGGATGGCGTCCTGTTCGTCGCGGGCGAAGTAGTCGGCGAGTCCGGACTGGCGGGCGTGCATGCCCGCGCCGCCGAGTGACTCGTCGTCGCTGTCCTCACCGGTCGCCATCTTCACCAGCGGCGGACCGCCGAGGAACACCTTCGACTGGTTCTCGATCATCACGACGTGATCGGACATGCCAGGAACGTAGGCGCCACCGGCGGTGGAGTTGCCGAAGACCAGCGCGATGGTGGGGATCCCGGCCGCCGACAGCTGGGTGAGATCGCGGAACATGCGTCCGCCGGGGATGAACACGTCCTTCTGCGTCGGGAGATCGGCGCCACCGGATTCCACCAGCGAGATGCACGGCAGACGGTTCTCCATGGCGATCTCGTTGGCGCGGAACCCCTTGCGCAGGGTCCAGGGGTTCGAGGTGCCGCCGCGCACCGTCGGGTCGTTGGCGACGATCATGCACTCGACACCGGCGACCACGCCGATGCCGGTGATGATCGATGCACCGACCTGGAAGTCCGAGCCGTACGCCGCGAGCGGGCACAGCTCGAGGAACGCCGAGTCGGGGTCGATGAGCATCTCGATGCGTTCGCGGGCGAGCATCTTGCCGCGTTCGTGGTGGCGGGCGACCTTCTTCGTGCCGCCGCCCTCGAGCGCGGTCGCGAACTCCGCCTCCAGTTCGGCGAGTTTGGTCTCCATCGTCGCCGCGGCGTCGATGTATCCGGGGTCGGCGGGGTCGAGCCCGGAACGCAGCGCGGTCATGCCTGCCTGCCCTTCATGCCTGGTATCCGAGTCGTTTCGCGGCGAGGCCGGTGAGGATCTCGGTGGTGCCGCCGCCGATGCCGATGATGCGCATGTCGCGATACTGCCGTTCGATCTCCGACTCGGCCATGTAGCCCAGCCCGCCGAAGAGTTGGACTGCTTTGTTGGCCACCCATTCACCCGCCTCCACGGCGGTGTTCTTGGCGAAGCACACCTCGGCGATGAGATCGTCGGACCCGCGGCGGGCCGCGCCCTGTTCCACAGCGACCTTCCGGTCGACGACCGCGCGGGTGTAGGTGCGGGCGATGTCGATGCGGCGTGCCATCTCGGTCACGCTGTCCTGCACCGACTGTCGGGCGATCAGCGGTTTGCCGAAGGTCTCGCGCGTGCGGACCCATTCGAGGGTGATGTCGAGACACCGCTGCGCGCTGGCGTAGGCCTGGGTGGCGAGCCCCGCGCGTTCGGTGACGAACGCCGCGGCGATCTGGGTGAAGCCGCTGTTCTCGGCGCCGACCAGATTGGCCACCGGGACGCGGGCGTCGACGAAGCTGAGTTCGGCGGTGTCCGAGCAGCGCCAGCCCATCTTGTCGAGTTTGCGACTGACCGAGAATCCCGGTGTGTCGGTGTCGATCACGAGCAGCGACACACCGCCCGCACCGGGGCCGCCGGTGCGGACCGCGGTGACGATGAAGTCGGCGCGGACCGCGGAGGTGATGTAGGTCTTCGCGCCGTTCACCACGAAGTGGTCACCGTCGCGCACGGCTTTCGTGGTCAGGTGACCGACGTCGCTGCCGCCACCGGGTTCGGTGATGGCGAGGCTGCCGATCTTCTCACCGGCCAGCGTCGGCCGGACCCAGCGGTCGATCTGGTCGGGGTCGCCGGCGGCGATGAGGTGGGGCAGCGCGATGCCGTGGGTGAACAGCGACGCGTAGATGCCGCCGGCCGCACCGCGCTCGTGCAGGACCTCCCCGGCGATGGTCGCGTCGACGAGGTCACCGCCCGAGCCGCCCACGGCCTCGGGGAACCCGACGCCGAGCAGTCCGAGCTTGGCCGCCTCGAGGTGCAGTTCGCGCGGGATGAGTCCGTCGCGCTCCCAGTCGTTCTGGAACGGCAGGATGTGCCGTTCGACGAATCCGGCGACGGTGCTGCGCAGTTCGCGGCGCTCCGGGGTGTCCCAGGCGGGTGTCGCAAGACTCATTCAGATGACCTCGAATCGTTGGGGGATGTCGACCACGCGGGAGCGCAGCCATTCGCCGAGACCCTTGCCCTGCGGGTCGAAGCGCACGTTGTCGGCGACGCCGCGGCCGAGGATCTCCTCGACCACGAAGTTCACCGCGAGCAGGTTGGGAAGGCGGTACCGGGCGATCCGCAGGTGCTCGGTCTCGGGGAGCAGTCGGCGCAGCGCGTCGACGGTGAGCGTCTCCTCGAGCCAGGCGTAGTGTTCCGGATCGCGCACCCACACACCGATGTTGGCGCTACCGCCCTTGTCGCCGCTGCGGGCGCCGGCGATCAGCCCGAGCGGCGCCGGCGTGGTCGGGCCCCAGTCGCGGACGGGTGACGCCGTCTCGGGCGCATCCGGGGTCGACGGGCCGCGCAGCGGACTGGGCTCGATCACCGTCACCGAACCGTCGGGAAGCGTCACCCGGTGGTGCACGGCGTCGGCGGGGACGTACCCCGGCTCGAACACACCGTAGGGAGCGCCCTTGCCGGGCGGGGCGGTCATGGTGAACCCGGGGTAACTCGCCAACGCCAGTTCGACTGCGGCGGCGGAGAAGTGACGACCGACGACGTCGGCGTCGCGACTCTTGCCGATGACCCGCAGGAGTGCACTCGACTGCGCCTCGGTGGCGCCGTCGGCGCGATCGGTGCGCGACAGCTCCCAGGTGAGGGTCTCGGGTTTCGTCGCCAGCGACGACTCGAACTGTTCGGTGACCAGGCGCGCCTTGGCATCGATGTCGAGGCCGGTGAGCACCATGGTGACCTCGTTGCGGAATCCCGCGAGCATGTTCAGCGACACCTTCAGGTCCTCGGGCGGCGCCTCGCCCCGCACGCCGCTGATGCGGACGCGGTCTGTGCCGACCTGTTCGAGCGCGATCGAATCCATCCGCGTGGTCACGTCGGGCCCGAGATATCGGGGGCCGGTGATCTCGTAGAGCAGCTGCGCGGTGACGGTTCCCACCGTGACCGCTCCCCCGGTGCCGGGGTGCTTGGTGATGACCGAGCTGCCGTCGGAGGCGATCTCGGCGATCGGGAAACCCGGTCGCGAGAGGTCGTCGATCTCGGTGAAGAAGGCGTAGTTGCCGCCGGTGGCCTGGGTTCCGCACTCGATGACGTGGCCGGCGGCGACGGCGCCGGCCAGGGCGTCGAGATCGTCGTGGCGCCACCCGAAGTGGCTCGCGGCGGGGCCGACCGCGAGCGATGCGTCGGTGATGCGCCCGGTGACCACGATGTCGGCACCGGCGTCGAGGGCCGCGGCGATCCCGAAGGCCCCGAGGTAGGCGTTGGCGGTCAGCGGCGTGCCGAGGCCGAGCTCGTCGGCCCTCTCGACGAGGTCGTCGCCGTCGACGTGGGCGATCGCCACCGTCACGCCGAGGTCGGCGGCGAGTTCGCCGAGATCGGCGGCCAGGCCCTTCGGGTTGAGGCCGCCGGCGTTCGCGACGATGCGCACGCCGCGTTCCTGGGCGAGGGCGAGGCACTCCCGCATCTGCCGCAGGAAGGTCGAGGCGTACCCGCGGGACGGGTCGCGCAGCCGGTCGCGGCCGAGGATGAGCATGGTCAGTTCGGCGAGGTAGTCGCCGGTGACGAAGTCGAGCTCACCGCCGTCGAGCATCTCGCGCATCGCCGAGAAGCGGTCGCCGTAGAAGCCCGACGCATTGCCGATCCGTACCGGTGCGATGGTCGTGTCGTGGTTGGTCATCACTGTCCTGCCGTCGAGTCGGCGCCCAGCGGTGCGCGGCCGGTGCCGGGTGCGCCGGCGAAACACTGTGCGATCTGCGACCATTCGACGGCGTCGGCGCCGCTGATGGCGAGATCGAGGTCGGCCGCGGCCCGGCGTTGGGTGACCAGGCGACAGAAGTCCTCGGCGCTGCCGGTCACGCGGTTGTCGGCGTCGGCCGGACCCCACTCCCACGTGGCGCCGTCGGGTGCGGCGAGTTCGACGCGAAGCGGTGTGCTCGGCGGCGTGCGCCCGTGGAGGATGTAGGCGAAGTCCCGTGTGCGGACGCCGATGTGGGCGACGTTGCGCAGTCGCGAAGTCGGCGGGCGTCGCACTCCGAGCGTGTCGGCGACATCGAGTCCGTGGGCCCAGGTCTCCATGATGCGGGCCGTCGCCATCGACGCCGCCGACATCGGTGGCCCGAACCACGCCAGTTTCGTGCCGTCGGGGACCGACACCAACGCCTCGGCGACCGCCGCACGGCCTTCTCGCCACCGCGCCAGGAGGTCCGCCGGTGCGATCTGCGCGGCCTCGGCGGCGCCGTCGTCGACGAACGTCGCCGGGTCGTTCGCGGCGACGACGAGCATGTCGTCGAATCCGCTCGGATCGGTCGCCGAGAGTGTCGCCATCCGGTCGGTCCACCAGAGGTGGCCGATCTGGTGGGCGATGGTCCAGCCCTCGGCGGGGGTCGGGGTCGCCCACCCGGTGGCATCGAGTCCGGCGACCAGGTCGTCCAGCGACGCGGCCTCCGCGGACATGTCGGCCACGAGGTCGTGCACAACGCTCATGGGTCGAGGGTCACAGGTGTCCCCATAAAAAGCAAGCACGCTTGCTTGTTTTGGCGCCGGGCGCGCTCGATCAGCCGAACCGCACGTTCGCGGTGGCGCTCGCGAGCAGCGTCCCGTCGGCCTGGGTGAACGTCGCCGAGACGGCGCCGAGACGTCGACCGATCCGCTCGGGGCGCGTGGTGACCAGCAGGTCGCCCGCGTCGAGGGGCGGCGATCGGAAGAAGTCGACCGCGAAGTCGGTGATGGTGTGGGTCTGGCCGGGCGCGGTGTGGGCCTGCCCGGCGAGCGAGCAGCCGTGGGCGACGATGGCGGCGATGACCCCGCCGTGCATGGTGCCCAGCGGGTTGGCCATCCACGGTGCGGGCGTGCACACGACGCCGGGTCCGAGGCCGCGGGCGGGATCGCCCGGGGTGATCGACAGCGCCAGGAGTTCGGCGAGAGGGCCGGAGGCGAGCCGACCGCCCGCGACGGCCTCGACCACCTGGGCGCCGGTGAGTGCGGGATCGATCCGCGGCGGCGCATCCGTCGCGGTGCCGAGGGTGTCGGGGACCGCGCGTCCGGCGTCCGCGCCCTGCGGGTCACGACCGCGGGCGAGCAGATCCGGATCGAACACGCGCCCCGTGCGGGCGTTGCGGACGAGGACCGATCCGCGCAGGCGACCCGCCGGATCGGTCACCTCGACCGTGGTCAGGCCGAACTGTCCGCCGTCGTCACGCAGCGTCGCCTCGGCGGTGAGCAGCCCCTCAGGCTCGATGGGGTCACCGGCGGTCGCGAACGCCAGACGGGCCTGCACCACGCCGCGGTCGGGGCCGGTGGCCACCACGAACGGACCGCCGCCGACGGTGTCGACCAGGACCGCGTAGGCGGCGAGCTCGATCCGTCCGCGGTGGTCGACCAACGCCGGGCCGAGACGTTGGTGCATCGTCGCGACGGTGCCCGACGGGGCGTCGCCGCCGACTCCGAATGCGGCCAGGGCGTCCACGGGGGATGTCATGGCTACACTCGTATCCCACAGCGGTTCGGACCGACGATCGGGGAGGTGGCGAATGAGGGAGAGAACACACTCGCCCGCGTCCCGCACACCTGCCGCGCTCCTGCCCGCCACATCAGCGATCGCGACCGCGGTTCTCGCCGGCGCATGGTGGCTGACCATGATCGGCCTCACCACGCCGACACTCCCGCACATCGGAGTCGCGGTGACATCGGCCGCGTTCGGAGCCGCCGTCGTCGCGGTCGCATCGCACCCGCACGTGCGATCACTGTTGTCGCGCTGGGTGTTCCGACAGATCACGCGAGGCAGAGAAGTCCTCCCGCCGGGCGTGAGCCAGAGGTGGGCCCGTGCCCACACCGCGGTCCGTTCGCCGGCATCCCATGAGCTCGCACTCGTGCGGGTCGCTCGTCCCCGCGCGCCCGGTCAGGTGTTCATCACCGCCTGACCGCGACTCTCGCTGCGTCAGGTGGCCCCTTCCCACCCCTGACCCCACGCACCGAAAGTCCTGCCGTGTTGCACATCGACCGTCTCTGCCTGTCCGCCGGTGACAGTGACCTGTTCACCGATCTCACCCTTCGTCTCGAGGCAGGTCGCTGCCTCGCCGTCACCGGAGCCAACGGTTCCGGGAAATCGACACTCCTGCGCGCCATCGCCGGTCTCCGGCATCCCGATTCGGGCACCGTCACCGTCGACGACGTGGTCGCCGACGACACCGACAGCCGGTTCCGTGCCCTCGTGGCCGTCGAACTCGGTGACGACGCCACGTTCGCCGAACTCACGGTGGCCGAACACCTCCGACTCGTCACCGCGGCCCACGAGACCGATGACGACGCCGTGGCCGACGTCCTCTCCGATGCGGGTGTCGCCCATCTCGCAGACCGCTTCCCCCACACGCTCTCGACCGGTCAGCGACAGCGGTTCGCCCTGTGCGCGGCGTGGATTCGACCGGCACGGCTGATCGTGCTCGACGAACCCGAGGCCGGCCTCGACGTGGCCGGACGGGACTGGGTGGCGCACCGGATCGAGCGGGCTGTCGCCGAGGGACAGTCGGTCGTCGTCGCCACCCACAGCGCCGAGCTCGTGGAGCGGTGCGCCGACGCGACGGTGACGGTGGGCCGATGAGCGTCACCCGCGACGACGCCCCCGGGATCGTGCTGACGGGCGCGGTTGTCGCCGGTTTCGGGTGGTACCTCCTGCAGCCCGAGCGCGTCGCGTCGGTGATCGGTGTCGCCCACGGCATCGCCCACCCGACGGTGGTGCTCGTCGGGTGGGCGATCGCGCTGTGCGCGCTGGTGGTCGGGACCGCGGTCTGGTGGTGGGGGCCGATCCGACTCTCCCGCGCCGAGGCGATGTGGCACCTGACCGGTCCGGGCGATCGCGGACCGGTTCTCGCGAGCCGTCGTCGGAGCGCCGTGGTCGCCGCCCTCCTCGGTTGCCTGGTGACCGCCGCCATCGTCGCCGTCCTGGACTGGTCGTCGACGCCGGCCGTCCTCGGCGCGGGTGTCGTGGCCGCGGTGATGATCGTCGCCGCCGGCACCTGGCACCAGCATCGATCGAGCGACCGCCTGTCGGGTCGACCACGACGGGGGCGTCAGCGGTGGGCACCGGCCCTGCTGCACCGCGACGCGTTCGCGCCCGACGACGGCTTCATCGCCGCGGCGCGCCTGGCCGCGGTCACGCTCGATTTCAGTTGGATCGACACGGCGCGAGTCGTACGGTGGCAGCTCGGCCATGCGTGGACGCGCAGCCGACGGCTCGGCGGCGGTCGTATCCGCGCGATGATCCTCGCCGATGTGCTCCGATTGTCCCGTCGGCGAGGCGATCTCGCGCTCAGTGTGGTGGTGCTCGCGGTGACCGTGGCCCTACCGTCGACGCTGTACCTGACCTCGATCGCGCCGGTGGTCGCGACGGTCCTCGCCTATCGCGCCGGCTGCGCGTGGGCGTGCGGACTGCGACGACTGACCGAGGTCCCGGCGTTGCGGCGGGCGCTCGGCGGGTCGGACCCGGAGGTGACCGCGATCCACGCCGTGGTCCCGGTGTCCGGCGTCGTACTGTGTTGCGCTGTCATGGCCCTCACCTGGCAACTGTCGCTGCCGGCGGTGCTCGTCGTCGCCGTCGGATCGGCGTTCGCGACGGTGCGTCGCGCCACCCGCCCCGACCTCCCGTTCGACGCCCCGGTGTACGTGACCGGCCAGGGAGGCGCGACGCAGCCACTCCTGCTGCTGGCGATGGTCCGCGGGCTGGTCGCAGTGGTGGTCACCAGCCTGCTCGCCGTCCTGATCGGGTGAGCTGTCAGCAAAGTTTCCCACTCAGCGGGAAACTCTGCTGGCCAGTGGAACCGAGTGCGCGTCCACGAAGTCGAAGAGGTCATGACCCCCGAGATTCGGGCGCTGTTGGTCGCGTATGACGGCGTCATCACTCGTCACCAAGCACTCGGCGCGGGACTGAGCAGTTCGGCGATCGGACGACTCATCGACAGCGGAACCTGGCAGCGCGTGGGCAACGGCGTCTACTTCGCGGCCGACAGAGCCATGTCGCATCGCGCACGGATGCGGATCGCCTGTGCGAGAACGGGGATCCGCGCGGTGCTGTCCGGTCCATCCGCGGCGTGGTGGCACCGACTGGAGTCGCGACCGCCCGAGACGGTCACGGTGACCGCGCCGCGCTCGCGACATTCCGCGCGCATCCCCGGGGTGAGCGTGCTTCTCCGGGACCTCCACGACATCGATATCGTGGATCGGGCAGGTCTGACGGTGACGTCGGTCCCACTGACGGTTCTCGACGCCGCCGGGGTCACCGGCAGCAGGGTGCTGGACGCCGCTCTCTTACGGGGCCATGTGTCACTCGAGCAGCTCGTGGCCGCGCATCGTCGCTACCCGGGACGGCGTGGCGCAGGATTGTCGGAGCGCATGCTCTCGGCCGCAGCCAGCGGCGCTCGATCGGAGGCCGAACGACTCCTGCTCGACCTCCTGCGTCGATTCGCGATCGGCGGCTGGGTCGGCAACGAGACGGTGTGCGGGTACCCCGTCGACGTGATGTTCGCCGAACAGAAGGTGATCGTGGAGGTCGACGGGTTCGCATTTCATTCCGATGCGCACGCGTTTCAGCACGATCGAACCAGGCAGAACGTACTGGTCGCGAACGGGTGGACGATTCTGCGTTTCACCTGGGCCGACCTGACGGAGCGTCCGGACCACGTTGTCGCCCAGATCCGGTCGATGGTCAGCAGAAGTTCCCGCTGAGCGGGAACAATGCTGACTATGTCGCCTGGCCGGCGAAGGCGGCGTGGATCTCGTCCGGGGTGTACGGCGGGGTGTCGGTGTGGTCGCGGTAGGCGATCAGTGACATCGGCGACGGTCCGTGGCGGCCGATGACGTTGCCTGCGGCGGTGAAGATCTCCCCCGTCACGTCGGCGGCCGCATCGGAGACGAGGTAGGCGTAGAGGGCTGCGACGTAGTCGGGCGGCGCGGGGTCGGCCGCCATGGCGTGGACGCCGGGATCGAGCACGCCGCGGTCCCGGAGATCGTCGATGTGCGCGTGGTAGTCGGGACCCGTCGACAACCGGGTGCGGGCCCCGGGCATCACGACGTTGACCCGCACACCGGTCGAGCGGAGATCGGCGGCCACCGCCGAGGCGAGCGCGGCCACGGCACCTTTCGCGGCCGGGTAGCCGGTGCCGCCGAACATGCCCGACGCCGCCGCCGACCCCGACAGCACGATCGAGCCGTGGCGCTGGGCCACGAAGACCTCCGCGGCGGCGCGGGTCAATTCGAAGGCGCTGACGAGGTGGGCGTCGATCTGTGCCGCGAACTCCTCGGAGTCGATCGTCAGGATGCTCGAGCCGGGCGGTTCGGCGACACCCGCGCAGTTGACAGCGCCGTCGACGCGTCCGAAATGCTCACGCGCCGCGTCGAGCATCGCGAAGGCCACACCGGGCCGGGCGAGTGACCCCACGACACCGACCGCACGACCCCCGCCGGCCGTCACCTCGGCGACCGCGGCGCCTAGCACGTCGTGTTCGCGTCCGTTCATCACCACCGAGGCGCCCTCGGCGATCAGCCGGTGCGCCACCGCGAGGCCGATCCCGCGGCTCGAACCACCGATCACGACGACGCGATCGTCACTCGCCACGATCGTCCCGCGCCGGGTTCTGTGATGTCGAGACCGACTGCGCCCAGCGATAATCGGGCTTGCCGCTGGGAGTCCGTCGGATGTCGTCGACGAGCCACCACACGCGGGGAACCTTGTATCCGGCGAGTGTCGTGCGCAGGTGAGCGGCCACGACGTCGAGGTCGATGGGGCCGCGCGCGGCGACCACCGCGGCCACCCGGTGTCCGTAACGGTCGTCGGGGACACCGAGGACCGTGGCGTCGCCGACCGACGGGTGCGACTTCAGCACACCTTCGACCTCTTCGGCGAACACCTTCTCGCCGCCGGTGTTCACCACCTGCGACCCGCGTCCGAGCAGGGTGATGGCGCCGTCGGACTCGAGACGCGCACGGTCGCCGCTGACGACCATCCGAACACCCTCGTGTTCGCGGAAGATCGCGGCCGTCTTCACCGCATCGCCGTGGTACCCGATCGGTAGGTGCCCGGTCTTGGCGAACCACCCCTCCCCCGGCCCGGTCAGGGGTGCGCCGTCGTCGTCGATCACCGTCGCGCCCCGACCCGCCGGCACCCGCGGACCGCCCGCGTGGTCGGCGGTGACGAACCCCGTGTCGGCCGCCGAATAGACCCGGATGCCACCGAAACCCGTCTCCGACGAACCGATGGAGTCACTGATGGCCACGGTGGGCACGAGCTCCAACAGGCGCGCCTTGAGCGCCGGGGAGAACAGTGCGGCACCGGAGCTGACCGCCAACAGACTCGACGTGTCGACCGGATCGCCGGCGTCGGCGCGCGCCACGAGCTCATCGATCAGGGGCCGCCCCATCGCGTCACCGGTGATGACCATGATGTTCGGCCGACACCGGTCCACCACCCGCCATACCCGCGACGCGTCGAACCGGGCCTGCAGGATCACGGTGTTGCCGGAGAACAGGGCGCCCAACGTCGGCATCAGACCCGAGACGTGGATCAGCGGCGGCAACATGAGGAACCGCATGCCATCGGCACTGTCGGCCGCGCGCGCCGACTGCGCCCACTCGTCGGGCAACGGCTCGCCCGAGTAGAAGTCGATGCCGCCGCCGAGAACCCGCCACATGTCCGCCTGGCGCCACATCACGCCCTTCGGGGCCCCCGTGGTCCCACCGGTGTAGAGCAGGAACAGGTCGTCGTCGCTGCGGTCGACGGGCTCCCGGTCCGCCGAGTACCCCTGCAGTTGCTCGTCGAGATCAGGGCCGGTGACGATCACCGTCGGTCGGATGTCGCCCGCGAGCGTGGCGGCCTCGTCGGCCACCTCGGCCCATGCACGCTGGGTCACCACCGCCACCAGCCCGGCGTCGGAGTAGATGTGGGCCGCCTCGTCGGGTCGGTACCGGTAGTTGACGTTCACCGGGACCGCACGGATCTTGTAGGCGGCGAGGAACACTGCGAGAGCATCGATGTCGTTGTGCATGTGCACGCCCACGTGATCGCCCCGACGGACACCACGGTCGGCCAGCAGACGCGCCCAGCGGTTGGCCCTGCTCTCGAGCTGCCCGTAGGTGTACTGGGCGTCGCCGTCGATGACCGCCGGCCGGTCGGCGACGGCATCGACGGCGTGCTCGAACAGATCGGCCAGGTTCTGCGCCACGGGAGACCTCTCCTAGACCGGGGTGATCGACAGGGGCGTGATCGATCCGGGCGCACCGCGATCGTCGAACCGGAAGCTCGCGCCACCGCTGAACCGGACCACGGCGACCTCCTTGCGTTCGCGTTGCTCGGCGCCCCACCCGATGTCGACCGTGAGGAAACCGTCGTCCACGCGGGCGCCCTGCACGACCCAGTGCGGATCGACCGCGGTCGCGATCGCCTGCAGCGGCAACAGGTTGTCGGGGTCGAGATGGACGAGCCAGCTCCCGTCGGCGACGGCGGCGCTGCCCTGGGGGATGCGCACCGACACGATCGCCTCGGCGCCGTCACCCTCGGCGATCACCCCGAGGCCCACGTACTGCTCCGGTCCCAGGGCCGGGTGCAGCGACAGCACCCGCGCCAGACCGGCTGCACCGCTGTCGATCCCGAGAGCCGACCGTATGCGCTCCGCGGTCAGTCCGGCGATACCGGTCACCGCCTTCACGACGAGTTCGCGGGCGTGTTCGGCCGATGTACGACGCGACACCGCGCCGATGAACCCCATGATGAGCAGCTGGTGCTGCACCGCGACCTCTTCGGCCGTGCGCACGAGTGTGCTGTGCGCCCAGTCGCGGAACTGGAGATCGTCGAGCAGGTCACCCGAGTAGTCGTTCCACCCCTTCTCCGAGTGGTCGATGGCCGAGAGCTCGAGATCGGCGGCACGGGTGGCGAACATCGCGTGGGTGTAGTCCGGGAGATCGAGTTCCTCGCGGTCGGGTTCGATGGTGACGAGCCACTCGCAGTGCGGGGTCCGGTTCTCCGGACGGCGGGGCGGTCGGTGCACCGGGCGGATGCGGGCCCGACGGTTGGTGGCGATGGCCGTGGCGTCGAACGTCGGGTCCTCGATGTCGTGGCACATCGCGGTCACGTAGTCCTCGCCCATCGGTTCGACGTCCATCAGGGCGCCACAGTGGTCGAGCACGAAACTGCCGTGGTACTCGTCGACCACCGAGTAGCGGAAGTCCATGAACTGCGGCGGGGCACCGATGTCGAGCTGCAGGCACTTGAACATGTCCACGACGCCGTCGCCGTCGACACCCATGGCGCGACGCATCCGCGCGGTGTACACCGGGCTCGCGGCCATCCACTCCTCGATGGCCACCTGCGCCATCACGTCCCGACCGAAGTCGCCGATGACGTGCGCCATCGCGCTGCGGTCGATCAGCTGTCCCGCCAACAACAGTTCGGGGACGAGTGTCGCGAGTTCGTTCTGCGACAGTTCGGAATACGACACGTCAGGCGTTCCTCACCACATCGGGACGGGGGTCTTGCCGAGCGGGTACCAGCCCGGCAAGCGTTCGGTGGCGTTCGCGACGCGGTTCATCCGCGCGCTCATGCCCTCGGTGAGGACACCGTCACCGATCATCTCCATGAACAGCGCGACGACGTTGCCGTAGTCGAAGAAGTCGCGTTGCCAACGGAATTGGAAGTCTCCGCCGTATTTGAACCAGCTGCCCTGGATGCCCTCGAGCGCGTAGCGGGTACCGTCGGCGCGCTGCCCGTCGAACACCTGCTTCCACAGTCCCAGCATGTCGCCGGTCTTCTCGTCGATGACCCACGACTGGTAGGGGTAGGTCCAGCCGTCGAGTCCGTCCATCTCGTATCCGATGGCGTAGTCGCGGATCTCGTCGCGACCGACGGCCATGAAGTCGTCTTTCGGTCCGTAGTTCCACCCGTAGGTCGCGTCCTCGGTGTAGAACTCGGCGAGGTTGCGCCAGTCCCCTGCCTTCTCGCCGTCTCGGTTGGCCTGCAGCCAACGTTCCACCATCTCGTCGAGCTCTGCGCGTTCGAATGCCATGGTCGTCAATCCTTCTCATCGTCGATGATGCGTAGGGCCTGGGTCGGGCAGTACTGGACCGCGCGCTCGACGGCGTCGCGGTGCGATGCGTCCGGCGACGCGTCGAGGATGTCGACGGTGTCGACCTGTGCCCGGAAGATGTCGGGGGCCTCCATCTCGCACATGCCGTGCCCCTGACAGATGTCGCGATCGACCTCGATCCTCACCGTCGCCTCTCCCGTCACCTGGTGCGCCGCCGGTACCGGACCCGGCACGGCTGCTGGAGCTGGACCACCATCTTCGAGTGGTCGTTGCGGTAGGAGTCCGCGGGTTGCGCCATCTCGAACTCGTAGTTCTGCAGCAGTACCGAGAAGATCGCCTTGAGCTGCATGATGGCGAATTGCGCTCCGACACAACGGTGTCGGCCGGCGCCGAACGGGATCCAGGTCCACCGGTTGGCGATGTCCTCCTGGCGAGGCTTCTGGTAGCGGTCGGGGTCGAAGGCGTCGGGATCCGGGAAGTCCTCGGGCAGCCGGTTGGAGATCGCGGGCGAGACCGCGATCGACTGCCCGGCCGCGATCTCCACGTCCTCGATGTGGATGTCGTTCTGCACCACCCGCATGAGGATGATCAGCGGCGGGTGCAGGCGCAGAGCCTCTTTCAACGCGGCCTCCACCTTCGGCATCTGCCGGGTGTGGGCGAAGGTGTACTCCGGACGCTCGCCGGCGGGTGTGTCTCCGTAGATGTCGTCGAGCTCGGAGACCACCTGCGCCATGTAGTCGGGATGGCGGAGAAGCTCGATGAGCGTCCACGCGGCGGTGCCCGAGGTGGTGTGGTGCCCCGCGAACATCATCGAGATGAACATCCCGGTGATGGTGTTGGAGTCGAAACCGACCGACACCAACACGTCCATCAGGTCGCGATCCTCCTTGCTCTCCGGAGGGTTGGCGATCCGATCGTTCATCACCCCCTGGATGAACTCCTGCAATTCGGTGCGGGACTCGTCGCGTTTGCGGAAGCTCTCGATGTCGGCGTGGTAGTCGACGTAGGCGATGGGGTCGGTGCCCTTCTCCAGGTCGTGGAAGAGGTGGGCGATGTGACCGTTGAGCTGCTCACGGAACTTTCGTCCGATCAGGCACGCCGACGACGTGTAGAGGGTCAGCTCCGCGAAGAACTCCAGCAGGTCGATCTCGCCCTCGTCGCCCCACTCGGCGATGATCCGCTCGACCTCGTTGGGGATGGTGATCGCGTGCTGTTTCATGTGCTGCGCCTTGAGCGCCGAGTTGTGGATCGCCTGCGACCGTTCCTCGGGACTCGCGTCGAACACGACTCCCTCACCGAAGATCGGCGTCATGAACGGGTAGGCCGCCGCCTGATCGAGATCCTCCTCCGGGGCGCGGAAGAACTCCTCGTTGGCCGTCGCCCCGGTGACCAGGACGACCTCACGGTCAGCGAGCTGGAACTGCCCGACGTCGCCGCACTCGGAGCGGATCCGCCAGAACAGGCCGATGGGATCCGAGGCGAGCTCGTCGAGGTGGCCGTGCTCACCCTCTCCCCCGGACACACGGGCGGGTTTGGTCAACGTCATCAGTTGTCTCCTTGCTGGGGGTCGTCCTGCTGGGCAGGAGCGACGATGGGCGCCTCGGCCTCGACCTCGACCAGGCGCATGTGCGAACCACGGGGCATCGTCACGACGGTCGTGATCGCGGTCGCGAGGTGGACCGGCTTGAGGAAGAATCCGTGTCGCGCGAAACCGAACGCGACCCAGTCGTTGAGCATGGCCGCGGCGGTCTCGGCGTCGAAGTTGGTGCCCATCCCCGTCATCGTCTGACCGGGCCGGACCAGGCTGGCGCGAACCCCGGTGCCCTCGAGCTCCTGACGGGCCACCAGGGCGAACGCCTCCACCCCGGCCTTGGCGGCGGCATAGGCACCCATGTGCGGTCGCGGATCGGCGGCCACGTCGGAGCTGATGAACACGAAATCCCCACGGCGACGGTCGATCATCTCCGGCACGATGCGGCGGTAGAGCTGCTGCGCCCCGAGCAGATGGATGGTGACCTGGTCGGCGAACGCGTCGTCGGACATCTCATAGGTGCGGCCCGGCCACAGATCGCCGGCGCCGGACACCACGACCTCCAGCGACCCCAATTCGGCCTCGGCTTTGGTCACGCACTCGTCGATCGAGGCGGCGTCGGTGATGTCGAGCGGGACCGCGATCGCCTCACCACCGGCGGCGATGATCGTGTCGACGAATTCCTGCGACTTCTCGACGCGGCGGGCGCCGAGGGCGACGGGATGTCCTGCGGCGGCGAGCATCACACCGGTGGCCGCGCCGATACCCGACGAGCCTCCCGCGATGAGCACGGGACGACGCTCGGGGTGTCCTGGATAACGGGGCATCTACCGCGCCTTCACGGTCATGGGGAGGTTGGCGAAACCGCGGACGTTCACCGAGTGCACGCGGACCGCCCGGTCGAGATCGAGATCGATCGTCGACGCGGACTTGACGATCTCGGCCAACGCGACGTTGGCCTCCAGTCGTGCGAGATGGGCGCCGAGGCAGAAATGCGTTCCCAGACCGAAACTCGTCAGTGCCTGCGAGCTGTCCCGTCCGATCTGGTAGGAATCCGGGTCGTCGAAGACGTCGTCGTCCCGGTTGGCCGAGCCCAGCAGCAGGAGGACACGTTGCCCGGCCGGGATCGTGTACCCGCCGTACTCGACATCGGACAGCACACGGCGCAACACGATCTGCGTCGAGTTGTCGTAGCGCAGGGTCTCCTCGGTCCACGCCGGCGTCTCCTCCGGGTCGGCCAGCACCTTCGCGAACTCGTCGGGGTTGACGTGGCCCCAGTAGATCGCGTTCGCGAGCAGTTTCGTCGTCGTCTCGTTGCCCGCGACGATCATGAGGATGAGGAACCCGATGATCTCGTCGACGGTCAACCGCGTCGGCTCACCGGTGGCCTCGTCGGTGATCTCGGCGTCGATGAGGACCGAGACCATGTCGGTGCCCGGGTTCGTGCGCCGGTCCTCGATGAGGTCCGAGTAGTACTGGGCGAGCGCGAAATATGCCTCGACGGCGGCGGGTGGGACGTCGTAGACCCCCTCGTCACGGTGGATCAGGTCGTCGGAGAGTTGACGTAGGCGGGCCCGATCCGCCTGCGGGACCACCAGCAGCTCCGAGACCACGTCCATCGGCAGCAGACCGGCGAAGTCCGACACGTAGTCGAACTCGCCCTTCTCCAGGCACACATCCCAATGCTGGTGCGTCAGTGCGGTGATCCGCTCGGTCAGCTGGTTCACCCGGTTCGGCGTGAACCCCTTCGACACCAACTTGCGGATACGCATGTGCTTCGGGTCGTCGAGGGCGAGGAACGACATCGACATGTGCGCGTCGGGGCCGTAGGCCGCGGGATCCATCGACACACCCCAGCTGCTCGACAACGCCGGGGTGTCGCGGAACGCCGCTCGGACGTCGGCGTGCTTCGACAACGCCCAGAAGTCCTTCTCCGCGTTGTAGTACACCGGCGCCTCGCTGCGCAGCCGGGCGTAGGTCGGATACGGATCCTCGTGGAACGCATAGTCGTACGGATCGAACGGGACCCGGCTCTCCATCCCCGCGGTGTCGGTCCCGCCACCGGTGCCGACGGTCACGACAGATCCTCCAGGAGGAGCTTCGCGGCGTCGGCCAGCCGGTCGGCCATGTCGGAGTAGGACCCGTAGCCCATACCCGCGCGCACCAGGGCGCCGGAGTACAGCATCTCGAGAAGCTCGATCCGCCGGTCGTCGGAGTCCATCGGCACGCCCAGCGCGGTCGCGAGACGTTCCCGGATGAAGCCGCCGACCCGCAGACGCAGATGCTCGACATCGGGGTCGGTGCCCAGCAGGGCGACCGTGACCGCGCCGGCGAGTTGGTCCTCGCCGGCGACCACGAGCGCGACGTGACGCAGCACGTCGGCCGCGCGTGCCGCCGGCGGCGACGACGTGTCGGGTTCGGGCACGGAGGTGACCAACATGCGCCAGAACAGCTCTGCAACGATGTGGTTCTTCGAGCTGAAGTAGGTGTACGCGGTCGCCGGGGCGACGCCGGCGCGCTTGGCGACCGACCGGATCGTCATGCCCTCGAAACCGTCCTCGCCCAACACCTCCCGCGCCGCCTCGGTGAGCTTGGCGACGGTCTCGGCCTGCTGGTTCGTCAGCCGACGACGCGTGGACTCATGCGAACTGGGGCCGGATTCACCGAATACGGGGGTGGACATGTCGGCAACGCTACATTAGCTTTGAACGCGAGTCCAGACACGTGTCCAGATAGGAGTTCGGCCCATGGTGCAGCCCGACGTCGCCGTACGGAACCTCCGCCCGGCGGTGAGCTCGGACCTCCTCATCGACGGGGAACTCCGCCCCGGTTCGGGCGGAACGTTCGAGATCGTCAACCCGGCGACGGAAGAGGTCATCGGCCTCGCCGCCGACGGCACCGCCGACGACATGGACGCCGCTATCGCCGCCGCCCGCACCGCGTTCGACACCACCTCGTGGTCCCGCGACCACGCCTTCCGCGCCCGGTGTCTGCGCCAGCTGCGGGATGCGTTGCAGGGCCACATCGAGGAGCTGCGCGAGATCACCATCGCCGAGGTCGGCGCGCCGGCGTTCCTCACCTCCGGTCCCCAACTCGAGGGGCCCATCAACGACCTCGGGTACTGCGCCGATCTCGCCGAGAACTTCGCCTGGGAGACCGACCTCGGCCGCGCCGAACCCATGGGCATCCCGAACCAGCGGATCATCAAGCGCGAGGCCGCCGGTGTGGTCGGCGCGATCACGCCGTGGAACTTTCCCCACCAGATCAACTTCGCGAAGATCGGCCCCGCGCTGGCGGCCGGCTGCACCGTCGTCCTCAAGCCCGCTCCCGACACCCCGTGGTGCGCGGCCCTGGTCGGCACGGTCATCGCCACCGAGACCGACATCCCCGCCGGCGTGATCAACATCGTCACCTCCAGCGACCACGCCGTCGGCGCGCTCCTGTCGACCGATCCTCGCGTCGACATCGTGTCGTTCACCGGCTCCACCGCCACCGGCAAGGCCGTGATGACCGCCGCCGCAGCCAGTCTCAAGAAGGTCTTTCTCGAGCTGGGCGGAAAGTCGGCGTTCATCGTGCTCGACGACGCCGATCTGAAGGCGGCCTGCTCGATGGCCGGGTTCAGCGTCGTCACCCATGCCGGTCAGGGGTGCGCCATCACAACCCGCCTGCTGGTCCCGCGTGAGCGCTACGACGACGCCATCCGGTACACGCGAAAGTCCATGTCCGGCCTCGAGGCCGGCGACCCGACCGACCCAGGCACCATCTGCGGCCCGGTCATCTCGGCCGTGCAGCGCGATCGGGTGGAGTCCTACATCGCACTCGCCAGGGAGGAGGGCGGGACCGTCGAGATCGGCGGCGGGCGACCGGCCAACCACCCCACAGGGTTCTTCGTCGAACCCACCCTCATCTCGGGCCTGGACAACTCCGCACGCGCGGCGCAGGAGGAGATCTTCGGTCCCGTGCTCGTGATCATCCCGCACGACGGTGACGACGACGCGATCCGCATCGCCAACGACTCGCCCTACGGGTTGTCCGGCGCGGTGTGGGGCACCGACCCCGACCGGATCGCCCATGTCGTCGACGGAGTGCGCACCGGGACCATGAGCGTCAACGGCGGCATCTGGTACGGCGCCGACGTCCCCTTCGGCGGCTACAAGCAGTCGGGTATCGGACGCGAGATGGGCGCGCTCGGTTTCGAGGAGTACCTCGAGACCAAAGCCGTCGCGACCCCGGCCTGACCGGCCTCCCGCCATCAACACCACAGCAGAGAAGGACAATTCATGAGGTTCGAAGGAAAGACCGCCATCGTCACCGGAGCCGCGGGCGGTATCGGCGAGGGCTATGCGCGTGCACTGGCCGCCGAGGGTGCCAACGTGGTGATCGCCGACCTCTCCGACGAGGCGGGTGCGAAGGTCGCCGCCGACGTCGGTGGGCTCTACGTCCACACCGACGTCGCCGACGAGGATTCCGCGAAGGCACTGGCGCAGGCCACCCTCGACGAGTACGGCCAGATCGATTACCTGATCAACAACGCCGCCATCTACGGCGGCATGCAGCTCGACTTCCTCATCACCGTGCCGTGGGACTACTACAAGAAGTTCATGAGTGTGAACCTCGACGGGGCACTCAACGTGACCCGCGCGGTCTACGGCCACATGAAGCCGGGTAGCGCGATCGTCAACCAGTCCTCCACCGCGGCATGGCTCTACAGCGGCTTCTACGGACTTGCGAAGGTGGGCATCAACGGCCTCACACAGCAACTCGCGACCGAGCTCGGCGGTTCCGGGATCCGGGTCAACGCGATCGCGCCCGGGCCCATCGACACCGAGGCCACCCGCTCCACCACACCGGGCAAGATGGTCGCCGACATCGTCAAGCGGCTGCCGCTGTCGCGGATGGGCACGCCGAAGGACCTCGAGGGCACCTGCCTGTTCCTGCTGTCCGACGAGGCCTCCTGGATCACCGGGCAGATCTTCAACGTCGATGGCGGACAGATCATCCGGTCATGACCGCTGCAGATACGGACACGACGTTCCCCATCGGGTTCATCGGTCTGGGCAACATGGGTGCGCCCATCGCCCAACGATTCGTCGCGTGGCCGGGTGGCCTGGTGGTCTGCGATGCCCGACCCGAGGCGACGGAGAAGATGGTCGCAGCGGGCGCCACCGCCGTGGCGACGGCCGCCGAGGTCGCAGCGACCGCACGCGTCATCTCGATCACGGTCCTGAACGACGAGCAGGTGCGGTCGGTGATCACCGGGCCCGGCGGGATCCTGGAGACCGCGACCTCGGGGACGGTCGTCGCGGTGCACTCGACGATCGCCCCCGACACCGCCGTCGAGCTGGGCGAGATCTGCGCCGCCCACGGTGTCGATCTCGTCGACGCACCCGTCTCCGGTGGCGCACCCGGCGCCGAGCAGGGGCGCCTGGCGATCATGGTCGGCGGTCCCCGCGCCGCCTACGAGAGGGTCAAGCCGGTGTTCGCACTCGCGTCCGACATGACCATCCACGCGGGTGATGTCGGTGCGGGTACGCGGATGAAGTTGGCGCGCAACCTGCTCCACTTCATCTCCTTCACCGCGGCCACGGAAGCCAGTCGGCTCGCCGAGGCCGCTGGTGTCGACATCGTCAAGCTCGGCAAGGTCGTCCGACACACCGATGCGATCACCGGTGGTGCCGGCGCGATCATGTTGCGTGACAACACCGCACCCATCGCCGACGACGACTTCTGGCATTCGGTCTTCACCCACGTGCGCGGACTCGGCGAGAAGGACGTGGCTCTCGCGCTCGATCTCGCCGAGGAACTCGGCGTCGATCTCCCCCTGGGCCGTATCGCGCTCGAACGGCTCGGTGACGGACTCGGCGTCGGCCCCGGTGAGATCGCCGCCTCCCACCCGAACGGAGTTCCCCGATGACCGAGATGAGCGACCAGCGCCGCAAGGGCCTGGACAAGATGGCCGAGGTGTACGGCTTCGACCTGTCCGACGGACCCGGCGACTACTTCGCCCACACCGCCGACCACCTGTTCGGCGAGGTGTGGACCCGGGAGGGACTCACCGTGCGCGACCGTCGACTGCTCCTGCTCGGAGCGCTCGCGGCATCCGGCCTCGACGACGTCGCCGAGATCCAGGCCGGCGCCGCGCTGGGCAACGGGGAGCTGACCCCAGATCAGCTGCGTGAGATCGCGTTGTTCCTCTGCTACTACATCGGGTGGCCGCTCGGCACGAAGCTGAACTTCACGTTCGGCAAGGTCATCGGCAACTTCGAGAAGAACCGTTGAGGCAGTTCGTCTTCGAGGACATCACGTCCGAGGAGGTCGCCCGGCGCACCGGTGTCTACACTCCGCTGACCAATTCGGTACGCGAGTTGCTCGACGCCACGATTCGCACCGAGGTCGATCCCGACACCATCTGCGCGGCCGGTGAGCTGATCGACCGGGCCACCGAGATGCTGCGATCGGCGCAGAGCGACGGTCCGCACGGCGTGCGCTACACGGCCGACGGCACCGGGATGCCCTGGGGCAACCCGGCGATCGGGATCCGCAACGCGATCGCACCGCCGATGGTTGTGAAGCGTGAGGGCGATCACCGGCGCGTCGCCGACGTCGTCCTGGGCGCGGCGTACGAGGGACCGCCCGGGCTCGTGCACGGCGGGATCTGCGCCCTGCTGCTCGACCACATCCTGGGCGAGGCCGCGAGCGCCATGACCGGCACCCTGACACTGCGGCTCGAGCGGGCGACCCCGCTGGGGCCGGTTCATCTCGAAGCGGCGGTCACCGGGACGGACGGCCGCAAGAAGACCGTTCGCGGTTCGCTGTCGGACGCCGACGGCATCACCGTCACCGCCGAGGGCATCTTCATCATGCCCCGAACATTCGACGACCCGGAAGGATCCCCATGACCACTGATCTGCCCACCCGCTGTCCGTTCGGGGCCGGCTGGGACCTCACCGATCCCGCCCTGCTCGAGAACGGCATGCCCCATGCCGAATTCGCGCAGATGCGGCAGACGCGACGCATCTTCTGGATCGACCAGGATCCCGAGGTCGGTCCGTTCCGCGACAGCGGGTACTGGGTCGTCACCCGGCACGCCGACATCCGTGCCATCTCGAAGAACTCGGTCGACTTCTCCAGCAACACCCAGGGTGCGGTCATGCGACTGCCGGACATGATGACGCCCGAACTGCTCGAGTACACCGAGGCGATGTTGATCAACCACGATCCGCCCGAACACACACGCCTGCGCAAGGTGGTGTCGCGGCTGTTCACCCCGCGTGCGGTCAACGCGCTCCACGAGGTGCTCGATGCCCGCGCGCGCGAGATCGTCTCCGCCGCGATCGCCGGTGGCACCGGCAATTTCGTGGACGATGTCGCCGTGGACCTCCCGCTCTCGGCCATCGCCGATCTCATCGGGGTACCCGCCGAGGACCGGGAGAAGCTCTTCACGTGGACCAACGCCGTGATGAACACCGACGACCCCGACTACGGCGACATCGACGCCGCCGAGGCCAACGCGCAGCTACTGGGCTACGCCTACGCGATGGCCGAGGACCGCCGGAAGAACCCGGCCGAGGACATCATCACCACGCTGGTCAACGCCGACGTCGACGGGGAAGCGCTCGACGAGGCCGAGTTCGGCTTCTTCGTCATCCTCATCGCGGTGGCGGGCAACGAGACCACCCGCAACGCGATCACCCACGGCATGAACGCGTTCCTCGACCACCCCGAGCAGTGGGAGCTGTTCAAGCGCGATCGCCCCGCGACCGCCGCCGACGAGGTCATCCGCTGGGCGACACCGGTGCACTGCTTCCAACGCACCGCCATCAACGATGTGACGCTCGGCGACGTCACCGTCCGCGCCGGCGAACGGGTCGGGATGTTCTACAGCTCGGCGAA
This sequence comes from Williamsia sp. Leaf354, assembly GCF_001424365.1. Lineage (NCBI taxonomy): Bacteria > Bacillati > Actinomycetota > Actinomycetes > Mycobacteriales > Nocardiaceae > Williamsia > Williamsia sp. Leaf354. Next base: position 317,412 of record NZ_LMPL01000005.1, read on the forward strand.
TTTCGACCCCGAGGTCTTCGACGACCCGCGAACGTTCGACATCACCCGGAACCCCAACCCGCACCTGGCGTTCGGGGGCAGCGGCGCGCACTACTGCGTGGGCGCGAATCTGGCGCGGATGGAGGTCGACATCATGTTCAACGCCATCGCCGACCTCGCACCCGACATCACCAAACTGGCCGACCCCACCCGACTGCGTTCCGGGTGGATCAACGGTGTGAAGGCACTTCCGGTCGACTACCGCGGTTGACCGGCCGCGCGGGCGGCGATGCGCGCCTGCACCTCCGGCCGCCGCAGGGGTGGCACCGTGCGGGGCGGCTGGCGTCGGGCCGGCAGCGCGTCGAGCAGAGCGGTGGTCGCCGCGGTCACGGTCGCCACCGCCGTCTCGAAGGCCTCGGCGTTGGCCGGGGAGGTCTTGGCGATCCCGCTGACCTTGCGCACGTACTGCCGTGCCGCGGCCTCGATCTCGACCGCCGTCGCCGGTGGCTCGAGTCCGCGGAGCTCGGTGATGTTGCGACACATGATGTCTCCTGCCCCACTCAGAGGTGTGACTAGTCGGCGATGTGGATGACCGCCTTGCCGAGGATCTGCCCGTTCTCGAGGTCCGAGAGTGCCTGCGGCAGTTCGGCGAGCGGGTAGGTCCGGTTGACCGGCGGGCGCATGCCGTCGGCGATCATGGTGGTCAGCTGCTCGTGCAGCTCGGTCGGCAGGTTCGGGTGGGTACGCAGGTACTCACCCCAGGCCGCGCCAACGACCGCGATGTTGCGGAACAGCACTCGGTTCAACTTCACCTGCGGGATGCCGCCGGCGGCGAACCCGATGACGACGAACCGGCCGTCGGTGGCCACCTGCCGCAACGCCTCGTCGAACACCTCGCCACCCACGGGGTCGATCAGCACGTCGACCCCGGCACCACCGGTGAGCTCCTTCACGCGGTCACCCCACCCGTCGGTGAGGGACACGACCTCGTCGGCCCCGGTGGCCCGCAGCATCTCCTCGGCGCCGTTGCGGTGCACGATCGCGATGACCCGCGCGCCGAGTGCCTTGGCGACGGCGATGGTCGCCACGCCCACGCCGCCGGCACTGCCCAGTACACCGACGGTCTCGCCGGGCTGCAGGTGCGCACGTGTCTGCAACGCGAACAGGGCGGTCTGGAAGTTGATGCCGAGCGCCGCGCCCTCGTCGAACGTCAGTCCCTCGGGGATCGGCAGGAGCTGTGTGGGCGCCGCGGCGACCTTCTCGGCGAAGCCACCGACCACCGACATCACCAGCACCCGGTCGCCCACCGCGTACCCCGATCCCTCGGGCGCCTCGGCGACGACGCCGGCCACCTCGGTACCGGGCGTGAAGGGCGTGGGCAGGCGGAGCTGGTACTTGCCCTGCGACATCAGCAGGTCGGGGAAACACACCCCGCAGGATTTGATGTCGACGAGGACCTGCCCGTCAGCGGGGGTCGGATCGTCGACGTCGGTCAGCGCCAGCCCGCTCGGGCCGGTCTCGGAGTTGAGCACCTGTGCCTTCATGCGGGTAACCCTACGCGGGCTCCGCCGATAGGATCAGCGCATGACCACACCCCGTGTCGACGCCGGCGTCGCACCGACCGACGCCCAGATCGCCGCCGCCGACGCCGCCCCCGGCTTCATGCCCGCCGATGAGGCCATGGCCCTGTACGACGTTGCGCGACAGTATCTGTCGACGGACGACGCGGTGGGCATCGGCGTCGAGATCGGCACCTACTGCGGGAAGTCGACGGTGTACCTCGGCGCCGCGGCGCAACCCCTCGGCGCCACCGTGGTCACCGTCGATCACCATCGCGGATCCGAAGAACACCAGCCCGGGTGGGAGTACCACGACACCGCGCTGGTCGACCCGCACACGGGCACCCTCGACACCTCGGCGCGGTTCCGCCGCACCATGTTCGACGCCGGTCTCGAGGAGACGGTGATCGGCATGCTGACGCGGTCGACCACCGCCGCGCGGGTGTGGGGTCGCCCGGCGGACTTCGTGTTCATCGACGGCGGCCACAGCAGCGAGGCCGCCCAGGCCGACCTCGCCGCGTGGTCACCGTGGGTACGGGTCGGTGGCGCCCTGCTCATCCACGACGTGTTCCCCGATCCCGCCGACGGCGGTCGACCGCCGTTCGAGATCTACGAGAAGGCCCTCGCCTCGGGCGATTTCACCGAGGTCGGCGTCCACGGCTCACTGCGCGTGCTCGAGCGGATCCGCTGACCTCGCGACCGAGATCGTCCGTGGGGAGCGCCGCCTCCGGCATATAGCCGGAACTGCCCCCGTGCTCGGACGATCTCGGTGGATCCTCCGTGTCTCCCCCGGCGTCCAAGAGACATGGACCACGGAGTGTTCACCACCGCCCGACTTCTCCAGCTCGGGGCCACCGCATCCCAGATCCGCCGCGCAGTGCGTGTCGGCGACCTCGCCCGTCTCCGTCCGGGCTGGTACGCCCGAGCCGACGCAGACCCCGCCGTGGTCGCGGCCGTGCGTACCGGCGGCGTGCTCGGATGCGTCTCCGCGTTGCGTGCCCACGGAGCCTGGGTCGCTCCCGGTCACGACAGCCTGCACATCCGCACCAGCAAGAGCCTCCGCGGGTCCGTCTCCCGGAGCTGCCGCGGTGATGGACCGCCGGCACCCACCGAGTACGCGGTCGACCCCGTCGACGTCGCCCTCGGGTGCGCACTGCGATGCATGACCGATGAACACTGGATCGCCGCGTGCGATTCGGTGCTGGAATCGGGCCTCGCCCATCGCGCCGACATCGTGTCCGTTCTCGGTCCGCGTGGCCGGAAGCTGTTGGACAAGTGCGACGAGAGATCGCAGTCGGGCACCGAATCGCTTGTGCGCGTGCGGTTGCGCGCGCTCAACTTTGCCGTCATCGTGCAGCCGCGCATCGCCGGCGTCGGACGGGTCGATCTGCGGGTCGGGAGACTGCTCATCGAATGCGACAGCAAGTCGCACCACACCAGTCTCGAGAACTATCAGAAAGACCGGCACCGAGACCGCAACGCCCTCGTGCGGGGATGGCTGAAGATGCGACTCACCGACGACGACACGCTGTTCGGTTGGGAGGAGTCCCTCGAGGCGATCCGGGGCGTCACCCTGCCCGAACGGCACCGGATTCGCGGCAGAGATCGTCCGTGGTGAGCGCCGGCTCCGGCATATAGCCGGAACTGCCCCCTTGCTCGGACGATGTCGGTCGGTTCTAGGCGAGTCCCAGCTGACCCGCGCGCTTCGCCAGATAACCACGGGCGGTGTCGACGTCCTGGTCGGGGACGCCGTACAGCGCGAGCGTGACCCCGAGGTCGTCCCAGCGTGCGAGCTTCTCGGGATCGGGCCTGCCGTCGAGCGCGACGATCTGCGGCGTCCCGGTCCGCCCGTGATCGGCCCAGATCTTGTGGAGCAGGCGCACCGAGTCGTCGATGTCGGTGTCGGTGGGGGTGGTGAGCCAGCCGTCGGCGTTCTTGGCGATCCAGGTGAAGTTCTTCTCAGTGGCGCCGGCGCCGACGATGACGGGGACACCGGGCTGTTGAACGGTCTTGGGCCACGCCCAACTCGGCCCGAACTGCACGAACTCCCCGGAGTACTCGGCCTCCTCCTGCGACCACAGCGCACGCATCGCCTCGAGGTACTCGCGCAGCATCGTGCGGCGCCGACCGGCGGGCACGTGGTGGTCGCCGAGCTCGTCGAGGTTCCACCCGAATCCGACACCGAGGGTGACGCGGCCGTCGGAGAGGTGGTCGAGGGTGGCGATCTGCTTGGCGAGGGTGAGCGGATCGGACTGCACGGGCAACGCGACCGCGGTGCCGAGACGGATCCGCGTGGTCACCGCGGCGGCCGCGCCGAGCGACACCCACGGGTCGAGGGTGCGCATGTAGCGGTCGTCGGGCAGCGAGGCGTCACCGGTCTGCGGGTGCGCCGCGTCGCGGCGGGTCGGGATGTGGCTGTGCTCGGGCACGAAGTACGCGGCGAATCCCGCCTCCTCCACGAGCGGGGCCAGGACCGCGGGGCGCAGACCGCGATCACTCGTGAACTGCACGATTCCGTATTCCATCGGTCCTCCGGAGTCCGCACCCGTCAGCTTGACGCGCGTCTGGACACCAGTCTAGGCAATTGTGCAGTCGCAGGAAAGACCGGGTACGTCGCCGGCCGAGACGGTGACGTCGCGCAGCGGATCGGCGTCGCGGAAGATGCCGTTCGCGGCCGATGTACGGCTCAGCGCATCCGCGGCGAGCACCACCGCCGCCGAGGTCCAGCAGCTCTTCTCCACCGGCCACCGCTTGCCGTCGGAGAACACCAGACCCGTCCAGTAGGAACCGTCGGGGTCGCGCAGGTGCTGCATGTCGGCGAACAACCGGCAGGCGTCGGCGTCGTCACCCAGACAGTTCATCGCCAACACCAGCTCGCACGTCTCCGCGCCGGTCACCCACGGACGGTGGTCGACGCACCGGATGCCGAGACCGTCGACGACGAACTCGTCCCACCTCTGCGCGATGAGCTCCTGGCCCGCCCGCCCGCGCACCGCGCCTCCCAGCACCGGGTAGTACCAGTCCATGGAGTGATCCGACGGCGGCAGGAAGTGACCGGTGTGCCGGCGCAGCGCATGCCCGAGTCGCATCTGCGCATCGCGCCAGGCCGGGGCCGGCTGACCGACCGCCTCGGCGATGAGTGCGGCGCATCCGAGCGCCTGATGGATGCTGGCGCTGCCGGTGAGCATCGCCGATTCGAACACGCCGTCGGCGAGACCGAACTGCCCGCCGGTGTGCGGCAGGGGATGCCCGCCGCCCCAGTACATCTGGCCACTCGGCGCCTGGAAGCGCAGCACCAGTTCGATCGCCGCCCACACCGTCGGCCACATGTGGTCGAGGAACGCCCGATCACCGGTGATGAGGTGGTGATGCCACACCCCGACGGCGATGTAGGCGCAGAAGTTCGCGTCGGTGTTGGGATCGGCGACGCGACCGTTCACGAACTTGATGGGCCACGACCCGTCCGGGCGTTGGGTGCGCCGCGACCACTCGTAGGCCTTCTCGGCCTCGGCGAGCATTCCCGTCACCGACAGAGCCATCGCCGACTCGATGTGATCCCAGGGGTCGGTCTGGCCGCCGGGGAACCACGGGAGTGCGCCCGACGGCTCCTGCATCGCGGCGATCGCAGCACCGGTCTCGAGGCACTGTTCGGAGGTCAGGACGCCCGGTACCGAAGGTGTCCGGGCCATACCTCAGGCGGGTTTCGTGAGGTACAGGACGACGGACTTGCCGACCAGCGGGTTGAGCGCACGCTCGGCGACCCGCGTGAGCGCCGGGGCACTCATCATGTCCCACACCAGCATCCGGTGATAACCCTTGACCAGCGGGTTGTCGTTGTTCTCCACACCGACAGCACATTTGAGCCACCAGTACGGCGCGTGCAACGCGTGACGGTGGTCGGTGCCGGTCACCTGCAGGCCGGCGGCGCTGAGCTTGTCGGCGAGTTCGGAGGCACGGTAGATACGCACGTGCCCGCCCTCCACCTCGTGGTAGGCGTCGGAGAACGCCCAGCAGATCTTCTCCGGCCAGTACCGGGGCACGGTCACCGCGGCGCGACCGCCGGGCTTGAGGATGCGCACCATCTCGGCCATGGCCTCGGTGTCGGCGGGTACGTGTTCGAGGATCTCCGACATCAGCACGACGTCGAAGCTGTTGTCGGCGTAAGGCAGATGCAGCGCGTCACCGACCTCGGTGCGCGCCTTGGCCGACGCCGGGACCTGCTTCTCGGCGATCATGGCGTCGAACATCTCCGACACCTCACCCATGTCCGACTCGGACTGGTCGAAGGCGATGACGTCGGCACCGCGCCGGAACATCTCGTAGGAGTGGCGTCCCTGGCCGGCACCGATGTCGATCGCCGTGGTTCCCGACGTCACGCCGAGGCGGTCGAAATCAACTGTCAGCACGAGCATCTCCTGTTGTCTTCGCGGCTATCGCACGCGTGTAGTGGGCGGCGGTCCGCGCGGCGACGGCGGACCAGCTGTAGCGCGACTGCACCCGGGCGCGCCCTCCGGCGCCGAGCCGGGTCCGCAGGGCGGGGTCGTCGAGCAGTCGTCCGATCGCCGACGCGAGGGCGCCGGAGTCCATGGGCGGCACGTGCAGTGAGGCCTCGCCGTCCGCGCCGGCGACCTCGGGGATCGCCCCCGCGGTGGTGACCACGAGGGGCGTTCCGCAGCTCATGGCCTCGATGACCGGCAGCGAGAACCCCTCGTAGAGCGACGGCACGCACGCGACCTCGGCCGACGAGATCAGTTCGCCCAGTTCGGCGTCGGTCAACCCCGACACCACCGACACGCGGTCGGCGATCGCCAGATCGTTGATCATCCGCGCGCTCGGACCCTCGGGGTCGAGCTTCGAGACCAGAACCAGCTCGACCGCGCGCTCGGCCCCCAGCTTGCCGACCGCCTCGAGCAGGTACGACACCCCCTTGAGCGGGGCGTCGGCACTCGCGACACACACCACACGACCGGCAGCGCGCTCTCCACGCGGCCGGAAGATCTCGGTGTCCACGCCGAGCGGGATCGTCTCGATGACACCGGGTTCGATGTCGAAGGCCTTGCGGATGTCGACCTCGCTGCTCTTCGACACCGTGAGCAACGCAGGGATCCTCCGCGAGACGCTGCCCTGCATGCGGGCGAAGGCATGCCAGCGGATCGCGGTCAGCTTCCGCCATCCGCGCGCGGCCTTCACCGCGAGCGTGCGGTCGCGGGTGATCGGGTGGTGGATGGTCGCGACGACGGGAAGCCCGCGGCGCTGGATGTCGAGCAGACCCCAACCGAGACACTGATTGTCGTGCACGACGTCGAAATCATCGCGGCGCGCCTTGAGGATTCGCGCCATCCGCAGGCTGAACGTCAGCGGCTCGGGGAAACCGGCGGTCCACATCGTCGCCACCTCGAGCACGTCGATCCAGTCGCGGATCTCGCGCGGGCGCGGGGTGCGGAACGGGTTCGGCTCGCCGTAGAGGTCGAGGCTGGGCACCTTCGTCAGGCGCACGCCGTGGTCGAGTGCGACCGCGTCGAGGTCGGGGTAGGGCTGACCGGAGAACACCTCCACGCTGTGGCCGAGAACGGCGAGTTCACGCGCGAGATGGCGGACGTAGACGCCCTGGCCACCGCAGTGGGGTTTGCTCCGGTAGGACAGCAGAGCGATGCGCACGCACGACCCTCTCTCTGGTGGAAGTCTTTTCTCGGATGGGGCGGGGCGATCAGCCCGCCGCGGCGCCCTCGAGCTCGTGGACCCGCACGAGTTTCACCCGGCGGCGGCCTGCCTCGCGTCCCGCGGACTTCTCTGCGGCGTCGATGCTCTTCCATCCGCTGCCGTCGATACGATTGGCGCCGCGACCGGACACGAGCTCGGCGATCTTGTCACGCGGTGACGACGGCTCGGCCAACACACCCTCGGTGAAGTCGGCGAGCACCGCGAGCGCGGTCTGCTGACCGTCGAGGCGGTTCATGCCGATACCACCGGTCGCGCCGCGCTTGATCCATCCGGTGACGTACACCCCGGGAAGCACGTCTCCGTCGACCTCGGCGAGCACGCGTCCCTCGGTGTTGGGGACCACGCCGTGTGCATCGTCGAACGGCAGATCGGTCACCGGGACCCCGCGATATCCGATGGCGCGCATCACGATCGAGGTCTCGATGTCGAAGGTCTCCTCGGTCGGGGTGACCCCGACCCGCTCACCGTCCACGAGGGCATTGCGCACGCAGACCAACTTCGAGACCGCACCCGCCTCACCCTCGGCGCCGTCGGCACTGAGTTCCACCGGCGACACCAGGTAGCGGAACACCACGCGCTTGGCCGCGCCGGTCTCGCCGCGCTCGGAGAACTCGCGGGCGATCCGGATCTTGGCCGCGATGGTGGAGTCGAGCGACCCGTCGGACAGGCCCTGCTCCGACGCGGCGTCGAGGGTGAGCTCGGCCGGATCGATGACGACGTCGACGCCGGGCAGGTCACCCATCGCGAGGAACTCGGCGTTGGTGTACGCCGCCTGGGCGATGCCGCGGCGACCCAGCAGCACGACCTCGGTGACGTTGCTCGTCCGCATGCGCTCGATCGCGTGGTCGGCGATGTCGGTCTTCGCCAGGGTGTCGGGGTCGGTCAGCAGGATGCGCGCGACATCGAGGGCGACGTTGCCGTTGCCGACGACCACCGCACGTTCGCTCGACAGGTCGAAGTCGAGATCGGCGTAGTCGGGGTGGCCGTTGTACCAGGCCACGAACTCCGTCGCCGGGATGGACCCGGGCAGGTCCTCGCCGGGGACACCCAGCTTCTTGTCGGTCGACGCGCCGACGGCGTAGATGACCGCCGAGTAGTGGCCGAGAAGCTCGTCGTGGGTGACGTGGGTACCGACCTCGACGTTGAGGAAGTACTCGAAGGTCTTCTTGTTCGCGGTCGCCGCGAACTGCTTCTCGACACCCTTGGTCGAGGGGTGATCGGGCGCGACACCGGCGCGCACCAGTCCGTACGGGGTGGGAAGACGGTCGAACATGTCGACGCGGACCGCGGAGTGACGCACCAGTTCCTCGGCGGCGTAGAACGCGGCGGGGCCGGCACCGATGATCGCGACGTGGAGTTCCTTGCCCTGCGGCAGCGGCGGCTGCTTGCGCGGGGGCACCAGGCCGCCGGACACGTCGTGGTCGGTGTAGTAGTCGGCGTTGATCTGCAGGTACCGCTCACCCTTGGTGTCGAGCTGGTCGTCGGGGAAGATCGCCTCGACCGGACATTCGTCGATGCACGCGCCGCAGTCGATGCAGGTGTCGGGATCGATGTAGAGCATCTCGGCGGTGACGAACTCCGGTTCGTCAGGTGTCGGGTGAATGCAGTTCACCGGACACACGGAGATGCAACTGGCATCGTTGCAGCACGGCTGTGTGATCACATGCGCCATGAGAGTCTCGACCTCGGCTCGCTCGCCACGCGCCCACCCGAGGTGGAACGTGTTCTAGTTGTATGCGTTTTGTCCACTGTAACCGGGGCCTGCAAGCAGGCCTGAACACCGGTCCGTGTCCCCGTTGAGCCTATGCTCCGAGGGTCGAGCAGGGCGTGCCGAGGGTCACAAGACACTCCTGGCCACGCCCATCCCCCAGCGGTGAAGAAGGTGTTCTGCGTGACCGAGGCCCCCCACGACCCCGCGAGTGCCGCCACCGGGTCGGGATATCCGTTCGATCCCGAACTGGCCGATCGACTGGCCAAGGCGCAATACTTCGAGGCCTCCTACCGCGTCCGGACCGGCGACGTCGACCAGGAGATGCGTGTGCGTCTCGACGGCGCCGCCCGCTACCTGCAGGACATCGCCAACGACAACATCGAGGCCACCGACTTCCACGACTCCGATCCGTTCTGGATCGTGCGTCGCACGGTGATCGACGTGATCGAGCCCATCACCTGGCCCGCCACGGTGACGCTGCAGCGCTGGTGCGGCGCGTTGTCGACCCGGTGGACCAACATGCGGGTGCGGATCACCGCCGAGCACGAGACGAACCGGTTCAACCCCGAGATGCGTCCGCCGGGTCTGATCGAGACGCAGGCGTTCTGGATCAACGTCAACGATCAGGGGATGCCGTCCCGCATCACCGACGAGGCGTTCGAGAAGCTGGCCGAGATGACCGACGAGCACCGGCTGCGGTGGAAGACGATGCACCCGGTCCCGCTGCCCGACGACGACGGCACCGACCGCATCCACGTGCTGCGCAGCACCGATTTCGATCCGTTCAAGCATCTGAACAACGCGGCCTACTGGGAGGCCGTGGAGGACGAGTTGATCGATCACCCCGACCTCGTCGGGCGACGCCACCGCGCGATCATCGAGTACCTGCGTCCGGTGACGCCGGGCGCGCAGATGACGCTGCGACGTCGTCGTGTCGGCGACGAGTTGCTGATGTGGCTCATCGTCGACGCCCACGTCGCGGCGACGGTGAGTGTCACCGCGGCCGTCTGAGCCCGGTCAGGTGATCACTGACCGCCGGTGAGAACCAGCTCCATCAGCTTGGTCGGCGCCGCACAGGGGTCGGCGGCCGCGGCGGTCGTGCGCGGTTCCACCCACCACGTGTAGACCCCGCGCGCCGGCGAGTTCGCGGTCACGCCGCACGCGGCGGGGCGCCGGGGATCGCGCTGGGTGAACGCGGCGGTGCTCGCGATCCGCACGTTCTCGGTCTCGTAGCCGAGCTTCTTCGCGGTCTCCTTCTCGACCGAGACGGTGCCGGTCTCGAACCAGTTGAACGTGACGCCGGTGACGACCGCGCCGGTGACGACCCACCGGCAGATCGCTCCGTTGAAGGTCGACTCGGCGGTGGTGCCGCCGACGGTGGTCGCGATCTGGTCGAGGCTCAACAACCGGGTGCACTCGAGGGTCAGCCCGTCGTACTTGTCGGTGTCGACCGATCCGGGATCGGTCCCCGACCCGCCGCCCAGCGGAACCGCCGTGCCGTCGACCGACCGGCTGCATCCGGTGAACACCAGCAGGCACACACCGAGCACCGCGATCATCACCGCGACGGTCCGCCGCGTCACTTCGCACGCTCGATCGACATCGTGGACAGCTGCTTGGCCGCGCCGCACACTTGATCGGTGGAACGCTGCGCCACCCCCGGGGCGGGCAGGCCGTAGCTGACCGACCACTCGAAGAAGTCGCCGCCGAACTCCATACCGATCTCGCAGATGCCGACGTCGGAGGCGATGAACCCCTTGGCGCCGTTGATGGTCAGGTCGGAGACGGATTCACGGGAGAGTTGTTCGGTGGCGCGTTCGCGGCCGATCGGACTGCCGCGGTACCAGTTGAACGAGAACTGCGGCCCGAGCTGATCGGCGCTGGTGACCCATTCACAGCCCGACGAGTTGTTCGTGGTGTTGGTGAGTCCCGCGATGCCCACGATCTGCGACACCTCCGCGGTGGTGACCCCGCCGCACTCGCCGAAGAAGGGCCCCGTCCCGGCCGCGGTGGCCGCGCTCGACGACGCCGACGCCGAACCCCCGTCGCCGGAGTCCGAACAGCCCGCCAGCAGCGCCACCGCGGCGATCACCACGGCCACGATCGCGACGAACGGCCGCGGGGCTGCTGGGGGTCGGTGCACACCGCCGAGTGTAGGGCCGCCGTCGGCGATCACGGAGAGTTCTCGCGTCCGCGCAGACGGTCGGTGTCGCGGCGTTCACGTTTGGTGGGACGACCCGCACCCCGATCGCGCGACGGGATCGACGCCAGGACCTCCCGGGGCGGCGGAGGCGGGCTGCGGTCGATCATCGCCGCCGCGGCCACCGGCGGTCCCACGCGCTTGGACAGCACGGTCACGACCTCGACGATGCGGTCACGGCCACCGACGCGCAACCGCACCTCGTCGCCGGGGGCGACGTGCTGGGCGGGTTTCGCGGGCGTGCCGTTGACTTTCACGTGCCCGCCACGACAGGCCGATGCGGCCTGCGATCGCGTCTTCGTCAGCCGCACCGCCCAGATCCAGCTGTCGACGCGCGTACTCGGGGGCGGGCCGGACATGACTCCCACGATAATGCTCGCGCGATCTGTCGCCGTCGGTTACGGTTCACGGCAACTGGGTCACTTGACCCACTTGCTGTGAACCAGGAGCCGATCATCGCCCGCATACCCGTCGACGAGCGTCGCGACCGCCTCGTGGCGGCCGCGTTCCGGGTGGTCGCCGAGCACGGTGTCGACGCCGCGACGACCCGACGCATCTGCGCCGAGGCCGGGATGTCGCTGGCGAGCTTCCACTACGCGTTCGATTCGCGGGCGGCGTTGCTCGAGGCATTGGTGGTCGCGGGATTGTCGAGCGAGGACACCGCGGTCCACGCCGTGCTCACCACCCCCGACGGCGCGCCGAGCGCCGACCCGACCGACCGTCCCCACATCGACGACCTCCTGCGCGGCGGCCTGACCGGATACCTCGACAGCCTTCTCGCCGACCCGGCACGCGAACAGGCCATGATGGCGCTGGCCCGGTACGCACGTCGCACACCGGGTCTCGAGGCGCTGGCCGCGCGGACCTACGAGCGCTACTACCAGCTCGCCGCTCGCGCACTGACCGCCGCGACCGAGGCGTCCGGGCGACGCTGGCGCACCCCGCCGGAAGAACTCGCCCCCATCGTGGTCGCGGCCACCGACGGCCTCACCGTCGCCTACCTCACCACCGGCGATCTCGTGAACGCCCGGCGGATCGTCGACGCCTGTGTGACGGTGCTGCTCACCCACCTGGAGCCGGCGTGACCCGGCCCGACACCGCGACACCGGCCCGTGTCGACGCGCGGTGGATCGGACTGTTCGCCGTCGCCTGGCTGGGGATCTGGATGGCGCAACTGACCCCGTTACAGCTCACCCTGCCCGAGCAGATCAACGACCGACTCGGTATCGGCGACACGATCACCGACGACACCTGGCAGCACAGCGTCACCACCTTCGGTGTCGTGTCGGGGATCTCGGCGGTCTTCGCACTGATCGCGTTCCCACTGACCGGCGCGCTGTCGGATCGCACCACGAGCCGCTTCGGCCGCCGCCGTCCGTGGATCGTGGGCGGGGTGCTCCTGTTCGCCGGCGCCCTGGCGATCCTCGGCACACGACACGGCCTGGTAGGCATCACCGTCTGCTGGTGTGTGGCCATCGTGGGCTTCAGCACCGCGTCGGCGGCACTGACCGCCCTGATCGGCGATCGGGTGCCGGTGGCGCAGCGCGGCGTGGTCTCGAGCTGGGTGTCGGCACCGCAGGCGATCGGCGTCATCGTCGGCATCGGACTGATCTCCGCGCTCGGACTCTCCACCGGCGCAGGCTCTCTCGTGGTCGCCGCCCTGCTGGTCGTGTGCGTGCTCCCCTTCGTGATCACCGTCGACGATCCACCACACCCGGCCCGGGATCGCGAGCGCCTCACCGTCGCCGGCGTCATCGGCGAACTGTGGGTGTCGCCGCGCGAGCACCCCGACTTCGGGTGGACGCTGCTCGGTCGGATCCTCGTCAACGTCGGCAATGCTCTGGGCACCTCGCTGCTCCTCTACTACCTGCAGTTCGGGCTCCGGGTCGACGACGCGCAGGGTGATCTGTTGCTGCTCACCGCGATCTACATGGTGTTCGTGATCTCGGCCGCCATCGGGTCGGGCATCCTCAGCGACCGGATCGGGCGCCGCAAGCCGTTCGTGCTGGCCGCCGGTGCGTTGCAGGGCCTCGCCGCCGCGGCCATCGCGATCTCCACCGGCGTCCCCACCACGATGGTGGCCGCAGCCCTGCTCGGAGCGGGGTTCGGCAGCTTTCTCGGCGTCGACCAGGCGCTGGCCACCCAGGTACTCCCCTCCGCCGATCACACCGGAAAGGACCTCGGCATCATGAACATCGCCATGGCCGTGCCCCAGGCGCTCGGGCCCCTCATCGGCGCCGGGATCGTCGCCGCGACAGGCGGGTTCGTCGCCCTGTTCGCCGTGTCGGCGATCCTCGGCATCGCGGGCGGACTGTCGGTGCTGCGCGTCCGGTCGGTCCGATGACCACCGCCGCCACCCACATCGATCAGTGGGACCGGATCGACCGCGCCACGGCACACCTCGACGGTCCCGTCGTCGCACTCGACCGCACCGCGTTCGAGGCGAACGTCGCCGACCTGCGTCGCCGTGCCGGCGGTGTGCCCATCCGGGTCGCGTCGAAGTCGCTGCGGGTGCGGTCGGTGATCGACGAAATCCTCGCGCGCGACGGCTTCGCCGGGGTGTTGGCCTACGACATCGACGAGGCCATCTGGTTGGCGACACGATCCGGCGTGACCGATGTGCTCATGGGGTATCCGACCGCGCGGCGCGCCTCGATCGCGGTCCTGGCCGCCGACGAGGTCGCCGCGTCGCGGGTGACGTTGCTCGTCGACTCGACCGACCACCTCGACCTCATCGATGCCGCCGCACCCGTTCCCGCACATCCGATCCGGGTCGCCATCGACCTCGACGCCTCGCTGGACGCCCCCCTCGTCGGTCACATCGGTGTCCACCGCTCCCCCGTCCACAGCGTCGACGACGCGGTCGCTTTGGCGAGGGCGATCGCGGCCCGTCCCGGGGTGACCCTGGTCGGCGTGATGTCGTACGAGGCCCAGATCGCCGGGGTCGGCGACGCCGCACCCGGCGGCCTGCGACGCGGCGCACCTCTGCGCAATCGGTTGATCCGCGCGATGCAGACGGCGTCGATGGTCGAACTGCGCCGTCGCCGTGGCGCCGCCGTCGCCGCGATCGGCGAACTCTGCGACCTCGAGTTCGTCAACGCAGGTGGCACGGGATCGCTCGAGGCGACCGCAGCCGACCCCTCGGTGACCGACATCGCCGCGGGCAGTGGGTTCTTCGGCGGGCACCTGTTCGACACCTACTCGCATTTCCGGCCCGCACCGGCACTCGGGTTCGGGCTGCAGGTGGTGCGCCGGCCGCGCCAGGGCATGGTCACCTGTCACGGGGGTGGGTGGATCGCCTCGGGTCCACCGGCGCCCGACCGACTCCCCCTGCCCGTGTGGCCGCCGGGTCTGGCCTACATCGACCGCGAGGCGGCCGGTGAGGTGCAGACTCCTCTGCGCGGCCATGCCGCCGACGCGCTCGCGATCGGTGACCGGGTCTGGTTCCGCCACACCAAGTCCGGCGAACCCGCCGAGCACTGCGCGACGATCGTGATCGTCGACGGCGACGAGGTCGTCGACACCGTGCCGACCTACCGAGGTGAAGGGAAGTGTTTCCTGTGACGACGACTGTGCCGTGGACGAACTGGGGTCGCACGCAGGCGGTGACACCCCGCGAGGTTGTCCCCGTGACCGACGCCGACGACGTCGCGGCGGTGGTGCGTCGCGCGCGCTCGGAGGGGGCCACCGTGAAGGCGGTCGGATCCGGACACAGCTTCAGCGGTCTCGCCGTCGCGCGCGACATCCAGATCGACACGACCGCGATGAGCGGGATCGTCCACGCCGACCCCGCCACCCGCCGAGTCACCGTTCGCGCGGGCACCCGGTTGCACGACCTGCCGGCTCTGCTCGAACCGCTGGGCCTCGCCATGCCCAACCTCGGTGACATCGACGCACAGAGCATCTCCGGTGCGACCTCGACCGGAACACACGGCACCGGGAGGAACTTCGGTGGCCTCGCCACCCAGATCGTCGGACTCACGTTGGTCACCGGCACCGGCGAGACGGTCACCGTGACCGACGACGACCGGGCGACCCTGCAGGCCGCCGCCCTCGGCCTCGGCGCCCTCGGCATCCTCACCGACATCACCCTCGCGTGCGTCCCCGCGTTCGCCCTCGAGGCGGTGGAACGACCCGTGCACGTCGACGACGCCATCGGCGGCTTCCTCGACGCCGTCGCGACCAACGACCACCACGAGTTCTACTGGTTCCCGCACACCGACGTCGCGCTCACCAAGACCAATCGACGACTACCGGCCGACACCCCCGCCGAGGGCCCCGGCAAGGTCCGCCGCTACCTCGACGACCAACTGCTCAGCAACGGGGTGTTCGGGGCCATGTGTTCGGCCGGGGCCCGCATACCCTCGCTCACACCACGATTGGCGCGGATCGCCGGTGGAGCCCTGTCGGCGCGACGGTTCGTCGACGCCTCGCACGACGTGTTCGTCTCCGACCGGCGGGTGCGGTTCCGTGAGATGGAGTACGCGATCCCCCTCGCGGAGATCCCCGAGGCCGTCGCCGAGATCCGGCACCTCATCGGGACACGGGGATGGAAGGTGTCGTTCCCGATCGAGGTGCGGGCCGCCGCGGCCGATGAGTTGATGCTGTCGACGGCGTCGGGCCGCACCACCGGGTACATCGCGGTGCACCGGTTCCACGGCGACCGCCCCGACGACTACTTCACCGAGATCGAGAAGGTCCTGTTCGCCCGCGACGGGCGACCGCACTGGGGCAAGATGCACACACGCACCGCCGACGACCTGCGCACGGTGTACCCCCGCTTCGACGAATTCCTCGCCGTGCGTGACATGTTCGATCCCGACCGCGTCTTCGCCAACGATCACCTGACAGGAGTTCTGGGCCGATGACCCCCGAGGTGAGCGCCGGCGAGACCTCGTCGACAGAAATCCCACGCAGGACCGTTCTCGGTGGCCTCGCCGCGGGCGCCGCGATCGGCGCCGCCGGCTCGGTGGCCGGCCGCGCTACCGCGACGCCGGTGACCGGGCTGTTCGTCGGGGCCGGGAAGGCCGACGTCACCGGCGCCGTCGCCGGCGAGGGGATGATGGGGTACTCCGAGCAGGAGCAGGTGTCGACCGGGCTCCTGTCGCGGTGCTGGGCGCGGGCGTACATCGTGGTCGACCGCGCCACCGATGAGCGGATCGCGTTCGTCAACGTCGACATCGCGTGCCTGTTCCAGTCGGTGCACATCGGCGTGATCGCCGCGCTGCGAACGCGTCTCGGCGGCGTCTACACCGAGCGCAACGTGAACCTCAACGCGACGCACAACCACAATTCGTGCGGCGGGACGGCCTGGGACTACGCCTACACGCTCGCCGCATACGGCTTCAAGAAGCGATCCTACCGCGCGGAGGTCGACGGCATCGTCACCGCGATCGAGCGGGCTCACGCCGCCCTCGCGCCCGGCTCGATCACGCTGGGCCGCACCGAACTCGGTGACGCGAGCGCCAACCGGTCGCGGATCGCGTTCGACCGCAACCCCGCCTCCGACCGACGCGTCTTCCCCCGCGCCATCGACCCGGCCGTCACGTCGCTACGTCTGCGCCGCGACGACGGCACCGACATCGGGCACATCACCTGGTTCGCCACACACGGCACCTCGCTGACCGACCGCAACACCCTCATCTCCGGCGACAACAAGGGATACGCCAGCTACCGCGCCGAGACCGAGAACCCCGGTGTGATCGCATCGTTCCCGCAGACCAACGCCGGTGACATGACACCCAACCTGTGGGTGCGTCCGTTGCGGCCGGGCGGGCCGACGGCCGACAACCGCACGAACTGCCTCATCATCGGCGATCGGCAACATCGTGCAGGCACGACGGCCCTCGGTGGCGCCCGCAGGATGTCGCGCAACGGTGTCGCCTCGGCCGTCACCTACGTCGATTTCTCCGCGGTCGCGATCGACGGCCGCTACACACCCGACGGCCGACCGGCGCGGACCGGTGCCGCGTGCATGGGTGCCGCCGCGTTCGGGACCAGCCGAGAGGACAACTGGAATCTGCCCGTGCCGCTGTTCGACGAGGGCCAGAGGACACCGATCCCGCCGTCGTTGCGCGACATCCAGGCCCCGAAGCTGATCGTGGCGCCGTTGGGTCTGCTGCCGCCGTGGCCGTGGATCCCGCAGATCCTCCCCATCCAGCTCATGCGCATCGGTGATCTCGTGCTGGCCTGCGCCGCAGCGGAGTTCACGATCGTCGCCGGGTTACGGGTGCGGCGCACCGTCGCGGCCGCGCTGGGCATCGACATCGACGACGTGCTCCTGCAGGGCTACGCCAACGGCTACAGCCAGTACGTCACGACGCCCGAGGAGTACGACGCCCAGCAGTACGAGGGCGGCGAGACCCAGTTCGGCCGGTGGACGTTGTCGGCCTACCTGCAGGAGTTCGACCGCCTGGCGCGATCGATGGCCTCGGGGTCGGCGATCGGCCGGGGTCCGGCGCCGCTGGACAAGTCCTCGATCCAACCCGATCTGCTGCCCGCCGTCCCACCGGACACCGCCGTCGCGGGCCGTCGGTTCGGCGACGTGCTGACCGCGCCGCGGGCGTCGTACGCCCCCGGGTCGACGGTGGTGACCGACTTCGTCGGCGCGCACCCGACCAACGACTTCCACACCGAAGACACTTACCTCGCGATCGAACGATCCGACGACGGTCGGTGGACGCGGGTGTTCGACGACGACGACTGGTGCACCGAGTTCCACTGGCGGCGACCCGCCGGATCGGCGACGGCGTCGGTGGTGAGTGTGCGATGGACGGTTCCCCAGGGCACGCGGGGACGGTTCCGCGTCCGCTACTTCGGGAACCGCAGGGCCGCGAGCGGCGCGGTCACACCGATCGCCGGGACGAGCGCGGTGTTCACCGTTGCGTGACCTCCCGTTTGCTGACCGCGGCTAATGTTCGCCGGATGCGTATGCGTACCGCCCTCCTGGCCGCGCTCGTCGTCGGTCTCGGCACCATGACGGTGACCCCGGCCGTGGCCGCACCCGGGTTCGGATCGTCCGGGGAGGCGTCCACGGTGCGCGTCGCGACGTACAACGCGAGCCTCAACCGCGGCTCGGACGGCGCCCTGCTGACCGACCTCCGATCGGGGACCAACGCCCAGGCGAAGGTCATCGCGCAGATCGTCCAGATCAACCATCCGGACATCCTGCTGCTCAACGAGTTCGACTACTACCCGGGTCTCGAGGCCGCCAAGGCGTTCACCACGAACTACCTCCAGCGGTCGCAGAACGGGCACGCACCCGTCGACTATCCCTTCATGTACACCGCGCCGGTCAACACCGGCGTGCCGACCGGTCGCGATCTCAACGGCGACGGTCGCACCGACGGCCCCGACGGCCCCGACGACGCTTACGGGTTCGGGGCCTTCCCCGGCCAGTACGGGATGCTCGTGCTCTCGAAGTTCCCCATCGACACGGCGAAGGTGCGCACGTTCCGGAACTTCCTCTGGAAAGACCAGCCGGGCAACCTCATCCCGCGCGACTACTACGGCGTGAACGCCGACATCCTGCGGTTGTCGAGCAAGTCGCACTGGGATCTGCCCATCGACGTCCACGGTCGCCGGATTCACCTGTTGGCGTCGCATCCCACTCCCCCGAGCTTCGACGGACCCGAGGACCGCAACGGACGTCGCAACCACGACGAGGTGCGGTTCTCCGCCGACTACATCGCCGGAGGTGCACGCGCGCAGTACATCCGCGACGACGCCGGCCGCCGCGGCGGTCTCGAGTCCGGTGCCTCGTTCGTGATGGTCGGCGACCAGAACAGTGACCCTGCCGACGGTGGACCGCCCGGACCCGGTGTCGGGGCTATCGGGCAGGTGTTGTCGTTGCCACGGGTGCGCGACCCGCAGCCCACCTCGGCCGGCGCGGTGGTCGCCTCGGTCGGCGAGACCGGTCACCGCACACCGCCGCAGCTGCGGACCGCGGACTTCTCCGACCCGGTTCCCGGCAACCTGCGGGTCGATTACGTCCTGCCGTCGAAGGATCTCCCGGTGGCCGGTGCCGCGGTCTTCTGGCCCGCTCCCGGGCAGCCCGGCGCAGAACTGATGCCGCCAGCCGTCAGCAGCGATCACCGGTTGGTGTGGGTCGACCTGCGGATCTAGATCGCAGGGTCGGCGTCGATGTCCGATCGAGCTGCCAGGATGGCGCGATGACCACACCGGGACCCTCCACCGACCCGATCATGGATCGGATCACCGCCGCGGTCGGGGCGCATCGCGTCGACGGCGACCCCCGCCACCGCGACACCCTCGTCGACCTCTGGGCGGAGATCACCTCCGGCGGTGACCCGTTCCACCGGTGCGTGCTCGCCCACTACCTCGCGGACATGGTCGACGATCCGGCGCAGGCGCTGATGTGGGATGTACGTGCGCTCGACGCCGCCGACGTCCTCGACGACTCGCGCGCACAGGAGCACCACGTGAGCCTGCAAGTGGGGGCGTTCTATCCGTCGCTGCACCTCAACATCGCCGACAATCTCCGGCGGCTCGGATCGTTCGACGCCGCGGCCGATCACCTCGACGCCGCGCGGGCGCGCGCCGGTGCGCTCTCCGATCTCGGCCCGGAGCAGTCGGGCTACGCCGAGATGATGACGACGCTCATCGACGACATCGGCGTGATGATCCGGGACCGGTCCTCGGAGGCACGCTCGACGCACCCGGCCTGATCGGACCGCCGCGCCGCGAGAAGTGACTGAGAATTCCCTCTGAGCGGGTCGGCATCGCTGTGGGGACGACGCCGAGCCGCTGGGCGCGAAATCCCAGCAGCAGAGTCAGCTCCCGAGGGCGCGCAGAACGTTCACGCTGCGGTGCGAGCGCCTCGGCGCGTGGAGATCACATAGCCCACGGTCACCCCGGCGAACCAGATCGCGCCGACGACGACCGCGATGCGGCCCGAGTCGCTGAAGAACAGCAGCACGACCACCATGGCGAAGAACGCCAGCGCGATGACGGTGCTGACGGGCGCCCAGGGCAACCGGTAGTCCGACGCCTCGACCGTTCCCGCCGCCACCCGTGAGCGATAGACCATGTGGCTGATCAGGATCGAGCTCCACACGAAGATGATGCCGACGGTGGAGACCGACGTGATGTAGGCGAACGCGCGATCGGGGCTGATGATGTTCACGATCACGCCGATCACCATCACACCGGCCGACAGGACGATGCCGCCGATCGGTACCTGCCGGCTCGACATCACCGACAGCTTCCCCGGCGCCTCACCCCGTTGCGACAGGCTGCGCAGCATGCGTCCGGTCGAGTAGATGCCGGAGTTGCACGACGACAGGGCCGCGGTCAGCAGGATGAAGTTGACGATGCCGGCGGCGCCGGGGATGCCGATGTAGCCGAACACCTCGACGAACGGGCTGTTGCCGTCGGAGAACTCGCGCCATCCGCGCACCGACAGGATGACCACGAGCGCACCGACGTAGAACAGGCCGATGCGGAACGGCAGCGTGTTGATCGCCTTCCGCAGGGTGACCTTCGGGTTGGCGGCCTCGCCCGCGGTGACGCCGACGAGTTCGACTCCCACATAGGCGAACACGACGATCTGCAGGCTCAGCAGCGCCGAGCCGAACCCGGTCGCGAAGAAGCCACCGTCGTTGTAGAGATTGGTCAACGAGGGTCCCGTCTCGGGGCCGATGCCCGCGATGGGCAGCAGTACCAGCGTGCCGATGCCGATCATCGCGATGATGGCGGCGACCTTGATCATGGAGAACCAGAACTCGGCCTCGCCGAACACCTTGACCGAGATCAGGTTCGCCGCGAACAGCGCGATGAGGACGACGAGAGCCGTGACCCACACCGGGATCGAGGGGAACCAGTAGTTGACGTACTTGCCGGCGACGGTGATCTCGGCCATGCAGGTGGTGGTCCACACCGCCCAATAGGTCCATCCGTTGGTGAAACCCAGGTAGCGGCCGAGGAATTCGTGAGCGTATTCCGAGATGGACCCGGCGACCGGTCGATAGATGAGCAGCTCACCGAGGGCGCGCATGACGACGAAGATCGCGAGTCCGGCCACGAGGTAGGCCAGGATGAGCGCTGGACCGGCGTCCTCGATCGCGCCGCCGGCGCCGTAGAAAAGGCCCGTCCCGATGGCGCCGCCGAGGGCGATCATCTGCACGGTGCGGGCCGAGAGGCCGCGCTGGTAGCCGTCGTCGATCTCGTCGACCGTGTTGGAGGTCATTTTGCAAGGGTAACGGCGCGGTGATGCGCGTCACGTCGCGGGTCGGACGCCCGTGTAGACACCTTCGGGCCGGAATCGCAGGCGCGGCGCGCGGTACTCCTCGATGGCGTGGGCGACCCACCCGGCGATACGGGCGATGGCGAAGATCGTCTCGGCGGCGTCGGGCACCATGCGGTATCGCAGCGTGAACGCGGCCAGCGCGAGATCGGAGTTGACGAAGCCCCGGGGGCGCCCGGTGACTCCCGCGCGCACGGCATCGACGGCCGCGGCGACGTCGCGGCGACCACCCTCGGCCTCCAGCGCTCGGAGCAGCGCGTCGGCGCGCGGATCGTGATCGCGGTAGACGATGTGACCGCACCCGGGGGGCAGTTCGTGACCCCGCTGGTACTTCGCGACGCGGTGTTCGGGCCCGTCCGGATGGGCGAGCACCGAGGCCAGGAAGTCATAGGCCAGGGTGGTCGCTCCGCCGTGCAGGGGCCCGTCGAACGCGCCCAGTCCGGCCGAGATGACCGCGTAGATGCTGCCGCGTGCACTGGCCGCGACACGGGCCGCGACCGTGCCCGCGGCGAGGTCGTGATCGGCGAGCAGGATCAGTGCGGCGTTGAGCAGCCGGATCCGTGGGGCCGTCGGTGCCATGGGCGACAACCGACACCACAAGCGTTGTGCCACCGTCGAACCCGCACCGGTCTCGGCCACCATCGGCAGGGTGTCCACGACGGCGTCGATGACGCCCCTTGCCTTGTGGGCCACGTCGTCGGCACCGATGCGGCCACGGGATCCGTCGGCGGCTCCCAGGAGGTCGACGGTGACCCGGATCCGGTCCAGTCGCCGACCGGCTCCGGGCAGGGTCGGAAGGGTGACGGCCTGCGCCGCCGGGCGATCGGACCCGGTGGACGTCGTTCCCCAGAGGAGGTCGACGACCTCGAGGAAGTCGGCGGTGAAGGCGAGTTCGGTGGCGTCGTGCCCGCGGTAGTAGAGGTGGTCGTCGGCGAGCAGGGTGATCTCGGTGCGGATCCGTTCCACGACCCCGGCCGGGGGCCGTTGCTGGGTGCGGCGGCGCAGGGCCTCGACCTCGCCGACGGCGAACAGGCTGCCGCGGATGCCCGCGATGCGGACGCTCTCGAGCTGCCCACGACTGACGTACGCGTACACCGACGCAGGTTTGATCCCCAGCGCGCGGGCCACCTGAGCGGTCGTCAGGTAGTCGCGGCCGTCGTGTCGCATGGCCGTGGGCCACCGGTGTGGATGTCGTCGTGCCACGGTCGGACCTCCCTCGCCGATGTTGATCCGATCAACATTGACCGGCGTGCCTCGTGCGTCGAATGTAGGGCCAGAACGCCTGAGCAGTCGAGAAGAAACGAGAGATCATGAGTGTCATCGTGGCCGAACCGGGTCTGTCCAATGTGTCTGTGGCACACACCGAGATCGGGGATGTGCGCGGTGAGGAGGGTTTCTACCAGTACCGGCAGTACAACGCCGTCTCCCTCGCGCGGTACCGGACGTTCGAGGAGGTGTGGTTCCTGTTCGTGCACGGTCGCCTCCCCGAGGCGTACGAGCTCGACCGCTTCGTGAACGAGGTGCGGTCGCTGCGCACGATCGGCGACGACCTGATGTCGGTGATCCGGGTGGTCGCCGCCACCGGTGGCGGTCGTCGGCCCCTGATCGGCCTGCGTACCGTGCTGTCGTCGCTCGCCGAGCTCGAGGGGATGGCACCGCTGTGGGACGCCGATCCCGACACGCGCGTCCGGCATGCCCTACGGGTCTGCGCGGTGACCCCGACCATTCTGGCTGCCCTGCATCGCATCTCGAACGGCGACGAACCGGCGCCGGCCCGCGACGATCTCGACACCGCCGCCCACTGGCTGCACGCGATCACCGGCGAGGTGCCCACACCCGAACACGCCCGGGCCGTCGAGCAGTACCTGATCGCGACCATCGACCACGGTTTCAACGCGTCGACCTTCACCGCGCGCGTGATCGCCTCAACCGGCGCCGATCTGGTGTCCGCGGTCTGCGGCGCCATCGGCGCGTTCTCCGGGCCGCTGCACGGCGGCGCACCCGACCGAGCGCTCGACTCCCTCGACGAGATCGCGCTGACCGGTGGCGCCGAGACGGCCACCGACTGGGCCCGTGGACAGATCGCGGCGGGCGCACGCATCATGGGTTTCGGTCATGCGGTGTACCGCACCGTCGATCCCCGGTCGGAGCTGTTGCGGGACATCGCTATCGTTCTGGGTGGCGACACGGTCGACCTGGCCGTCGAGGTGGAGCGCGCAGTGGTGTCGGAGCTGGCCCGATCGCATCCCGACCGTCCGCTGTACGCCAACGTCGAGTTCTACGCGGGCGTGGTGATGGACCGCTGCGGGATCCCGCGAACCATGTTCACCCCGACCTTCACCGTGAGCCGGGTGGTCGGTTGGTGCGCCAACATCCTCGAGCAGGCCCAGAGCCGCAAGATCATCCGACCCCGCGCGACGTACGTGGGGCCGGAGGTGGTCGAGCTCGTGAGCTGATCGATCTCGATACGATGCGGCCATGATGTTGCCACCGCGGGTGAGCGCGATCGTGTTCGATTGCGATGGTCTGCTTCTCGACACCGAGAGCTGCTGGTCACGCGCCGAGGCAGCCTTGTTCGCCGAGCACGGCCACGAATTCGGGCCGACCGAGAAGGACATGCTCATCGGACGATCGGTCCCCGCCGCATGTGCAGAACTCGCGCGGTTCTTCGGCCGTCCCGATGACAGTCCGCTCATCGAGGTGGATCTCCTCGCGCGAGTGGCCGGCGAGTTGTCCGACGGCGTGGCGCCGATGCCCGGGGCACGTGTCCTGCTCGATGCGGTCGCGGGCCGCGTGCCGGTCGCGGTCGCGACCAACAGCCCGCGACAACTGTTGTCGGCGGCTCTGAGCACATCGGGGTTGGGTCGCTACTTCGAGGTCTCGGTGACCGCCGACGATGTCGCCCACGCCAAACCCCATCCCGAGCCCTACCTCGTGGCGTTCGAGCGGCTCGGCGCTCGACCGTCGGACGGTGTGGCCCTCGAGGATTCGTCGACGGGTGTGGTTGCGGCGCAGGCGGCGGGCGCCTTCGTGATCGCGGTGCCCTCGCAGGCGGGGAAGGCGTTGACCGCGGACTTCGTCACCGACGCGCTGACCGATCCGGAGATCGTGGCGTGGGGAAGGACTGTGCGGGAACTCGAATGAGGTGGGAATGGATCGGCGGCGTCACGCCTCTTTCCACTCTCAAGATATAGCGCAGTGGGGGTCTTGCCGCAAGACCCTGTGCTCGTTGCATACTCGCTGGCCACACCGCCGATCGAGTGAATCGAGACCCTTACGTGCCGTCACCGACTCTGCCCGCGTTCGCCCTTCCCGACAGCCGCGCCGCGAAGGCCGATCCGTTCCTCATCGGAGGCGACGAGCAGCACTTCGCGGATATCGCGGCGACACTGGACGCGTCGATCACCGAGCTCACAGGTCGGCTCGCGGTCCTGCGGTCGAGTCCGGGTGGCACCGGTCGCGCCGCGATGGATCGCGATATGGAGATCCATCGCCTGACCGCGCGCCTGCGGACCCTGCGTCGTTACGGCATCGACCTGTGTCTCGGCCACATGGTCGCCGAGGACGATCCACAGCCGGTGTACATCGGCCGGCTCGGACTGACCGACGAGTCGGGGCGGACCCTGCTGCTCGATTGGCGCGCCCCCGCCGCCGAACCGTTCTTCGGTGCCACCCATGCCCGGCCGATGGGACTGGCGCGACGGCGTCGATTCCGATGGGAGCTTGGCCAGGTCACCGACTACTGGGACGAGGTGTTCCTCGCCGACGGTGCAGGGCGTGGTCACCCGGAGCCGGCACTCGACGATCAGTCCGCGTTCATCGCGAGTCTCGGCGCGGACCGATCACCGCGAATGCGCGACGTGCTGGGCACGATCGCTGCCGATCAGGACGCGATCATCCGCGCGGGGTCGCGGGGCGCACTCGTCGTCGACGGTGGGCCGGGCACCGGCAAGACCGTGGTGGCGCTGCATCGCACGGCGTATCTCCTCTACTCCGATCCACGGCTCGGCCATCATCGTGGCGGCGTGCTCTTCGTCGGTCCGCACGATCCGTATCTCGCCTACATCGGTGATGTGCTGCCCAGCCTCGGCGAGGAAGGGGTGCAGACCGCGACCCTGCGCGATCTGGTCGCCGAGGGCGCCGACGCCGAGGTCGAGTCCGATCCCGTTGCCGTCGCGGTGAAGTCGTCGCTGCCGATGCTCGACGCTGTCGAGTCCGCGGTGGCGTTCTACGAGGAGCCACCCACCGTTGCCATGACGGTCGAGACCGAGTGGGCCGATGTCCGACTTCGGGCGTCGGACTGGGCGGCAGCGTTCGACGCCGTGGAGCGGGGCACACCGCACAACGAGGCGCACGACAGCATTTGGGATGCGCTGGTCGACATCGTCGGGGCCGCCGTCGACGACGTGCCGCCTGCGGAGGTACGGAAGTCGTTGCAACGCAACCGCGACCTGGCCTCGGCGCTCGTGCGGGCGTGGCCGATGATCGAGGCGGCCGATCTCGTCGGCGACCTGTGGTCGGTGCCGGCATACCTCCGTGCGTGCGCTCCGTGGCTCGGTGCGCAGGAGCTCGCCGCGGTGCGACGAACGGCCGGCGGGCCGTGGACCGACGCCGATCTCCCCCTGCTCGACGCCGCGCGGCGTCGGCTCGGCGATCCCGAGGCGTCACGGCGTCGGTTGTCGCAACGCGGCGCGATCGAGGCCGAACGCGCGCGCAGGGCCGCCGTGGTCGACGACCTGATCGCCGCCGACAGCGCGGACACCAACGGCGGGGACTCCGACGGCGACGGTGACAGCACGAGTCTGGTGACGATGTTGCGCGGTGGTCATCTCCACGAGGTCCTCATCGACGAGGCCGCCCGCCCGACGGCCGAGCCCGACCGGTTGGCGGGCCCGTTCGCGCACATCGTGGTCGACGAGGCGCAGGAGCTGACCGACGCTCAGTGGCGGATGCTCGTCTCCCGATGTCCGTCGGGGAGTTTCACGATCGTCGGGGATCGGGCCCAGGCTCGCGGCGGGTTCGCCGAGAGCTGGGAGCGGCGCCTCGGACGGATCGGTCTCGATCGCGTCGAGTCGGCATCGCTGCGCATCAACTACCGCACCCCGGGTGAGGTGATGGACCTCGCTGCGCCGACGATCCTCGCAGTGCTGCCCGACGCGAACGTCCCGACCTCGATCCGCCGCAACGGCATCGCGGTGGATCACCGGCCTCGTCGAGACGTGTCCGCGATCATCGACGCATGGCTGGCCGAGCACGAGGCGGGCGTCGCCTGCGTCATCGGCGACCCGACGTTCCCGGGGACCGCGAGGGTCCGATCGTTGCCGCCGGAGCTGGTCAAGGGCTTGGAGTTCGACCTGGTGGTGCTTGTCGAACCCGAGTCGTTCGGCGACGGCATCACCGGCGCGGTCGACCGCTACGTGTCGATGACCCGGGCGACCCAGCGATTGGTCATCGTGAGCGGCGAACCCTGAGAGTGCTGCCGCGCGGCGTAGCGTCGGGGTGTGACTCGTTTTCGCGACCTCGCGGCGCTCGATGAGGCCGTCACACAGTGTCGGGCATGCCCGCGGTTGGTCGAGTGGCGCGAGCGCGTCGCCCGCGAGAAGCGTCGCGCCTTCGCCGACGAGACCTATTGGGGCCGGCCGGTACCCGGCATCGGACCGGCCGACGCCGCGTTCCTCATCATCGGACTCGCACCGGCGGCGCACGGCGCCAATCGCACGGGCCGGATGTTCACCGGCGACCGCAGCGGGGACGTCCTCTTCGCGGCGCTGCACGCGGTGGGCCTCGCCAACCAACCGACATCGGTCTCCGCCGACGACGGACTGACCCTGCGCGGCACACGGATCACCGCTCCGGTGCACTGCGCTCCCCCGGCGAACAAGCCGACACCCGCCGAACGCGACGAGTGTTCGCACTGGCCGGACTCGGAACTGACCTTGCTCGCCCCGACGGTGCGGTCGGTGATGTCGCTCGGCGCCTTCGGATGGCGGGCCGCTCTCACCGCGCTGGGCGAGCACGGTTACGCGATACCCGCGCCGCGGCCGGTGTTCGGTCACGGCGTGTCGGTCGACCTCGTCGGCGACGGCCTGCCCCCGCTCCGTCTGTTCGGCAGCTATCACGTGAGCCAGCAGAACACCTTCACCGGTCGGCTCACGCCGGCGATGCTCGAGGCCGTGTTGCGTGAGGCAGCCGATTACGCCGGGTTGTGACGCCGGACGGGGCCGTCGGGGAGAATGACGACATGTCCCCCGACGGCCCCACCTTCGACCCGATAGCGAAGGCGCGCGACAACTGGTCGAACGCCGGATGGGGCGACGTCGCCGACGGGATGGTCGCCGTCACGTCGGTGATGCGCGCCCACCAGATCCTGCTCGCGCGCGTCGAGGCCGCACTGCGTCCGTTCGACCTGAGCTTCTCCCGCTTCGAACTGCTGCGGCTGCTCGCCTTCAGCCGCACCGGCGCGCTGCCCATCACCAAAGCCAGTGTGCGACTGCAGGTGCACGTCACCAGCGTCACCCACGCCATCCGGCGTCTCGAATCGGCCGGCCTCGTCGAGCGAATCCCCCACCCCACCGACGGGCGGACCACCCTCGTGCGCATCACCGACATCGGGCGCTCCACCGTCGAAGAGGCCACGAACACCCTCAACGACGACGTCTTCGCCGACATCGGGCTCCCAGCTGACCAGTCGCGTGCCCTCGTCGACGCCATCGAGACACTCCGCCGCTCGGCCGGCGATTTCTGATCCCGTTGCCCGACTGAGCGGTTGGGCACCACCGTCGATCGGGCACTTGTCTGCGTCGATCGGGCAGGTAAAGCGATCGATCGGGCAGGTGCCTCAGCCGGCCTGTGGATGAACGCGCCGCCGCGAACCTTTCCTGTCGCACCCCCTCGGTAGCGTGGTGATCGGGGGCGTCGCCCGCACGTAGATCACCTGTCTATCAACATGATTCGTAACATTGACTCTTGCGATCCCATTCGAACGAATGTACGATCGGGGCATGACCGGGGGATCATTCATCACTCTTGCCGACCGTCTGATCGACGAGTTCGGGAGCCGAGACAACGTCGTCGGTGACGACGACGCAGAAATCGTCGCCGCCATCCGTGGGGCTGTCGCTCTGCGCGCAGTCGCCGACGACCTGGTGGCGCGGTTGACCGCACAGGCCGATCGCGTGGGCACAGCGAAGCGGTGCGGCGTCACACTGCGCGAACTGCTCTGCCGCAACGGTCTCGCGCCCGCGGTCGCATCGCGGATGATCAGGCTGGGGCGCGCCCGCCACTCTCTGTCCCTGCTCGCACGCCACGCCCGCGACGGATCACTCTCGGCTGAACATCTCGATGCCGTCGCCCGCGGAGTCGAACACGTCGCACGCCGCACCGGGGAAGCGGTCGAGTCCGACCTGATCGCCGGCGTCGAACAGCGGTTGATCGCGCAGGCCATTGCCGGCGCGACACCGACGGAGATGATCGCCGATGCTCGCGCCGTGGCGATCGCGCACACCCGTGATGAGGAACCTGACCTCCCGATCGCCGAAGACCCGGCGCACAACGAAATGCAATATCACCAGGGTGACGACGGACGCCTCCACGGCACATTCGATCTCGACGTCGCGACCGGCGAACGACTGATCACCGCGATCGACAGAGCTTCGAGGCCGCGACCCCGACCTGACGGAACACCCGACGAGCGATCAGCCGCACAGCGACGGGCCGACGGGTTCGGGCAGTTGTTGGAGTTGGCCACGCGCGGACTCGCCCCGGACGCGTTGTCGGGGCCGCCGTCCACCGAACTGGTCGTCACCGTTCCTCTGCAGGGGCCCCAACCGGCCCGCTTGAACTGGCTGGGACCCATCGGTGATCTCACGGCGAAATTGTTGCGGTGTGACGCGAAGCTGTTGGGTGTCGGCGTCGACCTCAATGGCGCACCCATCAGCGTTGCAGCGGAACAACGCACCTTCACCGGGCACGCACGGAAAGTCGTTCTGGCTCGCGACAGATGCTGCATCAAGTGCGGAGCACCCGCCGCATGGTGCGACGTTCACCACATCACCCACTACGCCGACGGCGGCACGACCGTCGTCGACAACGGATGCCTCCTGTGTCGCCGCTGCCACGTCGCCGTCCACACCGCAGGCTGGGACATCGTCATGGGCCACGACCGACACCCCTGAGACGGAACGCGCTACCCGCCTACACCAGAAGAACATTGACCGTCATGGAACCGATGGCGGCCTAGCGCCGTCATAGACCCAACGCCCCGCCCAGCAGCGGGAGCGCTACGAACATTGACAACTCCACAGTGTGAACCGCAGGCCCGCTCGTTGCGCAGCGGTCAGCGCAGGGTCTCGATGATGGCGCTGAAGTCCTTGCCGCCGTTGCTCTCCGCGAATGCGGCATAGATCTCGGCGGCATGGGTGCCCAGAGGTGCGGTGGCACCGGTGGAGCTGACTGCGTCCATGGCCAGACCGAGGTCCTTGTGCATGAGGGCGGTCGCGAAACCTGGGCGGAAGTCGTTGTTCGCGGGCGACGTGGGGACCGGGCCGGGTACCGGACAGTTGGTGTGCACCGACCAGCAGTTGCCGGTGGCGCCGGTGATCACGTCGAACAACGATTCCGCCGACAGTCCGAGTTTCTCGGCCAGCACGAACGCCTCGCCGACGACGATCTGCTGCACGGCGAGCACCATGTTGTTGCACACCTTCGCCGCCTGGCCGCTTCCGGGACCGCCGCAGTGGATCACCTTGCCCGCCATGGGTTCGAGGACGGGTGAGGCGGCGGCGAACGCGTCGTCGATTCCACCGACCATGAAGGCGAGGGTTCCGGCGACCGCGCCTTTCACGCCACCGGAGACCGGGGCGTCGACCTGGGCGAAGCCGAATTCCGCGGCGAGGGTGTTCATGTCACGGGCGTCGTCGACGGAGATGGTGGAGCTGTCGATGAAGACCGCCCCGTCCTGGGCGACGGGGAGGATCTCCGCGTACGCCGACCGCACCAGTGCACCACTGGGCAGCATCGTGATCACCACCGCGGCCCGTTCGACGGCCTGGACGGCGGTCTCGGCGAGCAGGACACCGTTCTCGGCGGCAGCGGCCGCCGCGGCGGGCACCGGGTCGTATCCGGCGACGGTGTGCCCGGCGGCGACGAGATTGGCGGCCATGGGTCCACCCATGTTGCCCAGTCCGAGGAACGCGATGGTGGTCATGGGTTCTCCTTGGCGATGGCACGGCCTATGACCATGCGCATGATCTCGTTGGTTCCCTCGAGGATTCGGTTCACCCGCAGATCGCGGACGATCTTCTCCAGCCCGTAATCGTGCAGGTACCCGTAGCCGCCATGGAGCTGCAACGCCTGGTCGGCGACGGTGAAACACCGCTCGGTGACGAAGCGTTTCGCCATCGCGCAGCTCGTCACCTTGTCGGGGTGGTCGGCGTCGAGGGCGGCCGCGGCGTTCCACAACATCAGGCGTGACGCCTCGAGGTCGATTGCCATGTCGGCCAGGGCGAAACGGATGGTGGGTTCGTCGATGAGACTGCCTCCGAAGGCCTCCCGCTCACGCAGGTACCGGCGGGTGCGAGCCATCGCGTCCTGCGCTCCGCCGAGCGAACACGCCGCGATGTTGATGCGGCCGCCGTTGAGACCGTTCATCGCGATACCGAAGCCCGTCCCCTCGCCGGCATCGCCGCCGACCATGTTGGCCGCGGGGATGCGGACGTCGTCGAACACGACCGCAGCGGTCGGCTGGGCGTGCCAGCCCATCTTCTTCTCCTGCGCGCCGAAGGACAGCCCGGGTGTGCCGTTCTCGACGATGAAGGTGGAGATGCCCTTCGGACCGTCGCCGCCCGTGCGTGCCATCACGATGTAGACATCGGATGTACCTGCGCCGGAGATGAACTGCTTGACACCGTTGAGCACGAAATCGTCGCCGTCTCGGTCGGCGCGGGTCCGCAGGGCCGCCGCATCCGACCCCGCGGACGGCTCGGTGAGGCAGTAGCTGGCGATGGACTCCATGCTCGCCATCCGCGGAACCCACGTCGCCCGCTGCTCGTCCGTCCCGTAGCGGTCGACCATCCAGGTCGCCATGTTGTGGATCGACAGGAATGCCGCGGTGGTCGGGTCGGCGGCGGCGAGCTCGGTGAAGATCCGCACGCCGTCGAGACGCGTCAGCCCGCTGCCACCGAACTCCTCGGAGCAGTAGATCGCCGCCATCCCCAGTTCCGCCGCCTCGCGGAGTTCCTCGGCGGGGAAGTGTTTCTCGGCATCCCAGGCGAGCGCGTGCGGAGCGATCCGTTTCGCGGCGAACGCCGCGGCGGTATCGGTGATCACGCGGTCGTCGGCCGACAGCGTCGCGTCGAGGACGCTCACTGCATCGTGGGGATGGAGAACTCGGCCCCGTCCTTGATGCCCGACGGCCATCGGGTCGTGATGGTCTTGACCTTGGTGTAGAACTGGATCGCGGCCGGCCCGTGCTGGTTGAGGTCACCGAATCCGGAGCGCTTCCAGCCGCCGAAGGTGTGGTACGCCACCGGAACCGGGATCGGGACGTTGACGCCCACCATGCCGACCTGGACCCGCGCGCAGAAGTCGCGGGCGGCGTCGCCGTCCTGGGTGAAGATCGCGACACCGTTGCCGTACTGGTGATCCGACGCCAGCGCGAGCGCCTCCTCGTAGTCACCGGCCCGCACGATGCACAGCACCGGGCCGAAGATCTCGTCGGTGTAGATCGACATCTCCTTGGTGACGTGGTCGAACAGGGTGGGTCCGATGAAGTAGCCGGCCTCGAGCTGCTCGTCGCCGAAGGTGAGGTCGTCGCTGGCGCGGTCGCGTCCGTCGACGACGAGGTCCGCGCCTGCGTCGACGCCCTGACCGATGTAGTCGCGCACGCGCTCGAGCGCAGCGCCGCTGACCAGCGGGCCGTAGTCGGCCTTCGGGTCGTGGCTGTGACCGACGCGCAGCGCGGTCACACGGTCGATCAGCCTGTCGCGCAGGCGGTTCGCGGTCTCCTCGCCGACCGGGACGGCGACGCTGATCGCCATGCACCGTTCACCGGCGCTGCCATAGCCGGCGCCGATCAACGCGTCGACGGCCTGATCGAGGTCGGCGTCGGGAAGGATGATCATGTGGTTCTTGGCGCCGCCGAAGCACTGCGACCGCTTGCCGTTCGCCGCGGCGGTCTCGTAGATGTACTGCGCGATGTCCGACGACCCGACGAATCCCAGCGCCTGGACGTCGGGGTGGGTCAGCAGGGCGTCGACGGCGACCTTGTCGCCGTGGACCACCTGGAAGACCCCGGCGGGCAGTCCCGCCTCGAGGAACAATTCCGCCAGCCGCAGCGGGACCGACGGGTCGCGCTCGCTCGGCTTGAGGATGAAGGCGTTGCCGCACGCCAACGCCGGGCCGGCCTTCCACAGCGGGATCATCGCGGGGAAGTTGAACGGCGTGATGCCGGCGACGACACCAAGGGGCTGGCGGACCGAGTGCACGTCGATGCCCGTGCCGGCCCCCTCGGTGAACTCGCCCTTGAGCAGGTGCGGGATCCCGATGGCGAACTCGATGACCTCGACACCACGCTGGATGTCGCCGTGGGCGTCGGCGATGGTCTTGCCGTGCTCGATCGACAGCAGCTCGGCGAGCTCGTCGGCGTTCTGGTTGACCAGGTCGACGAAACGCATCATCACCCGCGCCCGCTTCTGCGGGTTCCATGCGGCCCACACCCGCTGGGCGGCGACCGACGACGCGACGACCTCGTTGACCTCGTCGACCGAGGCGAGAGGGACCGTCGCCTGCACCGCGCCGGTGGACGGGTTCATCACGTCGGCGCTCCGTCCGGACGTGCCCGGCCGACGTGCACCGTCGACGAAATGCGGGATCTCTGAGGTCATGGTGTGTCTCCGACTCGATGTGGTGAGAGTGGGCGGGGTGTGTCCCCGATCACGGTATACTTGCATATCCTAGTGTTTGCCCGCCAGGTGTCCAACCCGGCCGAAAATCCGACTCCAGAGGTGGCCCGTGTCCCATTCGCAGGAATCCAGAACCGAGACCTTCCGTTCGGCGCGCGACCTCCTGGTGCGCCACGCCGACGACTACGAGACCGCGGTCGCCGAGTTCCGGTGGCCGCAGTTCGACGAGTGGAACTGGGCGCTCGACTGGTTCGACGCGATCGCCCGCAACGCCGACGGGTCGCCGAACGAGGCACCGGCACTGTGGATCGTCGAGGAGGACGGCAGCGAATCGATCCACAGCTTCGCCGACATGAGTACCCGCTCCACGCGGGTCGCGGGGTGGCTCGACGGACTCGGCGTCGCGCCCGGTGACCGCATCCTGCTGATGCTGGCCAATCAGGTCGAACTCTGGGAGGTGATGCTCGCGGCGATGAAGATCGGCGCCGTCGTCATCCCCGCGACCACGTTGCTCTCCGAGGCCGACATCGCCGACCGCATCGACCGCGGCGGTGTCGCCCACGTGATCGCCCGCAGCGAACTCGCGCCCACCTTCGACGCGGTCGGCGCCCGTCACACTCGGATCGCGGTCGGCGACGCCGTCGACGGCTGGACCTCCTACGCCGACTCCGCCGACGCGCCACCCGAGTTCACGCCGAGCCACACCACCCGCGCCGACGACACGCTGCTGCTGTACTTCACCTCCGGCACCACCTCGAAGCCGAAGTTGGTGGAACACACCCACGTCTCGTATCCGGTGGGCCACCTGTCGACGATGTACTGGATCGGTCTGCGCCCCGGCGACATCCACCTCAACGTCAGCTCCCCCGGCTGGGCGAAGCACGCGTGGTCGAACGTGTTCGCGCCGTGGAACGCCCAGGCGTGCGTGTTCATCTACAACTACGCGCGGTTCGACGCGAAGGCGCTGATGGATCAGATGCAGCGCTGCGGCGTGACCAGCTTCTGCGCCCCGCCGACGGTGTGGCGCATGCTGATCCAGTCCGACCTGTCGCATCTCACGACCCCGCCGCGGGTGGCGGTCGGCGCCGGGGAGCCGCTCAATCCGGAGGTCATCGACCGCGTGCGCCGGGCGTGGGGGGTCACGATCCGCGACGGCTTCGGACAGACCGAGACCACGGTGCAGATCGCGAACTCGCCGGGTCAACCACTCAAGGACGGATCGATGGGCCGACCGTGCCCCGGCTACCGGATCGAGCTCGTCGACCCCGCCACCGGGACCCCGGGCATCGACGAGGGCGAGATCTGCATCGACCTCGCGCACCGGCCGCTCGGACTCATGGTCGGCTACCACGGCGACCCCGAACGGACGGCGACGGCGATGGCCGGCGGCTACTACCACTCCGGCGACGTCGGCAGCCGCGACGCCGATGGCTACATCACCTACGTCGGCCGCACCGACGACGTCTTCAAGTCGAGCGACTACCGGATCAGTCCATTCGAGCTGGAATCGGTTCTGCTCGAACACGATGCGGTCGCCGAGGCCGCCGTCGTACCCGCCCCCGACGAGCTCCGTCTGTCGGTGCCGAAGGCGTACATCGTGCTGGCCCCGGGCCACGAACCCACCGAGGAGACGGCCAACGCGATCTTCGCCCACAGTCGCGCCCAGCTCGCCGGCTACAAGAGGGTCCGCCGCATCACCTTCGCCGAGCTGCCCAAGACCATCAGCGGCAAGATCCGTCGGGTCGAACTGCGGGCGGCGGAGGTCGCCGGTGACGTCGCCGAGTTCCGCGAGGAAGACGCGCGTTCCGCCGGTGCGAACCGCGGTTAGCATGATGTGATGACTGACGAGATTAGATGCCATCCGACAGTCGTCGCTGTAACGAAACGCGACCGGGATAACCACACTTAGGGCTTCTTCGGAATTTGGCGGGTTAACCTATTACACACTGCCCGAGGGGCGCTGTTGTCTATATTGAGCCGAGGTGTCGATTGCCGTCGTTAGATGATTTCCATGCCCGTTTGCGAACTGCAATCATTGATGCTGATCGTCAAATACACTTCATCATCGGCGCCGGAATGTCGAAAGGCGCAGTCCCAGACGTCCGGGCAATGGTAGAGATATTCATAAACGCCTTGCCCCCGGCTGAACGAAAATCCGTTCGCCAGCTGGTCGAGCCTCTTAGCCCAGGTGCCGAACAGTA
Source organism: Williamsia sp. Leaf354 (assembly GCF_001424365.1). Lineage (NCBI taxonomy): Bacteria > Bacillati > Actinomycetota > Actinomycetes > Mycobacteriales > Nocardiaceae > Williamsia > Williamsia sp. Leaf354. The sequence continues at coordinate 352,947 of NZ_LMPL01000005.1, forward strand.
CCAAGAGGCCGCCAGCTTACTGCTCGCTCGCGGGGGGGCCAAGCGTGTCCGCGAGGCGCTTTGTGTTGCAACCCTCAAGGCGAGCCTGGTTGAACCAGAGCGACTGGCAAATATTCTCGAAAGCTTGTCCACAAACGAATTGCGACAGATCGAGAAAGATGAAAATCTTTGGCGAATTACGGATTCCCACCGCGCGTTCGCTGGCTTCTACGCGATGCTCCCTTCCAATATTCGCGGGCATATTTACACCACAAATTTCGACCCTTTGATCGAGGTCGCGCTCGCCGCTCGCGGAATGGAGTGCGAGCCTCTGCCTATCGCGGGTACAGCCATGCCCACCCGGGAGCAACTGGCCGAGAAGACCGCAACACCCGTTTTCCACCTTCACGGTTTCTGGCGATCTTCGAATAGCCTACATACAACCGCCCAATTAGCGCGGGTAAGGCCAGCGATAGAGCAGCTGATTAACCAATCCTTCTCCAATTCAATCATTATTTCCGTCGGATATGGCGGTTGGGAAGACGTATTCATGCGCGCCCTCAAATCAGCGATTGTGGACGGGCAGCTCTACGATTCCGAGTTATGCTGGACCGTATATTCGCAGGACCATTCGTCTATTCAGAAACATCCCGAACTCGCAGGCCTATACGGACTTCCTGGCTGCAATTTCTACTTCGACGTAAGTGGTCAGAACGCCTTTACGCTGCACGATTTAGGGCGCGAATTCATTGATGAGATTTCGGCCGGTGACCAGGCGTCACCGGACGGGTATACCATCATTAAACCAAGCGAGGAAGTCAGGCGCGGCGCATTCAGGGACGCGGAAAATCTCTCTTTCATCGACGGTTACGACCCGGAATGGCGTGATGCTGTACCGGATGTTTGGCCAGCGCTCACAGCGACTACAGACCTAGCTAACAAGGCGCGAAACAAGCTGCAAAACCTCTCAGGATGTGTCGCAGCAATCGGCCCGATTGGCGAAGGTAAATCGCTGGCTTTGAGGCAGGTCGCACTCACCCTCGCTGCAGAGCGCGAAGATTGGACGTTCCTTTGGCGCGAACACGGTGCCCCGCGCCTTACGGGCGAGTGGCTGAAGGACGCCTGGAACCGTTTCGGCGCAATCTGCGTAATGGTCGATTCAGCAGACCTAATAATCGAGGAGGTGGCATCAGCGTTTTCTGCCATCGCCGAGCAGGAAGGTATCGTCCTCCTAGTGGCCTGCCACGATCGCGTCTGGTGGACCTCTGGTCGCGCGATCGCGGCGAAAGCCGTCGATGTACTGTTCCACGGAATCACGAATGCCGACGCGATGGGCATTGCAAAAAAATGGTCTGAGCTAAATGCGCTCCCGCCCGCCTTTGCATTGCTGCCTCAAACGGACGCCATCGAAAAAACTGCGAGCAAGCTGTACGCAAATTCGCGGGGAATCGAGGGATCCAACGAAACAACGTTGATTGGCGCGATTCTGTCTACCAGGTCGGCCGAGGGATTGCAGAATCGCATTGGGGATTTGCTCGATAAATTCTCTTCGATTCTCCTACTCGAAGACGAATCCATCACGATGCTTCATGTTTTCGGCGCAATTTGCGTTATTCAAGACGTACATGACCCAGACGGGACCAGGGGCCAAGGGATAAGTCGCGAAGTTTTGGCAGCCCTCGTTGATGCGAACGGCGACTCTCCGAACACGAAAATAATTACTATCCTCGGACGCGAAGCGTTGGTTACATTCGCTGGCGAGCGAATCTACTGCCGCCACGCCTCAATTGCTCATCATGCGGTTCTGAGGCTCCGTCTTTTGGGTGAAATGAGTCGTGTTTGTTGGCTTATCGGACGAGCAGGCGCCCGAATCCGCGCGAAGGGCGAAGTTAACAGAAACCTCTGGACTTCTGCATATCAAATTTCGAAGTCACTAGCAGATCCCGATGAGGCGCTGGCAGCGGCTGATGGCGTCTTGCGAGGCGCTCCGAAGAGCTTTCAAGCCCGTCTCGACAGAATTACAGTCCTCAGGGGGAAAAAGCCCCAGTACGCTCTCGATCAGGCAAAAGTTACATTGCGCAACCGATCGGAGTTTGACGACGTCGATGAATGCATCAGAATATTCCTAAATGAGGTAGCAAGGTGTGCCATTCAGGTAGGGGAGCCTGAATCGGCACTAGGTGCGGCCGCCATTGGGCTCGGTGGGCGTTTTCGATACGAGCTCGGAACGTCCCCTACAGGTTACTTTTTCAAGTCGTTTCTGGATGCCTCGATGATGCTTCGGCGACAGAATGGCCCGCGTTCTAGTAACATACCTGAGTTGTCATGGGGGGCCGCCCGATCTTTCTGCTCCTCCACCGAACAGCGTCAGGTGGCGGGAACTCATGCCGTCTCGGAACTTCAGATTGAACAGTCCTCGTCCTCGATTCTGGCTAGCCTTCAGCGAGAACTCCTGCCGTTTGCGCGATCTGCGGCCGTCGATCTGTCAGTCCAACAGCATTTCGCGGGAAGTTTGAACTTCTCGTGGCTAGGCACAAATAAGTGAAGACAGTCGCAAGACGACGGTGTGGACGGTTCGCGATCGCAATGGCTATGCCAGTTGCGAACCGCGGTTAGCCTGGGGTCATGACGCGCACACTCGCCCTCGACGACCTCATCGCGGCGCTCCCCGAGGGGATGGTCGTCACCGATCCGGACATCTGCGGCGGGTACCGACAGGACCGCGCGCTCGACCCCGACGCGGCGATCCCGCTGGCCGTGGTGCGTGCGGAGTCGACCGACCACGTCGTCGCGGCCGTGCAGTGGTGCGCGGCGAACCGTGTCGCGATCGTGCCCCGCGGCGCGGGCACCGGTCTGTCGGGCGGGTCGGGTGGCGTCAACGGCGCGATCACGATCTCGACCGAGCGCATGCGCGCCATCGAGATCGACCCCGTGATGCGGGTGGCCGTCGTCCAGCCAGGGCTCCTCAACGCCGAGGTGAAAGCCGCTGCCGTACAACACGGCCTGTGGTATCCGCCCGACCCCTCGTCATTCGAGATCTGCTCGATCGGCGGCAACGCGGCGACGAACGCCGGTGGGTTGTGCTGTGTGAAGTACGGCGTGACGACCGATTACGTGCTGGGCATGCAGGTCGTGCTCGCCGACGGTCGTGCCGTGCGGCTCGGCGGTCCGCGCCTGAAGGACTCCGCGGGGTTGTCGTTGACGAAACTGTTCGTCGGCAGCGAGGGCACCCTCGGCATCATCACCGAGGTCACGCTGCGACTGTTGCCGCCGCAGCCGGCCGCGTCGACGGTGGTCGGCAGTTTCGCCAGCGTCCACGACGCCACCGAGGCGGTGCTCGCGATCACCGATCGGATACGTCCGGCGATGCTCGAGTTCATGGACTCCGTCGCCATCAACGCCGTCGAGGATCACCTGAAAATGGGCCTCGACCGCTCGGCCGGCGCGATGCTCGTCGCCCAGAGCGACTCCCCCGGCGCTGCGGCCGCCGAGGAGATCGCCGTCATCACAGCGGCATTCGAGGCGAACAACGCCTCCGAGGTGTTCGCCACCGACGACGCCGACGAGGGTGAGGCGTTCACCGTGGCCCGACGCGTGGCCATCCCCGCGGTGGAGAAGCTCGGGTCACTGTTGCTCGAGGACGTCGGGGTGCCGCTGCCGAAACTGCCCGACCTCGTCGACGGGATCGCGGCGATCGCCGCCCAGCGCGAGGTGATGATCTCGGTCATCGCCCACGCCGGCGACGGGAACACCCACCCTCTCATCGTGTTCGACCCCGACGACACCGACCAGGCCGCCCGCGCGCAGGTCGCGTTCGGCGAGGTCATGGATCTCGCGATCGGGCTCGGCGGCACCATCACGGGCGAGCACGGCGTGGGTCGGCTGAAGAAGCCGTGGCTGCCCGATCAGGTCGGCGCCGACGTCATGGACATCAGTCGTCGCATCAAGGACGCCCTCGACCCCCACCACCTGATGAACCCCGGCACCATGTTCTGACCGGCCGCGATCTAGTAGCCGAAGTACTTCTCCAGCAGTCGAAGCCAGATCTCGCTGCCCGTCGGGTACGACGGGACGGCGTGCCAGAGATCGTCGACGGTGACCTTGCCGACGATGGCGATGGTGGCCGCGTGGATGAGCTCACCGACCTCGGGGCCGACGAAGGTGGCGCCCACGAGCGTGCGTGTCTCGTCGTCGACGACGATCTGCGCGGTGCCGGTCGCGTCGTCGCGCAGCAGTCCGATGCCCGATGCGGCCGTGATCGGCTGGCTCACCACGGTCACCGGCCGTCCACGCTCGCGCGCGTCGCGGGCGGTGAGCCCGGTGCTGCCGACCTGCGGATCGGTGAACACCGCCTGCGGCACCGGCACGTCGTCGCGGACCGGCGGCGGCGTGCGGCCCTCGGCGCGGGCCGCGATACGCGCACCGACGACACGCGCCTGGTACTTACCCCAGTGGGTGAGCATCGGCCCGAACGACACGTCGCCCACGGCGTACAACCAGTCGTGGCCGCCCGGGTCGACCGCGGACAGATCGGACGGATCGTCGATGCCGACCGAGTCGAGACCCAGTCCGTCGGTGGCGGGTGTGCGGCCTGCGGCGACGAGGATCTCGGCGGCGGTGAGGTCCTCACCGTCGACAGACACGGTGACCGGACCGCCATGGGCGACACCGACCGACGAGCCGTCACCGGCGTCGGGGGTCACGTCGTCACGCCGTGGGTCGGAGATGCTGACACCGGTGCGCACCTCGACGCCCGCCGCGCGCAGCCCCTCGATCACCGCCTCACCGACGAAGTCGTCGAGGGCGCCGAGCACCTGTCCGCGCACGAGCATCGTCACCGCGGTGCCCAGCGCGTTCATCCACGTCGCCGCCTCGCAGGCCACCACGCCGCCGCCGATCACGATGAGCGACTCGGGTACCTCGCGAACGCCCGTCGCGTCGCGCGACGTCCAGGGGTGCAGGTCGGCGAACACGCCGGGGATGCTGGCGGTGCTCCCGGTCCCGAGGACCACCGCCTGCCGCGCGGTCAGGGTGCGTTCGCCGTCGTCGGTGGTGACCCGGACGGTGCGGTCACCGGCGAGCGCGCCGCGGCCGGAGATGACGTCGATGCCGGCACCCTGGGCCCACGACCGCTGTCCGGAGTCGTCGTAGCCGCTCACCCAGGTGTCACGCCGCGCGAGCAGGGCGGCGGTGTCGAGATCGCCGACCGACACACCGTCGAGGTGTCGACCCGCGGCGGTCACCTCCACCGGCCGCAGGAGCGCCTTGCTCGGCATGCACGCCCAGTAGGAGCATTCGCCGCCCAACAGATCGGCCTCCACGATGGCGGCGGTGCGGTCGGATCCGGCGATGGCGAACTGGGCGGCCACCTCACCGGCGGGCCCACCGCCGATGACGATGACGTCGTAGGTGTCGTTCATCGACCCAGCCTGCTACGCGATGAGCTCGCTGTCACGGGGGGTCGTCGACGCGGGCGTGTCGACACCGCGTACCGCCGACAGGGTGGCGAGGGTGATGACCGCGCGGACCATGACGACGAGCACGATGACCATCACGGTGGTCTGCCACCAGCCGACGACGACCGCCTCGCCCAGCAGGGTCACGCCGAGCGCCATCGACACCGCGGGTTCCATCACCGTCATCGCCGGGAACGAGGTCTGCAGTTCACCGGCGACGAAGCTGCGCTGCTGGGCGACGACGCCGCCGATCGCGACGACGACGAACAGATAGACCTCGGGGCGCGCGTAGAGGTTGAGCGGATCGTGCAGCGCCACGTAGACGACGGTCTTGATGAGCAGTGCGCCGATGCCGAACAGCGTGCCGGCGACGAGGCCGTAGAACAGGGCGCGGTTGTGGTCGCTGGATCGTTCGGCGATCACGACCAACACGATCAGCAACGCGATGATGGCGGCGATCGTGGCGACGATCAGGGCGTGGTCGGGTCGACGATCGACCTCGCGGGGGTCGGCGATGAGCAGGAAGATGCCGACGCAGGCGACGAGCACGCCACCCCACGCCCACTCGTAGCGGCTGGGGTGCCGGTGATCGAGCCACGCCTCGAGCGGCAACGCGAACAGCACCGCGAGGACCACCAGCGGCTGCACGAGCAGGATCGATCCGAGGCCCAACGCCGCCGCCTGCAGGCCGAACCCGCCGAGCGCGATACCCGCGCCGAGACACCACACGAGCGTGATCGCGCCGCCCTCGCACGAGGCGCGTTGACGCAGCACGGTTCCCGCCGCGATCAGCGCTGCCGCGCCGACCGCCAGCAGCGCGGGGAGCCAGGTGTGCACGAGTTCGAGGTTAGTGGCCGGCCCGGGATGTGCCACCCAGGGAAACGCCCGTGGCGTTCGCGGACACGAGTTCCGGCGGCGCCTCGAACTCCGTTTCGCGAGCTGCGGCGTGCTTGGCCAGCACCACCACCGCATAGAACATGAGGATCAACACACCACCGGCGAACACGCCCTCGACGACATCGACGTCGGCGCGCTCACCGAGCAGGAGCACGCCCAGCGCCATGGCGACCGCGGGTTCCATGACGGTCATGGCCGGGAACGAGGTCTGCAGGTCGTGGGCAGCGAAGGCGAGCTGTTGCGCCCACACCGACCCTCCCGCGACGACGACGATCAGGTAGAGCTCGGGGTGGACGAAGATGTGCGCGATCCCGTCACCCATCTGGGTCGTGACGCCCTTGACGAGGAACGACTGCACGCCGGTCAGCAGCCCCGACGCCGAACCGAAGAGCAGCGCCCGGTAGTGCAGCGACACGAACTTCGCGCCCACCACCAGTCCGGCGAGGACGACGAGGACCGCGACGACGGTGCCGACGAACACCCACGGGCCCGGGGAGGACTCCGACGGGGTCGGCATGGCGATCAGCACGAACGCGGCGATGCACAGGGTGAGGACGATGCCCCACTTCCACTCCTGGAACGTGAGCCGCCGATGGTCGAGGTAGGCCTCCATCGGCAACGCGAACAACACCGACAGCACGATGAGCGGCTGCACCAACAGCAGGGTGCCCAGCCCCAGGGCGACGGCCTGCAGCGCGAACCCACCCGCGGCGATGAGCACCCCCAGCCACCAGCGCCGGGTGATGCCACCGGTCGGCGTCGACGACCGCTGCCGCACCAGGGTTCCCGTCGCGACCAGCAACGCCGACAGCACGGCGAGCGTCGCGGGCAGGAACAGGTGCATCGCGCCCACGCTACTGGCCCACACGGGGCGCCGCGCCGTCCTCGGGGGCCCGGGATCGGATTCTCAACGAAGTCTTATCGAGCACCCCGGACAGGTGTGCGACCGATCACCCGACGATCGGCAGGACCGGCAGGCACGGAACGGGCCGCGGGTGTGCGGGATCGAGTGCGTTGAGGACGTAGGTCGCCGCGCGTCGCGACGCGGCGACGGCGACATGGTCACTGTGGTCGACCGAACACCCGTTCTGCACAACGATGTTGGTGACGTCGTCGCCGGGCCGGCCCGCCACCTGACCGGACGTGTACGGGATGACCGCTTCGTCGTACATGGTGGAGATGTTCGTGTACGCGATCCCCGGGACGTAGGGGCCGCCGCCGGCGTTGACCTTCGCCAGCAGCGCCGACCCGGTCTGCATCTGGCCGCACGCCGCGCACACGGGCAATCCGGTCTCGGTGATCCCGAGACGCCGCGCCACCACGCCCGCCTGTGCACCCACCGCACCGCCGGTGCCGTTCCACAGCGGTGCGATCGACACGTACCGACCGACCGAGGACGCACCGCCGAGATATCTGACGAACCAGGTCGGCATCAGGGTGCCCTGCGAGTGGCCGACGATGTCGACCTTGGCCGCTCCGGTGGCCTGACGGACACGGTCGACGAAGGTGCGCAGCTGCGCGGCGCTGGTCTCGATGCGCCCCATGCCCCCGACCTGGTCGAACGGCGCGATCGACGTCACCGTGCCGTAGGTGAGGGCGAACACGCAGTAGCCCTCGTTGCGGAGCAGCGGGACGTAGGTGCCCCAGTTGGTCATGCTGCCGCCGCCGGTGCCGTGGACCAGGACCACCGGATTCGGGTGTTCGGCCGTCGGTCGGCACCGGAAGTCGTTCGATCCGGGCAGCGATCCACCGGGGTGGCCCAGCGCGTAGGGGATGCCGGAGAAGAAGTTGTACGACACCGGGAGCGGGGCCGCACTCGCCGGTGCGACCGACGCGGTGACCGCACCCGCCGCGAGCAGGAAACCGAGGATCGTCCGCACCAGACCCGAACTAGAACGTGTTCTCATCCGCGGAAGGTAACACTCCGCCATCGGGGGATGTCCACGATCGCGGGACGCACCTGCCGCGACTTCGCGCCACGCCGTGGCAGGTGTTTCGCCGATGTCGGTCATCGGATCTACCGTCATCGGGTGGCATCACGCAGGACGGGAACGCGCGGGATCTCCGACGAGTTGGAGCGACTCCTCACCCTGTCGCGCGCGCAGATCGACCGTGCGCTGACCGACGACGGTGCCCGTGACGGCCTGATCGAGCTGAGTCTCGACGAGGATCTCGAACTCCGTGAGGCCGCGGCGGCGGCACTCGATCGCGGCGACGACGAGCACGCCCGGGCCTGCGAGCAGGAGGCGTCGGCGTGGCGACACACCGCGCGGCTCCTGCGTGGGGAGCCCGGTTCGGATCGGTCCGTGCGATCGCGCACCGCATGACGCGCACGCTGATCCTCATGCGGCACGGCAAGTCGGGGTACCCCGAGGGCGTCGGCGACCACGAACGTCCGCTCGCCGAACGTGGCATCGCGCAGGCCACTCTCGCCGGCGAATGGTTCGCGCGTGACGGCCTCACCGTCGACGCCGTCGTCTGCTCGACTGCTACCCGTACCCGCCAGACGCTGCAGTGCACGGGGGTCGACGCCGCCTCGGTCGATTTCGTCGATGACGTGTACGGCGGTATGCCCGAACACATCCTCGCCGCCATCCGCGATCACGTGCCCGCCGACGCCGAGACGGTGTTGGTGGTGGGTCACGAACCGGGGATGCCCGCGACCGCCGTCACCCTCGACCCGTCGGCCGACATCGACGGGTTCCCGACGTCGGCCTATGCGGTGCTGCGGATCTCGGTCCCGTGGGATCAGATCGGTGCGGCCGCCGGATCCGACACCGCGACGCTGGTGTCGATGAACATCCCCCGCTAGGCGAACTCAGGCGTCGCGGCGCGCGATGATCGCGGCCGCGAGATCGGCGCCCGAACGCCACGCACTCTCGACCCGCGGCGACCCCTCCGGGCACCACTGGTCTCCCGCGAGACCGACGAGCCGACCGTCGATCTGCTGCAGGGAGTGGGTGGCGTCGTGGGCGCCGGTCGGCTTGGCGAACGTCCAGCGGTGCGCGTGGGTCCACTCGATCGCCGACCGGCCGATCCCGAGCAATTCGGTCACCGCGTCCTCGACCTCTCCGATCACCTCGGTGGGATCGTCGAGGTGGGCGGCCGCGAGGTCGGGTGTGGTGTGGGCGACGAACACCGCCGCACCGTCGCCACGGCGCGAGCCGTCGTCGGCGATGAACGACACCGACGGGTGGTCGTTGACGAACGCGGCGTGGGTGAACGGCAGGTCCCGCATCGACTCCGGCTCGAATCCGACGGCGACCGCGATGACCGGGTCGTAGCCGACCGGCTCGGCGATCTCGGTCAACCGCGCGGCCTGCGGATCGGGCATCGCGATCACGACGTCACCGTCGGGCAGCGCGTCGAGGTCGGCGGTGGTGACCTCGATGTCGCCGAGGACGTCGCGGACGAGCGATCGCAGGCCACCGGGGGTGGCCCAGCGCATCGGACCGGTCGAGGTCGAGGGCTGATCGTCGGCGGCCAGCACCCCGAAGGTGTCGGTCCACTCGCGGGCCAGACCGCGGTCACGCCACTCCCCGACCACCGCCTCGAAACCGTTGTCGCGCACGGTGAAATACCCGGCCCCGACATCGACCCGGCGGCCGTGCAGCTCGGGGGAGGCCATCCGTCCCCCGGGGGCGCGCCCGCGGTCGAGCACGCGCACCGGCACGCCCGCGACGACCAGCGCGGCGGCACACGCCGCGCCCGCCATCCCCGCACCGACGACGGTCACCGGCGTGCCCAGGGTGTGTTCGGTGCTCATCGATTCACCGTACGTGCTGTGACCACACGTGCTGGGGCCATGGGTTCTCGCCGTCGAGCAGCCAGCGCAACGAGTCGGCCCAGAAGTCGTCGCGGTGACGACTGTGGAACAGCCCGAAATGTCCGATGGCGCTGCGGCCGAGCGCATCCGGTGACAGCTGGACGAACTCGTGCGGCGCGGCGGGCAGGTAGTCCAGCACCCGCAGGACGGCCGCGGGCGTGGCGTACTCGTCGTCGGTGGTCGCGACGGCGAGGACGGGTGCGGTCAGGGCTGCGGCGACGGCCACGACGTCGGCGCGTTCGGCGCGGGGGTAGTTGTCCTCCATGCGTGGGCGACGGCGCGCGCACTCCATCGCGACGCCGCGCGGCAGATCCTCCATCCAGCCGAGACGCCGCGCCGGGAAATAGCCGCACGCGAGGGTCAGCAGCGGACCCACCACGCGCCAGCGCCAGATCAGTCGACGCCGCGCCCAGGGCGCGAAGTCGCCTCGCCACGCGTACTGGCCACCGACGCTGAGCACGCGCGCGATATCGGTGTTGCGCGGCGCCCACAGCGGCACCACCCCACCGACGCTGTGCCCGACCACCGAGATCGGCGCGCCGGGCCATCGGCGCCCGGCCTCGCCGAGCACCGCGTCGAGATCTTTCCGGCCCCAGTCCTGCCAGCGACATCGCATGCCGCGCAACCGGTTCGGCCGCGAGTCCCCGATACCGCGGTAGTCGAAGGTGACGACGTCGAAACCGGCGCCGGCGAGGAACGCCGCGTAGCGGTGGTAGTAGCGGGCGAGCACGCCCGTCGCGGCGGTGATGATCGCGACCCCCGGCCTCGCGACGGAGGTGTCGGAAGCGGGCCAGTGGTGGCCGTGCAGCACGAACCCGTCGTCGCAGGTGATCTCGATGGGGACGGCGGTCATGCGCGCGAGGACGCCGGTCGGTCACTCGCGATGGTCACCGGTTCAGCGTATCCGCGGCCGCTGTCGCATCGGCCTCCCTAGGATCGCGGCATGACGATCACCCACTCCGCCGTTGACACCGTGACGAAGAAGCTGTCCCGGAAGTCCCGCTCCACCGACCGCGCGAAGACCGTGCTCCCTCTGGTCCTCGGCGGTGGCCGTGCCGCGCTGGGGCTGTCGATGCTCCTGGCACCGGCCAAGACCAATGCACTGCTCGCCGGCGCCGACGCGGAGCTGCCGATGATGAAGGTGACCACGAGGCTGTTCGCGGCGCGCGAGGTCTTCGTCGGCGGCGGTGTGTTGGCGGCGACGTCGGCGAGTCCGGCGGTGCTCACCTCCACCATCGAGGCCGGCGTCGCGCTGGATGCCGTCGACGCCGTGTCGTTCGCCGTCACCAAGGGGGTGCCGCTGACCACCCGTCTGCTGACCGTGACCGCGGCCGTCGGCTACGCCGCACTCGGGATCTACACGCTGCTGGTCCTCGAGGACTGAACCCTGCCCGTCGCGGGTGGTGCTGCGAGGATGGAGCGGTGACCACCGCACTGTTCCTCGCCCACGAAGACGACCGTGAACGCGGACGCGTCGAGGCCGGATCACTGGCCGACACCACCCGCGCCCGCGGCTTCGACGTCGTCGTGGCCCATCCCGGCGATGACCTGCCCGACCCGACGAGCGTCGACTTCGTGACGGTGCTCGGGTCGGCGCACGCCGCCGACGACGACTCCCTGCCGTGGCTGGCGCCCGAACGCGCCTACGTGGCCGCCGTCGTCGACGCCGGCACGCCGGTGCTCGGGGTGTGTTTCGGCGGTCAGCTGCTCAGCCGCGTGCTCGGTGGTGTCGTCACGCGCTCGCCGCACCCGGAGGTCGGGTTCGTGACGGTCGAATCGACCCGCGACTTCATCGACGCCGGGCCCTGGATGCAGTGGCACTTCGATCACTTCACCGTGCCGCCCGGTGCCGAACTGATCGCTGACAACGCCAGCGGCGCACAGGCGTTCGTCTCCGGCCGGAACCTGGGCCTGCAGTTCCACCCCGAGATCTCCGCGGGGTCGTTCGCGGCGTGGCGCCTGGGCTGGACCCGCGAGTCCGAGCTCGAGGTCGAGCGCGACTTCGGCATCGACGTCGACGACCTCGCCGACCGCATCGCCCGCGACGCGACGACCCTCAGCTCCCGGTGCGGCCGACTGCTCGACGGGTTCCTCGCGTTGTAGATCCGGGCTCAGGCGAACAACGCGATGCTGATCCCGCCGGCGACGAGGCAGTAGGCGACGAACGGGTAGAGCGTGCGCGTGCGGAAGAACCGCGCGAGGAACGCGACGGCGGCGAGCGCGGCAACGAACGCGCACACCGACCCGACCAGCACCTGCCCGCCGATGCCGTCGCCGGCCGGTCCGAACAGCTCCGGGATCTTCAGCACACCGGCGGCCGATATCACCGGCGTGGCGAGCAGGAACGCGAACCGCGCGGAGTCCTCGTGGTCGAGTCCGCGCAGGATGCCGCCGGAGATCGTGGCGCCCGACCGCGAGATGCCCGGCAGCAGCGCGAGGATCTGGAACGCGCCGATCAGCGCGCCGTCGGGATAGCTCAGATCGGTGACGTCGTCCTTCGCGTGTCCGGACCCGCCGGCGCCCGAGGTGGCGTGCCTGCCCGAGGTCGCCGATGTCCGGCGGCGCAGCACCTCGGCGGCGAGCAGCACCAGACCGTTGAGGAAGAGGAACACCGCGGCGATCAACGGCGTCGCGAACACCTCGCGCAGCGGTTTCTCGGCGACGAGCCCCACGATGCCGACCGGGATTGTCGCGATCACGATCAGCCACCCGAGCTTCGCCTCGGGAGTGTCCACCGAGCGGGTTCGCAGCGAGCCGATGAGTCCTCCGATGATCGCGACCCAGTCGCGGCGGTAGAACACGATCAGCGCGAGCGCGGTCGCCACGTGCAGCGCGACGAGGAACGCGAGGAACGGGGTGTGCCCCGGGCTGTTCGACTCGGTGACGAGCTTCTCCCAGCTACCGCCGATCCAGGCCGGGACGATCAACGAGTGCCCGAGGCTCGACACCGGGAACAGCTCGGTGACGCCCTGGAGGAGTCCCATGACGACGGACTGCGTGTAGGTCAGCGTGCTCACGGGAGCCATCGTGGCCTCCCGCACGCGGCCGTGTCATATCGCCGGGGCGACTTGTCGCGAAGGTCGCGATCACGTGTCCGGATCGGTCAATTCGAGTCGGACACCGAGCAATCGGACGGGTCGGTCGAGGTCGAACTTGTCGAGCAGCACGTGCACGGAGGGCTCGATGTCGGCGAGCGACGTCGTCGGTGCGGGGAGCTTGCGCGACTTCGTGCGCGTGAAGAAGGTCGTGGTGCGCACGGTGACGGCGACCCGGAACACGACGCGCCCCTCGGCCACGATCTGGGCGAGCAGGGCATCGGTGAGCTCGGCGAGCCGGCCGTGCATCTGCGCGACATCGGTCAGGTCGGTCGGGAACGTGTGCACCTTCGAGTGCGACCGTGCCGGTTCTGGTTCGGTGGTGATCGTGCCGTCGCCGCCACCGCGCGCCAGCACATAGAGCCAGGTGCCCTGGTGCGGACCGAACATCTCGATCAACGTCTGCCGCGGTGTGTCCACGAGGTCGTCGACGGTGTCGACGCCTGCGGCGGCGAGCTTCGCCGCGGTCTTCGGTCCGACGCTGTGGAGGTCGCGGGTGGGGCGCTCACCCATCTCGGCCATCCAGTTCTCGCCGGTCAGCACGAACACCCTCGCCGCGGGGTCGCCGTCGACGGGATACTTCTTCGCGATGTTGGTGGCCATCTTCGCGCGCTGCTTGTTGTCGCTGATCCCCACCGCGCTGCGCAGTCCGGTGGCCGCGGCGACCGTCTCGCGGATCGCGGCCGCGACCGGCACCGGATCGTCGGCGTCGACACCGACATAGGCCTCGTCCCACCCCCACACCTCCACCGGATGCCCGAGCGAGGCGATCGCCTCCATCACCCGTGCCGACGCGGCGTCGTAGGTCGCGTGGTCGGTCGGCAGGAACACCGCGTCGGGTGATCGCTTCAGCGCCGCCCGCATCGGCATACCCGCCCGCACCCCCAGGTCACGCGCCTCGTACGACGCGCAGGTCACCACGGTGCGCGGTTGTTCCGGGTCACCCGAACCGCCCACGATCACCGCGACACCCTCCAGACCGGGGTCGCGGATGCGCTCCACCGACACCTGGAACTGGTCGAGATCGACGTGGAGGATCCACCGGTGACGCGCCGACGGTGACGCGGCCGGGGGCGACGCACCACCTGTGAGTTCGGGGACCTGCACAGCCCGATTGTCCCCCGTATGCCATCCTCCACGGGGGAGTCCGTACGGGCGGGGATGCACGAATGCGGACGAATCGTGGAAAAATCTGCCTGCGAATCAAAACAGGAGTGGTGTGTGTGATGACGTCTGAGGGTGGCCGAACGATGACGCGAACCGGTGTGATGTCCCGACCGCGGCCGCTCGTCGGCCTGATCGTGTCGCTGCTGCTGGCCGTCGGCATGCTCGTCGTCGGGACCGGCACCGCCTCGGCATGGGGCCCCAACCCCGCCCCCACCTTCCGCGCCGCGAAGATCGACGGCTACGGCATGGGCGACCCGGTCATCCGCACCTGGGCCTCGACCACCACGAAGCCGTCGGCCGCACCGACCATCATCTTCCTCGATGGCCTGCGTGCACGAAACGACGTCAACGGCTGGGAGAAGGAGACGAACGTCGCCTACCTCAGCCAGCGCGGATACAACGTCGTCATGCCCGTCGGCGGGCAGTCGAGCTTCTACGCCGACTGGGACAACCCGAGTCCCAGCGCCGGCCAGACGCGTCCCTACCGCTGGAACAGCGTGCTCACCGGCAGCCTGCCCGCCTACCTGAACTCGCTGGGATTCTCGCGTAACCGCAGCCTGGTCGGCCTGTCGATGGCGGCCAGCCCGGCGATCATGCTGGCGACCACCCGCCCCGACCTCTACTCGCGGGCCGCGTCGATCTCGGGCTTCCCGCACCTCACCGCACCGGGCATGCAGACCATGTTGCGCGCGGCCGCGATCGATTCCGGCCGCTTCGATCTCAACAACATGTGGGGCATCTTCCCCAACGTGCGCGCCTTCCAGAACGACCCGCTCCTCAACGTCGGCGCGATGCGCGGCAAGCATCTCTGGATCTACGCCGCCGCGGGCGTCTGGAACGGGCCGCCCACCAGCGTCGCCACCTTCGGAACCGGTCTGTCCGGCTCGGCGCTCGAGGTGGTCTCGATGGAGCAGTCGCAGACCTTCGCCCTCGCCGCGCGCGCGGCCGGCGCGAACGTGCGCAGCAGCTTCTGGCCCATCGGCATCCACGCCTGGGAGTTCTGGCAGACCGAGATCGGGCGCATCGAGCGTGCCGGTTGGTTCCGCAACGGCTGAGCCGAACCGTTTCGAGATCGCGGTTCATCGAGGACCGTATCTGTCCTCGATCGTCGAGAGACTGGTCACACCAGTTCATCGACGAGAGGACCCGATCATGACCAGCAGTGTCGACAGCCCCACGAGCGCAGCCACCGTCCCCGGCGGCCCTTGGACGCTCGAGGTGATCACGCTGCCCGTGTCCGACGTGGATCGCGCCAAGGCCTTCTACACCCGCGTCGGCTTCACCGCCGACCATGATCAGGTGGTCCCGGCCGGCTCCCCGGGCAACGCCGGCGACACCGACATCCGGTTCGTGCAGATGACGCCGCCCGGTTCGGGCTGCTCGATCACGTTCGGCGTCGGACTCGTCGAGGGCGAACCGGGATCGGTCAAGGGCCTGATGATGTGCGTGACCGACATCGAGGCCGTCCGCACCCATCTGCTCGACGCCGGCATCGACGTCAGCGAGGTCGCGATCGAGCCGTGGGGCCATTTCGTCTACTTCGCCGATCCCGACGGCAACGCGTGGTCGGTGCAGTATCTCCCCTACCGACACGGCTGACGGGGCAGACTGTGGCCCATGGCATCCACCACTGATGACGCCCTGGGCCGACTCCGCAGCGCCGGAACGCAGTTCCTCGTCGGGACGGTGGTGAACCCGGCCGGACTGGTCCACGCCAAGACCGTCGACATCGACCGCGCCGAGGGTTTCGCCGAGACCGGTCTCGGTGTCAGTCCGGTGTGGCACGTGTTCACCACCGACCGCGTCGGTATCGCCTACACCGATCGCTTCGGCGCCGTCGGCGACGAACGCATCCGCGTCGATCTCGGGGCCGCACGCGTGATCGGCGACGGGATGGCCTGGGCACCGGCCGATTTCGTGGACCAGGACCTGGCGCCGGTCGCCGCGTGCGCGCGAACCACGCTGCGGCGCACCACCGAACGCCTCGCCGAGCGGGGGCTGACGACACTGGTGGGCCACGAACTCGAGTTCGGGTTGTTCGGCCCCGACGCCGCGCCGATCCCGGCGACGCTGTGGGCGCAGTACGGCCTGGCCGGGGTGCTCGAACACGAGGGCTTCGTACGCGACGTCCTCGCCGCGGCTCGCGACGCCGACGTCGACATCGCGCAACTGCACCCCGAATACGGCGGCAACCAGTTCGAGGTGTCGCTGAGTCCCCTGCCGCCGGTCGCCGCGGCCGACCAGCTCGTCGCGGCCCGGCTCGTCATCGGTCGGGTCGCCCGGCGGCACGGACTGCGCGCGTGTTTCTCGCCCAAGCCGATCGCCGACGGTGTCGGCAACGGTGCGCACCAACATTTCTCGCTCGCCGGCGCCGACGGTCCGCTGTTCTCCGGGGGCGACGGTCCGCACGGTCTCACCGACACCGGCGCCGCGGCCATCGGCGGTGTCGTGGCCGGCCTGCCCGACATCCAGGGCGTCCTGTGCGGCTCGATCGTGTCGGTGCTGCGGATGCTGCCGGGTTACTGGGCCGGGGCGTACGCGTGCTGGGGCACCGAGAACCGCGAGGCCGCGGTGCGGTTCATCGAGGCCCGCCCGGCGAACCCCCACGGGGCGAACGTCGAGGTGAAGATCGTCGACCCGTCGTCGAACCCCTACCTCGCGACCGCGGCCATCCTCGGCACCGCGCTCGACGGCATCGACCGCGGTCTCGCCCTGCCCCCGGAGACCCTCGTCGACCCCGCGTCGCAGACCGACGCGCAACGGGAGTCGGCCGGGACCGTGCTGCTCCCGGTCGATCAGGGCGCCATCATCGACGCCCTCGACGCGTCGAATGTGGCCCGCGCCGTCCTCGGTGACGACGTCGTCGACGCCACGGTCGCGGTGCGACGGTACGAGGCCGAGAACTTCGGTCACCTCTCCCCCGGCGAGATCGCCGAGACGTTCCGGATGACCTGGAGCGTCTGATGGGTGCGATCGCCGAGCACGCCGCGTCGGTGTCGCTCATCGACCACCACGTGCACGGGTTCTGGGCCTCCGCCGCCCCCGGTGATCCCGATGCCTCCGACATCCGGTTCGCCTCGGCGCTCCTCGAGGCCGACACCGCCGGAGTGCGGTCGCTCGACGACGGCTTCGACACCCAGGCGGGTTTCGCGGTCCGTGCACACTGCGCACCGCTGCTGGGCCTGGAGCGTCACTGCTCTCCGGTCGACTACCTGCGCCGCCGCCGCGAGCTCGGCGAGACCGGTGTCGCGAACACGCTGCTCCCCGCGGCCGGCGTCGCACAGTGGTTGGTGGACACCGGTTTCGACATCGGCCTGGTGTCGCCCGACGACCTCGCGGCGGCCGGCGGGGGTGTCGCACACGAGGTGGTGCGCCTGGAACAGATCGCCGAGGAGGCCGCGGCCGCCGCCGGTGGCTACGCCGAGGCGTTCGTCGAGATCCTGCACCGCCGGGCGGCGGGTGCCGTCGCCACGAAGTCGATCCTCGCCTACCGGGGCGGGTTCGGCGGTGACCTGTCCGACCCGCCGCCCGCGCTGGTGGAACTCGCCGCACAGCGCTGGCGCGACGAGGGCGGCCGACGGGTCACCGACCGGATCCTGCTGCGGTTCGGGCTGCATCGCGCGCTCGAGCTCGGGTTGCCGCTGCAGTTCCACATCGGTTTCGGTGACCGCGACGCCGACCTCGCGGCCTCGAATCCGTTGCTGCTGAACGACTTCCTCCGCAGCAGCGGCGCCACACCGATCATGCTGCTGCACTGCTATCCCTTCGAACGCGAGGCCGGGTACCTCGCGCAGGCGTTCGGCAACGTGTATCTCGACGGCGGCCTCGCCATCCACCATCTCGGCGCACGGTCGGGGGCGTTCATCACGCGTCTGCTCGAGATGGCGCCGTTCTCGAAGCTGCTCTACTCGTCCGACGGCTGCGGCCCGGCGGAGTTCCACCACCTCGGCGCGGTGTTGTGGCGGTCCGGGATCGCCCGCGCGGTACAGGGTTTCGTCGACGCCGACGAGTGGTCTCAGCTCGACGCGACACGCGTGATCGACATGATCGCCCACGCCAACGCCAGGCGCGTCTACCGCCTCTAACCCCGCCGACCGTGCCACAGTTCGCCGCCGACCGTGCCAGAGTTTCCCGCCGACCGTGCCAAAGTTCGCAGCCGACTGTGCCGATGACATCGATGGATCCATGCGAGGCTGCCGCGCGTCCAATGATCATGACCATCGACGGGAACCAACCCTTTCACCTGAGTGACACCGGACTGCCGGAGTCGATGACCCCGCGCGCCATCGCCCGGGATTTCCGGCGCGTGCATCGGGGCGTGTACGCCGATCCGGCGACCGAGCTCGGCCCCATCGAGACGATCCGCGCGGCGTGGTTGCGATCGGGGCCTGATGCCGTCGTCGGCGGTGTCAGCGCGTCAGTTCTGCACGGCGCACAGTTCTTCGACTATCGCGACCACGTCGAACTTCTTCGCCACCCGACCGGTCAGGGCCGGCGGACGCGACATGTTCGCGTGGTACGTGCCGACATCGATCCCACCGACATCGTCGAGATCGACGGAATGCCCACCACGACCGCGATGAGGACCGCCTACGACCTGGGCCGTCGAGGACCCGCGTGGCTCGGACTGGCATTCCTCGACGACCTGACCGCAGCGACGGAACTGGATCTGGGCGAGTTGTGGCGGTACATCGTCGACCACCCGGGAGTGCGGGGAATCCGACAGATCCGCGGCCTGATCCCCTGGATCGACGCCGGCGCTGAATCTTCGGGTGAGAGCTGGATGCGGCACCTCATCCTCGCCGACGGTCTTCCGCGGCCGGAGACCCAGGTCGTGTTGCGCGACGAGCGCGGGATCACGGTCGCGAAGTTCGATCACGCGTACCGAGCGGAGAAGATCGGTGTCGAGTTCGACGGCTTCGACTATCACTACAGCGACGAACAGCGGGCTGCCGACGCGGCACGGGACAGGGAATCCGCCCGGCTGGGCTGGGTCACCCTGCGGCGCAACAGCGCACAGCTCTCCCTCGACCCGATCGGTTTCCTCACCCGACTCGACCGATTGCTCGACGAACGTGCACGCCGTAGGTGACGCGAGGTCGGCACGGTCGACGGCGAGTTTCGGCACGGTCGGCGGGACTTATCGGCACGGTCGGCGGGGTGTTTCGGCACGGTCGGCGGGACTTTTCGGCACGGTCGGCGGGACTTATCGGCACGGTCGACGGGGTGTTTCGGCACGGTCGGCGGGACTTATCGGCACGGTCGGCGGGGTGTTTCGGCACAACCGGCGAATGCAGAACGACCCCCACCCGAGGGTGGGGGTCGTTCGCGTCAGATCTCTACCGACTAGCGGTAGTCGCTCGAGAAACCGTAGTCGTCGAGCGGAACCGCAGCGCCGGCCGGAGCACCGAAGGTGCCGTCCGGGCTGTAGTAGGTGTCGTCGTACGACGGCACGGCGTACGCCGCGGCGCGCGCCTCCTCGGTCGGCTGCACCGTGATGTTGCGGTAGCGGTTGATACCGGTACCGGCCGGGATCAGCTTTCCGATGATCACGTTCTCCTTGAGGCCCACCAGCTTGTCGCTGCGGCTGTTGATGGCCGCATCGGTCAGCACTCGGGTGGTCTCCTGGAACGACGCCGCCGACAGCCACGACTCGGTGGCCAGCGATGCCTTCGTGATACCCATCAGCACCGGACGTCCGGCCGCGGGCTCGTTGCCCTCGGACACGACGCGACGGTTGGCCGCCTCGAACTCGGCGCGCTCGGTGAGCGAACCGGGCAGGAACTCGGTGGCACCGGAGTCGATGATCGTCACGCGACGCAGCATCTGACGAACGATCGTCTCGATGTGCTTGTCGTGGATCGACACACCCTGGCTCCGGTAGACCTCCTGGACCTCGTTGACCAGGTGCACCTGCACCTGACGGGGACCCATGATCCGCAGCACCTCGTGCGGGTCGGCAGCACCTTCCATGAGCTGCTGTCCCACCTCCACGTGGTCGCCGTCGGTCAGCAGGCGCTCCGAGCCGTCCTCGTGCTTGAACACACGCAGACGCTGACGCTTGGAGATCTTGTCGTAGACGACCTCCTCCGAACCGTCGTCGGGAACGATGGTGATCTTGTAGAAACGATCGTCGTCCTCGAGGCGGATGCGTCCGGTGACCTCGGCGATCGGGGCCTTGCCCTTGGGGACACGGGCCTCGAACAGCTCCTGGACACGCGGCAGACCACCGGTGATGTCGTCGCCGACACCACCCTGGTGGAACGTACGCATGGTCAGCTGGGTACCGGGCTCACCGATCGACTGGGCGGCGATGATGCCGACCGCCTCGCCGATGTCGACGAGCTTGCCGGTGGCCATCGAGCGGCCGTAGCAGGACGCGCAGACACCGGTTCCGGTGGTGCAGGTCAGCACGGAGCGGACCTTCACCTCGGTGATGCCGGCGGCCAGCAGGGCCTCGATCGCGGGGTCACCGAGATCCTGGCCACGCTCGACCACGACGGTGCCGTTGGCGTCGACCGCGTCGGTCGCCAGGGTGCGCGCGTACGACGAGGTCTCGACGTGGGCGTCCCGGATCAGCGTGCCGTCGGCCTGCTTCTCGGCGAGCGTGGTGATGATGCCGCGCTCGGTGCCACAGTCGGTCTCGCGCACGATGACGTCCTGGCTGACGTCGACGAGTCGACGGGTCAGGTAGCCCGAGTCGGCGGTACGAAGCGCCGTGTCGGCCAGACCCTTACGGGCGCCGTGCGTGTTGATGAAGTACTCCGCGACGGTCAGACCCTCACGGAACGAGGACTTGATCGGGCGCGGGATGAACTCACCCTTCGGGTTCGTCACCAGCCCCTTCATGCCCGACAGGTTCCGAACCTGGGTCATGTTGCCCGTCGCACCCGACTTCGGGATCATCGCGATCGGGTTGTCCTCGGGGTAGTACGCCTCCATCGCGGCACCGACCTCTTCGGTGGCCTGCTTCCAGACCTCGACGAGGGCGTCACGACGCTCTTCCGGCGTGAGCGCGCCACGGGCGTACTTCTTCTCGAGACCGTCGGCCCGCTCCTCGTACTTGTCGAGGATCGCGCCCTTGGTCGGCGGCACGAGCACGTCGGCCATCGACACGGTGACACCCGAACGGGTGGCCCAGTAGAAGCCGACGTCCTTGAGCTTGTCGACGGTCTGGGCGACCACGATCATCGGGTAGCGCTCGGCGAGATCGTTGATGATCACGGCCTGACGCTTCTTCGGCATCTGCTCGTTGACGAACGGGTACTGGACCGGGAGCAACTCGTTGAAGAGCACCCGACCCAGAGTGGTCGCGATCGTCCACGGCTGACCGAACTTCCAGCCGTCGGGGAACTGCTCGGCCTCGATGTCGGCGGGCGGACGCTGATCGGTGAGACGCACCTTGATCGGCGCCTGCACCGACAGCGCACCGCGGTCCATCGCCATGATGGCCTCGGCCGGGGTCGAGTAGACACCGCGCTCGACGTCGTCGTTCGACGACGCCGTGTACGCGCCGACCTTGTCGTCCTTGAGTGCGGTCAGGAAGTACAGACCCGTGACCATGTCCAGACGCGGCATGGCCAACGGACGACCCGATGCCGGCGACAGGATGTTGTTGGACGACAGCATCAGGATGCGTGCCTCGGCCTGGGCCTCGGCGGACAACGGCAGGTGGACTGCCATCTGGTCACCGTCGAAGTCGGCGTTGAACGCCTCACACACCAGCGGGTGCAGCTGGATGGCCTTGCCCTCCACGAGCTGCGGCTCGAACGCCTGGATGCCCAAGCGGTGCAACGTCGGCGCACGGTTCAGCAGAACCGGGTGCTCGGCGATGACCTCTTCGAGGACGTCCCACACGGCCGGGCGCTGACGCTCGACCATGCGCTTGGCGGACTTGATGTTCTGCGCCTGGTTCAGATCGACCAGTCGCTTCATCACGAACGGCTTGAACAGCTCGAGCGCCATCAGCTTGGGCAGACCACACTGGTGCAGCTTGAGCTGCGGGCCGACGACGATGACCGAACGGCCCGAGTAGTCGACGCGCTTGCCGAGCAGGTTCTGACGGAAACGACCCTGCTTGCCCTTGAGCAGATCGCTCAACGACTTCAGCGGGCGGTTGCCCGGCCCGGTGACGGGCCGGCCACGACGACCGTTGTCGAACAGGGCGTCGACCGACTCCTGCAGCATCCGCTTCTCGTTGTTGACGATGATCTCGGGGGCACCCAGATCGATCAGTCGCTTGAGGCGGTTGTTGCGGTTGATGACGCGGCGGTACAGATCGTTGAGATCCGAGGTCGCGAAACGACCACCGTCGAGCTGGACCATCGGGCGCAGCTCCGGCGGGATCACCGGCACCGCGTCGAGGACCATGCCCAGCGGCGAGTTGCCCGACTGCTGGAACGCCGCGACGACCTTGAGTCGCTTGAGCGCACGCAGCTTCTTCTGGCCCTTGCCGTTGCGGATGGTGTCGCGGAGGCTCTCGCCCTCGGCCTCGATGTCGAAGGTCTCGAGGAGCTTCTTGATCGCCTCGGCACCCATCGCGCCGGTGAAGTACTCACCGTAGCGATCCTGCAGCTCACGGTAGAGCCGCTCGTCGATGATCATGTCCTTGGGAGAGAGCTTGGTGAACTTGTCCCAGATCTCCTCGAGGTCGTCGAGGGCACGCTGCGCGGTGTCGCGGATCTTGCGCATCTCGCGCTCGCCGCCGTCCTTCACCTTGCGGCGGGCATCGGCCTTCGCGCCTTCGCGCTCGAGCTCGGCCAGATCCTCTTCGAGCTTCTTTGCGCGCTCCTCGAGGTCGGAGTCGCGGGTGTCGGCGACACCCTTCTTCTCGACCTCCATCTCGGCCTGCAGCGTCGACAGCTCGTTGTGACGGAGCTCGTCGTCGACCGCGGTGATGACGTAGGCGGCGAAGTAGATGATCTTCTCGAGATCCTTCGGCGCCAGGTCGAGGAGGTAGCCCAGACGCGACGGGACACCCTTGAAGTACCAGATGTGGGTGACCGGCGCGGCGAGCTCGATGTGGCCCATGCGCTCACGACGCACCTTGGCGCGAGTGACCTCGACGCCGCAGCGCTCGCAGATGATGCCCTTGAAGCGCACACGCTTGTACTTGCCGCAGTAGCACTCCCAGTCGCGAGTCGGTCCGAAGATCTTCTCGCAGAACAGGCCGTCCTTCTCGGGCTTGAGCGTGCGGTAGTTGATCGTCTCGGGCTTCTTGACCTCGCCGAAGCTCCACTTGTGGATGTCGTCGGCGGTCGCCAGACCGATCTTCAGTTCGTCGAAAAAGTTGACGTCGAGCAAGTTGTAACCTTCCTAGCTCTTAATCAGAGGTGATCAGTTGGCGAGATCGTCGACTGTGGCGGATTCGTTGCGCGACAGGTTGATGCCGAGGTTGGCCGCTGCGCGCTCCAGGTCCTCGTCGTCTCCGTCACGCATCTCGATCGCGGCACCGTCCGAGGACAGGACCTCGACGTTCAGGCACAACGACTGCAGCTCCTTGAGAAGCACCTTGAACGACTCGGGGATACCCGGCTCGGGGATGTTCTCGCCCTTGACGATCGCCTCGTAGACCTTCACGCGGCCCACCACGTCGTCGGACTTGATGGTCAGCAGCTCCTGCAGCGTGTACGCCGCGCCGTAGGCCTGCATGGCCCAACACTCCATCTCGCCGAAACGCTGGCCACCGAACTGGGCCTTACCGCCGAGGGGCTGCTGGGTGATCATCGAGTACGGACCGGTCGAACGGGCGTGGATCTTGTCGTCGACCAGGTGGTGCAGCTTGATGATGTACATGTAGCCCACGGCCACCGGGTACGGGAACGGCTCGCCGGAGCGACCGTCGAACAGCGTCGCCTTGCCGTCGCCGTTGACCATCACCTCGCCGTCACGGTTCGGGAGCGTCGAGGACAGCAGTCCGGTCAGCTCGTCGTCACGCGCGCCGTCGAACACCGGGGTGGCGGTGTTCGTGTCGGGACCATTGGACAACATGTCCTCGGGGAGTCCCTGCGCCCACTCCGGGGTGCCCTGCGCGACGTCGATGTTCCAGCCGGTCTTCGAGATCCACCCCAGGTGGGTCTCGAGGATCTGACCGATGTTCATACGACGCGGCACACCGTGCGTGTTCAGGATGATGTCGACCGGGGTGCCGTCGGGCAGGAAGGGCATGTCCTCGGCGGGGAGGATCTTGCCGATGACGCCCTTGTTGCCGTGACGGCCGGCGAGCTTGTCGCCGTCCTGGATCTTGCGCTTCTGCGCCACGTACACGCGCACGAGCTCGTTGACACCGGGGGGCAGATCGTCGTCGTCATCGCGCGAGAACACGCGGATGCCGATGACCTTGCCGGTCTCACCGTGGGGCACCTTGAGCGAGGTGTCGCGCACCTCGCGCGCCTTCTCACCGAAGATGGCGCGCAGCAGGCGCTCCTCGGGGGTCAGCTCGGTCTCGCCCTTCGGCGTCACCTTGCCGACCAGCACGTCGCCGTCACGGACCTCGGCACCGATGCGGATGATGCCGCGCTCGTCGAGATCGGCGAGCACCTCGTCGGAGACGTTCGGGATGTCCCGGGTGATCTCCTCGGCACCGAGCTTGGTGTCGCGGGCGTCGATCTCGTGCTCCTCGATGTGGATCGAGGTGAGGACGTCCTCCTCCACGAGGCGCTGCGACAGGATGATCGCGTCCTCGTAGTTGTGGCCCTCCCACGGCATGATCGCGACGAGCAGGTTCTTGCCCAGCGCCATCTCACCCTGATCGGTACACGGACCGTCGGCCAGGACCTGACCGACCTCGACCCGCTGACCCTCGTCCACGATCGGACGCTGGTTGGCGCAGGTGCCGTGGTTCGAGCGCGCGAACTTGCGCATCCGGAACGTGTCGCGGGTGCCGTCGTCGGCCATCACGGTGATGTAGTCGGCGGAGACCTCCTCGATCACGCCGGCCTTCTCGGTGGTGATGACGTCGCCGGCGTCGATCGCGGCACGCAGCTCCATGCCGGTACCGACCAGCGGCGACTCGCTGCGGACCAGCGGCACCGCCTGACGCTGCATGTTGGCACCCATCAGGGCGCGGTTGGCGTCGTCGTGCTCGAGGAACGGGATCATGGCCGTGGCCACCGACACCATCTGGCGCGGCGAGACGTCCATGTAGTCGACACCGTCGGGTCCGACGAACTCGACGTCGCCACCCTTCTTGCGGACGAGGATGCGGTCCTCGGTCAGACGGTTGTCGTTGTCGAGGACGGCGTTGGCCTGGGCCTTGACGTACCGGTCCTCCTCGTCGGCGGTCAGGTAGTCGATCTGGTCAGTGACCTGTCCGTCGACGACCTTGCGGTACGGCGTCTCGATGAAGCCGAACGGGTTGACCCGCGCGTACACCGACAGCGAACCGATCAGGCCGATGTTCGGGCCCTCAGGGGTCTCGATCGGACACATGCGGCCGTAGTGCGACGGGTGGACGTCACGGACCTCGAGGCCGGCACGCTCACGCGACAGACCACCGGGGCCCAGCGCCGACAGGCGACGCTTGTGGGTCAGACCCGACAGCGGGTTGTTCTGGTCCATGAACTGCGACAGCTGGGAGGTCCCGAAGAACTCCTTGATCGCGGCCACGACGGGACGGATGTTGATCAGGGTCTGCGGCGTGATGGCCTCGACGTCCTGGGTGGTCATCCGCTCGCGGACCACACGCTCCATGCGGGACAGGCCCACGCGGATCTGGTTCTGGATCAGCTCACCCACGGTGCGCAGACGACGGTTGCCGAAGTGGTCGATGTCGTCGACCTCGACGGGCACCTCGACGCCGCCGGGGACGGTCATCATCGCGGGCACGTTGGGCTCGGACTCGTGCAGGCGGACGAGGTACTCGACCGTCGCGACGATGTCCTCCTCGGTGAGCACCGAGGACCCGACCATCGGGTTGTCGGTGAGACCGAGCTTCTTGTTGAACTTGTAGCGACCCACGCGGGCGAGGTCGTAGCGCTTCTCCTTGAAGAACAGGTTCTCCAGCAGGGTCTGCGCCGACTCCTTCGTGGGCGGCTCGCCCGGGCGCAGCTTGCGGTAGACCTCGAGGAGCGCCTCGTCGGTGCCGGCGGTGTTGTCCTTCTCCAGCGTCGACATCATGATCTCGGAGAAACCGAACCGCTCGGTGATCTGCTCGGTGGTCCACCCGAGCGCCTTGAGCAGCACGGTGACCGACTGGCGACGCTTGCGGTCGATGCGGACGCCGACGGTGTCGCGCTTGTCGATGTCGAACTCGAGCCATGCGCCACGACCCGGGATCACCTTGACGCTGTGCAGCGTCTTCTCGGTGGCCTTGTCGATGTTGGCGTCGAAGTAGACGCCGGGGCTGCGGACGAGCTGGCTCACCACGACACGCTCGGTGCCGTTGATGATGAAGCTGCCCTTGTCGGTCATGATCGGGAAGTCGCCCATGAAGACGGTCTGCGACTTGATCTCACCGGTGTTGTTGTTGATGAACTCGGCGGTGACGAACAGCGGCGCCGCGTACGTCATGTCCTTGTCTTTGCACTCCTCGACCGAGGCCTTGACCTCGTCGAAGCGGGGATCGGAGAACGACAGCGACATGGAGCCGGAGAAGTCCTCGATCGGGGAGAGCTCGGCGAGGATGTCGTCGAGGCCTCCGCTGGGGTTCTCTTCGCCGCGCGCGAGTGCGCGGGCGTGCCACTCCGGTGCGCCCACGAGCCACTGGAACGACTCGAGCTGCACGTCGAGCAGACCGGGAACTTCGAGAGGCTCGCTGAGCTTTGCGAACGATGCACGGCGCGGAGCGCCGGGAATGGTTGATGTGGACTGGCGGGAGACTGCCAAGATGCGTCCTTCCAACACGAAATCTTTGAGGTGCCGAGCTTCTGTGTGCCGTACGACGCGGAATGCGTCTGCGGGCGTTGGTGGCGGCGCCGGAAGCGACCTTGGTCGTCATCGGCGACGCCCGAACGCAGCACACAGATGTGGCCGAGAAAGGAAATCGTGATGTGGACAGGAGGCAGCCAGCGCAACGTCCAACTGTATCAGAAAAACGACTCCGCGTGTCAAGCCGCGGGGAGGTCGTCAGATGACCTCGTGCGCTGGGGATCTACCAGTGGCTGCCGGTGCTCCGTCGCTGCAGACAAGCGTGCAACCACAGGGCGGTTGAGTCAAGAGGAACGCGCAGGTCGGTGTGGAGAAATTACGTCAAGACGCTCAGAAATCGGCGAAGTTGCTGATCAACCATTTGCCGTTGACCTGCTTCATCGACACCTGGTAGCGCTTGGTACCGCTGCCGGCGGCCTGCTGGTCCTGCGTCTGGCTGATGATCAGGTTCACGATCAGCAGCGCGTTGCCGTCCTGGATCGACTTCACACCGACCGAGTCGACACGGCAGTCGACACCACCCGCGGTGAGACCCGTCTGCTGCAGAGCGTCACGCACCGCGGTGTTGTACTGCGAGAAACGCTGGGCGGCCTCGCCGGTCACGTTCGCCGCGGCGGTCGCCTGCCACTGGTCCATCTTCGCGTAGTTGACCGCGAACACCGAGCAGATGCGCGACTTGGCCTGCGAGGTGACCTCGCTGGTGATGCCGGGGTCGACGAAGGCCTGGTTCGCGCTCAACGAGACACCGGGCTTGGCCGCCGAGACCGCGGCGATGATGCCGAAGACCACGGCGAGCGCGGCGACGATCGACACCGCGCGCCATCCGGGCGCGGCGAGTCGGAACCGGCGTGACGATGTCGTCGTGTCGCCCGCGGTGGCGGGGCTGCTCGGCGACGCCGATCCGGCCCGCTGGGGCTTGATGGTGGAGACCTTCGCCGCGGGGGGTCGTTTGCCGCGCGGACCGGTCGCCGTGTCGGGGTCGGCCGTGTCGGCGGCCGCCTCGGGTGTGGCGGTGTCGGCGACCGTGTCGGCGGTCTCGGTCGTGCCGGTGGCGTCGGCCGACGTCCACTCCCCTGCCTCGGGCTCCGGGGTCGCGGCCGGCTCCGGCGCGGGCGCGGGTGTCGGTCGGGTCTTCTCCGCGACCGGCTCCGGTTTCTTCGGCTCGGGTTTCTTCGGCTCGGGCTTGCCGGGCTGGACCTTGGCCGGCTGTGCCTTCTCGGGGACGGCCTTGGCGGGGGTGTGGCCTGCGACCTTGGGGACGCGTTTGCCGGTGGTTCCGCGACGCGGCGGACGAGGGGTGGTCATCAGTTTCCTCCGGGCGCGGGGGTCGCGGGTGCAGACGCAGCCGGGGACAGTGGCGCACCCGACGCTGCGGGAGCGGCGCCGCCGGCGGCGGGGTCGGTGCTGTCGATGGCGACGGCGTCGAGCGGCTGGATGTTGCTGGCCTTCCAGATGCCGCCCTCCTTGGTCACCTCCACCTGGAACCCCATGGTCTGACTCGAGGACGCCTCGTTGGGACGCGACGAGGTCACGGCGATGAACACGAGGGTCTTCGCGCTGTTGTCGTCGGTGTTGAGCTCCACGACCGAACTCCGCAGGAGCTTGGCGCTGAGAGTGGCCGCCTTCGACGGGTCGCCGGCCTGCTTCTGCAGCTCGGTGAGACCGGTGCTGCCGAGCAGCTGGGTGCGGGCGTTGCCGGTGACGGAGTCCTGCAGCCGGGCCTGGTACCCCTTGCTGTCCTTGAGGTCGATGTTGAGCACGTTGAGCATGGCCTGCTCGGCACCACCGAGGGCGTCGTCACGTGCCGATTGCACGGGCTGCTTGTTCACCGCGTCGTCGTACCAGCGGTATCCGAAGATCCCGGTGAACACGATGGCGGCGATGAGACCGGCCACGGCGACGACACCGGCCACCGGCAGTCCCGCCTTGGCGAGGCGGCGCCGCCACACCGACTCCGTGGCAGCCTCCGGCTCGTTCGGTTCAGGAGAGTTCACACGCTTCTTCGACTTCATCGGGCGCCACTGTAGTCAGTCAACCTGTGTGCACCATCACCCGCGTGCGCGCGGGTGACGGTGACGCCTCAGCGCGGGACGACGCCGAGCAGGTAGGACAGCTGCGTGGCCAACGGGTTCAGGTTGAGCTTGTCGGGATCCTTCTTGGGGTTGCGATCCCAGGGCTGCGTGTAATACGGATCGGCGTACTTCGCGTTCTCGGCACCACGCACCGCAGTCGGATTGCCCTGCGCCACGGCACACTTCGCGTCCTTGTTGAACGGGAAGTCGTCGTAGTTGATGTCGAAGTTCGGGTTCTTGCGCTTCTCCTCGGCGATGATCGCGTCGGTGCTCTCGTAGCCGATCGTGCACGACGCCGGGTTGTTGGTCTCGAGCACCGCACCGAAGTGGATGGTGCCGTCGCCGGGCGCCGGGGTGTAGCTGCCGCTCGACAGGGCCGAGAGCATCGCGAGCCCGGGACCGACACCCTGGTAGGTGCCCTTCACGTTGCGGACGTCGAGCGCGAGGTTGCGCACGACCGACGTGAGGTCGCCGCCACTGCGTTCCAGGAGCGCCGAGATCTGGGTGGCGCTCGTCTGGCCGGTGGTCAGCAGGCGCCGAAGATCGGGATCGCTCGAGGCGAGCTGCGCGGTCACCAGGCCGAGGTTCTTCGACCAGTCCAGAATCGCGTCGGACTGATCGGCCTGGGTGCCGAGCACCGTGTCGCTGTTGCGGATCAACGAGATCGTCTGCGGCAGGCTGTCGTTGCCCGACTTCGACAGGTTCGCCAACGAGTCCACCAGCACTCGCAGGTTGCCGCCGTTGCCGTTGAACGCCTTGCCCAACTCGGTGATCACCGTGTTCAGATCACCCAGCGGCACCGAATCGGTGAAGTCGACCGCCGAGGCGATCACGTCCTGCACCGGGGTCGGGATGGTCGTGTTCGAGATGACCGACCCGTCCTTCAGGTACGGCCCGCCGACACTCGAGGGACGCAGGTCGACGTACTGCTCGCCGATCGCCGACCGGTTGGCCACCACCGCCTGCGCCGTCGCCGGCACCTTCGGCCCACCCGAGTCGAGCTGCAGGTTGACGCGCACCCCGTCCGGACGCAGCTGCAGCGACCCGACACGACCCACCGGGACGCCCTGGTAGGTCACCTCGGCGTTGGTGAAGATGCCGCCGGAGTCCTTGAAGTCGGCGTGCACGGTGTAGAGCCCCACACCGACGAGCTTGTCGAGACGGGCGTAGGTGGCACCGACATAGATGATGGCCAGCACGCCGACGAGCGTGAAGACGATCAACTGCCATTTGACGAGCCTCGACATCATCGGCCGGTCCCCCCGTTCGCACCCTGCAGCATCGCCATGGGACCGGTCAGTGCCGTCTGCCCCTGCTTCGGCGAGGGCAGCAGGGCGTACTGGCCACCCGACGGCGGCGTGTTCGGACCCGGGCGGGAGTTGAGCAGCGGCAGCAGCGTGATGGTCGGGAAGCCCAACCGGGCGCCGTTGCCGTTGTAGTACGGGTTGCGCGGATCGATGCGCGGCTGGATCCCCGAACGCACCTGGGAGTACTTCGGCTCCGGCTGACCCACACCGAGCGCCTCGAGCTGGTTGAGCAACCGCAGGTCGACGCTGAGGAACAGGTTCGTCGAGCTACCGCGCACACCGGGCAAGAGATCGTCCGGGAACGGGTAGGTCGGCAGCAGCGGCAGGGCGGTGATGATGTCGGGCGCCGCCGAGGCGAGAGCCGACAACGTCGGCCGCAGCGATCGGAGGTCGGTGATGATCTCCTGGCGGGCGCGCCCGAGGATGTCGACACCGACCTGGCCGAGACCGTCGAGCTTCTGCAGCAGGTTCACGAACTGCGGACGCTGGTCCTCGAGCACCTTCACGCCGGCGGGCAGCTGATCGAGGATGCGGTTGATCTGCGCGGTCTGCGCCTCGGTCCGCGTCGACAACGTCGCCAACCCGTCGATGGCCCGGGTGATGTTGTTCTTCTGGTCGTCGAGGGTCTTGATCAGTCGCGACGTCTGGTTGAGCAACGACTTCACGGTCGAGGTGCGACCGTCGAACGCGTTGTTCAGCTCGTCGACGATCGGCTTGATCTGCGCGATGCCACCACCGTTGAGCAGCATCGACAACGCGCCGAGGACCTGCTCGATGTCGGTGGCCGTGCGGGTGCGGGCCACCGGGATGGCCTGCTGCGACGACTGCCTCGGCGCCGAGGCGTTGTCCTTCGGATCCACGAGCGCGATGAACTTCTCACCCAACAGGTTGGTCTGCGAGACGTTCGCCTCGGCCTTGTCGGAGAGGTCGATCTTGTTCTTGACCTCGACGGTGACCTGGGCCGACCACTGATCCGGTGCGATCCCGATGTCGGTGACCTTGCCGACGGTCACGCCGTCCAACTTCACGGCCGACTGGGGTACCAGGTCGAGGACGTCGGAGAACTGGATCTTGTAGGTCCGCGGGTTGTCGCCCACGTCGGCACCACCGGGCAGCGGCAGCGAGTAGACGCCGTTGGAACACCCGGTGAGCACGACCATCGACGTCATCGCGACGGCTCCGGCCGCGACGAGGCCGCGACGGCTCAGGACCGACTTCACGCGGATCGGTGACTTCAGAGAGGACATCGGGTCAGCCACCTGTCAATCCGGGCGAGGGCGTACCGGGGCGGGTCCCGGGGACCGGTCCACGCCGCTGCTGGTTCTCGCCGCTCATGATGCCGAACGGGAGGTTGAGCGTCGGGGTGGTGATGCCCTTGTTGATCTGGTCGGTGATGTTGCCGCACTGGTCGAGCAGCGGACGCAGCGTGTTGCTGAACTGCGTGAACGCGGGATCGCCCGGCTTGAGCTTGCCCAGGTCGAGCAGCTTGCACCCGGCACCGGCGAGGTTCTGCAACTCCGGCAGCACCACACGCAGGTCGAGGGTTCCCGACTCGGCGTTGTAGGCGTTGATCAGGTTGTTGATCGTCACCGGGAGCACCGTCAGCAGTTCCTTCTGCTGGTCGGTGGTGTCGGCCAACGTCTGCGCGGTCGGGATGAGCTCCTTCACGCGGTCGCCGAGCGCGATGCGGTTGTCCTGCACGAATCCGGCGACGTCGCCGAGGGCTACCGACAGTTTGTTCAGGGCCTCACCGAGCTGGGACCGCTCTCCGGCGAGGAACGAGGAGAACGAGTCGAGCTGGGTGTTGAACTGACGCACCTGCGCGTCGTTCTCGGCCAGTGCACCGACGAACACGTCGAGGTTCTTGACGGTGTCGACGAGGCTGCCCCGCGAGTCGCTCAGGGTGAGAGCGGCCTTGGAGAGCTGATCGATGGTGGCACCGAGCTTCTCGCCGTTGCCCTTCAGGTTCTTCGCGCCGGTCGTGATGACCTGGCTCAGTGCGCCGGTCTTGTTGGCGCCCTGCGGGCCGAGGGAGTTCGACAGCTTCTGCACGCTCGAGTACAGCTGGTCGATCTCGACCGGGACCATCGTCTCGTTGAGGCTCAACGTGATGTCGTCGCCGGCCTTGGCCATCCCCTTCTGGTAGGTCGGGGTGAGCTGGATGTAGCGATCGGCGACCACCGACGGGGTGATCTGTACCGCGCGCACGTCCTTGGGCAGGTCGTGTCCGCCGTCGACGGTGAACGTGATCTTCACCTTGTCGCCCTGCGGCTCCACGTTGTCGACCGATCCGACCTTGACGCCCATGATGCGGACGTCGGTACCGGAGTAGATGCCGACGCTGGACTTGAAGTACGCCGTCACCTTGGTCTGGTTCAGCGAGGTGAACAGCCACCACAGCGACCCGGCGATGATCAGTGCCACCACGACACCCACCACCAGGAAGGCGATGTGGCGCGGGGTGAACCAGCGACCGGGACCCGAGGAATCGCGCAGGTCGTGGCGGGGTGCGTTCGTCGTCATCATCCTGTCGCCCCCGTTCCACCGTTGTTGAGCTGCTGGTTCTTGTTCGGCGGCCGCGTGGTGTTCTGCGCGGGCAGACCCGGCGGCAGGATGTTGGTGATCACCGAGTCGAACCAGCGGCCGTTGCCGAGCACGTTGGCGTAGAGCCGGTAGAACGGCGCGAGATTGGTGATGGAGTCACGCAGGTTCTGATCCTGTTTCTGCAGCAGGTCGGTCACGCCCTTGAGCGATTCCAGGGCCGGGCCGATCTGCTTCTCGTTGTCGCGGACGATGCCGGTCAGCGTCGTCGACAGCTGCGACGTGCTGCTCAGCAACCGGGAGATGGCCGACTGGCGAGTGTTGAGTTCCTGCAGCAGGTCACCGGCACCGGCGATGAGGCGGGTGAACTCCTGGTTGCGGTCGGCGAGGATCTTCGAGGTGCCCTTGGTCGCGTCGAGGAGCTTGCGCACCTCCTGATCGCGGCTGGCGATCGTCGTCGACAACCGGGTCAGGCCGTCGAGCGAACCACCGAGTTCGGCGGGCGTGCCGGAGAACGCGGCCGACAGCGTCCGGAAGCTCGTCGCGAGCTGGTCGGTGTCGATCTCCTGGATGTTCTCCGAGGCGTCGTTGAACGCCTCGATCACGTCGTACGGCGACGTGGTCTGGGTGATCGTCTTGCCCGGGTCGGCGAGCTTGTCGCCACGCGGCTCGATGGCGAGGTACTTCTGCCCGAGCACGGTCTTGATCTGGATCGACGCCGAGGTCTGGTCGCCCACCCAGGTGTCACCGACACCGAAGGCGACCTGCACCTTGTTGTCGACGATGTCGACGCTCTGCACGGTGCCGACCTTCACGCCGGCGACACGCACCTCGTCGCGCGGCTTGAGCCCCGCGGCCTCGGTGAAGTCGGCCTTGTAGACCGTGCCCGCGCCCACCAACGGCAGATTCGCCAGGTAGAACGACGACAGCGCCGCCATGATCAGGATCGCCAGGCCCAGGGCCCCGACGGTGACCGGGCTCCGCAGAGGAGCATCCGGACGGCGATTTTCTTTCTTGTCAGCCATGGTTCACTCCCCTCAGCTCGGCGGATCGTCGTTGGCCCAGCATCGCGTCGCGACGTTGGTGTAGAGCACGTAGTTGATGTCGGGCAGCGGGATCAGCGGCTGGCTCAGCATCGTCGACTTGCCGTTGCCGGCCACCAGGTCGATACCGCAGAGATAGAACTGGAACCACGAACCGAAGGTCGCCGCGCGGCCGATCTTCGCCGCCTTGATCGGCAGGTTGGTCAGCGTCTTCTCGACCTCGCCGCGGCGCTCGTTGATCCGCTGCGACAACTGATCGAGGCTGGCGATCGACCCCTGCAGCGACGGACGGACCGGCGTGAGGATCGAGTTGGTCACCGCGGTCAGGTTCGACACCGACGTGATCGCCGAACCGACCGAGTTGCGCTGGGCGGCGAGGCCGGTCACGAACTTCTCGGTGGTCGTCAGCAGCGACGTCAACTGGTCATCGTGTTGGTTGATGTTGTCGAGCACCGTGGTCAGGTTCGTGATCAGCTCACCGATCACCTTGTCCTTGTCGGCGATCGTGTTGGTCAGATCGGCGGTGTCGGACACGAGGTCGGTGATGGTGCCGCCCTCGCCCTGGAAGACCTTGATGATCTCGTCGGACAGCTTGTTGACGTCCTCGGCGGTCAGCTGCTGGAACAGCGGACGGAAGCCGTTGAACAGGTCGGTGAGGTTGACCGAGGGGTGGGTGTTGGCGATCGAGATCGTCGACCCCTTCGACAACATCGCGCCGTTGTCGCCGGGCCCGCGCTCGAGGGCCAGGTACCGCAGGCCCGTCAGGTTGCGGAACTTGATGTAGGCCTGCACACCGTCGGGGAGCTTGTCGCGGTTGATGGAGAAGCCCACCATCGCCTTGTCGTGGTCGTAGACCTCGACCGACGTGACCTGCCCGACGCGCACACCGGCGATACGGACGTCGTCGCCCTGGTTGAGCAGCGACGCATCCGAGAAGACGGCCTTGAAGTCGTTGCTGCCGCCGGCGCCGGAGTTGGCGATGGTGATGCCCAGGGTCGCGGTCGCGATCACGGTGATCACCGCGAAGATGATCAGCTTGATCAGCGGCGAGTAGAAGTTGTTCTTCACTTGACGGTCACCTGCGCCCCCTGCATGCCGGGGGCGACGATCTGTGCGATCCAGCCGGGAACCTGATCGGGCGTGGTGCCCGCCTCCGAGGCCATGATCGCCTGGAGGGCGACCTTGTTCTGCGGGTCGTCGTAGACGCTGGGCGTGATGGTGCCCGCCGGGGTACCGGAGAAGTCCGGGGTCGGCAGCTCCTGCACGTTGCGCGGGCCGGGGTTACGCGACGGCGGCTGGTAGGAGCCGTCGTTGAGCGATCCGCCCGGGTACTGCGGGAACGGGCGACCCGACTGGTAGTGGTGCGGGTAGCAGATCGGTCCGCGGTTCTCGAGCAGTCGCGGCTCGTCCTGGTTCGGCAGGTAGCGTCCGCGCGGGTTCGAGAACGTCAGGCTCACGCGCACACCCGGGTTCTTCGTCCCCTTGCCGACGATGTTGCCGACCTCGGGGATGAGACCCGCGAAGTTCTTGAACGTGCACCCGAAGGCCGGCGACTGCTCGGCGATCGCCGAGAGCAGCGGCTCGGAGTCGATCGCCAGGGTCAGCAGGTCGCGACGGTTGGTGGCGAGGAAGTCGGTCGTGTCGACCGCCGCCTTGGTCACCGTCGAGATGAACCCGCGCAGGTCGCCCTGCTTCTCCACCAGGGTGTTGGTGGTGGTGCGCAGCGAGTCGAGCGCGTCGACGATGTCGGGGAGCGCCTCGGAGTAGGTCTGCGAGAACGACGCCAGACCGCGCAGGGTCCCCTGCAGTTCGGGCATGTTCCGGTTGAACTGGGTGAAGATGTTGTTCAGCTCCTCGAAGCTGGTCCCCAACCGCTCACCGTTGCCGGTCAGCGCCTTCGAGAGGGATCCGAGCGTGACGCTGAGGTCCTGCGGCGGGATCGCCTCGAGGACCGGCAGCAGCTTGTCGAACAGTGCCTGCAGTTCCAACGCGTTGCCGCTGGAGTCGGTGCGGATGGTCGAGCCGTTCGTCAGGGTGGGGCCCGCGGTGTCCGACGGCAGCTGCAACGCCACGTACCGCTCACCGAACAACGTCTTCGGGAGGATGCGTGCGGTCGTGCCGGCGGGCAGCATCTTCGCCTTGTCGGGCTGGAGCCCGAGCTCGACGGTGACAGCGCCGTTGTCGGATGCGGTGACCTTGTTGACCTGTCCGACGATGAGGCCGCGGACCTTCACGTCGGCCTTGTCGGGCAACGCGTTACCGGCGGAATCGGTGGTCAGGTTGACGTCGGTGAACGACTGGAAGGTCTGGTTGAACTTGAGGATGGTTCCGCCGATGAACAGCGCGACCACGATGAAGAACACCAGGCCCAGCAGGCGGGTACGGATGACACTCATGGATCAGCCCGCCACCCTCACGCTCGTGCTGGTTCCCCAGATCGCGAGACCCAGGAAGAAGTCGAGGACCGCGATCAGGACCAGTGCCGATCGGACGGCACGTCCGACCGCCACGCCGACGCCGGCCGGGCCGCCGCTGGCGTAGTAGCCGTAGTAGCAGTGCACCAGGATGATCACGAAGGCGAAGACCAGCACCTTGCCGAAGGACCACAACACGTCGGCCGGTGGCAGGAACAGGTTGAAGTAGTGGTCGTAGGAACCCGACGACTGCCCGTTGAACTGGGTGTTGACCACTCGCGTGGCGATGTACGCCGCGAGCAGACCCAACACGTAGAGCGGGATGACGGCGATGAAGCCGGCGATCACGCGGGTCGTGACGAGGAACGGCACCGACGGGACGGCCATGACCTCGAGGGCGTCGATCTCCTCGGAGATGCGCATGGCGCCGAGCTGGGCGGTGAAGCCGCAACCGACCGTGGCCGACAGGGCGAGACCGGCGACCAGCGGGGCGACCTCACGGGTGTTGGCGTAGGCCGAGAGGAAGCCGGTGAGTGCCTGCGAGCCGATCTGGTCGAGGGCCGCGTAGCCCTGCAGACCGACGACGACACCGGTGAACCCGGTGAGCAGCACCATGACGCCGATCGTGCCGCCGATGATCGCGAGACCGCCTGCGCCGAAGGCGACCTCGGCGAGCAGGCGCAGCAGCTCTTTCGGGTAGTGCTTGATGGTCCGCGGCGTCCAGGCGACGGCGCGACCGTAGAACGACATCTGCGTGCCGGCGCCGTCGAGAACCTTCAGCGGTGCCGCGACACCCTTGCGGATGCGGTAGTTGAGCAGGTCGGCCCTGCTCTTGGCGATGGTCATCTATGCACTCCCCTACGAACCCTTGGCGGGGACGATCTGCAGATACACCGCAGTGATGATCAGGTTGGCGAAGAACAGCAGCAGGAACGTGATGACCACGCTCTGGTTGACCGCCTCGCCGACACCCTTCGGGCCGCCCTTGGGGGTGAGGCCCTTGTAGGCGGCGATGACACCGGCGATGACACCGAAGATCGCGGCCTTGAGGGTGGCGACGTACAGGTCGGGCAGCTGCGCGAGCGCGCTGAACGACGCGAGATACGCACCGGGCGTGCCGTTCTGGACCACCACGTTGAAGAAGTAACCGCCACCGATGCCGACCACACACACCAGGCCGTTGAGCAGCGCGCCGACGAGCACCATGGCCAGCACACGGGGCACCACCAGACGCTGGATCGGGTTGATGCCGAGCACCCGCATCGCGTCGATCTCCTCGCGGATGGTGCGCGAACCGAGGTCGGCGGCGACCGCCGAACCGGCGGCACCGGCGATCAGCAGCGAGGTGATGATGGGCGCCGCCTGCTGCAGCACGATCAGGACGCTCGCGGCACCGGTGAACGACTCCGCACCGAGCTGCTTGATCAGCGACGACGTCTGCAGCGAGACGATGGCGCCGAACGGGATGGCGATCAGTGCCGTCGGCAGGATGGTGACGCTGGCGATGAACCACGCCTGCTGGATGAACTCCCGCAACTGGAACGGGCGCACGAAGATGTTGCGTGCGACGTCGATGAAGAGCTGGACGATGTTGCCCGTCTGCGACAGGGCCCCGTGACCGGCCTGCTGCACCTTCTCGACGCCACGCGTGGTGGCTGAGCTCATCGACGACCCTCGATCGAGCGGCCGCGCGGTGATGCGACGGTCATTCAGTTGCCTCCGCGGTAGGCGGGGAACTGCTCGGTGTTGTCGTTGGACCCGGCGAACTGCTTCTCGGTGTTCACCGACCCCTGATCCGAGCCGTTCTGGTTCTCTGAGACAGCGCGGTTCTCGGCCTTGAGTTCGTCTTCTTTGGCCATGCTGTTGCGGATCGCGGTCTGGGCGCCCTCGGGCAGCTCGTGGAGCATGTCCTCGACACGCTGACGATGACGCGCCGACGCCTTGCGCTCGGGCATACCCGGGTTGGGCTGCACCTGCGCGATGATCTCGCTGAAGTCGTCCTTAGTACCGCCACCGGAGATACCGGCGTCGGCGAGCTCCTGCTCCTGCGCGGCGGTCGCGTCGTCCTTCTCCTCCGACATGCCGATCGGACCGAAGCGGTCACCGGCGAGGAACTGCTTGACCGCGGGCTCCTCGGAGGTCAACAGCACCTCACGCGGACCGAACATGACCAGCTCCTTGCGGAACAGCATGCCGATGTTGTCGGGGATGGTCCGGGCGATGTTGATGTTGTGCGTGACGATCAGGATCGTGGCGTCGATCTGCGCGTTGATGTCGATCAGCAGCTGCGAGATGTAGGCGGTGCGCACCGGGTCGAGACCCGAGTCGGGCTCGTCGCACAGGATGATCTGCGGATCGAGCACCAGGGCGCGGGCCAGGCCGGCGCGCTTGCGCATACCACCGGAGATCTCACCGGGAAGCTTGTCGCCGGCGTCGGCGAGACCGACGAGGTCGAGCTTGTCCATCACGATCGACCGGATGTCGCTCTCGGACTTCTTCGTGTGCTCACGCAGCGGGAAGGCCGTGTTGTCGAACAGGCTCATCGAGCCGAACAGCGCGCCGTCCTGGAACAGGACACCGAAGAGCTTGCGGATCTCGTAGAGCTCCCGCGACGAGCACTTGGTGATGTCGGTGCCGTCGACGATCACCGAGCCCTGCTCCGGGTGCAGCAACCCGATGAGGGCCTTGAGGAACACCGACTTGCCGGTACCCGACGGCCCCAGCAGTGCGCTCACCTCACCCTCGGGAAGCGTCAGAGAGACGTCGCGCCAGATGTTCTGCGATCCGAAAGACTTGGTGAGTCCCTCGACGCTGACCTCCACACCCACGTAAAACTCCCTCTGCTGTGCCACCCCGGCTTGTGGTTGGAGTCACTCTAACCCACGGTTCGCCATCGACGAACATCAACTCGACAATTCGTGCACGACCCAGAAAAAACCGTCATGACCTGCAGATACGACAAGGCCACCCCGCGCTGCGGGGTGGCCTTGTGCAGTCTGGCGGAATAAACCGTCCAGACGGGATTACTTGACGGAGACCTTGGCGCCGGCCTCTTCGAGCTTCGCCTTGGCGGCCTCGGCGGCATCCTTGTCGACCTTCTCGAGGATGGCCTTCGGGGCGCTCTCCACGAGGTCCTTGGCCTCCTTCAGACCCAGACCCGAGACGACCTCACGGACGACCTTGATGACCTGGATCTTCTTGTCGCCCGCGCCCTCGAGCACGACGTCGAACTCGTCCTGCTCGGCAGCGGCCTCGGCGCCACCGGCGGCCGGGGCACCGGCAGCGGCAACGGCGACCGGGGCGGCCGCGGTGACCTCGAAGACCTCTTCGAACTTCTTCACGAAATCGCTGAGCTCCAGCAGGGTCAGTTCCTTGAACTGATCGATGAGCTCGTCAGCACTGAGCTTCGCCATGGTGGCGTCCTTCCTGTTGTCCCCCGTGGGGGTGAACCCACACACGGGGAATGGTGTGGTGTCGGTGGGTGGTGCAAGAACGGCGAGTTATTCGCCGGCCTCGGTCTTCTTCTCCTGCAGGGCCGCGGCGAGACGCGCGACCTGCGATGCGGGCTGGTTGAACAGCCCGGCAGCCTTCGCCAAATTGCCCTTCATGGCACCGGCGAGCTTTGCCAGCAAGATCTCTCGGGTCTCGAGGTCGGCGATCTGCTCGATCTCGGCCACGGACAGCGCGCGGCCGTCCATGTAGCCGCCCTTGATGATGAGAGCCTTGTTGTCCTTGGCGAACGTCTTGATCGCCTTGGCGGCGTTGACCGGTTCACCTTCGATGAAGGCGATCGCGGTCGGGCCGACGAACAGCTCGTCGAGTCCAGCAACGCCCGCTTCCGCTGCGGCGCGCTTGACCAGGGTGTTCTTGGCGACGGAGTAGGTTGCGCCCTCGCCGAGTGAACGACGCAGGTCAGAGAGCTGCTTGACGGACAGGCCACGGTATTCCGTGATGACTGTCGCCGTGGAGCCCTTGAACTGCTCGGTGATCTCCGCGACTGCGGTGACCTTGTCGGACTTGGCCATACTTCGCCTCCTCTCATGTCGATTCGGTGTCGGCCGGAAGGGCCCACTCACGACGAACGCCCCGAGCGCAGGGCATCGGGGCGTAGAGGAAAGACGGCCGCGAACGGCCACCGAACTTCACACGTCCACCCTGCGTGGGTCGCCGGCGATGAGCCGGACCTTCGAACACCTCCCGGATGGGAGACGTCGACCGACGGTCTCTGGTTGAACAGATGGTGCCGCGGGGGTGAGCCCGCGGAGTACATCGAGGTCCAGAGTAGCGGCGCAGGCCGCCATGGACCAAATCGATGCAGGTCCGAGGCCTTCGATCGGCCGGACGCACCTCGGAATCCGGTACGCGCGTTCCAAGATATAGACATCGTTACCAAAGCATGGACGTCCATCCCGCTCTGGTCACAAGTTCCTACGGTGCCGTATCCATACCCAATAGGCTGGGTTACATTCGGCTGGAGCAGCTGACGTGACCTGCGCCACATGACGGGGTGCGCACGCCAGACCACGACGGAGTGGACACAGTGAGATCCCGGCCTGCGCCGGCCTCGCTCCCCACAGCGAGGCGACACCGATGAGCGTGCAGGTCGATCCACCGGAATTCCCCATGACCGACGGGCTCGGCTCGGCGATGCCCGCCCCCACCCATCCCGCGTCCGCGCCGGGCACCGACCGCCGTCCGCGTCCCACCCCGCTTCCGACCCTGCCGCTCGGCGACCCCACCGGCGGCGCTGCCGCCATGCAGTGGCGCCAACTCGTCGACGGCCCCCTGCGCCACCCGCACGTCAGCATCGACCGCGACGTCGAGATCCGGATGTCCGACGGTGTCCTGTTGCGCGCCACCGTGATCCGGCCTGCCGATCACCACCGCCGCGCGGTGTCGACGGTGTACCCGGCCGTGGTCAACATCAATCCCTACAACCGGGCGCTGCTCGACGTGATCGACACCGCCATCCACTCGCCCGTGGTCGGACGCGGCGTCCGCGGCCTCGCGGGCACGGTGAACATGACCGGCACACCGCTGTCCGGGGTCACCGACGTGACCCGGACGCTCTCCGGCGGGGCCCTCGACGTCTTCGGCATCAACCGCAACCTGGTGCGCAGCGGCTACACCCAGGTGATCGTCGACGTCCGGGGAACCGGTGCGTCGCACGGGAAGTGGCAGATCCTCGGCGCGCGCGAGCAGCAGGATTCGGTCGAGATCTGTCGGTGGGTGGCCGCGCAGCCGTGGTGCGACGGCACCTACGGCATGGCCGGCTGGTCGTATTCGGCGATCAACTCGCTGCAGGCCGCCGACAAGCGACCCGAGGGACTCAAGGCGGTGTTCGCCGTCGAGGGGTGTGAGGACATCGTCCGCGACATCTACATCACCGGCGGACTGCCCTCGGCGTTCATCCCGATGTGGCTGTCGATCGTCAACGTCCTCAAGTGGATCCCGAACCCGGCGACGTCGGTGCGGGACATCCTGCGCGGCAACGCCGTCAAGTGGTTCGCCGACCGCGTGGCCTCACCGGCGACCGAGGTCGGCTCCCTCGCGTGGGGTTTCCTCACCGGACACGACGACCGCGTCTACGACGACCCGTACTTCGACGAGCGCGACCCGGTGGTCGACCGCATCGACGTACCGACGTTCCTGTTCGGCGGATGGCACGACCTGTTCGGTCGCAGCGCCACCTCCATCTACTCACACCTCGACATGGAGCCCGGCCGCAAGCAGCTCGTGGTCGCCGATGGCTATCACGTCGACGCCGGATCGGGCTTCGGTGGACCGACCCATCCGCCGCGGGTCGACGTGCTCGAACGCGCGTGGTTCGACAAGTGGCTCAAGGGGATCGACAACGGTGTCGACAACTACGGTCCGGTGACCCTCGAGCAGCAGGGCGGCTCGTGGACCTCCGGGGACTGCTTCCCGCGCGCCGGGGCCACGGTGCGTCGCCTCTACCTCGACGACAGGCGTTCGGGCACCGCGTCACACGCCGTGCACGACGGCACCCTCGGCGGATCACCGGTCGTGAAAGGCCGATCGCTCGGCGTGCGCCCCGACATGCGCGGCCTGAAGTCGCGTGACATGACGCAGGTGACCGCGGGCATCACCGCGATGTTCGGCAAGGACTTCACCACCGACGCCCGCCATCAGGAGGGCGGGGCGCTCGCGTTCACCACGCCGCCGGTCACCGAGCGCACGCAGATCAGCGGTGCGATGAACCTGCGACTGCACGTCTCGACCTCCGGCCAGGAGGGCATCTGGGCGGTCACCGTCAACGACGTCGCCCCCGACGGCACCTCGCGGGTCCTCACCAACGGCGCGCTGACAGTGTCGAACCGGGCGATCGACCACGACCTGTCGGAGTACGCCGAGGACGGCACGCTGCTGGTGGCGCACCACTATCTCAGCCGCAAGCGCAAGCTCCCGGTGCCCGCCGACGTCGCCCTGCCCATCGACGTGGACCTCGTCCCCACCGACGCCGTCCTCGAGATCGGGCACCGGTTGCGCGTCGACGTCTACGCCGGCAGCGTCCCGCGCTATCTCACGGTGATCCCCGACCTCATCCGCGCACACGGTCGCAAGCAGGATCTCGTCCTCGATCCGAAGCACCCCAGCTACCTGACCTTCCAGGCCATCGGCTCCCCCGGCTGGTGACCCCTCCCCAGTTGGGCACGTAACGCCCCCAGTTGGGCACGTAACGACGCCGGTTGGGCACGTAAAGACGTCAGTTGGGCACGTGACGACGGGCACCTCGACCGCGCGATCCGTCAGCTCAACGCGATACCGCTGTCGGTGAGGATCACGCGGTAGACGAAGCCCGCCTCGGGGCCGAGAACATCGGCGACCAGATCGACGAGTGTGGTCGCGAACTCCGGTCCGTGGGGCACGACACCGGGTTCGGTCAGGTGATGCGACACCTCGTGCAACACGACCAGCTCCCGCAAGGCCCATCGACCTTCTGCCGATTCGGGCACGGCGATCACCGGCGACGGTGCGGATTCGTAGTGCGCACTACGGTCTCCACGACGGGCCCGGACCGCGACCGGGAGATCCGCACGCGGGAACCGCCCCCGCACCGACGGACGCGCCAGCACCCGATCGACGTAGCCGCGGACCGACTCGACCGACCCGAATCGACCCTCCGGCGGGAGGGTGATCGAGGTGCCCGCGAGTTCCACCGTCGGCCGCTCCGAGGCGAACAGCGACAGCACCATCGCCTCGGCGGCATACAGCGCCGAGCGCT
This sequence comes from Williamsia sp. Leaf354, assembly GCF_001424365.1. Taxonomy (NCBI): domain Bacteria; kingdom Bacillati; phylum Actinomycetota; class Actinomycetes; order Mycobacteriales; family Nocardiaceae; genus Williamsia; species Williamsia sp. Leaf354. The sequence goes on from NZ_LMPL01000005.1 coordinate 396,857, forward strand.
GGGTGTCACGGCCCCTCGGGTGGCTCACCCCGATTCCAGTGCGCCGCGGCTCCCGTCGAGGTGGCCCTGCTCACCGAGCCGGGCACGACGCCCCGCGGAGTCCCCCGCGCGCCGTGCGGCCTCGGAGTACCCCGCGCTAGCGCTCGCCCCCCGCCACGTGCCGCGCGCCGTCGACTCCGCACGATGGAAGTCGACGACGGCGATCTCCTTGTCGCGCAATGCGATCTGAGTCGACGACGACCGTGTCGACGTCGCTGCGACGGCTTCGGCTCGCGCCTCGTCGCGCGCCTCGGTGAGGCGCAGACCGATCCGTTCGGCGAAGGCCGACTGGAAGTTGAGACGTGCGGTGATCGGCGACAGCGGGGTCTGCTCGACCACACGCCGGGTGCGCCACCGCGAATGCTGGGTGACCACCTTGTGCGCGACCTCGTTCTTGTAGCCGCCGGCCTTGAGATACGCGTCGCTCGCGGCGACCATCTGCACCACCAGCGAGCTGTAGAGCGCCTCGGTGCTGTCGATGTCGCCGGAGAACCCGTAGGCGAGGACGAACGTGGAATTGCTCGCGACGTCGACCTTGACGTCATTGGCGTGGGCGATCGCGACGAACAGCGCCACGTAGGTACGCAGGCCACGCTTGCCCTTCGTCCCGATCGCGATCTGTCGCGCCACCGGCGCGGTCCGGGCCGCGGCCGGATCGTGTGCCCGGGCGACCGCCAGATCGATCGATGCCGCCGTCGCCAGACGCTGCGCGGCCTGCATGAAGGTCTGCGCCTCGTGCTCGTTGTCGGTGCCCTCGGCCTGGCGGAGCAACCCGGCGATCCGGGTCAGCAATTTGTCGTCACGCATATCTCTCAGACTATCGAGAGCACCGAACGGTTCCCTCCGTCGCAGGGATACTCGAATGCGACCTCCGAATCACCCAGACATCGAGACGGGAGCACCGCCGTGACCACATTCCTTCTGATCCCCGGAGGGGGATCGGACCCCTCGTACTGGCGCTTCCTCGTCGCCGAACTCGAGACCCGCGGACACCGCGCGGTCGCGATCGACCTGCCGTGCGAGGACGACGCCGCCGATCTCACCGCCTACGCCGCCGCGGTCGTCGCACAGACACCCGACGACACCGAGGCCCCCATCGTCGTCGCACATTCCTACGGCGGGTTCACCGGACCGCTCGCCTGCCCCCTGGTCGGCGCGTCGAAGCTGGTCTTCGCCTCGGCGATGATCCCGCGACCCGGCGAGCGCCCCGACGAGTGGTGGGGCGCGACGGGCTGCGGACAGGCACAGCGGGAGGCCGCGGCGGCCGGTGGCTACGACCCCGACGACATCGACGCCCTGTTCTACAACGGCGTGGCACCCGAGGTCGTCGCCGAGGAGATCGAGCGAGCGCAGTCCGACACCCCCGGGACGCAGGTGTGGCCGGCTTCGGCACTGCCGGACATCGACACCCACTTCCTGCTGTTCGCCGACGACCGGTTCTTCCCGGAGCCGTTCATGCGGGGTGTGGTCGCCAATCGGTTGAACGGTGTCCGGCCCGCCGTGATCGACGGGGGCCACATGGCGATGCTGTCGCACGCCGGAGATCTCGCCGACCACCTCGACGGGCTGGTCGGCTGAACACACAACAGCCGCGACACCGGGGAGGTGTCGCGGCTGCTGGGCAGACCGAAGCGGTGTGCTTACGCCTGGGCGTCGGCGGGAACCGCGTAGTTGCGGGTCACGGCCGGATCGACCGGGATGCCGGGGCCCGAGGTGGTCGAGACGGTGACCTTCTTGAGGTACCGGCCCTTCGCCGCGGACGGCTTCGCACGGAGGATCTCGTCGAGCGCGGCGCCGTAGTTCTCGGCGAGCTGCTCGGGCGCGAACGACGACTTGCCGATCACCAGGTGCAGGTTCGAGGCCTTGTCGACACGGAAGTTGATTTTTCCGCCCTTGATCTCGTTGACGGCCTTGGTGACATCGGGGGTCACGGTGCCGGTCTTCGGGTTGGGCATGAGACCACGCGGGCCGAGGACGCGTGCGATACGTCCGACCTTCGCCATCTGATCCGGCGTCGCGATCGCGGCGTCGAACTCGAGCCAGCCGCCCTGGATCTTCTCGATGAGATCCTCGGCACCGACCTCGTCGGCACCGGCGGCGGTCGCCTCGGCGGCCTTGTCGCCGACGGCGAACACGATGACGCGGGCGGTCTTGCCCGTGCCGTGCGGCAGGTTCACGGTGCCGCGGACCATCTGGTCGGCCTTGCGGGGATCGACGCCGAGACGGATGGCGACCTCGACGGTGGCGTCGTACTTCGACGAACCGGTGGCCTTCGCCAACGCTGCAGCCTCCAGCGGGCTGTACAGGTTGTCCTTGTCGATCTTCTCGGCCGCGGCCAGATATGCCTTGCTCTTCTTGCTCATGTGTTCATTCCTTCTCCGCAACTACTGCGGATGGGTGGTGTGCGGACCGAGCCGGTCCTCCCACGCTTGCTGATTGATTGGTGGAGACGGCTGCGCCGTCCCCGGGTCGTGCGACCTCGCGAGCTCAGTCGACCGTGATGCCCATCGACCGGGCGGTGCCGGCGATGATCTTCGCGGCCTGCTCGACGTCGTTGGCGTTGAGGTCTTCCTGCTTGGTCTTGGCGATCTCACGGACCTGGTCCATGGTGACCTTGCCGACCTTCTTGCTGTGCGGCTCTCCCGAACCCTTCTGCAGACCGGCCGCCTTGAGCAGCAGCTTGGCCGCGGGCGGGGTCTTCAGCTTGAAGTCGAACGAGCGGTCCTCGTAGACCGAGATCTCGACCGGGATGACCGTGCCACGCTGCGACTCGGTCGCGGCGTTGTAGGCCTTGCAGAACTCCATGATGTTCACGCCGTGCTGACCGAGCGCCGGACCCACGGGCGGGGCGGGGTTGGCCGCACCGGCCTGGATCTGGAGCTTGATGATCCCGGCGAGCTTCTTCTTCTTGGGGGGCATCTCTCTTTTACCTTCGTGTTGTCTTCGTGTGTGTCCGACGACCCGGTCGCACCCGGTGTCGGACGTCCCGCGTCCGCTGGAGACGCGAAGTCGTGGAAAAAATCAGATCTTCTCGACCTGGGCGAAGCCGAGTTCGACCGGGGTCTCGCGACCGAAGATCGACACCAGCACCTTCACCTTGCGCTGCTCGGCGTTGACCTCGGAGATCGAGGCGGGCAGCGTCGCGAACGGTCCGTCCATGACGGTGACGCTCTCGCCGACCGTGAAGTCGACCTCGATGATCGACGCCGACGAGGTCTCGCCACCCTCGGAGGTCGCGCCCGTCTTACCGGCGACGGGCTTCTTGGCCTCGGCGCGCGGCAGCAGGAACTGCAGGACTTCCTTCATCGACAGCGGCGACGGCTTCGAGGTCATGCCGACGAATCCGGTGACGCCGGGGGTGTTGCGCACCGCGCCCCACGAGTCGTCGTTGAGCTCCATGCGCACCAGGATGTAGCCGGGCAGCACCTTGCGCTGCACCTTCTTCTGCTGGCCGTTCTTGACCTCGGTGACCTCTTCGGTGGGGACCTCCACCTGGAAGATGTAGTCGCCGACGTCGAGGTTCTGCACGCGGGTCTCGAGGTTGGCCTTCACCTTGTTCTCGTAGCCGGCGTAGGAGTGGATCACGTACCAGTCACCCGGTGCGCGACGCAGTTCCTTCTTCAGCTCCTCGACCGGGTCGACCTCTTCCTCGGGCTCGGCAGGGGTCTCGTCGGTGGGTGCCTCGTCGGTGCTCGGGGTGTCGTCGACGATGGATCCGGCGACGGCCTCGGTCAGCTCTTCGGTCGCGGCGACGTCGACCGGCGCGTCCAGGACATCACTGCCCGACTCGATCGCCTCGAGGTCGGCATCCTGGATGCTCTCGGTGTCGTGCTCAGGGGTGCTCACTGCAGCCCACGCTCCCTTTCATTGCTTACCGTGTGTGCCGCTGCGCGACGCACACCATGGTTGGCGCGAACGCCCGCCGTGATGTCTTCCGAACGGTCGGTGTCAGCCGAACAACCAGAGCACGGCCTTGGCGAAGCCGAGGTCGATGCCCGAGATGAACGCTGTCATCACGACCACGAAGATCAACACGATGATCGTGTAGCGGACCATCTCCGACCGGGTCGGCCAGATGACCTTCTTCAGTTCTCCGACGACCTGCCGCAGGAACGTCCACAGTCGGACGAACGGGTTGCGGCTGGTGGCCGTCGAGGTGTCGGTCCGGGTGGACCGTTCCTTCAGGGCGACGCCGCCGGCGGTGGTGGCACCGTCGACATCGGTCGCGGCGCCACGCTTGCCACGCGGGGTGGACGAGCGCTTGCCGCTGGGCCGGGCGTCGGAGTCCGCGGAGGTGGCGTCGGCATTGTCCGTGCCGGCGGTGGTGTCGGCGTCGGTTGCCTCGGCGTCGGGAGTCGACCCCTTCGCACGGGCAGCTCTGTCGCGTCTGCTCACCTTCATCCTCTCGTCGAACGTGTGTCCGTCACGCGGCCGGGCCGCGTGATGTCCTGCGGTTCACCGAGAGCCGTGTTGACACCGTTCTCGGCGAGGGCAGGGGCGACAGGACTTGAACCTGCAACCTGCGGTTTTGGAGACCGCTGCTCTGCCAGTTGAGCTACGCCCCTCTGGGCCGGTGACTGCACCGACCCGGTGGACACGACTCGCCCGCGCACGACCATGGTCGCACCGGAAGAGTCGATTCCATCTTCGTTCCACACAATCAACGCGCCACCCGTGGGCAGCGCGCAGCTCGGTGAACCTCAGACATCCGAGTGTACGACACCCGATCGTGCGAACTCCAATTCGCTCCGAGGTCACGGGCCGAAAACGCCTCCCGGCGCCGCGGGCCGGGTCAGGAGAACTGGACGCTGGCCAGCGCGCGGCCGAAGATCTTCTTGCCGTTCGACTTGGCGGTGAGCGCGATCTGCCCGCGACGGGTCTCCGGATCGAGCGACTTCACCTTGGCGGTGAGGTCCATCTGGCCGTAGCCGTCACGCGGGACGTAGACCGGCGCGGTGAAGCGCACGTTGTACTCGTAGACCGCGCCCGGGTCGCCGACGAAGTCGGTGACGTAGCCCGCGCTGATGCCCATGGTCTGCATGCCGTGGGCGACGACGGTGTCGAGGCCGACGATGTCGGCGATCTCGTCGCTGAAGTGGATCGGGTTCGGGTCGCCGGCGACACCGGCGTAGTTGATGAGGTTGCCGCGGGTCAGCTTCACCGTGCGCGGTTCGAGCTCCTGGCCGACGGTGAGGCTGTCGAAGCTGATCGCCCCGTACGCCTTGGGCTCGACGGCCGGATCGGGCTCGGTGAAGAAGCCGCTGTGGTCGGGGATGGTCTGGCCGTGGTCGTAGGTCGCGCCCTCGACGAGCATCGTGTGGGCGACGGTCTGCATGAACGACGGCGCCGGGGACTCGCCGGCGCGGGCGACCAGCGTGGTCCAGGTGGTCATGACCGGCACGTCGTGCTGGTTGTGGATCTGGTTCTTGGTGACGAGCACGTCCGCGCCACCCATCTGGCGGTACGAGTCGAGCGACACGACGCAGATCAGGCGGTCACCGACCTCGACGGGCTTGTGGAACACCAGGCGCTGGTCGGTCTGCAGCATCTTCCAGAGATCCCAACCCTCCACCATCTCCTCGAAGAGACGGCGCTGGGCGATCATGCCGGGGATGGCGACGAACGACAGCGGAGCGATCAGCGTCGAGTGTCCGTTCGCGGTGGCCGCGGCCTCGTTCCAGTGGACCGGGTTGCCGTCCTGCACGGCGCGGGCGTACTCGCGGACCTTCTCGCGGCCCACCTCGTAGTAGTCCTCGACCGTGTAGTGGAAGCCGACCTGAGCGGCGGTGCGCTCGGCGATCTCCTCGGGCGACAGGCTCGTCTGGTTGGCCATGATCGCGAGGCGTTCCTCGACCGAGGCAATGGACTGATCACTCATGTGTCACCGACCTGATCTGTGTTGATTCTCGACCGTGGGGGCGTCCGTCGCGGCACACGCGCCGTGGTCGCCGGATCGCCGACTCCCGCGGGCGGTCGGGCACGCGGCCCGATCGAGACTCAGGAGACGGCGCGTCCCGCCGGTGCTACCGGCGGGACGGGTGGGTCAGCGCGATTCCTTGTGGCCCTGATGCTTGCCGCAGTTCGGGCAGAACTTCTTGATCTCGAGCCGGTCGGGATCGTTGCGGCGGTTCTTCTTGGTGATGTAGTTGCGGTGCTTGCAGACCTCGCAGGCCAAGGTGATCTTGGGGCGCACATCTGTTGAGGAGGCCACGGGGCTGCCTTTCGGGTGGATCGTTCTCGGGTACGGATGCCGGCACCGGTGGGCGCCGCGTCCGCTGAGCTTGTCTCTCGCAGTAGCGATGGCCGGACTCGAACCGGCGACCTAACGATTATGAGTCGTTCGCTCTAACCAACTGAGCTACACCGCCATGGCCGCCCAGGCCGGTGACGGTCTGGGAGTCCAGCGAGCCCCCTAACGGAATCGAACCGTTGACCTTTTCCTTACCATGGAAACGCTCTACCGACTGAGCTAAGGGGGCGGGACCCGAGGCGTTGTTCGACGCCCCGAGAGCCTTGTCGAGGTTACACAGCAGCCCCGAGTGTCGCCAAATCGCTGGGGTCCGATGCGCTCTGCGGGCTGGTCGAGTCCGTATAAGCGCAGCTCACAAGGACTTTCAGAAGTCCTTGATGAGTGGTGGCACGTGTAGGATTCGAACCTACGTAGCTTTCGCGACGGATTTACAGTCCGCTCCCATTGGCCGCTCGGGCAACGTGCCGTGTGTCGGACCCGCGCTCAGCGCGATTTGGCGACGCGATGAAGATTACAACGTCACCCCCACGGTTGCGAAAACCGGTGGTCACGCGCTGTTCGAGGCCTGCTGCCCCTCGTCCGCAGGGCTGATCACCGTTCGCATGCTCGATCACCTCTCGCGCGCCGCCGAAGGCATGCGATCGGTCACCGGGCATGCGACCGCCTCGATCAGCTCACACGCCGTAGGGCTCGGGCCCGGTTGATCGCGCGTTCGATGCGAGCGAGCACGACATCGGGCCGCCGGAGGAGCTCATCCCAGCTCCACCGCACCACGATGTACCCGAGGTCGACGAGTTCCTGCGCACGAAACTTCTCCTCGTCGAGGACCTCACGCAGCGATTTCTCCGAGTACTCGCCGAAGTACTTCCCCATCCCGTCGCACTCTCCGACGACGCCGGACTCCTCCCACCAGAAGTCCACCCGCGCGACGAGCCGGCCGCGATCACGGATCTCGTGCTGGGTGTCGGGGCTGGGGAGATTCGAGCGGGCGATGACGAGCCTGCTCCACGATTCCAGCGGGCTCTCGGCGCGGCCGTCGAGCATCGCGACGATCTCCCGCGCACGGCGTGCACCGCGCATCGGTCCCGCGGCGGCGAGCCGATGCTCGAGCTCATGCGGCGTGGCCAGCCCGCGATGCAGGGCCGCATCGCCGACGACCACCGCGGTACGGACCGAGTCACGCCGGGCGAGATCGACGACGGTGCGCGTGACGGTCGTGGTGAGGCAACCGTCGACGAAGACGAGCTCGTCGTCGGTGACGTTGCGGGTCAGCACGCTGACGGAGGTGCGCTGCGTGCCCGATGCGGTGCCGCCCGGGCGCACCAATCGCACGCGGGACAGGTCGGCGCCGACCACGGGCAGTCCGTGGTTGATCGCGGCCGCGACCTCGGCGAGCGCGGTACCCGGCGACATCCCGGCCAACACCGCGCGGGCGAGAGCGAGGTGTTCGTGCTGGGGGAACGTGCCGATCGATGCGGGCCGCATGTAGTAGCCCGGCGCCACCGACACCAGCGAGCCGCTGCGCAGCGCCGCGGTGATGCGGTCACGCGACACCCCCATCCGCTCGAGGTCGCGACGCGTGGCCACCGTGGTCAGGTTCGACAGGTCCATGCGCCCACCCTCGGACCAGGCGAGGTGCCGAGGTCGCCGCCGACCCGCGACCGCGGGCACCTGTCCACAGGTGCCGCGCCATCCCCACATCGCGCGGCCCGCGCGCCGTTCGCGTGGTCGCGCACTGTTCGCATGCTGGCGACGGCACGCGAGACGTGCGGCGGCATGCGAGAGATTCGACGGCGTGCGAACGACACGAGGCGAAGCGAACCGAATCGGAAATCCGCGCGGGGCTGACTACCCTGGCGACATGGCAGATTCATCATTCGACGTGGTCAGCAAGATCGATCGACAAGAGGTCGACAACGCTCTGAACCAGGCCGCGAAGGAACTCTCGCAGCGCTACGACTTCCGTGGCACCAACACCAAGATCGACTGGTCGGGCGACGAGACCATCGTGATCACCTCCGACACCGAGGAGCGCACCGAGGCCGCGCTCGAGGTGTTCAAGGAGAAGTTGATCCGACGCGACATCTCGCTCAAGGCATTCGACGCGGGCGAGCCGGCGTCGTCGGGCAAGGGCTACCGCCTGTCCGGAACCCTGGTCCAGGGCATCGACTCCGAGAAGGCCAAGAAGATCACCAAGGCCATCCGCGACGAGGGACCCAAGGGCGTCAAGGCGCTCATCCAGGGCGACGAGCTGCGGGTGTCGAGCAAGAAGCGCGACGACCTGCAGGAGGTCATCTCGCTGCTGAAGGGCAAGGACTTCGAGATCGCCCTGCAGTTCGTGAACTACCGCTAGCCGCGCCGCGACCGGTCAGCGCAGCGAGATCAGCGTGCGGGCGTCGTCGACCACCGCACGCGCCTGCTTGATCTGCTGCAGGATCGGTACGAACTCGAGGTCGTCGGTGCCGGGGATGGCGCCGAACTTCTCGGTGATGATCGTGTGCAGATGCAGGGTGTCGCGCGCCTGGATCGACGCCATCAGGTTGCTCGCACCGGTGGTCGCGCAGACGAAGGTCACCTCGTCGATGGCGCCGATGGCAGCGCCGGTCGACGGCAGCAGCCTGCTCGGCACACGTCCGAACACGATCACCGCCATCGGGCTGCCCAGCGCTGTGTTCGCCAGGTCGACGTCGAGGTAGAGCGCACCGTCGGCCACGAGCTCCTTGATGCGTGACGCCACCCGCGTCGGGGTGAGGGACACGCGAGAGGCGATGCGCGTGAACGGCATTCGCGCGTCGCGGGCCAGTATCGCGATGATCTCGCGGTCGGTGGCGGTCAGTACGGGCGGGTCGCCCACCCGGTCCCGATCGCGCTCGCTGTTGTCCGCCATCGCGAAGTCCGGGTCGGCGACGTCGTCGAGACGGGCCAGCTGCTCGGCCGAGAACAGCCCGGACGCCCCGAACAGCTCGGTGGTGATCGGGTATCGCGAGATCACCAGGTGCGCCGAGAACGACTGCACCAGCGACGTCTTCGGCAACCGGTCGATGAGCATCCGCTCCTGATCGGCGGTGTTCTCGGAGCGGTGCACGCAGATGACCTCGGAACTGGCGAGGCTGACCCAGCTCATGTCGGGATGCTGCGCGAGCGCCGCGGCGAGCGTGCCACCGCGACCGGGGAGCGGCGTGATCCGCAGCAGCGCCTGCGTGCCGCCGAGCAGAACGGGGTCCACCAGGGCCGTGCACCGGATGACGCCACCTCCGACGAGCATCTGATAGCGCCGGGCCACCGTCTGCTCGGACAGACCGATCACCGATCCGATCTGCGCGAACGGCATTCGGATGTCGCGGCTGAGGCAATGGATGATCATGCGGTCGAACACGTCGATCATGGAGGAATGGTCGCACGATCGACGTGCTGACGAGGGATCACTGCCGAATGGCGTCCTGCGTGCAGGGGATCGCACTGCTGCGCCGCACGATGGATCCCGTTCGGGCACATCGCCCACATCCACTGCGGCGATCAGCAGATCGCCTCCCTCTGAAAGGCATTGCCATGCGCAAGTGGACACCGCTCGTCGCGGCCTGTCTGGGCACGTTCATGCTGCTCATCGACGTCACCATCGTCAACGTCGCGCTTCCCGACATCCGCTCCGACCTCGGTTCCAGCTTCAGCGAAATGCAGTGGGTGGTGGACGCGTACGCGCTCGTCCTCGCCGCACTCGTGCTCGCCGCCGGGAGCATCGCCGACGGCATCGGCCACAAGCGCGTCTATCTGGTGGGCCTCGTCGTCTTCGCGGGGTCGTCCCTCGCGGCGGGGTTGGCGCAGGATCCGACCGCCCTGATCGCGGCGCGCGCGGTGCAGGGTGTCGGTGCGGCCGCCATGTTCGCCACCACCATCAGCCTGTTGCACGCCACGTACACCGGTCGCGACCGCGGCACCGCCTTCGCGGTCTGGGGTGCGGTCAGCGGCGCCGCGGCCGGCGTCGGGGTCGTCCTCGGCGGGGTCCTCACCGATGTCCTCGACTGGCGGTGGATCTTCTTCGTCAACATCCCGATCTCGGTGGTCACGTTCTGGCTGTCGACCATCGCCTTCCGATCGGGTGCGCGCGGCCGACTGCGGGTCGACATCGCCGGCGTCGTCACGTTCAGCGCGTTCGCCGCCGCGACCACCTACGGCATCATCGAAGGCGGCGAGTCCGGCTGGTCGACCACGACCACGATCGTGTCGTTCGGTATCGGTGCAGCGGCGCTCGTCGCGTTCGTGATCGTCGAGTCGGTCCAGAGCGCGCCGATGTTCCCGCTCGGACTGCTGCGCATCCGCGTGTTCACCGGCTGCATCATCGCGGCCGCGATCTTCAGCGTGGCCGCTTTCGCCTCGCTGCCGCTGCTGTCGATCTGGATGCAGGGGCGCCTCGGCCTGACCCCGTTGCAGACGGGTCTGGCGATGCTGCCCATGCCGGTGGTCGCGTTCGTCGTCGCGGGCGTCGGCGGGAAGCTGCTGCACGACGCCCCGCCACGGACGACGGTGGGCGGCGGCCTGCTGTTCGTCGGCGCCGGCTCGCTGGGGCTGCTGCTCATCGGCCCCGGGTCCGGCTGGGCGACAACGATTCCCGGCATGGTCATCGTCGGTGTGGGCGTCGGCCTGGTGGGGCCGGCCCTCAATGCGGCCGCGCTCGCCGCGGTCCCGGCGCGTCAGTCGGGCATCGCGTCCGGAGCGGTGAACACCGCGCGTCAGCTCGGGTTCGCACTCGGTATCGCGGTGCTGGGGTCGGTGTTCTCCACCGTCGCCGGCAGCTCCACACCCCGCGCCATCGGCGACTTCGTCGACGGTCTCGACGCGGCCTTCGCCATCGCGGGAGTCGTCGGCGTGGTCGGCGGCATCGTCACGATCGCCCTGCTGGGCCGTCGCTCCGGCCATGTCGTCCCGGCGGCCGACGCTGCGCCGGTCGACGAGACGCGCTCGGTCACGATCGGCTGATCACCAGACGAATCGACCCCGTCGCGCCGTGCGCAACGGGGTCGATTCGTCGTCGGGGGGTCAGCGCGGGCCGCGGGCCATCTCCTCGAGGCGCGCGATGCGCTCCTCCATCGGCGGGTGCGTCGAGAACATCCGGCCGATGCGCTCGCCGCCGCGGAACGGGTTGGCGATCATCAGGTGGCTCTGCGCGGCGATGTCGGTCTGAGGCGGTAGCGGCGCGGCCTGCACCCCGCCGGAGATCTTGCGCAGCGCCGAGGCGAGTGCGAGCGGGTCGCCGGTGAGCTCGGCACCCGAGGCGTCGGCCTGGAACTCCCGCGACCGCGACACCGCGAGCTTCACCACGGTCGCCGCGATCGGGCCCAGCAACGAGATGAGGATGAGCGCGAACGGGTTGGGCCCGTTGTCGCGGTTGCCGCCGAACATCCCGGCGAACATCGCGAAGTTGGCCAGACCGCTGACCACGGCGGCCATGGCGCCGGCGATCGACGAGATCAGGATGTCGCGGTTGTAGACGTGGCTCAACTCGTGTCCGAGCACCGCGCGCAGCTCCCGCTCGTCGAGGATCTGCAGGATGCCCTGCGTGCAGCACACGGCCGCGTTCTTCGGGTTGCGACCGGTCGCGAAGGCGTTCGGCGCCTCGGTGGGGCTGATGTAGAGCTGCGGCATCGGCTGGCGCGCGGTGGTCGCGAGCTCACGCACGATGCGATAGATGACCGGCGCCTGTACCTCGGTGACGGGCTGCGCGTGCATCGCCTTCAGCGCCATCTTCGCGCTGTTGAAGTAGACGTAGGCGTTCATGCCGACCGCGAACAGGACCGCGACCAACAGGATCGCCGGGCTCCGGAACGCGGCGCCGATGGCGACGATGATCGCCGACATGGCGCCCAGCAACAGCACCGTCTTCAAGCCGTTTGCGTGCCCGTGCATGGTGGTCGTTCTCCTCGGGGTGAGCGGTGGGATTCACCTGCTCAACGGTCGAGGTGGCCTCGTGAGTTCCGAGGGGCGGAGTACTCAGCCGATGCGGTCGACGGTGTAGGTCACCAGCGACGTGAGTGCGTCGGTCGACGGGCTCGCCGGCAGCGCGGCGAGCTCGGCGAACGCCTTGTCGGCGTAACCGCGCAGCGTCTCCCGCGCGCGATCCATGCCCGGCGAGGCGTTGAGGAGGGTGAGCGCCTCGGTGACGTCGGCGTCGTCGACGAGCGGGATGCGCTCACCGGAGTCGCTGACGAGCAGGGCGCGCAACCGGTCCGCGTCGGGACCGGAGTCGCGCAGCGCGTACAGGACGGGCAGCGTGTGGACACCCTCACGGAGGTCGGTGCCCGGGTTCTTGCCGGAGTCGTCGGACTGCGAGCTGATGTCGATGATGTCGTCGGAGACCTGGAACGCGGTGCCGATGGCGTCGCCGAGGCGCGAGAGTCGTTCGATGTCCTCGGAGGTGGCGCCCGAGGTCATGCCGCCGAACCGTCCGGCCGCGGCGATCAGCGACGCCGTCTTCTCCCACACCACACGCAGGTAGTGGTCGACGGGGTCGGTGCCGGCCTGGTTGCCGATGGTCTCGCGCATCTGACCGGTGACCAGTTCGGCGAAGGTGTCGGCGATGATGCGCACCGACTCGGGGCCCAGCGTCGAGACGAGACGCGAGGCGCGGGCGAAGAGGAAGTCGCCGGCGAGGATGGCGACGCTGTTGCCCCACCGCGAGTTGGCGCTCACGGTGCCGCGCCGCATGTCGGCCTCGTCCATGACGTCGTCGTGGTAGAGCGTCGCGAGGTGGATCAGCTCGACGACGGTGGCCGCGGTGATGACCTCGGTCGCGTCTGGGCGCGGCCCGAACTGCGCGGCGAGCAGCGCGAACAGCGGGCGGAAACGTTTGCCGCCGGCCTTGGCGAGGTGCGTGGCCGCCTCGGTGAGGAAGTCCTCGCCCGACGACAGCTCGGCCAGGAGCAGCTCCTCGATACGTGCGAGCGAACCGCCGATCTCGTCCGAAAACTGCTCGGAGCCCATGTCGAGCCCCATGAACGTCGTCTTCACGACGCGACTCCCGTGAACCTCGTCTGCACGACTCGGCGCTCCATCTCCCACTGGGTCCTGGCTGTTGTCACCGACTGATGTCACCGGACCGTCTACGACCGAGCGTAATCGTTGCGTCGAACGTTCGGTGATACTGGATCAGGTGACCTCCATCGCCGACGCGGACCAGCAGTCCCCCGCGCCCCTCCCGACCCACGCCGACGTGCTGGTGGTGGGCGCCGGGCCGGGCGGTTCGGCCACCGCCGCGCACGCCGCCGCCGCGGGCCATCAGGTCGTGTTGCTCGACAACGCCGTGTTCCCGCGCGACAAGACCTGCGGTGACGGATTGACCCCGCGCGCGATCGCCGAGATGGAGCACCTCGGCCTCGGCGCGTACCTGTCGTCGCGGCCGAAGATCGTCGGCCTGTCGATGCGCGGGTGGGGCGCCTCGCAGCAGATCCGGTGGCCGTCGGGGCGTTTCCCCGCACACGGAAGTGCCGTTGCCCGAACAGAACTCGACGATCGCATCCGCGTCGCCGCACTCGACCGAGGCGCGTCGATGGTGCAGGGCGTCAAGGCGGTCGGGGTGGTCCGCGACGGTGATCGGGTGAGTGCGGTCGAGGTGATCGGACCGCAGGGGCCGGCGCAGATCCGGGTCGGTCAACTCATCGTCGCCGACGGTGTGCGCTCCCCGCTCGGGCGCGAGCTCGGCCGAGAATGGCACCGCGACACCGCCTATGGGGTCGCGGCGCGCGCCTACGTGCGGTCCGATCGCGCGGGCGACGAGTGGATGGGTTCCGATCTCGAACTCCACGACGGCGACGGCGGCCTGCTCCCCGGATACGGATGGGTGTTCCCGCTCGGCGGGGACGACGGCCTGGTGAACATCGGGGTCGGCGCGCTGGCAACCGGAAAACGTCCGGCGCACATGGCGTTACGGCCGATCGTCGAGCACTACACGAACTCGCAGCGTGCGCGTTGGGGGCTGCACGGCGAGCCGATGCGGGTCGCCTCGGCGCTGCTGCCGATGGGTGGCGCGGTGTCGGGGGTGGCCGGGCGCAACTGGATGCTGGTCGGCGACTGCGCGGCGTGTGTGAACCCGCTCAACGGTGAGGGCATCGACTACGCCATGGAGACCGGTCGCTTCGCCGCCGCCCGACTCGGTGAGCCCGACCACACCGACGACTGGCCCGCCCTGCTCGCCGACCACTACGGCGCCGCGTTCTCCGCGGCCCGTCGCCTCGCGGGGGTCCTGACCGTGCCGAAGGCGGTGCCGGTGCTGGGACGACCGGGCATCCGCTCGGCGGCGCTGATGTCGATGGTGGTGCGCGTGATGGGCAACCTGATCACCCCCGAGGACACCGACCTCGTCGCGCGCCTGTGGCGCACGGCCGGTCGCGCATCGACGACGATCGACTCCCGACCGCCCTTCCGCTGACCGGGCACCTATCCGCGTCGATCGGGCAGTTGATTGCGTCGAGTGGGCACTTATCCCCGTCGGTCGGGCAGGTAGTCGCATCGAGTGGGCAGATCCACGGATTGATCGTGCATCTGGCGCCGAGGGTCTCAGAAGTGCCCGATCGACGCAGTTTGGTGCCCGATCGACGCGATCAAGTGCCCGATCGACGCAATCAAATGCCCGATCGTCGGAGGGGCGGGGCTACTTGACGGCGCGGTGCAGCGCGGCGATGCCGCCGGTGAGGTTGCGCCAACGGACGCTGTCGAACCCGGCCGAGGCGATCTTGGTGGCCAGACCGGCCTGATCGGGCCAGGCGCGAATCGACTCGGCGAGGTAGACGTACGCCTCGGGGTTGCTCGACACCTTCGTCGCGACCGACGGCAGCGCCTTCATCAGGTACTCCATGTACACCGTGCGGAACGGCCCGAACACTGGTGTCGAGAACTCGCAGATCACCAGTCGCCCAGCCGGTTTCAGCACGCGGTACAGCTCCGCGAGTGCAGTGTCGACCGAGGCGACGTTGCGCAGACCGAACGAGATGGTGGCCGCGTCGAAGCTCTCGTCGGCGAACGGGAGGGTCAGCGCGTCGGCCGCGACCTTCGGCACCGGCCGCTTGTGTCCCGCCTTGAGCATCCCCAGCGAGAAATCCGCGGCGATGCAGTGCGCGCCCGACTGCGCGAGTTCCTCGGTCGAGACGGCCGTACCCGCGGCGAGATCGAGCACGACATCACCCGGCCCGAGACCGAGCGCGTGGCGGGTCGCGGTGCGCCACCCACGGTCCTGCCCGAAGGACAGCACGGTGTTGGTGATGTCGTAGCGGCGCGCCACGCCGTCGAACATCGCGGCGACATCGGCGGGTGCTTTGTCGAGGCCGGCGCGGGTCGAGGTCATGGGCTCAACGTTACGTGGCCATCGGCGCCGAACGCACCGAGAGGCCCACCACACACGGGCCGCGCAGCCCGTGGATCAGGCAGAACGACGCACGCCGAGGCTGCCGGCGCGGCCGAGGACGGCGTCGTAGTGGCCGAGCAGCTGATCGCAGATCGACGGCCACGTCTTGCCCGCGACACCGCGTCGCGCGGCCGCACCGAACTCGGTGCCCACGGTCGAGTCGACGAGGGTGTCGACGGCGTCGGGCAGGCGCTGCGAGAAGGTGGGTACGTCCAGCAGGTAGCCGGTGCGGAAGTTCGCGATGAGGTCCTTCGGGCCGCCGGCGTCGGGGCCGATCACCGGGATGCCGCTGGCCTGCGCCTCCTGCACCGCCTGACAGAAGGTCTCGTGCTCTCCGGGGTGCACGAACACGTCCATGCTGGCGTAGGCGCGGGCGAGTTCGAGACCGCCGAGTTCGCCGGTGAACACCGCATCGGGCATCAGTTTCTCGAGGCGGGCGCGCTCGGGGCCGCCACCGACGATGACGAGTTGCCGGTCGCGCCGGCCCGAGAGCACCGCGAGGCGCTCGACGTGCTTCTCCGGCGCGAGCCGTCCGACGAACCCGACGATCGGCACGCCGTTCGGGCTCCACTGCGCACGCAGATCCTGGTCGCGACGATCGGGGTGGAAGCGTTCGGCATCGACACCGCGACCCCAGCGGAACACGCGCGGAACCCCATGGTCCTGCAGCGCTTTCACCGACACCGTCGACGGCGCGAGGGTGCGGTCGCACGCGGCGTGGAGGCGCCGGGTCCACGACCACGCGGCACGCGTCCCGATCCCGATGCCGTAGCTGGCGGCGAATCCGGCGACATCGGTCTGGAACACCGCGACAGTGGGGATGTCGAGTCGGCGCGCAGCGTGGGCACCGACGGCACCGATCACGAACGGCGAGGCGAGGTGGACCACGTCGGGCGCGAAATCGGCCATGGCGCGGTACAGCGAGCGATGCGGCACGCCGACCGGCAGGCTCGACACCTTCGGCACCATCAGCGACGGCACGAGATGCACCGGCACACCGTCGATCTCGCGAGGAGCCGCCGGCATCCCACGCGGGGTGTCGGGAGCGAAGATCATCGCCTCGTGCCCATGCGCCGTGAGGTGCTCGCAGACGCGCAACACCGAGTTCACGACACCGTTCATGTTGGGCAGGAAGCTCTCTGCCACTATCGCCACTCGCACGCATCCAGTGTGTGCAGCGCACCTGTCTCCCACGGCACCTCGACGTGACGCCGGCCGTAATGCCCGGTGAACGTCGCGCGGGTCAGTTCACCGGTTGTTCGTCGGGTGCTCGCACGGAATCCGGTGCGGCGGCGGCTCCGACGACCCGTCCACGACGGCGCGTGATCTCGGCGAGCAACACCATCACCACCACGATGAGCAGCCAGGCGTAGCCCACGATCGACACCGCCGGGATGATCGCCAGGCTCGCGTCACGTCCGGCGACACGCACGAGATCGGGGTTCGTGCTGTCGTACTCGACGCTGATCCGTTGTCCGGCAGTGAGTTCCGTGGGATAGAAGATGCCGAGGCGAGGGCTGCGGAGTTCGCCGCTCTCGGTGTAGAACCGGACCGTCGACTTCGTGGCGCCCGCGGTCACGACGTCGGCGGTGGCGGTCGCCTTGCGGGCGTCGATCGAGGAGTCGTCGCGGTAACAGCCGGCCACCACCACGATCATCATGATCGTCACGATCGCGCCGATCAGCAGCAGCGTGATCTGCGTGCGTCGCAGGGCGGTGGCGGACATGCGGGCCAGACTACCGACGCCGCCGGCGGGCGGCGGCCATCCACACGACGGGCAGGGTCACAGGCCTGCGCCGATGGCGGCGTGCAGGTCGCGGAGCCGATCGCGATCGGTCGACACCTCGATCACCCGGACCCCGCCGTCGGAATCGGCCGCCAGGGCCGACGGCAGCTCCGCCACCGACACCTTCCGGTGCGGCACGGAGAACCCGGCGCACACCGCGGCGAGGTCGGTGCGGTGCGGCGTGCCGAAGACGCGTTCGTAGGCGCCGTCGTACTCGGCTCCGCTGAACCGACGTTCACCCTGCTCGAGCAGCGCAAAAATACCGCCGCCGTCGTCGTTGGCGACGACGATCGTGAGGTCGCGCGGACGCGGTTCGGCCGGTCCGATCAGCAGCCCGGTCGCGTCGTGCACGAAGGTGAGGTCGCCCATGAACGCGACCGTGCGGCGATCGTCGGCGCTCAGCGCGGCACCGATCGCGGTCGAGACGGTGCCGTCGATGCCGGCCACTCCCCGATTCGACAGCACCCGCACCTCCGGCGACACGCGCCCGGCCAACGCGACGTCGCGGATGGGGTTCGACGCCCCGACGACGAGTTGCTCCCCCGGATGCATCGCCGCGCTCACCACCCGCGCGACATGCAGGCCGGTCACAGGGCCGGGGCGGTCCAGTTCGGCGTCGACGGAGCCGACCGCGCGCTGGTTGGCATCGGCACAGTCCTTGAGCCATTGCTCCGACGGCGTGCCCGACACCACCGCACGGGTACCGGTCGCGAGCACGTTGCCCGAGACGTCGGGCCAGCGCGGTCCGGTGGTCAGGGCGTACACCCGCACGGTCGGGTCGGCCAGCAGCCGCGACACCCCGCGGTGCAGCGTCGGACGACCGCAGATGATCGCCTGCGTGGGGCGCACCAGCCCCAGCGCGAGCGGGTGCAGCGCGGTCTCCGGCGCCGGTGCGGTCGGTTCGGCGACCGTCGGGATGCCGGCGAGCTCGGGTCGGACGCCCGCACCGTGACCGGAGACCACGACGGTCGGTTCGGTCAGGTCGATGTCGACCGGCACGTCGAGGCGGCCGAGGGCGGCCGTGGTCCACGGTGCGCCGTTGTCGCGGCCGGCGAACCCGTCGAGCGGGTCCTCGGGTCCCACCCCCGCCTCGGGGACCAGCGGCTCGCGCAGCGGGATGTCGAACTGGACCGGCCCGGGGTTGCCGGTGCGTGCACCGCGGGCGGCGGCCAGGGCGCGCCCGACCCCCGACCGCCACTGGCTGTTGGTGTCGAGGTCCTGCTCGGCGAGTCCGAGGCTGATCGCGAGTCGGACCTGCGTGCCGAATATGCCGAACTGCTCGATGGTCTGGTTCGCACCCGATCCGAGCAGCTCATAGGGCCGGTTGGCACTCACCACGACCAGCGGGACGCGCGCGTAGTTGGCCTCGAAGACCGCCGGGCTCACGTTGGCGACGGCGGTACCGCTCGTCATCACGATCGGCACCGGCTGCCCGGACGCGACGGCCAGACCCAACGCGAGGAAACCCGCGGTCCGCTCGTCGATCCGCACGTGCAGGCGGATCCGGCCGGCGGTGTCGGCGGCGTGCAGCGCGAAAGCGAGGGGCGCGTTGCGCGACCCGGGGCACAGGACCGCCTCGCGTACGCCGCCTCGGATCATCTCGTCGACGATCACGCGGGCCTGCACGGTGGACGGGTTCATCACTCCAGGTTAACGACAGATCACCGGTGGTCGACGCGATGTGCCCCACACCCGCGCCCCGCCAGTTGGGCACATGACGACGCCAGTTGGGCACCTGACGACCGCAGTTGGGCACTACGTGGTGATCGCCGCGCTTGTCAGGCCCCGCCGCCGCCGTCGACCGGCAGGATCGCACCGGTGACCATCGAGGCGCGGTCGCTGAGCAACCACGCGGCCGCCTCGGCGACTTCGCGCGGCTCGGCCATACGGCCCATCGGGGACGCCGCGATCGTCGCGTCGATCACACCCGGCGACCGCGTGTCCCAGTCGAGCATCATCTCGGTGGTGGTGCCGCCAGGGGTGATGGCGTTGACCCGGATGCGATCCGGAGCCCAACTGACCGCGGCCGACTCGGTGATGCTGTTCAGTGCGCGCTTCATGGCGCCGTAGGCGGGGAGCATCGGGTTGGCGCGGCGGCTACCGATACTCGATGTGTTCACGATCGCCCCGCCACCACCGGTGCGCATCACGGCGACCTCGGCGGCCATAGCGACCCAGTGCGCCCGGAAGTTGACGGTGAACTGGTCGTCGAGGTCGATGTCGCTGGTGACCTCGAGCGGACCGGGTTGCTGCACGATGCCGCCGTTGTTGAACGCACCGTCGAGCCGTCCGTGCAGATCGGCGCCACGTCCGACCGCGGCGCGGATACTCGCGGCCTCGGCGAGGTCCACGGTCACGGCGTCGGCGACACCGCCGTCGGCCCTGATCTCGGCGACGATGCGATCGAGTGCGTCGGTGCTGCGGGCGGCGAGGATGACCGACGCCCCTTCCGCCGCGAAGAGGTGGGCGGCCGCCGCACCGATGCCGCGACTCGCGCCGGTGATGAAGATGACCTTGTCGGCCAACAGTCCGATGGGCGTGCTGTCGTGTGAGTTCGTCATGCCACCACTCTGGGACCGCGACCGGATCGTAGGCAGGCACAGTCGGTACTACCGTGAGCCGTCGCCCGTCGCGCACACTCGAGACATGGACAAGCAGGAGTTGGGCGCCTTCCTCCGCAACCGACGGGAACGCCTTCGGCCCGAGGACGTCGGCCTGCCGTCTGGCCCACGGCGACGCACGCCGGGTCTACGTCGCGAGGAGATCGCCGTGCTCGCGCACATCTCCACCGAGTACTACGTACGGCTCGAACAGGGCCGGGCCCCACGCCCGTCTGCAGACGTGCTCGCCGGGATCGTCGGAGCGCTCCGGCTCACCGGTCCCGAGTCCGATCATCTCCATCTCCTCGCCGGTACCGCCCCGAACCGATCGGATCTGCATTCTCGACAGGTCAGACCGAGTATCACCGGGCTGCTGCATCGCATTCCGTCGACTGCCGGGTTCGTGATGTCCGCCGCATTCGACGTACTCGCCTGGAATGATCTCGCCGCGGCGCTGATGGAGAACTTCGCCGCCCGCACCCCGGACGACCGGAACCTGGCCCGAAACGCCTTCATGCCGCGGGTGTCCGACGACGCGACGATGTACGGCCTCTCCGACGTTGCCGAATTCCGACAGAGCGCGGTGATGGGGCTGCGCAGTGCATCGGCCCGCTATCCCGACGATCCCTCGATCCGAGCGCTCGTCGACGAACTACGTTTCGGTAGCAACGAATTCGCACGACTCTGGGAGCGGAATGACGTGCAGCCGCCCTCGATGCTCACGAAGACCTTTCGTCACCGCGTCGTCGGCGAGATCACCCTCGACTGCGATGCCCTGCACCTCGTCGATGGCGACCAGCACCTGGTGCTCTACACCGCGCCGGTCGGATCCGCCGCCGCACAGAGCCTCGCGTTCCTCGACGCGCTCGGCGCAGACGGTGTCGGGGTGCGCTGAGTCCAGTGTGGATGCGCCACCGCCGGCATCACGTGCCCAACCGGCGGGCGGGGGTGTCGTCGCCACCGGCACCGACGCCCATCTCCTTGGCCCAGGCCCCGTGTTCCTTGCGGGCCCAGCTCGCCGAGACACGACCGGTGCGCATCCCACGACGCGCCTCGGGGTCACCGAAGGCGAAGGCCATGTGTCCCAGCACCAGCAACCCGACGCCGAACGCGAACCAGTCGTGGGCGAAGGTCGCCCCGGTGCGATACGAGAGACCCACCAGCGACGGGAAGTACATCAGCACCCCGGTCACGAACAGCACGATGATCGACCCGGCCGACAGGGCACCGTTGAGCTTCTGTCCGGCGTTGAACTTCCCCACCGGGATGGTGCCGTCACGACGCGTCTTCGACCGCAACCACCGACGGTCGGTCGGCGCGAAACGGTTCAGCCGACGCAGGTCGTCGCGATACGACGACGACGCCAAGCCCACCACGATCGGCACCGGAAGCGCGAAACCCGCGTAGACGTGCACGATCTCGACGATCTGCCGGTGTCCGACGAGCACCGCCAACGAGGACACGTACAGGATGGCCGCGGTCACGATGCACACGGTCATCAGCACCGCGACCGTGCGGTGCACCCAGCGCGCGGTCGGGCCGAAGCGGGGGACGTCAGTCGTCGATGGTGCCGTCGAGCTCATACCCGCGCCTTTCCCAGTAGCCGGGGATCTCCTGGGTCGTGAGCTCGATACCCGACAACCACTTCGTGCTCTTGTAGCCGTACTGCCCGCCGACGTACATGCGCACGGGCCCACCGTGGTCGTGCGTGACGGGGGCGTCGAGCATCCGCAGCGCGACGATCACGCGGTCGCCGCGCGCCTTGTCGATCGGGAGGCTCTCGGTGTACGTCCCGTCGAACGAGCGGAAGCGCACCGCGGTCGCCGTCCGCGTCGGGTCGGCGCGGTCGAGCAGCGTCGACAGGCGCACGCCGCTCCAGGCGACGTCGGGAACGGTCCACCCGGTCACGCAGTGGAAGGTCTCGGTGAACGCGGTCTGCGGCAGCTGCGCGAGTTGCGCCATCGTGTACTCGGCCGGTGCCGCGACCTCGCCGCCGACGGAGAGCCGATAGTCGGTCGCCGATTTCTCGTCCACCGATCCGACGACGGAGTAGAAGCGGAAGTTGTTGCCCAGCGGCAGCAGCGCGAGGAGCCCGGTGGGGTCGCGGACCTGTGCCGGCGCAAGCAGTTTCGACAGTCCGTCCTGGGCGGCGGGTCCGGCGACGATGCCGAGTCCGCCGAGTCCGATCAGCCCGAGGATCACCCGGCGACCCACCGGCGTCCCGGTGGTGCGGGTGTCCCGATCGGGCGAGTCCACGAGGTCGCTACCGGAGCTTGCCGCGCACGCCGACCACCACGAGCGCGAGTCCCACGATCACGATGATCGGCCCGAGCACCGACCACAGCACGGTGTCGCTCATGGCGCTGCCCTCGAGTACGCCGAAGCCCTGCAGGGCGAACACGAGTCCGAAGAGCGCGAGGACCACTCCGACGACGGCGACGATGGGTTTGCGCATGTCGTCGAGGGTACGCGTGCAGAGCAGGGGCCCCACCGATGTGAACGACGGCCCAAATGGGGAAACGACGGCCCAGCCGGCGGGGGTGGCGTCAGCGACCGCGTTCGCTGGCGAGGCGTTCGAAGAGCGGGACGCAGAGCATCATCAGGCCGCGTTCGGTGTCGTCGAAGTTGTCTGCGAACGACTGCGCGAGCCAGGCGTCGCGCTGGGCGCGGTCGTCGAGGATGAGGGCGCGGCCCGCCTCGGTGAGTTCGACGAGCTGCCGCCGACGGTCGACGGGATCGGTGCGACGGACGATCAGACCGCCGTCGTCGAGCTTGTTCATGCTCACCGTGAGCGACTGCACGCGGACGTGCATGCGGTCGGCGAGTTCGGCGACGGTGGTGGTGCCCGATCGGTCGAGGTAGCCCAGCACGGTGATCTGCGTGAGCGGGAGGCCGTGGTCGGGTCGGTGGGTTCGCGCGGCCCGGGCGACGGACATGATCGCCTCGCGCAGACGGGTCGCCGCGGCGACGTCGATCGTGGTCATGGCAAGACAATAGTTCACATTTACCCCGCCGTCACGGGTTTACATCGCAGTATTACCAAGCATAGTCTTGGCATCATGGTGTGGCGCTGGCTCGGACTGATCGTGGTGACCGCGGCGGCGACCGTGGTTCTGGACGAACTCTCGGTGCCGTCGGCGGCCCTGTTCGCGGGGCTCGTGGTGGCCGCCGCCCTCGCGCTCGCGGGTCTCGCCCCACGCGAACGACACCTCTCCGACGGCGCGGGGACGAAGCCACCGCTCCCCCGCCCGATCGGCATCGCCGGGCAGGGCGTGCTCGGCGTCTACATCGGCACGATGGTGCAGCCGTCGGTGCTGGCCGGCCTCGCCGACTCATGGCTCCCGGTGATCGTGATCGCACTGGGGACGCTGGTGTTGTCGGTCGCGGGCGGGGCGCTGCTCGGCCTGCACCGCCGCGTCGACCCGCTCACCGGGTCGCTGGCCCTCGTCGCGGGCGGCGCATCCGGTCTGGTCGCGCTCACCCGAGAACTCGGCGGCGACGAGCGGATGGTCGCCGTCGTGCAGTACGTCCGCGTCGGTCTGGTCACCGTGAGCCTGCCGATCGTGGCGACCACCGTGTTCGGGGCGCACACCGGTTCGGCGACGTCCACGCACTCGGCGTCGGCGGGCGATCAACTCTGGGGCCTGCTCCTCTGTGCGGGTGCGATGGCCGTCGGCATCACCGTGGGTCGTCTGATCCGGCTGCCGGCCGCCGGTCTGCTCGGGCCGCTGATCGTCACCGTCGTCGCCGAGCTGACCGGCGTCGCGGGCAGCGCGGCGGTCCCCGTCGTGCTGGTGACGGCCGGGTACGCGGTCATCGGGTGGCAGGCCGGTCTCGGTTTCACCCAGGAGAGCCTGCGCGCGATCGGTCGCGTCCTCCCCCACGCCGTCGTCCTCATCGTCCTCATCGGCGTCGGCAGCGCGGGACTCGGTGCGGCACTGAGCGTCTGGACCGGCGAGTCGATGTTCGACGGGTACCTCGCGACGACACCCGGTGGCATCTACGCCGTGCTGGCCGCGGCCGCGGCGTCGGGATCCAACATCACGTTCGTGCTCGCATCGCAGATCGTGCGCGTGCTGCTGATGTTGTTCGTCGCCCCGTTCGCCGCGCGGCTGTACAACCGCTGGCGGCTCCGCCGCGACAACCGCAGGGCCGGGCAGCCCGCGCCGGTGTCTGCGGCCGACGAGCCGGTCTACCCTCATGTGTCATGACCGATTCTTCTCGTGAGTTCGATGTCGTCGTGTTCGGTGCCACCGGTTTCGTGGGCGTCCTCACCGCCGATTACCTGGCCCGGCACGCGCCTGCAGGCACCCGCATCGCGCTGGCCGGTCGCAGCCAGGACAAGTTGACGAAGGCACGCAGCACCCTGCCCGCCTCGGCGCAGGACTGGCCGCTGATCGTCGCCGACGCCGATTCCGCGTCGTCGCTCGACGCGATGGCCGCCCGCACCCGCGTGGTGTGCACCACCGTCGGCCCGTACCTCAAGTACGGCGAGCTGGTGCTGGCCGCCACCGTGAACGCCGGATCCGATTACGTCGACCTCACCGGCGAGGTGCCGTTCGTGCGGTACTCCATCGACAAGTTCGGCGAGCAGGCCGAGGCCAACGGTGCGCGCATCGTGCACTCGTGCGGGTTCGATTCGGTGCCGTCCGACATCGGCGTCTACCTGCTCCACAAGGCGGTGTCGGAGGCCGGCGAGGGCGAGCTCACCGACACCACCCTGGTCGTCAGCTCGTTCGCGGGCGGCGTCTCCGGCGGCACCGTCGACTCCATGCGCGTGATCGCCACCGAGGCCCGCAACCCCGAGACGCGCCGCATCCTGCTCGACCCCCAGGCGCTGTCCACCGGGCCGGGCGAGCACCGACTGCGCACCGCGGTCAAGCAGCCCAGCGACGCCATGCTCGTCAAGGGCTCGAGCATCGACCCGTCGATCAAGGGCACGCTGGCGCCGTTCGTGATGGCCGCACACAACACCCGCATCGTGCGCCGCACCAACGCACTGCTCGGCAACGCCTACGGGGCGAATTTCCGCTACGGCGAGGCCATGGCGGTCGGCAAGAACCCGGTGCTGTCCGCTGCGACCGCAGGTCTGGTCAGCGTCGGGCTCGGCGGGTTCCTCGGCCTCATGGCGATGGCCCCGACTCGCAAGGTCCTCGACCGCATCCTGCCCAAGGCGGGTGACGGACCGAGCGAGAAGACCCGCGAGAACGGCCATTTCACCGTCGACGTCTACACCCGCACCACCACCGGCAAGCGCTTCAAGTCTCGCGTGAAGGCGAAGGGCGACCCCGGCTACAAGGCGACCGCGGTGATGCTCGGCGAGAGCGCACTCACCCTGGCCCTCGACCGCGACAAGCTGCCGAACCGCACCGGCGTGCTCACCCCGGCCGCGGCCATGGGCAACGCCCTCGTCGACCGACTCCGCAGCGCGGGTCTCACCCTCGAGGCCGGTCCGCTCGCCTGAGACGGCGCGCGGTGGTCAGTAGGCGCCCGAGCGACCGATCACCGCGCGCACGGTCCGCCACACGATCATCGCGTCGGTCATGGCCGACCAGTTCTCGACGTAGGTGAGATCGAGCCGTACCGACTCCTCCCATGACAGGTCCGATCGTCCCGACACCTGCCAGAGTCCGGTGATCCCCGGTTTCACCAGCATGCGGCGCACCACCGGCCCCTCGTACCGCTCCACCTCGGCGGGCAGCGGAGGCCGCGGGCCGACGAGGCTCATCGATCCGCCGAGCACGTTGAACAGCTGCGGCAGCTCGTCGAGGCTGAAGCGCCGGATCACCTTGCCGACGCGCGTCACCCGCGGGTCGTCGCGGATCTTGAACAGCAGACCCTCGCCCTCGTTGAGCACCGAGAGGTCGGCGAGGCGTGTGTCGGCGCCCACCTCCATCGACCGGAACTTCCACATGCGGAACGGCACGTTGTTGATGCCGATGCGCTCGGCCTTGTAGAACACCGGTCCGCGGGAGTCGAGCTTCACCGCGACCGCGCACGCCAGCATCACCGGCGCGGCGAGCACCAGGGCAGTGAGCGCACCCGCCTTGTCGACGAGGACCTTGGCGAGTCGGTTCGCGCCGTGATAGCTGGGCTTGTCGACGTGGAGGAGCGGCAGTCCCGCGACCGGTCGCACCAACATCCGCGGTCCGGCGACGTCCATCACGCCGGGGGCGACCAGCATGTCGACGTGGAGACCCTCGAGTTCCCAGGACAATTCGCGCATGGCGGAGTGCCCGAGCACCTCGGCCGAGGTGACCGCGACGGTGGTGGCACGCGACTCCACGACCGCTCGGCGCGCGTCGGTGAACTCACCGAGCACCGGCACGCTGCGCTCGCCCACGTCGATGGTCTCGTACCGCGAGGTCTCCTCGGGCGACACGCACACGCCGACCACCTCGAACCCCAGCGACGGGTTCCGGTCGAGGTGGGCGATCAGCGGACGCGCCGAGACGGCACTGCCGACCACCACCACGTGGCTCATGCACTTGTGGTGGCGACGCTCGCGCATCAGGGCGACACGCAGCAGGAGATGGGTCAGCAGCAGCAGGCAGGTGCCGAGCGGGAACGCGATGGCGATGAACCCTCGGGCGATGTTGAGCTTGAAGAGCAGGTCGATGATCGCCAGCACGCCGAACACCAGGAAGCTGGCCTTGATCACCCGGCTGAACTCCGCCGGCCCGGATCCGAGGATGCGGAGGTCGGCGACGCGGCACACGTTGAGCGTGGCGATCCACAGGAAGCTCACCAGTCCCGAGACCATGAACACCGGCGCCTGCGTGGACGCGACGGGCACGGTCGGGCTGATCCCGAAGCGGATCACCTGCGCGGCCACCACCGCGATCACGACGACGACGGCGTCGGCCCACAGCAGGCGGCTCCGGTGACGATCGGCCCACGTCTGCATCCGTTCGCGGGTCTGCAGCCGTTCGCGGGACCCGATGTGCGCCGTCGACCGTGCTCGTTCGGATCCCGTCCTCACGTCCGACGTCACTTGGCTCCCCCCAGACACCCTCTCGCGCGTATCGCTCGCCCCACGCAACTCACTGATGACGGTATTTCACCGAGGCGCCCGTGTCGCGCCGACGACCGTCGATTGGAACGATCGGATGAAGGTCAGGGTTGTCCGGGGTTGAGGGCGATGAACAGCCCGTCGGCCTCGGCGCAGAGCCGGTCGCCGTCGCGCATCTGGGCGGCGACGAAGATCTTGCGGCCGTCGACCTTCGTCACCTGGGTCGTCACCGAGAGATCGGTGTAGAGCGGCGTGATCGACCGGTAGTTGACCGTGAGATAGGCGGTGCGGGTGACCTTTCCGGTCGCCAGCGCGCCGGTCATGCCGAGCAGGTCGTCGAAGGCGGTGCCGATGTATCCGCCGTGCGCCGCGTTGTTGCCACCGAGGTGGAAGCGCGTGAACCGCAGTGTCGCATCGACTCCCGTCGCGTCGGCACGGTTCACCAGGTACGGCGGCAGCGTGATGTTCCCGCGGGCGGGCAGGTCGATCCGCGTGCCCGAGGGCGAATTCCACTCGTCGATGGCGACCGCCTCAAGCTTGGCGTTGATCGCCGCCAGCTCGTCGATGAGGTCGTCGACCAGCTCCTCGGTCGGCATCGCCGCCCGCACCCGGTCCATGAACAGACGCGCCGACTCCACGAACTCGCCGTAGCGGGGTCCGCCCTTGTCGACGCTGATCGCCATGTCGGTGCGGAAACCGCCCTCGTGCTGCTCATCGGTCATCTGCGCAACGTTATCGACCCAGGTGAGAGACCCGGACACGGGCCACCATTACGCTCGGAACCCATGAGCGATGACGCCGTGAACCCTTTCACCCCCGAGCACTGGAGCGTGGTGAGCGGCTTCGAGGACCTCACCGACATCACCTATCACCGCCATGTCGGGTCGGGTCGCGAGAACGGCATCGTCCGAATCGCTTTCGACCGCCCCGAGGTGCGCAACGCGTTCCGGCCGCACTCGGTCGACGAGCTGTACCGCACCCTCGATCACGCCCGCCGCACCCCCGACGTGGGCACCATCCTGCTCACCGGCAACGGTCCGAGCGCCAAGGACGGCGGATGGGCCTTCTGCAGCGGCGGCGACCAGCGCATCCGGGGTCGGTCGGGCTATCAGTACGCCGGGGGTGAGACCACCGACACCGTCGACACCGCCCGCGTGCAGGCCGAGGGCGGTCGACTGCACATCCTCGAGGTGCAGCGGCTCATCCGCACCATGCCGAAGGTCGTCATCGCCGTGGTCAACGGCTGGGCCGCAGGCGGCGGCCACTCGCTGCACGTGGTGTGCGACCTCACCATCGCCTCGCGCCAGCACGCGCGGTTCAAGCAGACCGACGCCGACGTCGGCTCGTTCGACGCCGGCTACGGCAGCGCCTACCTCGCCAAGCAGGTCGGTCAGAAGTTCGCGCGCGAGATCTTCTTCCTCGGCCGCGCCTACGACGCGGAGACGATGCAGCGCATGGGTGCGGTCAACGAGGTCGTCGACCACGCCGACCTCGAGGACACCGCGATCGAGTTCGCCCGTGCGATCAACGCCAAATCACCCACGGCACAGCGCATGTTGAAGTTCGCGTTCAACCTCACCGACGACGGTCTGATGGGCCAGCAGGTGTTCGCCGGCGAGGCCACCCGCCTCGCCTACATGACCGACGAGGCCGTCGAGGGCCGCGACGCCTTCCTCGAGAAGCGCGACCCGAACTGGGACCCGTTCCCCTACTACTACTGACCGACGGCCGTCGAGTGCGTGACCCGCGGTTGCTGACTGTGTGGAAACGGTCGTCGAGTGCGTGACCCGCGGTTGCTGACTGTGTGGAAACGGCCGTCGAGTGTGCTGACAGCGCACCGTGAGCCGACGACGAGACAACGCACACTCGGCGTCCGGCTTCCGCACCGTCAGCGGCAGTAGAACACAACCACCCACCCGAAATACACTTACGTTCAACACTATTCACCATAATCAATCTCCCACACCTCGAACACGCGTGCTAGAATAGACGTACAGTCACACCCGGGGAGGGGCGTACCTTGAGCGATCTCGTAGCGAAATACGCTGCCCTGCAAGCCCTGGTGAAGGAGATCGCCGAAGAGACCTCAGACGCCTGCGACGACGAGACCGTCGCGCAACTGGCGATCGACCACCACACCGTTGTCCGCCAATTCGAATCCATCGGCAACCAGCGGATCGTCGAGGTATCCGACCGCGACGCCCACCGGACCGTGGGATGCGTGACCGTCACCGAGTTCCTGCAGACCAAACTCCGGATCACCCACCCCAAGAAACGCCTGCAGGCCATCCAGGCGCTGGAACCCATGCACGCGATGACCGGTGAGAAGCTTCCACCGGTGTGCCCGAACACCGCTCGCGAGTTGGCCGCCGGAACGATCGGCCCCGACCACGTTCACGCGGTTCTCGACGTGGTGAAGAAGATCCCGTCGGCCGTCGATGTGGAACAGCGGGCGCGGGCCGAGGAAGTCCTGGCCGAGTTCGCGACAACGTTGACACCGAGAGAGATCGTCGCCGCCGGTGTACGAATTCTGGCGCATCTTGATCCGGACGGCGCTTTGACCGACGACCGCGATCGCGCACGCAACCGGAAACTGAACCTCGGTTGCCAGGACTCGCAGTTGATGTCGAAGCTGACCGCCACATTGGATCCGATCACCCGCGCCCTGTTCGACGTCGTCCTCGCGAAATGGGCGGCGCCTGGGATGAACAACCCCGACGACGACCAGTCACCGAAGGGCGATCACGGCGACGTCGACCCGGAACTGCTGAAACAGGCAGCTGACCGGGATTGCCGCAGCCAGTCCCAACGCAACCACGACGCGTTCAAGGCTCTCTTGGATGCCGCGGTGAACGGCGGACTGCTCGGCGGCTCGCATCGCGGGTTACCGCCACAGATCATCGTCTCCATCACCGACGCACAGCTGCGCGAACATGCTGGTGTCGCACGCACCGCCACCGGCAGCGATCTCCCGATGTCTGACGTGATCAAGCTGGCCGCCGACGCCCAGCCCCACCTCGCGGTATTCAACGACGTCACCGGCGAACCCCTGTTCTTCGGCCGGTCCCGGCGGCTCGCGTCGCAGGCGCAGCGGCTGATGGCGTTCGCTCAGTACAAGGGTTGCAGCAAAGACGACTGCACGACACCGTTCGCGCACACCGAAATGCACCACGCCGAAGCCGATTGGGCCGACGGCGGACTCACCGACTCGCCACACATGGCGCCCGCGTGCGGACGCCACAACCGGGCCGTCGGCCCTGAAACCCACCACTGGACCACGGAGAAGATCACCGACGGCCCTGACCGCGGCCGCTACGGGTGGCGACGCAACACCGACCCACCCGACAAGCTCCGCGCCAACCAGCTACACCGCATCGACGACGTCCTACAGCGGGACTCGGCGAGTGATGATCCGTGGATCGACCCGCCGGGGGAACCGGAACCACCACCGCAGCTGTTCGATGTCGAACACCAGCTCGCCCGCCTCGCAGCCGAGCGGTTACCGCGTACCCCGCGCATCGACATCACCTGGCCACAGGACATGGTCTTCGACGCAGCGTGAACGCGGGGTGATCCGGCGAACGCGGGTTCCCAGGCGCTCGCGTTCACCGATTCGCCCCGCGAACGCGGCTATCGAGGTCCGGGAAACCGATTGGCGCGGCGACCCCGACCCCGACGCCATTCAGCCGCGCAACCAGCCCGCCAATCGGTCGATCAGTGGATCGAGCTCGGCGGCGAGGGTGTCGAAGGCGACGGGCGGTTGATGCATGGGGTCGGCGATGTCGAGGTCGTCGCGGTTGCGGTCGGCGGCGATCTGCGGGGTGGAGGTGAGCGCTCCCCCGCCGGCGATGTAGGTGTCGAGCTCGCGCAGTGTCACCACGCGTCGCCACGACATCGGCGCGGCGGCCGTGGCGTGGTCGCGGTGTTCGCGCGACAGCCCGATCACGAGGTCGGAGCCGGCCACGAGGTCGGCGGTGAGATAGCGGGCACGGAAATCGTCTACAGAACCGATGCCGCGCTCGCGCAGCACGCGCTCGGTCTGGACGTGCATCGGATAGTCGGTCAGGGCCGCGGTGCCGGCGCTCGTCACCGAGAATCCGGCGCCCAGACGGTCGGCCAGGAAGTACTGCGCCATGGGTGACCGACAGATGTTGCCGGTGCAGACGAACAGGATTCGGGTCGGGACCACCGGGGCGCTCATGCCCGCGACAGTAGCGGTCGCGCCCCGCTCAGTACGCGCCCGAGCGGCCCACCACCGCACGTAACGTCCGCCACAGGATCATCGCGTCGCTCATCGCCGACCAGTTCTCGACGTAACTCAGGTCCAGTCGCACCGACTCCTCCCAGGTGAGGTCCGATCGACCCGACACCTGCCAGAGGCCGGTCATGCCGGGCCGCACCAGCATCCGGCGGGCGATCGCACCGTGGTACCGCTCCACCTCCTCAGCCAGCGGCGGCCGAGGACCGACGAGGCTCATCGACCCGCCGATGACGTTGAACAGCTGGGGCAGTTCGTCGATGCTGAACCGCCGGATCACCTTCCCGACCCGGGTGACGCGCGGGTCATCACGGATCTTGAACAGCGCACCGGCCCCTTCGTCGAGGTCCGCCAGGTCGGCTTTCATGCGGTCGGCGCCGGTCACCATCGACCGGAACTTCCACATCAGGAACGGTTCGTTGCCGAGCCCGATCCGTTCGGCGCGATAGAACACCGGGCCACGGGAGTCAATGCGAATCGCGATCGCGCAGATCAGCAGGATCGGCGCTGCGAGGACGACGAGCGCCGCGGCGCCGACCCGGTCGAGCACGCCCTTCGCGAGCCGATTGGCGCCCTTGTAGCCCGGCTTGTCGATGTGCAGCAGCGGCAGACCCGCGACCGGCCGCATGCTCATGCGGGGTCCGGCGACATCGAGCAGGCCCGGTGCGACGACCATGCTGACGTCGAGACCCTCGAGATCCCACGAGAGTTCGCGCATCGCCGAATGTCCCAGCGCCTCGGCCGAGGTGACCGCGACGGTGCTCGCCCCCGAGAGTTCGACGACGGCGCGGGCGTCGGTGAACTCCCCGAGGATCGGCACCGACCGCGCGTTGACGGCGACGGGGCCGATCACCATCGACTGTTCCGGCGGCACGCACACCCCGATCACGTCGTAGCCGAGTTCGGGGTTGCGGTCGAGGTGCTCGATCAGCGGCTGCGCGGTGGCGAGGCCGCCGATGACGAGCACCCGATCGAGATCGAGTCGGCGACGCCGACGATGGGTGAGCCGCGATCGCCACAGCCAGTGCGACGCGAGCAGCAACAGGGTCCCGACAGGGAACGCGAGCGCGACGAACGACCGCGCGATGTTCAGCACGAACAGCAGATCGACGATCGCCAGGGTGGCGAAGGTGAGAAAGCACGCCGAGACGATGCGGCTGTACTCGGTGGGCCCGGCCGCGATCACGCGTCGGTCGAGGCACTGGCGCATCCGCAACATCACCAGCCACGCCGCCACGATCCCAACGCTCACGAGCCCGACGGGAACGTGCGCACGTCCGACACGGTCGTCGAACGAGATGGGGCCGTACCGCAGCATCTGCGCGCCGAACACGACGATGACCACGATCAGCGCGTCGGTGATCATGACGCGCCGGATGTAGCCCTCGATCCACGGCGTCTGTCGGGCGGCGCTACGGGCGACACGCGCCCGGGCGTTGCGCCGGGCGCGGGCGCGGCCCTTCACGGGGACGGGCGCGATCTCGACCCTGCCCTGTGTCACTCACACCACCTCCGGTAGGTGCCCCGACCGATGGTCAGGGTAGGCCCCTGCGACCGCGTCGACCCCGGCTTTCACCGACTTGTGTGGGGGTGGGCATCATCGGGCGGCCGCCCGTCGCAGCAGTCGGGCGGTCACCGGCACCATCACCGCCACGATCACCGCCGAGCAGATCAGCGTGTAGGCCTGGGCGTGCTGCGACGCCCACGTGACCGGCTCCCCGACGAGAGGGTTCACCGAGATCGGGTTGCCGAACCCCTGCCGGAAGCTGCGCGCCACCGCCGACACCGGGTTCCAACTCGCGATCACCTCCAGCGGACCGGGCAGCAACCGCGACGGGATGAACGCCGACGACACGAAGCACAACGGGAACACGATGGTGGTGAGCAGACTCTGGGCCGCCTCGGCGGTGGTGGTGACCAGGCCGATGATCACCGCCGCCCACGACAGCGCGTACCCGAACACCAGCGCCGTCGCGTACGAGCCGATCGCGAACCAGGCGCCGTCGGAGATCCGCCAGCCGACCACCAGGCCCGCCAACGACATCACGGTCAGACCGATGAGGTTGATGGTGAGATCGGAGACGGTGCGGCCGACGATCAGACCCAGGCGCGACATCGGCAGCGCCCGAAAGCGTTCGGCCATACCGGAGTTGAGG
Source organism: Williamsia sp. Leaf354 (assembly GCF_001424365.1). Classification (NCBI taxonomy): domain Bacteria; kingdom Bacillati; phylum Actinomycetota; class Actinomycetes; order Mycobacteriales; family Nocardiaceae; genus Williamsia; species Williamsia sp. Leaf354. The sequence continues at coordinate 430,349 of NZ_LMPL01000005.1, forward strand.
TCGGCGTTGAGTCCCAGGGCGGTGAAGCCCGAGTTGAACACCACCGTCTGCGCCATGATCCCGCCGATGAGGAACTCGCGGTAGCGGTCGCCGCCGAGGGCATCACCGAACACGTAGGAGAACAGCAGCACGAACATCAACGGCTGCACCACCGCACCCAGCAGCATCTGCGGGGTGCGCAGCAGCGTGGTCAGGTTCCGCCGGATCATCACCTCGCAGTCCACGGCGAACGGGATCGGACCCCGGCCGCGCGGAGGCAGCGGCCGCGCCTGCGCTGTGGCGGTCACGAGGCCGCCTGCTCGCCGGCGCCGGTGAGGTGGACGAACACGTCATCCAGCGACGGGGTCGCGGTGCGGGTGTCGACGACCTCGACGCCGGCGACCGCGAGCGCGCCGACGAGCTGAGCGGTCGCGGGACCGGGGTCGTCGGTGGCGACCGTGACACAGGTCGGGTCCGCCTCCGGGCCGTGCAGCACGATCCCGCGGTCGGCGAGTACCTGTCGCGCACGGTCGCGGTCGATGGGGTTCGCCAGCACCACCGTCACCGTCGCAGTGGCAAAGTCGGCCTTCAGTTGCGCGGGCGTGCCGCGCGCGATGACCGTTCCCCGGTCGATGACCGTGGCCGCGTCGGCGAGCTGGTCGGCCTCCTCGAGGTACTGCGTCGTCAACAGCACCGTGCTGCCACCGGCGACGAGCTCGCGCACCGCGGCCCACAGCCCGAGACGGCTCGTGGGATCGAGACCGGCGGTCGGTTCGTCGAGGATCACCACCGGCGGGCTCGCGACGAGGGCACCGGCGAGGTCGAGGCGTCGTCGCATACCGCCGGAGTAGCCCGCGACCCGACGCGTGCCGGCGTCGGCGATGTCGAACTGCTCGAGCAGGTCGAGGGCACGTCGGCGTGCGGCCCGGCGGGTGTACCCGGCGAGGCGGGCCACCATCGTGAGGTTCTCGACGCCGGTCAGCACCGGGTCGACGGCGGCGAACTGGCCCGAGAGCCCGATCAGTCCGCGCACGCGATGCGGATCGGCGGCGGTGTCGACCCCGGCGACGGTCACCGTGCCCGAGGTCGGGGTGAGCAGGGTCGAGATGATCCGCACGGCGGTGGTCTTGCCCGCCCCGTTGGGTCCGAGCAGCGCCATCACCGTCCCCGGCGCGACGTCGAGATCGATCGAACACAGCGCCTCGACCGCGCCGAAACGCATCACGAGGTCACGGACCTCGATGCCGCCGGACCCGGACGCCGGTGCGCTGTCCGCGCTCATCTGTGACCCCGGTCATGCCCACGGCGAGGGGTCCGAGGAGTCGATACGCTCGGCCCATGAGGCGACGGTGGCGCAGGATCGTGCTGTGCCTGATCGCCCTGGTGGTGGTGATCGGCGGCGCGGGCCTGCCCGTGTACGTGTTCCCGCAGGTCGCCGACAGTCCCCGCAAGGTCGACGTGATCATGGTCCTCGGCGGCCGGCAGGACGGTCGCGAGGACTACGGGATCTCGCTGGCCGAGCGTGGACTGGCCTCGACCGTCCTCGTCTCCAACCCGTACGACGAACCCGACGAGTACATGGACGCGATCTGCGATGCGCCGCATCGGGTTCGGGTGATCTGCTTCCGTCCGTCGCCCAAGACCACGCGGGGCGAGGCACGGTTCCTGCGTGATCAGGCGAAGGCCAACGGGTGGCGTTCGGCGATGGTCGTCACCTTCACCCCGCACGTCACGAGATCGGACTACATCGTCTCGCGGTGCTTCACCGGCGACCTGATGATGGTGGACTACAAGTCCCACATCCCGCTGTTCTACTGGGCGTACATGTACCTGTACCAGACCGGCGGGTTCATCCGCGCCGTCGCGCAGGACGGCTGCTGAACACCGGATCCCACCAGACGTCAACGGCACTGGGGAACGTCGACGGTCACGGCCGGCTCGTCGACGAGCGGCTGCACCGGGACCACGGCCGCGCCCCGCGCCGAGGTCGGTTCCAGGAACGTGTACTTCACGACCGCGGTCGCGCCGGGCTTGATCCGCAGCTGCGTCATCACATGCAGGTGCCCCAGTTCGGTCCCGGTGCCGTACAGCGGGGCCTGGCCGTCGACCGTGATCGTCTGCAGCACCGCGCCGTTGGTGAGGTTGGCGGTGAGGTTCGCGTAATTCGTACCCGGCCGGATCCGCTTGTCGGGGTTGCCGAGACCGCCGATCACGTACGCGGGCAACGACAGATCGGTCGCGGTGTTCGTCAGCGACACCGTCAGCGTGCTCTGGCGCATGTCACCGGTGCACGAGCCGGATTCGTAGCGCACCGCACGACGCAGGTAGTAGTCGATCTTGTTGCCGGCGAGGTTGCCGACGGTCACCTCGGCGTACGGAGCATCGGTCTGCGTGACCTCGTGGGCCAGGCCGGAACTCACCAGCAGCGCCTGCTCCTCGGGCCGCGTGCTGTAGACCATCAGGCGTCGCTCGTGCACGGCCCGGCCCAGGGCCTCGAGCACCCCACCGGTGTTGCCGCGGGCGGTGGTCAACGTGGTGATGGCCTTGCTCGCGATCTCCTGCAGGTAGGCCTTGCGCGCGGGGTTGTCACCGCCGAAACGCTTGTAGGAACTCGACAGGGTCACCTCCACCACGTTGTCGCCGGTGATGCTGTCGCCGTTGGACAGCGTGATCGGTCCGGTCGCCTTCAGCAGGTAGCTCAACGCGATCGGGTCGGTGGCCAACGCGCCGTCGAGTCGGGTGTTGGTCTGCTGGCGCCACATCGACATCCAGATCTGCGCGGCGTACGGGAAGTGCGGGCTCGCGTTGCTGTTGCGGTCATCGACGTAGGGACGGTTGATCGCGTAGTTGCTGTCGAACTCGGCGCCGAGATCGATGGGTCGCGCCGGGGCGCGCAGCGTGGAGTTCGGTCCGAGGTTGTCGACGTTGATCCGCCCGTTGCGTGCGCTGATCACAGCGTAAGCACCGAGAAGCCCACCGGTGGCACGCGATTCGGCCGGGGTCTGGAAGGCGAAGAAGTAGCGGCGCACGCCGTTGTTGCCCAGCATCGGGGGCAGCAGTTTCGCGGCGGTGTCCGTGCCGCGGATGAAGCGACTGGTCTTGGTGGTCTGGCCGACGAGCTGGTCGCGCGCGTCGGCGACGGTGGAGAACCACGACCCGTCGATGTCGGCGGCGCGGGCGTCGATGCGTTCGGCGACGTCGGCGATGGTGCCGAGCTTCGCCTCATTCTCGCCCAACAGGGTCGTGTTGATGCCCTTGTCCCCGGTGCGCAGCGTGGTGGGATCGAGGGTGGTCGCCAGGTCGGCGATGGGGCTCAGCACGTCCGTGGACAGGTCGGCGACCACATCGGAGATCTGCGCGACCGAGTCGAGCGGCGATCCGAGCCACGGGATGGCCGCCGCGGCCGACCACACGATGTTGTGGGTCTTGGATCGCGCCGACTCCGACGACGACTGCGCTTGCGCGGCGGCTGCTTTGGCCTTCGCGACGTCACCGTCGAGGACGGCGGCGCGGGCAGCGGTCGCCTGGGTGCGGGCGGTCTCGAGGTCACCCTTGGCCTTGTAGGCGAGGTATCCGAGGTAGAGCCCGACGACCACCAGCAGCACGATGATCGCCGCGAGGACCCACAGGATCCGGCGGCGCCGTCGCCGCGGGCGGGCGGGTGCGTCGGCAGATGGTGCGGTCATCGGTGTCCCCTGTTCGCGGTCGGTTCGTCGGTCGGTCCGCCCGGGCGGTCTGCGGCGGCGGCGATCTCGGACATGGCCATCGAGAGCATCTCACCGATCGCGCGCATCGTCGCGGGCTCGCCCATGTCGGCGTGTACGGCATCGACACGCTCGACGGTGACGCGGGCCGGTCCATCACGCCACCGGTCGACGGCTGCGTCGGTCGTGTCCGACGCCGCGACCATCACGAGGTCGGCGATCGGGGTGGGCGTGGGCGCGAACGCGGCCGCCGAGGCGGCGATCTCCTCGACACGTCGGGTGTAGGCGGCGAACCGTGTCGCGTCCGCTCGGCTCAGCGCCTCGGCGGTGTCGGGATCGATCGTGAGTGCCTCGGCACCGGCCTCGGCCACGTCGACACCGACGCGCGCGTCGAGCAACACCACGATGTCGACGGTCTCGCCGGCCACCGCGGCGAGGTGGGCCATCTCGTGCGCGACCTGCCCTCCCACCGACCAGCCACCGAATCGGTACGGCCCGTGCGGTTGTCGTGACCGGACGGCCTCGAGGTGTGCTGCGGCGAGCTCCGACACCGTCCTGGGTGAGGTGGGTGTCGTGTCGAGCAGGTCGGGCAGTTGCAGCCCGAACACCGGCCCGATCCCGGTGACCACCTCGGCCAACGGTCGGTACATCGACGCCACCCCGCTGGCCGGATGCACCATCCACAACGGGGTTTCTGCACGATCGGCGGGGTTAAGTGCCCGATCGACGGAGTTAACTGCCCGATCGACGGGGTTAAGTGCACGATCGACGGAGTTGAGTGCACGGTCGGCGGGGCTGAGGTCGATGACGTGGCTCAGCAGTGCGGCGATCTCGGCGGGGATGTCGGTGTCCGAGGCGACACCGGCGTCGATCGCCGCGGCGAGGGCGGCCGGGGTCGGGTGCGTGAACACCGCGGTCAGAGGTGGCGCCGAGAGCCCGCGCGACCGCAATTCGCTCGCCACCGACACCAGCTGCAGCGACGTGCCGCCGACAGCGAAGTAGTCGTCGTCGACGCCGATCGACGGGTTGTCGAGCACGTCGCGGAACACCGCGAGCACCGCGGTCTCGGTGGGGGTGGTCGGTGCGCCACCGCGTACCGCGTCCCACTGCGGCGCAGGCAGGACCGCGGTGTCGACCTTGCCGACCGGGCTCAGCGGTAACTGGTCGAGGTCGATGATCCGGGCGGGCACCATGTGCGCGGGCAACCGGTCGGCCACGGCGTTGCGGAGATCGCCGGGGCCACCCACCACGTACGACACCAGCACGTCACCGGCGGGTCCGGCGACCACCACCGTCGCGGCCTGTGCGGCGCCGGCAGCGACGAGTGCGGCGTTCACCTCGCCGGTTTCGACCCGCAGACCCCGGATCTGGCGCTGCCCGTCGGATCGGCCCTCGAAGGCCAACCCGGTCGCGGTGCGGCGCACACGGTCACCGGTGCGGTACATCCGGTCGCCGCCGGGTGTCGCGACGAACCGTGAGGCGGTGAGGCCCGCGTCGTGGTACCCCTGCGCCAGAGCCGGTCCCACCAGATACAGCTCACCGACGACACCGTCGGGAACCGGTCGCAGGTGGTGGTCGAGGACAAGTGACCCCACGGTGTCGTAACTGTCGCCGATGAGCACCGCATCCGCTCGCTTGTCGGTCGCCACCCAGTGCGTGGCGAAGATGGTTGCCTCGCTGGGTCCGTAGCCCACTTCGAAGCGCCGATCGACGTTCCATCGGTTCACCACGTCCGGGGTGACGGCGTCGCCGCCTGCCCAGATGGCCGTCACCCCTGCGAGAGGCGCGGGGTCGAGGGTCGCGAGGACGGCGGGGGTGACGAACAGGGCGGTGACACCGCGGTGCGCGAGTTCGGTGGTCCCCTCCTCGCCGCCGACACGGTCGGGCGACACGATCATCAGGCGGGCACCGACCGCGGTGGCCATCAGGATCTCCAGCAGCGCCGCGTCGAAACTGGGTGTCGCCATGTGTGCGACACGATCGTCGTACCCCAGCCCGAATGTCGCGGGGTCGGCATACAGCGAGAGCCCGCGGTGGGTGACCGACACCGCGTTGGGGGTGCCGGTACTGCCGGAGGTGAACACGATGTAGGCGGGCGCGTCCACCGGCACCGGCCGGGGCGCACTCACCGTGCGACGGCCGGCAGGTCTGGGCGGCAACGACATCGACACATCGCTCGATCCATCGCCGATCTCGACGCGGGCACCCACGATGTCGACCATCCGACGGATGCGATCGGTCGGGTAGCGGGGATCTATCGGCGCGTACGCGGCCCCGACGCGTGCCACCGCCCACATCGCGACCACCGACTCGGTCGATCGCTCCAGGCGTACCGCCACAACGTCCCCCGGGACCACCCCGGCACCGAGCAACGCGTCGGCGACCTCGTCCGACCACTGGTCGAGGTCGTCGTAGGTCAGCACCGTGGTGCCGTCGTCGAGGGCGACGGCGTGGGGGTGGTCGTGCACGGTGCGGGCGAGGATCTCGGCCAGAATCACCGGGTCGGCGATCGGCGGTACCGCGGCGAGCGCCGCGTGACGGGCGATCTGGCCGGCCGGTCTCAGGTCGATGTCGTCGACGGTCGCCGGACGGGCGTCGGTCCGGTCGAGCAGCGCGTCCATCTGCAGGAGTGCGCGCTGCCAGCGGTCGGCGATGTCGGCGATCCTGGCGTGGTCGAACAGGGCGGTCGAGTACGTCCAGACGGCGCCCACACTGTCCTCGCCGGCCGAGACGGTCAGCTGGAGATCGAATTCCGAGTCCGGCCCCGGTGATCCGTCGGCCGGGGCGAGCGCTCCGAGACCGGTCAGCCCGTCGGTGTCGACGAGCGAGATCATCACCTGCACGAGAGGGTGACGGCCCGCGTCGCGCGGGGGGTTGAGTGCGCCGACGATGGCGTCGAATCCGAGGAGTGTGTGGTCGAGCGCGGCCGCGTCGGTCGATCGCACCCGCCCGAGCGCGTCGCGCAGCGGTGTCCCCGCCGCGATCCGGGTGCGCAGCACCACGGTCGAGACGAACATGCCGACCATGCCAGCGGTCTCGGGGTGGCGCCGCGACGACACCGGGGCCCCGATGGCGACGTCGTCGGTGCCCGCCCACTGGCCGAGCACCAGCGCGAGTGCCGCGTGCAGCGTGCCGAAACGGGTGAGTCCGGTTGTGGCGCCGATGCGCTCGACCGCCGAGGCCACCTCTGCAGGGAGTTCCCGCACCACCATCGCGGTGTCGAGCGGACGGTCGCCGGTACGCGGCCGATCGGTGGGGAGGTCGAGGACGCCGGGGTGACCGTCGAGTGCAGTGGTCCAGAACGCGAGGTCGTCGGCGCGGCGGGCGTCGGCGGTGACCGCCTCCCACAGTGCGTGGCGCGGATACCCGACGTCGAGTGGTGGCAACCACCGGCCAACCATGGCGTCGCGCAGTTCGGCGGTGAGGATCGGTACCGATTCGCCGTCGATCGCGATGTGGTGGGCGACGACGAGCAGCACGCGGTGGTCGTTCCCGCCGATGAGCACCGCGCGTATCGGCGGGTCCGTCGAGATGTCGAACCCGCGTCGCAGCACCGTCGACACAGCCACGTCGAGATCGGTGATCGCGCCCATCTCCTCGACCTCGGGCCGAACGGTGCCGCGCACCACCGCGTACGGCCCGTCCGGGCCGTCGGGGTACACCGATCGCAGTGGCGCGTGTCGATCGGCGACCGCACGCAACGCCGACCGCACCCCGTCGGTGTCGACGCCGTCGGGCACCTCGACGACCAGCGGCACCACGTTCATCGACGACGTGCGTTCCAGCAGTCGGTCGACGAACCAGATGCGGCGCTGCGCCGAGGTGAGCGGGATCGGGTCACCGGTACGCGGCACGGGCATCGAGGACGGCGTGGCGCGGCCCGTCGTCTCGGCCCCCGACCGGGAGTCGAGTGCGCGGGCGAGTCCGCGGGCGGTGGGATCGTCGAACACCGCGGCCACCGAGACGCTCGCGCCGAGTCGCCGGTCCACCAGGGAGACGACCTGCGTCGCCGACAGTGAGGTGCCGCCGAGGGCGAAGAAGTCGTCGTCGGCGCCGACGTCGGACACCCGCAGCGACAGGACCTCGGCGAGGACCGCGCGCATCGCGGTGACGTCGTCGCCCGAATCCTCCTCGGGCCGTGCCACGATGGCGTCGGCGGCGCGGTGGGCGCCGGTGGGGCGCCGGGTGGGTGCCGAGGGGGATCCGACACGCAGCGGCGCGTCGGGATCACCGGCCGCGGCGTGTAGCTGGGCCACGATCTCGTCGAGCAGCGCGTGCGCCGTGGTCGGCGGGATCACCGCGGAGTGGATCACCGTGATCGACCACGGTTCACCAGGGCGTTGGGCGAGCACCACCTCGACGTCGAACTTGGCCGCCACCAGGGCGTCCGGGTCACCGGCGAGACGCACGCGCAGGCCGTCGACGGGCGCGTCGGTCCACACCGTCGAGTCGTCGAGAACGGCGCGGAGCTCCTGCTGCACCAGCAACACCGACACCAGCGGATCGCCGCGGCCGTGGTGACGCGGGCGCACCGCGCGGGCCACCGCGTCGTAGGGCACGTCGTCGTGGTCGGTGGCCGCGAGATCGGTGTCGCGCACACGGCGCAGCGTCGCGCGCAACGGATCATCGGGGGCGACCGCGGTCCGCAGCGCCACGGTGTTCACGAACATGCCGACCACCGGCTCCCAGGCCGGGTCGGATCGGCCGAGAACCGGTGCGCCGATGACGATGTCGTGCCGACCGGTCCACTGCGCCAGCACCGTCGCGAGGACGGCGTGCACGAGGTGGAACACCGACGCCGACTCGGCCTGCGCCACGGTGCGCATCCCGTCCATCACGGCGTCGTCGAGGTCGACCCAGGCGCGGCCCCCACCACCGGGTAGCGGGGTGGCCAGCCGACCGGGCAGGGCGACCGGGTCACCCGCTCCGGCGAGGGTGCGGGTCCAGTAGCGCATCTGGCGCGCGAACTCGGAGGTCTCGTCGGCGGGATCACCGAGCCGATCGAGCTGCCATCGGGTGAAGTCGGCGTAGGTCAGGGTGGTCAGCGGATCACGGCCGGGCCCGTCGGCGTAGGCGGAGACGAGTTCGGCCATCACGGTCCGCATCGACCAGCCGTCGATCGCGACGTGGTGCGTCGCGGCGACCAGCACCCATTCGGCCGCGTCGGTGCCCGCCGGGTCGACATGGAGGATCTCGGCGCGGAACGCCGGAGCACGGGTGAGATCGAAGGGCGCGGAGACGATCTCGGCGATCACCGCCGACACGGAGTCGCGTTCGACCTCGCGCACCGGGGGCGGCGTGACGGCATCGGTCGGCAGCACCTGCTGTCGGGGTCCGTCGGGGGTGTCGGGGTACACCGTGCGCAGGCTGTCGTGGCGTCGTTGTAGTTCGGCGACCGCGGTCCGCAGCGCCTCGACATCCAGGGCGCCGTCGATACGCAGCACCAGGGGCACGGTGTACGCGGTCGAGGTCGGGTCGATGCGGTGCAGGATCCACAGGCGCCGTTGCGGATACGACAGCGGCAGCGGACCGGTCACCTCCTGGTGCACCGGCACTCCGCTGCCGGCATCCGTGGTCGCGAGGGTCGGCGCGACATCGAGGAGCGCGGCGAGATCGGCCACGGTGCGCGCGTCGAACAGGTCGCGCACGCTCACGGTCCGTCCCGTGTGTTCGGCGAGACGCCCCACGACCCGCGTCGCCGACAGCGACGTACCGCCGAGCGCGAAGAAGTCCGAGCGCATGTCGATCTCGTCGGCCTCGACACCGATCACCTCGGCCCACACCTTCGCCACGGCGAGCTCGGTACCCGTGGTCGGCGGGTGCGATGCGGGGTCGGTGTCGAGCGCGGGCCGAGGTAGCGCGGCTCGGTCGAGTTTGCCCGACCCGGTGCGGGGGATCTCGTCGATCACCACGATCACCGCCGGCACCAGTGCGCGCGGCAGCATCTGCCGCAGTTCGGACCGCAGCGTGTCGGCGTCGAGTGCGTCGTGAATGTCGCGGTCGGCCATCACCCAGGCGGCGAGCACATCGGTGCCCGATCGGGTGCGGTGCAGGCCGGCGACGGCATCGGCCACCCCTGGCAGGCGGGTGAGAGCGGCGGTGATCTCGCCGGGCTCCACGCGCACCCCACGGACCGCGAGCTGGTCGTCGGCGCGACCGTCGATGACGAGGACGCCGTCGGCGGTGCGATGCACGAGGTCACCGGTGCGGTACATGCGGTCGGGCTGCCCGGGTGCGGCCCACGGATCGGCGACGAATCGCTCGGCGGTCAGATCGGGGCGGCCGAGATAACTTTGCGCCACGGCCGGTCCCGTGATGTACAGCTCGCCGACGGTGTGCGCGGGCACCGGCCGCAGCCGCGCATCCAGCACGCGGATGCCGACGCCCGGCAACGCACCACCGATCGTCACCGGCCCGCCGCCGACGGCGGTGTCGCCGGTGACCGCCACGGTGGTCTCGGTCGGTCCGTAGAAGTTGATCATCCGCCGGCCCGACGACCACGCCGCCGCGGTGTGCCGCGGCAGCGCTTCGCCACCGACGATCACCGCGCGCACCGCGGACAGGTCACCGGGATCGAGCGTCGAGAGCACCGACGGGGTGGAGAAGAAGGAGTCGACTCCGGACCGGGTGATGAGGTCGCGCAGCTCGTTCCCGCCGATCACCTCGGGCGGACAGATCACCACGCGCGCCCCGGCGGCGAAGGCCGGGAGGAGTTCGATGAGGTGGGCGTCGAAGGACGGCGAGTAGTTGTGCAGCACGACCGACGCGTCGGTCACCGCCGCGCGCTCGGTGACCGTCTCGACGAGCGGTCCGATGCCCCGATGGGTCACCTCGACACCCTTGGGGTCGCCGGTCGATCCCGACGTGTACGTCACGTAGGCGCGTGCGTCCGGTGGGACACGCGGTGGCGCATACCCGTTCGGTGAGGCGACCTCGTCGATCGGTATCCACCCGACGGTGTCGGCTCCGAGGTCGTCCGGTCGTGAGGCCGGGTCGTGCAGGACGGCTGCGACGCCCGAGTCGGAGAGGATGCGACGGCGACGAGCGGGCGGGTCGGCGGGATTGAGGTGCACGAACGCCGCACCGACACCCGCTGCGGCCCACATACCGATCACCGACCACAGCGACCGCGGCGCGTGGATCCCCACCAGATCACCCGGACGCACCCCGGCCTCGGTCAGGCGCGCACCGACACCCGCGGCGCGTGCGGCGAGCTCGGCGTACGTCACGTCCTCCCATTCGTTCCCTGACGCACCGGGTCCATCGATGCGCCAGGTCAGCGCGGCCCGGTCGGCGAACGTCACCGTCCCGGCCAGCATCTCCCCCAGAGTGGTTGCGGATACAGGCGAGCCGTCACGGTCGATGTCCCCGACGAGCAGATTCGCGACCGGCTCGTCGGACCGGGTGATCACGGCGGTGAGCAGCGTGGCGAGGTCATCGACGAGCCCTCGGGCCAGGTCGGTGTCGACGAGCGCGAGCCGGTGGAGCAGACGCAGCTGCAACGCCGAGCCCGCATCGGTGTCGACCGGCGCGAACAACACGTCGAGGCCGAATCGTGCCCGCGCCGAACCGATGTCGTCGCCCGCGAGCCGGGTGTCGCCGGTGGAGCTGACATCGGCGAGGAACACCGGGGTGATGGGGCGTCCGGCGGCGGTGCGGGAGGGGTCGGCGAGGTGCGCGATCTCGGCCGCGGGGAGGTCGGCGTGGGCGAACGATGCGAGGTCGGCGCCGGTGACCGCGGCGAGCAGGTCCGCGAACGTCCGCTCCACATCGACGGTGGTGCGCAGCGGCACGGTGCGCGCGAACATTCCCACGGTGTGCACCAGGTTCTCGTGCACACGCCCCGAGGTGGCGGTGCCGATCACGATGTCGTCGGTGCCGGATCGTCGCGCGAGCAGGGCGGCCAACGCAGTGTGCACGGTCATGAACAGCGTGGTGTGATGCGCGGCGGCGAAGGCGCGCAACGCAACGTGGGTGCGCGCGTCGATCTGGGTGCTGACCACCGAGCTCTCGGTGAGGTGCTGCCCTCGGACGCTGTCGTCACCGAGACCCGGCAGGCGCAGCGGCGTGACCGGTGTCGCGAACGTCGTCGACCAGAATCGCGTCAGGACCGCACGGCGGGCGGCGAGGGAGTGCGTGAACCATGTGGTGTACGAGGCGAAGTCGAGTGCCTCGGGCAGCGCGGCACCGGGCGTCTGGAGGAGGGTGCGGAGCTCCGATTCGATGAGGGCGATCGAGTGGCCGTCGCCCGCGATGTGGTGGATGGCCGCACCGAGGAGACGCTGCGGCGGCGTTACCGCGTCTTCGGGCACCTCGGCGACCAGCACCCGCCAGGGCACCTCGGTCGCGAGATCGAACGGTCGGTGCAACTGCGCGACCGCCTCGTCGAGGTCGGTCACCGGTGTGGGTGTGAGGTCGGGAAGCACCGCCTCGGTCGACCAGAGCCGTTGGTGCGGCCCGTCGGCGTCGGCGGGGTAGCTGGTGCGCAGGGCGTCGTGACGGTCGATGACGGCCCGTACGGCGTGGGCGATGCGGTCGGCGTCGCCCGCGACGTCCACCGAGGTCAGCGGCACCAACGTCGCCAGGTGGTAGCCGGTGTCGGTCGGGTCGAGCTGCCACTCCGACCAGATCTCCTCCTGCTGCGGGGTCAGCGGCAGCCGCTCGGGGCGCGCAACGGGGACGGGCGGTGTCCCGATGTCGACGGCGTCGGCGCGGGGCCGGTCGACCAGTGTCGCGAGCATGGCGATGGTGGGGTGTTCGAACACAGCGCGCACCGAGACCGACGCCCCGATGTCGGTGAGTGCGGCCGCCAACCGCGCGGCCGACAGCGAGTTGCCGCCGAGTTCGAAGAAGTTGCTGTCGGCGGTCAGTGTGCCGGGGGTCGGGCCGTCGGGGGTGTCGAGGCCGGTGACGTCGGCGACCACGGCCGCGACGACCGCTTCGGTGGCGGTCAGCGGCCGGGCATCGACACCTGTCGCGGCGAGATCGTCGAGAAGTGCTGCGGTGTCGAGCTTCCCCGACGTCGTCAGCGGCCAGTCGGTCACCTCGACCACGGTGGCGGGCACCAGATGTGCGGGGAGGGTCGCCGCGCACCTCTCGGCCACCGCCGCGGTGTCGATGGCGGCGGCCCCGAGATCGGGCCGCGCGGGCGCGTGATCGGGGTGGGCGATCACGAAGGCGACGAGCGTCTCCTCGCCGCGGCGCACGCCGGGCCGCAGCACCACACGGACGTCGGCCACCTGCGGGTCGGCGCGCACCGTGGCGATCACCTCGCCGAGTTCCACGCGGTGACCGCGCAGTTGGACCTGCTGATCGACACGGCCGAGGTATTCGATGGTGGTGGCGTCGACGCGCCGGACGTGGTCTCCGGTGCGGTACATCCGCGATCCGGGTACTCCGACGGGGGCGGCGACGAATCGGGTTGCGGTCAGCGGGGTGTCATCAAGGTATCCCGCCGCGACTTGTGCGCCCGTCACGTACAGCTCGCCGCGGGCGCCGAGGGGAACCGGTCGCAGTCGGCGGTCGAGCACGTGCAGTCCGACACCCGGCAGCGCGTCGCCGATGAGGCTGCGACGGTCGTCGGTCCGTACGCGGCCGTGCGTGAGATGCACCGTGGTCTCGGTGATCCCGAACATGTTCAGCAATCCCACGTTCGGGTGGCGGATGCGCCAGTCGGCGAGGGCCGCGGGCATCAGCGCCTCGCCGCCGAACACCACCCAGCGCAGATGGCCGAACGGGTCGGTGTCGGTGGGCAGCGCGGTATCGAGGTCGGTGAGGCGGGTGAACGCCGTCGGTGTCTGGCTGAGGACCGTCACGCGATGGGTCTCGAGGGTGAGGGCGAACTCCGCCGGTTCGCGCGCGACGTCGGCGTCGATGACCACCAGCGATCCTCCGGTGACCAACGGCGCGAACATCTCCCACACCGAGAAGTCGAACGCCGGGGAGTGGAACCACGTCCACACGTCGTCGGGGCCGGCGTCGATGGTGCCGGGGGCGGCGGCGAGCATCGCGGCCAGGTTGCCCCGCGTGACCACCACACCCTTCGGTGTGCCGGTCGATCCCGAGGTGTAGATGACGTAGGCGGGCAGGTCCGCACCGAGAACGTCAGGTGCCGCAGGGCGCGGGTGCGCGGCCTCGATCGTCACGGTGGCGCCGAGCATCACGACGGCGTCTGCGCCCGAATGCCGTTCGGGACGGACGGTCACCACCGCGTCGGGCTGCGAGGCTGCGCGGATCAGGTCGATGCGCCCGCTCGGGTAGTCGCTGTCGATCGGGACCAAGCATGCTCCGAGCTCGAGGACCGCGACCGCCAGCGCGACGGCCGCCGGGGTCCGTGGCGACACCACCGCCACCCGACTCCCGACGCCGATACCGTTGCGCCGCAGGGCTGCCGCACCGGAGTCCACGGCGTCGACCAGGTCGCGATAGGACACCTGCGTGGTGCCGTGCAGGATCGCGGGGTGGTCGGGCTGCTGATCGGACCATCGACGGATCGCGTCGACCGGGTCGGTCGTCGGCACAGCGGGGAGATCGGTCATCGGCGTATCGACGGCGACTCCGTCGAGCACCTCGAGCATCGATGCGGTCGCATCGGTCTCGGCCAGCGCCGCGAGTGTGCCGGTGAGGTGACGCAGGATGCGTTGTGCCGCACCGAGGTCGACGTGCCAGGTCCCGACGGTCAGCGTGATGGCGAGACCCGCGTCGGCGCCGCGGTCGGTGACGCTGAACTCCAACGGGACCCGGGCGTGCGGCACCCGGATCGGGGTCACGGCGCGCACGAACGAATCCTGCGACCCGATGCGCGCGGTCGGCTCCATGTCCTGCTGCGCGAAGGCGAGCAGCACGTCGAGGTAGGGGTCGGTGTCGGTGGTGCGTGCGGGCGACAGGACGCTGATGATCTCCTCGTACGAGATCGCGCTGTGGGCAACGGCATCGGCGAGGAGCGCGGTGCTCGCGGCGAGAGCCGATGTCACCGGGGTGTCTGTGCCGACTCGGGATCGGAGCACCACCATGCGGACGTACATGCCCACGCCCGAGAGGTCACCGGCGGTGTCGCGGCCGGCGGTGGGCGTACCGATCACGATGTCGTCGGCGCCGGTGAACGTCGCGAGCGTGTACGCCAGCGCGGTGTGCACCACGTGGAACACGGTGGTCCCGGTGTTCTCGGCGAGCCGCTCGATCCCCGCGTGCACGCCCGGGGCGATGGTGGTGTCGATGTGCTCGGCCGGTTCGGGACCGGAACGATCGGTGGGTGCCGACGCCGGTCGCGGCAGCGAGAAGTGGATGGGCGCGTCGTCGAGGACGGCCCGCCAGTGGTCGAGTTGCGCGGCGCGCACGGGGTCGGCCACGGACCGCGTCGCGTGATCGCGGTAGCCGGCGGCAGGCCCGTCCCACACAGGCGGATGACCAGCCGCTCGCGCCTGCAGCGCCCGGTCGAGGTCGCCCGCGATCACCTGCAGCGACCATCCGTCGGCCACGGCGTGGTGCACCACCACCGCCAGGGCCAGGTGGGGCACGCCGTCGGTGACTGCGAAAGCACGCACCCGCCAACCGACATCGGCGGAGAGGTCGAAGGGCGCCAGAGCGAAGCGGCGAGCCGCGTCGGGGAGGTCGGCGGCGGCGATCGCGGTCGGCGTCGTGAGTTCGTGACGCGCCTGTTCCTGGATGGCGGCCGGCTCGCCGATCGTGGCGAGCGGGATCCCGTCGCGCTCGGAGATGGTCGTGCGCAGGGCGTCGTGTCGGGCGATGACGTCGCCCAGGGCGGCGGCGACCGTCGCCGGGTCCACGTCTGCGTCGAGCTCGACGAGTGCGGGCAGGTGGTACACGGTCGACACCGGGTCGACGCGGTTGAGGACCCACAGGCCCTGCTGTTGCGGGCTGGGGCGATAGTCGCCGGTCGGGACGGTGTCGTCGACGGCGTGTCGGACAGGGGCATCGGCCAGGGCGGCCGCGAGCGCACGGACAGACGCCGCACGAGCGATGGTCGCGATCGGGACCTGCCGGCCGGTCGACTCGGCCAGCACCACCGCGATGTGCATGTACGACAACGAGTTCGCACCGAGCTCGACCAGCGAGCGGTCGATGTCGATGTCGGCCGGGGCGATCTCGAGCACGTCACCGATCGCCGTCGTCACGGCGCGGAGGTCGGTGTCGGCGACCGGTGTCATCGGAGCCGAGTCGACGCCGGCCGGATCCGCCGCCGGCAACCGCGACCGGTCGAGCTTGCCCGAGGACGTGACCGGCCACTCGTCGAGGACGATCACCGCGGCGGGCACCTCATGGGTCGGCAGGACCGAGGCCAGCGCGTCACGGATCCGCTCGGGCCGCACCGTCGCACCCGCCGCAGCGATCACGTAGGCGGTGAGGACTCCCCCGTCGGGTCGGTGCGGATCGCGGACGATCACCTCGGAGTCAGCGACCTCGCCGAGTGCCCGTGCCGCAGCTGCGACGGCGCCGAGTTCCACCCGGAACCCACGGAGTTGCACCTGGTTGTCGAGTCGGTCGCCGTATTCGATCCCGGCGTCGAGGGTCTGGCGGACGCGGTCACCGGTCCGGTACATGCGGTCGCCGGGGGCACCGAACGGGTCGGCGACGAAACGCGACGCGGTGAGCGCCTGCCGGTCGAGGTACCCGTCGGCGAGCTGCGGACCGGTGATGTACAGCTCGCCCCACACGCCGCGCGGGACGTGGCGCAACCAGCGGTCGAGGACGCTCACCCCCATCGCACCGATCGGGGCACCGATGAGCGACCGTGCGTCGGCGGTGTCGACAGCGGCGGCGGTGACGTGCACCGCGCCCTCGGTGATGCCCCAGAGGTTGTCCAGGCGGACGGCGTCACCGAACCGGACCGCGAAGTCCGCGATGCGCGAGGGGCGCAGCGCTTCTCCCCCGAACACGATCTGCCGCAACGCCGCGGGACCGACCGGCTGCGCCACCGCCTGCACCGCGAGCGGCGTGAAGGCCGACGGTGTCTGCGACAGCACCGTCACTCCGTCAGCGATCACCTGCGTCCACAGTGCCGCGGGGTCTGCGGCGGTGTCGGCGTCGATGAGCACCACCGAAGCCCCGGCGTGCCAGGCGGCGAACACCTCGAAGACCGAGAAGTCGAACGACAGCGAATGGGTGCAGGAGAAGACGTCGGTGGCGCGGTAGCCGTACAGGGCGTTCGTGGCTTCGAGCATTCCGACGACGCCGCGGTGCGAGACGGTGACGCCCTTGGGTGGACCGGTGGTCCCCGACGTGTAGATCACGTAGGCGGCGGCGACGGCGTCGACCAGGTGCGAGACCGTCTGTGCCGCTGCGTCGATGGCGTCGCGGATGGTGACCCGTGGGTAGGCGACGTCGATGGAGCTGTCGGTCGCGGCGGTCACCAGTACCGCCGAGGGGCGGCAGTCGCGCAGCAGGGTGTCGACGCGGGCACGCGGCAGCGCCACGTCGATGGGCACGAACGCCGCACCCGCCATCAGCACGGCGAGGTGACCGATCAGGGCAAGGCGGGTACGTCCCGCGGCGACTGCCACGCGGTCCCCGGCCACGACTCCGGCCGCCGCGAGGTCGCCGGCGAGACTCGCTGCGGCATCGACCAGTTCTGCGTAGGTGACGACGGTGCCACCGGATCGGATCGCCGGCGCGTCGGGGTGCTGTCGCGCCGATCGGCGCACGACGTCGACGAGGCTGAGATCGGAGACAACGCCTGACGGACCCCGCGCAACCGTGTCACCGGGTAGCGCTTCGTGCAGCCGTCGATGTGGGTCGACAGCCATCTGGTTCACCACCGACGACAACGCGTCCAGCAACGTGTTCACCAGGTCGCCGGAGAACAGGTCGGCGCGGTAAGTCAGCGACACCGCGACACCGTCACCGCGACGATCGAGGTTCCACTGCAGCGGGACGCGGGCGTGCGTCGCCGGTTCCTCGGTCACCGTGACCGACACGCCGCCGAGGTCGAGGGCGTCGCGCGGTGTCTCGCGGTAGCTGATGAGGACGTCGGTCAGCGGCGCCTCGGTCACGTCGCGACCGGGCTCGACCGCGCGAGCCACATCGCCGAACGGGGTTGCACTGTGGCGCTGGGCCGCTCGCAGCTGTGCTGCGGTGGTCTCGGCCAGCGCCGCCAGGGTGGTCTCGGCGGGCACGCGGGTGCGCACCACGATGGGGTTGGCGAACATGCCGACGGCGGGTCGCGCGGGCAGCAGGTCTCGTCCGGCGTGGGCGACGCCGATCCACACGTCGTCGGTGCCGGTGTAGCGGGCGGTGACCGCGGCGATCGCGGCGTGCAGGTGGCTGTAGACGCCGCGGCCCAGGTGGTCGAGCACTGCGTCGCCCACGTGGGTCGACACGACGGCCGCGGGTCGTCGGCCCGTCACCGACGGTGGCATGTCGACGGGCAGTCGGGGTCGCTCAGCGCGCGCCGCCAACTGCGTTGTCCACCAGTCGAGATCTGCGGCCCCGTCGTGCTGGGCGAGGAGGTGGGTGGCGTCTGCGTACTGGAGCGCCCGGGCGGTGAACGTCGGGGCGCGGCCGACGACACGCGCCGCGAACGACTCGGCGAGGTCGTCGATCAGCACGTCGATCGATCGGTCGTCGATGAGGATGTGGTGGATCGCGATGTCGACGCGGACGCGGTTGTCCGTCGCGGTGTCGACGTCGTGGACGGCCACCCGTGCCGGGATGGTCGCGGTGGGGTCGAGCACGTCGGCGACGTCGGGCCGAGACGCCGCCATGATCTGCTCGAGTGCCGCGTCGGGGTCGATGACGTCCTGCCACAGCGTCGCCGAACCGACCCGCACGATGGTGCGCAGCGCCTCATGTCGTGAGACCACGTCGGCGATCACCGCGCGCACGATCTCCGCGTCGACACCGGGGCCGCTGATCTCGAGGCTGCCGCGGAGCACGTTGGCCGTCGAGTCGGGATCGGTGCGGGCGTCGATGACGAGCGCGGTCTGCTGCGGCGATGCCGGTGGCTGTGAGGGCCGTGCGAACTCCACTCCCCCATCGACAGCGCGGTCGCTGATTGCAGCGGCGAGGTCGGCCGGCGTGGTCGCCTGCAGGACGTCGCGCACGGCCACCGTGGTGGCGAGGCGCTCGGACAGGGCGCTCGCGATCTGCGCTGCGTTCAGCGACGTCGCGCCGAGTTCGATGATGTCGGCGAGCACCGACGGGGTCGAGATGCCGAGGGTGTCGGCGATGGCGTCGGCGACCGCGGTCTCGACCCGACTCCGTGGTGGCTGATGCGCTTCGTCGAGCTGTGAAGCCGGCGAAAGAAGTTGTGCGCGATCGACCTTACCGGTGCTGGTGACAGGGAGCTGGTCGACGGTCATGATCCGCGACGGCCACATCGCTGGCGGGAGGCGGGTGGCGAGGTGGCGTCGCACCCGCGATCGCATCACGCCTCCGGTGACCGCCGTCGCGATGTGGAGGGTGATGGTGCCGTCGGCGATGACCGCGGCCGCCGCCCGGACACCGGTGAGTCCGGTTGCGGCGAGTTCGATCTCGGCCGGTTCCACACGGACGCCGCGGATCTGGACCTGGTCGTCGGTGCGGCCGATGTAGCGCAGTGACCCTGTGTCATCCCAGGCCGCGATGTCGCCGGTGCGATACATCCGGGTGCCCTCACTCCACAGGCAGGGGACGAAGCGAGTCGCGGTGAGCGACGAGTCGCCTCGATACCCCTGCGCCAGGGCCGGGCCGGCGAGGTACAGCTCACCGGCGGCGCCGGCCGGCACCGGTTGCAGCGCGGTGTCGAGCACGTAGGCGCGCATCGCGGTGACGGGGCGTCCGATGGCGGGCGCGTCGGCGGGGGCGTTGGGGTCGGTCACCGCATCCGACGGCGCGAGCGGCGCGCCGGCGGTGGCCATGACGGTGGCCTCGGCGGGTCCGTAAAGGTTGACCATGGTGCGGCCTGGCGACCACTGGCGAACGAGTGCGGTCGACAGTGCCTCGCCCGCGGTGAGCAGCACTCGCAGTTGGCTGTGCGTGGCGAACTGCGCAGGCACAGTGGACAGGACGCTGGGGGTCACGACGGCGTGGGTCACCGCGTTCGCGGTCAGGTGGTCGGCGAGCGCGGCACCGATCACCGTTCCCGGTGGGGCCGGGACGAGGCGTCCGCCGAGAGCGACCGCCAGCAGGTGTTCGAAGTAGGTGGCGTCGAAGGTCGGGGATGCGAGTTGCGCGACGACGGCGTCGTGCCCGTCGTCGAATCGCGCCGCGAGGTCGGCGGTCAGCGCGGCGAGACCGCGATGGGTGACCGCAACACCTTTCGGGGTGCCGGTGGTTCCCGAGGTGTAGACGATGTAGGCGACGTCGTCGATGTGTGGTTCCGACGAGTTCGCGCCAACCGACGGTTCGGTGGTGCTCCACATCTCGATGTCATCGGTGGTCACTGTCACGATGGGCGCTGCGTCGGCGAGAATTGTCTCGCTGCGGATCGGGGGCAGGTCAGGATCGAGCAGGAGGATCGACGCACCGGTACGAGCGACGGCCCACAATGCGCGGGCCTGTGCGGTGCCCCGACCGGTGGCGATCGCGACCGTGGCCCCGGGGCGAGCTCCTCGCTCACGAAGATGCCCCGCGATGCGGTCGGCATCACGAGCGAGTTCGGTGTAGCTCCAGCTGCGTTCGCCGTCAGCGAGTGCGATCGATGGGCCATGTGTCGCAGCGGCGTCGGCGAGGATCTGCGGGAGCGTGCGCGGTGGCGGCCCGCTCGGTCCGGTGACCGAGACGAGGTCGAAACGTTGCTCGTCGGTGAGCAGTGGGAGCGACGCGACGGTGCGGGTGGGTGCGGTGACCAGCGCGTCGGCCACTGTGCCGATCATCCGGAGGATGCGTTGATGGTGTGCCGCGGTCTCGGTGTCGGTGTAGCGCCGGGGGTTGGTGTCGAGGTCGAGTTGGATGTCGATGGTCTCGTCGGGTGCGACGCGGTAGTAGAGGGTGAGCGCGAGGTCGTCGACGGGTCCGGTGGTGACGATCTGGATGGTGCCGACGGCGTCGCCGAAACGCACCGACGGTTCGAAGAGCATGAGGTTGAGGACCGGTCCGCTGACGCCGGGCGCGAGACCCAGGGACGAGGCGTCAGGTTGCTGGTCTCGGAGCATGTCCTCGTAGCGGTAGCGCTGATGTCGAAGCGCGCCGATCATCGAGGACTGTGTGGCGGCGAGGACGTCGAGGACGGAGTCGGCGGTGGCCACCGGGACGCGGATGGGCGCGATGTTCGACACCGGAAGCGTCGCGGTGCGCAGCGCCGCCGTGGTTCGCGCGGCGACGGGCAAGGCGATGACGACGTCGTCCTGAGAGGTCATGCGAGCCGTGTACACAGCGAGTGCGGTGGCGATGATCGCGGGAAGCGATGTGCGGTGGAGCGTTTCGGCGTCGCGGAGGGTGGCGAGTGTCGTCCGGTTGATGATGTCGCTGACGTGGCGGGTGGTCGCCGCCGGCCGCGCGCTTCGGCGCGACAGACTCACCGGCGCGGGCAGGCCGGCCAGTTGTGTGCGCCAGTATGCGGCGTCACGGTCGCGTCGCGGGGACCGCTGGTAATCGACGTCGGCGGCAAGTGCTGCCGAAAGATCCACCGGCGGTGGATAGGTCGGCTCGCGGCTGGCGAGGGCGTCGCTGTAGATCGATGCCCAGGTGTTGAAGGCGGTGATGCCGGTGACGCCGTCGGCGAGGGTGTGGTGGCTGCGGGTGTAGACGAACAATCGGTCGTCGGCGATCTGCAGGTAGGCGAACCGCACCAGTCGATCGGTGAAGAGATCAGGGCGGGTGGCGGCGTCGGCGACCATCCAGTCCCATGCAGCACTTTCGGGATCGGCGGCATCCCGGAAGTCGAGACGGTCAGCACCCATCCACAGGTCAGGGTCGTGAACGAGAACCGGACCGGCTTTGGATCGTTCGAAGCGCGACGACATGACGAGCATGCGGTCGAAATACCGTCGACCGACGCGATCGATCGTCACGATGTCCGCCGGACCTCGCAGGTCCAGGTATTGAGCGACGTTGACGGGTCCGTCAGGCAGTGACTCCTGGAGATCCCACAGCGCCTGCTGGGCCCGGGTCAGCGTTTGCCGCTGCGCGCCAGGCACACTCGTTCTCCTCAGTGCTTGGGCTTGCGTTTCGGTTCGAGAACCTGCTCGATGGCTTTCGGCTCCCGGCTTCTACCGAAGAGCGACTTCTTTTGCGCCGGGTTCACGGCGTAGTAGCCGTATCGCCCCTTGGAGGTGGGCGCCTCGGTGAGGACGAACCCGATGATCACCGTTCCGCTGTTCGACAGCTGGTCGTGCGCGTCGGACAGGTCGCCGAACTTGGTGCTCCCGGAGCGCGCAACCAGAAGGATGCCGTCGACCCACTGGGCGAGCACGGCGGCGTCGGTGACCGGCAGCACCGGGGCGGAATCAACGATCACGTAATCGAACGAGGTGGCGAGTTCGGAGAGCGTCACACCGGCTCGTTTGGAAGCGAGTAGCTCAGCAGGGTTGGGCGGGCGCGGCCCGGATGCCAGGACCCACAGCCCATCGACCGCACTGGGCTGGACGAGGTCGGAGAGATCACCGTCGCCACGGAGAGCGTTGGTGAGTCCGATGTCGCCGAGAAGCCCGCTACGGGTGTCGACCTGAGGACGGCGCAGATCCGCGTCGACCAGTACGACTCGGTTGCCGGCCTCCACCAGCGCCGCAGCGAGATTCATCGCTGTGGTGGTCTTGCCCTCCACGGCGATCGGGCTGGTCACCAGAATGATCTTGGGCGGACTGTCCACGTTGGCGAACGCCAGATTCGTGCGGATCTTTCGGAACGCCTCGGCCGATGGCGTGGCCCCGCCCTTGAAGTCGATTAACCCGCGCTTCTTCAAGAGCTCATCGGTGGGGATAGAGCCCAGGACGGGGGTGTCGCTCACGCCCGCGATATCCGACTCATCGCGGATCTTGTTGCTGAACCGCGCCCGCGCGAGAACCCCGAGGACACCCAGCAGCAGGCCGACCACAACGCCGAGACCCACGTTACGAGTGGTCTTGGGTGTGACGGGCGAATCGCTGGCATCGGCCGGCGTCACGAGTGTCAATTTGGCGAGGGGTTGACCGCCGCCGCTCGGGGTCTCGAGACGGGATACATAACTCGTCATGGCGGTCGAGATCGCATTGGCCAGCTTTTCCGCTTCGGCCCGATCCTTGTTCACCGCCGAGATGTTGAGGAGAACTGTTTCCGTTGTCGATGTGGCAGACACATCAGCCTTGGCGTCCTCCACGCTGAGGTCGAGGTTCGCGCTCTGTAACGCTTGGCGCACGACCGCATCCGAGTTCACCAGCTTGGTATACGAGGTGACCCTCTGCTGCGACGCCAGCGATCCTTGGTAGGCGGTCTGAGAATTGTCGTCCGTGCCCGACGTGACGTACAGCGTGGCGGTCGCCTGATAGATCGGTGTCTGCAGAAGGCAGTAACCTAACGCCAGCAGGCCGACGACGACCGCGCATGCCACGATCGCGAGCCATCCACGACGCAGTGCGCCGAGAACGTCCCGTACGGATTCACCTTCGGTTGTCGAAGATCGAGAGTCCGACAAGGCCACCGAATCAGTCATAGCTAATGGAACCATCCTCGTCACCAGTGCGCAGACTGTCTGCACTTTCGTTGAGGCCGGGGATAGCGGTCGGTACCCCGTACATCAAATCGCTGTAGCTTCGGCACACCGATTCCCAGCTGTAGTGACGCTTGGCGCGGTCCCGGGAAGCCTCAGCCATGTCTCTCTGCGCAGCATGGTCTGCAATCAAATCAGCGATCGAATTTGCGATCGCACGCGGTGACGGTTGGACGAATCGCCCGACGTCTCCAAGGACTTCGCGGTTATAGGAGGTGTCGCGAGCGATGGTGGGCGCTCCGCATGCCATCGCCTGCACGAGAGCCGGGTTGGTTCCTCCCACACTGTGTCCATGAAAGTAAGCCCCGCAGTTCTCCCAGAGGGAGAACAACAACGCATCGTCTTTGACATGGCCTAGCCAGTGCACGTTGTCGCGGCTCTCGTCCAACCGCTTGAGCGCCTCGTCGAACTCCCCGCCGTATCCCGACGAACCCACCACCACGACCGGCAGATCTTCGAGTATCTGCACTGCATGGATGAACTCGCGGATGGAGTTCTCGGGCACGAAGCGAGCCACCATGAGAGCGTAGGTCCCTGGCTCGAACTTCGGCGCGTCCAACGTCGGGTAGTCAGGCTCGCCACCGTAGGGGATGAACGTGCCCGATCGCCCAAACTCTCGAATCCAGTAGTCCTTGATGGCCTCGGCGTCGAACACCAGCTCGTCGGCGTAGCGAGCCGTCATCTTGGCGCCTAGCCGGAACACCCGGCGAGCTGACGGGCCCCACTTTGCACGCTCCCACTCGATCCCGTCGACGTTCACGACAGTACGGATACCGCGCGCCTTCAGGATCGGCAACCAGAATCCATTAGCAACGTTCATGATAAGTGCGACATCGACGCCCGCCAATGCGGCATCGATTGCAGCAGTAAACCCGTACGAGATCGTACTCAGCGATTTGCTCTCGAGCCCCTTGGTTGTTCTGACCTTAACTCTCGCGTCGACGCCAGGGTCGTCGCCTCTTGTAGCACCCGGTCGTCCGTAGACCGTCAGATCCCACTTGTCATCCACGAGAAACGGAGCCAAGCGTCGAACGAGCGTCTCGAAGCCGCCGTAATAGCTGGGGTAACCGCGCGTGCCAATGACAACGGCCGTTCCCCTGCATCCATTCGAACCGTCGTCAGCCGGCCGCGCTTGCGGCGCGTTACCTCCCACGGAAGTCCCACCGGTCTGGCCAGGCCTCACTCGTCACCGTCCCGAACCCTTGAAATACTTTGCCCACGATTTGCATCCGAACTGCCGCACCACTAGGACGCGAACTACTTCGCCTTCAGCCGGTATAAGACCCTCAAATCGCGTGTAGGCAAGTCGTAAATAAAGAAAACAAACCTTGAAGCTACGGTGGACCGGTCGCCCTGAATGAGTCCCATTCTGAACGAGACACAACCAGCTTTCTAAGTCGTTCAGAAGTGACCACCGTGCCGCTTCCCGCCTGAACGCAACCGCATTGCTCACGAATATGAGCCAATTTGTCAGAATCATTCAGACACAAAATAGCTAGCCGAGCCCGACACCGCAACTCGTAGCCGGTGAAGCCACACGGAAAGGCACTCCGTGGACGCAACCCAGACCTGAGCAACTTTTCCAAGAAAACATCCCTGCAGCACCCTCCGCAAGTCGAGCGATCGTATGAACCTCCCTCCCGCAATGTCAGAGATCTTTAATACTGGCTAGGCTGACATTGCCAGCATCTATTGCTCGTTCTCCTCGCTCGCGCTCCCGCTAGACCAGCTAGGCTGCTTCATCACCGCGTGGTGCTCGCCGCGCCCTCGTACGGTCCAGACGGTACGGTCGGCAACGAGTTCACGTCGGCCGACCCGAAGACTCGTCTCGCTGGCCGATAGTCCTTTCGGGTGAGGAGCACTCTATCGAGCAATTAGGACAACGTTTCGGCCAGGTACTACGGCCTCGGAAACAGATTAAAGGAGACAGATGCGCTACCTCGTCACCGGTTGTGCGGGCTTTATCGGGAGCACGTTAACCGAATATCTCGTCTTCAATGGACATAACGTGGTCGGGGTGGACTCTTTCACCGGATACTATTCGGCCGCGCAAAAGGTGGCAAACCTCAAAAGTGTTCACGATCACAAATCCTTTGACCTGTTGCAAAAGGACGTCCGAGCGCTGTCAACGCCGGACATGGCCGGCGTTGACGCGGTAATTCATCTAGCAGCACAGCCCGGGGTCAGAGATTCATGGGCGGAATTCTCTAAATACCTCGATCTCAACTTGGAAGCTACACAGCACATTCTGCAGCTGTGCTCCGATTCCGACATAGCGCGAATGGTATTCGCAAGCAGTTCCTCCATTTACGGAAATCAAGACCAATACCCCGTGTCTGAAGACGCACCCACGACGCCACGCAGCCCCTATGGTGTCACCAAGCTTGCCGGTGAGGCGTTGTGCAAGGCATACAGTCTAAATCTGGGCTTACAAGTCGTCTGCCTTCGATTCTTCACTGTTTACGGTCCTCGGCAACGTCCAGATATGGCAATTCACCGAATCTTGTCCGCTGCATATTCCGGTGAAACATTTCGCCTCTTTGGCGACGGCAGTGCACGCCGAGATTTCACATACGTTGACGATGTCGTGCAAGCATGTCAGCTTGCCGCGTCGAGCGAAGTACTAGAACGGTTCCTGCCTCTTAACATTGGCGGAAGCGGAGACATATCCATGAGGCAACTCATAGAGATGGCAGAGGTCGCCACTGGGCGGACCGTGCGCCTCGACCACCAGCCATCGCAACTTGGAGACGTAGATCGCACTGGCGCGGACTGCAGTCGCGCGCGCGCCCTTCTCGGATGGACTCCGAAGACACCAGTCGACGAGGGGCTGAGGAAACAAGCCCTCAGAATCAGCGCTGCGTTGTGAACCACCAACCGTCCGCCCTGCGTGCCCGAGTTCGCGCTTGGCGAACCCAAATCGGGATTGCGCTGTCAGCCCTATTAGTACCCCCATTGTCGCTTCGCCGCGCACGCGCAGTCTTTATACGGATCGCTATCGGAGCCGACATAGCAATCGGTACAGAAATTTGTGGCGGCATAAAATTCACGAGTAACAAAATTTCGGTTGGCCGCGGAACTTACATCGGGCCCTATTGCCTGTTCGAAGCCAACACAGCAAGCAGAATCCGAATTGGCCAAAACGTTGCTATCGGTCCACAATGCAGTTTTATTACTAGCTCCCATAGATACGGATCGCCGAAACGTCGAGCAGGACAAAGTTTCTCGAACGATGTCGTGATCGAAGATGGGGTGTGGCTTGGCGCCCGAGTCCTTGTCTTGCCGGGTGTTCGCGTCGGAGCCGGTTCGGTCGCCGCGGCGGGATCTGTTTTAACGATCGACGTCCCCCCATCAGTTTTGGTCGCTGGCTGCCCAGCTACGGTTATTAAAGCGCTGGGCGATGAGTAGGTCGAAGGCGGGTTCAAGCGAACACGAACGGTTCTCCGTGAACGCAGCCTCCGCTGGACTCATCACCACAGCTTTGACAGTCACGAACCTGTTGATTGGTTTTGCCTTTCAGTCGCTCATAGCGTTCGCGCTCGGGTTAGGGACGTTGGCAGACCAATTTCAGCTGACGTGGGCCGTTGTAACCTTCGGCGCTACCGTC
Organism: Williamsia sp. Leaf354; assembly: GCF_001424365.1. NCBI lineage: Bacteria > Bacillati > Actinomycetota > Actinomycetes > Mycobacteriales > Nocardiaceae > Williamsia > Williamsia sp. Leaf354. The sequence continues at coordinate 457,260 of NZ_LMPL01000005.1, forward strand.
TTTCTAACACTCGTTTCGAGTGTCTTAGTACCACGCATGCACAAGGGAACCCACCAGCACTACACCGGAGATCGGCTTTACCTAGCTGGTTGGGGATTTCTGTTGGCGAGCGCACAGGCCGTTTTCGGTATCTGCACCAGCGGGGATCTTGGCACCCTGCTTATTGCATCGGCGCCATGTCACGTACTCGCCGCGCTGACCGCATCACCGATAGCAATGGCTTACCTCAACAACAGATTTGCCATTGCTGCAGCCGGCAACATATTCAACGGCCTGGGTCTAGTGGCAGCTACGGCCGTCGCGTACGCGATCGAAATCAACCCATTCAGCCTGGGGTTCGCCCTCACTGTCGGATACGCTGTTCAATACCTCTTAACAGCATTTCCAATGCGCCACACAATGCGTTCCGCCAATACTGAATCACTTATCGGCCTCAAGACCCTGTCCGCTCTCATAATTTTTACGATGCTTACGAAGCTCCAACCATTGCTGGAGCGAGTTCTCGCAGAATCTCTAAGCATTGGATCGACAGCTGCACTAGGTTTCGGACAGAAGATTTCTCAGGGCCTACTGCTTCTAGGGGCATTTGGCCTCGCGCTCACCGCCACAGGCTCGCTATCAAAAGCATACGCGAAGAAGGATCAGGACCTCATAGACTCGATTCTCAGCCGAACCTTGGTTACTACCGTAGTGGCAACACTGACAGTCATGGCAATCTTTATTCCAGTAAGCCACATTGTCATACGGGTGCTATTCCAACGAGGGCAGTTCACCCCATCCGACACCGACGAGGTGTTGACCATCTTCCTGGCACAGACGCCATGGATAATCGCATGTGCACTTACTGGAGTCCTTACGTCGTTTATGTACGTTGCCCGGCAGTACGTCAATGTCGCAATTTGCTCCGCACTTGGGCTGACTGCAACAGCCGTGGCTTCGGTAGGATTGCGTTCAGTCTATCCAGACCAAGCCGTTGCGTTATCCAGTAGCATTGGAGCAATGTCCACGCTTCTTTATGCGTACATCTGCGTGTGGCGTGACCCGGTAGGAAAACGCGGACTCTCGGCAGCGGGTCGGTTCAAAACACTGACAATAACCGCAGTTACCATGTTCACCACCGTAATGGTCGCCTACTTTGTCGGCCGAGATTTACTCAACTTGGAATTGACTTCCACGTTTGCGCTTCTGGTGATTCCAATCACGTTGTCTGCCAGCTACTTTCGTGCCGGATTTCGCGGCAAAGTCAAGGAACTGGTCGATGCCAGACTTGATTAAAAATCGACGCCGATCGGAGTCGCGACGAAACTTTTCGAAGATTCTTTCGGTAGTTGTCGGCGACCAGAATCTGGCTAGCTCGAGGGTTAGAGCACACGACTCGCTGGAGTTGTTAGGCACCCTTGGACACAAGATCAGAGTGGTCAATACCAGCAGAACGCGCATGTGGCCTATCCGCGCAGTTGCCCTGCTAATCTATGTACGCCCAGACGTCACACACTTACAGAAGGTAATCCCTCCGAGTGCTGTGTCACTTTTTATAAGGCGAACCTCAAGATTTTTGATCTACGAACTCGACGACGCAATCTACTTCGGCTATCCAGGCTCTTCGCAAGCTGTTCGCGCTCGCAGCGCCAAGCGTGTTCTGAGACTCGCGAACGCTGCGGACCGCGTCGTGGTCAGCTCACCCGAGATCGCGCGAGACCTCGAAGCATTCGTCGCTACCGAGATTTGTGTGTTCCCGGGACCCGCGCCAGCTCGACCCCGCCCCGCACCAGCCGATGAGGTTGGCGACGATCCCCTGTCTCCCGTTACGCTTTGGCTTGGGAGCCCTTCTACAAAATACTATGTTGAATCTATCGAGACCACCTATACAGAAAGAGTCAGCAACTCGGAGCGATTCGGACGACTAGTCTTAGTCGGTTCAGACCGCGACAGGTCGGGGGACGTCCAGCACGAAGTGTGGACGCAGAGTAGAGAGAGTTTCTGGCTGCGGCGAGCCAGCGTAGGCATTATGCCTATCGCGGACGACGAGTGGTCTAGGCGCAAGGCTGCGTACAAGATACTTGTCTATCTAGCGCATGACATTATTCCGGTCACTACACGAAACTCTGTCTCCAAAAATGTCCTCGGAGCGTCCTTTGAACAGCTCTGTGAAGTGGTTGCCGCACCAGCGGACGAAACAGAGTGGCTGAGAGCGATTAGCCGCGCACACGCCAGGTCAATAGATTCCGAATGGGTCACGGTCCGAGATGAGCTATTTGCTGCGCTCAGTTTGCGTCGGTACACAGCTGTTCTTATACCATTGATGCCCACACCGTCAGCAAAAGGGTAGTGCGATGACTCAAGATCACGTCATAATGGTTGCATCTCAGTATCCTCCTGTTTATGGAGGCGCTGGCCAACAAGCCCAGCTTCTAGCAACGCGCCTCGTACGAAACGGCTTGCGTGTTACAGTCGCTACCCTCGACCAGCAAAGCGTGCGGTCGAAAATCGAGGATGGCGTGTCGGTTAGGCGGTACCTGAAAGGCATTAAGCCGGACGGGCCACTGACGCGAGCTCTGACGACTACCCTTCTCGGAGTCAGTGCATTCTTCCTTACATTGATTCATGGGCCTACCGCGGTACATATTCACGGCGCTTACTGGTGGTCAATCTTGCCAGCGGTAGCGGGGAGGCTCAGGGGTAGTCGGGTCGTGGTGAAAGTAACGCGTGACGGCGAGGACGATCCCAATACAGTGTTTGGCCGCCGCATCCGAGGCATTCCAGTCGGGTCCATTTACGGGTTGAGCTTTAGACTGGCAACAGACGTGATATTTCTAAGCGACGAATCGTATGCGCGTGGCCGCGTCAGAGGACTCGAGTCGACGGCACGGCGAGTCAACAACGGAGTGGATTCAGAAGTCTACTATCGGTCCGAAGCGCGCAACGTGAAATCCCGTCAATTATTCAACGTCCCTCAAGAACGCGCTGTTGTCCTGTTTGTAGGATACCTTGTGCAGCACAAGGGCGTCATCGACCTTTTGGATGCTTGGGACTTGGTAAGAGTCTCCGCAGACGCGGAATTGTGGCTGGTGGGACCTTACGGCGACTTCTACCGTGAACTCGACCGCGCAACGGGAGAACGCATCCGTAGCTCCCATCTCGATTACTCCAAAAATATTAAGCTCTTTGGAGCGTTACCCAATAAGGAACTACCTCTGATTTACTGTGCTGCAGATGTCTTCGTTCTGCCTAGTTACCGTGAAGGCATGCCGAATAGTATGGCCGAGGCGATGATGTCTGGCTGCTCAATAGTCGGGACGCGAATACCTGGCATCGTGGACCTTGTCAGGTCCAGCCACGACACCAAGCTTGTCGATCCCGGTGACGTGCCGGCCCTGGCGAAAGCAATGTTGTCGGCACTTGCTCATCCCACCCAGTCCACACCACACGAACTCCAAGCCATTGATATTGACTCAGTAGCCGCTACATATCGAGACATCTATAGAGGAGCGTCTCAATGAGGTACCTACCGTGGCTTTTGCTAGCCGGCCTGACAGTGGGCTTCGTCCTATACATTTGCCGATCAGACGACTACCGCTTGGTTTTGCTTGGACTTGTCTCAATAAGCATACTTACCAGCATTGCCTACTATAGACGGACAAGCCTCGTTCCTAACGGCGCGATGGCTCTATCGTTATCGGTTGTAACAGCAATATACGTAATCGGGTTGCAGCGGCGCCAGCTGCCCGTTCTGAACATCAATCCGTCTCTTGAAGTCGCTACGTTGGTATTGGTTGGCAGCGTAATGACACTTCTCGGGTTTATTACTTGGACTGCAATTTTTGCGCGGCGGTCTACGGCCACGGTCCAGTACACGACGCCAGATCTTCTAGGTGAACGAGCGCTGACGACGATCGTTATAGCCGGGATTGTCGCAGGTATTGCGAATTACGCGACGGGCACTATCCCACTTCTGCAAGCCAATATCGACTCGGCGCGCTTCGCGTCGGACGATGGTCTGTTTGGCCGTGCCTGGCCTCTAATTATTGCCGCTCTACAAATAAGTATTGTTTGCGCCGCGACTAATGCGATACGTAATCGATGGAACCGACTGAGTGCCTCGCTTGCTATTTTTTCTCTCATAATTCTCGTTCTGAGCGGAGCGCGTGCATTAATCGGAATACCTTTGATAGCGGTCGCCTTCATCTACATAGAATTGAGGCGTCCTTCCATTCTTAAGGTGCTTGGGGCACTACTGGCTGGGTTGATGCTTTTTGGCATAGCTGGCCGACTAAGACTCGGTACGGCTGTAACACCTGATGCTGAGGTATACCTAAAGTCAAGAGGTCTCGACGGTTGGTTTGGATCGCTTGATCTGTCATTGCAGACCGGACCCCGCGTTTTTACGCGCGTCGCCAATACTGGAATTCACGCAAACGGGAGTTTCTTGTTCGGCGATCTTGGGAGTTTTCTCAAGCTTGGGTTTAGTCTCTCTGATCGATATGTGAATGAAATCCTTCAAGCGGGTTCCGCACAGCTGGGAGGCTTACCACCAACCCTATTCGGCGGCTTCTACTTGGACTGGGGCTGGCCGGGTGTCGTTATAATGTCGATTCTGCTCGGCGTTGTTTGCGCAGCAACGTTTGCTTGGGCGAAGCGCCGTCCCGGTTTGGGTTCGTATTTGTGGTTTGGCTATTTCGCAGCGTACTTGGTCACTTCGAGTTACAGCTATATCAGCGCGAAACCGACGTGGATTGTCGTGCTGCTAGTGGCGGTCTTCATCGACAGTAGGTCGACTCAGCAAGGTAACTACACCCTGAAAAAGATGACCAGGAGCCGTGGCGCTCCTTCGTCACCTGAAAGAATAAAGATGGAGTCTCATAAGTGGTGACGAGTGACCTGAGGGTTCTTATGGTGTCCAAGTTCTGGCACATTCAGGGCGGAGTCGAAGTTCACCTTCGCGAGTTGGCAAGCTCTCTTGTGTCGGAGGGCGCGTCTGTGTCCGTGTTCAGTTCCGAGGACATGGAGGGCCCCGACGCACCGGGGTTCGATTCGTCCGCTTCCGATCTCGGCGGCAAGATATCGTCCATTCGCTCTTTAATCTGGAACCGCTACGCGCGAGAGAAGTTGAGAGATCGTGTCTCCAAGTTTCAACCTGACATAGTTCATTATCACTCCATTTACCATCAGCTGAGTCCGTCGGTCTTGGGCGTAGCCGACGTCCCGTCGGTGATGACCCTTCACGACTTCAAGCTTGTGGCGCCCTGCTACACACTGGTTCGCGACGGTGCCGCTTGTACACGCTGCGTCACTTCTTCGACGAACTTCGACGCAGTCCGATTTCGCTGCATAAAGAATTCAATATTCGCGTCCGCGGTGTGTGCTTCCGAGACTGCCATGTTTCTCCCGCACTACGTTTCTCGCGTAAATCGCTTTATAGTTCCATCAAACTATTCAAAGCAGATCTTGACAAGTGGCGGGCTTCCTGTCGAGAAGATTTCCGTCATACCGTGGGGGATGGCGGAACTTCCTGCCGGGTCGGATCATCTCGGTCTGGGTTCTAGAGGGCGTTACTGGATATTCACTGGACGCCTACATCCGGCGAAGGGGGTCGAGCAGCTTTTAGATGCTTGGCAAGGCTTTCCTAAGCCCGAGGATTTGAGGCTCTTGCTCGCCGGCGATGGCGAATTGGCTCCTGTTGTACGAGCACGCGCTTCTTCGGACAGTTCAATTGTCGCCCTTGGCCATCTGGAACGGACTGACCTGAACAAGCTTATTCGAGGTGCTGAGTATTGTTTAATTCCTTCTATTCAGCCAGAGACCATGGGGCTATCTGCTATCGAGTCTCTTCAGGCGGGTACGCCCTTGATTTCATCTGGCGCGGGCGCATTAGACGATCTTAACGGGCCAGGAGTGCTAAATATCGGAACCGACACGAGCAGGTGGATTGACAAGTTGAAACCCCTTGCCTTCGATCCTGGTTGTGGAACGACGTCGCGACACGAACTTCGAACACGCGACCTGTCTCGATTCGAGCTCGGCCGGATGCGCGACGGTATTCTGTCGGTGTATAAACAAGTACTAGATGCCTGACACCTCAGACCTAGGAAAATCGGAGAGTGAATTTCTCATCCGGTGGCGCTCTCCTCGCGCCAACCAGCTTGCACCTAGCAACACTCCCACCAGATCGGCCCACACTGCTACTTGGGCTGGCGAGAACAGGTGACGACGTCGGAGTCTCACCGACGGTGTGGGAGATTCGAAACCGGTTCAAAGGTCTTTGGCAGTGAAGTTTCAGCGCCTAGGCAGGAAGTTGGGTACCAGCCCTTGCTTTGCGCAGGCCCGGCTATTGGAAGTACATTTCGCACTCCCTAGTGGTGTCCGCCATGCCGCCATGGCGGCACAGATGCTGCACAGGTGCAGGTATCAGAGGCCGTTTTGCGACTCTCTGCTTGCAGACGCTTTGCTTGTTCGCCTTCGGCCCTCCAGAGATCTCGGAGGTACATGACGGCGGTAGTCATCAAGTTGTTCTTCACCGACTTCGCGAAAACCGCTGTCAGTCTTGGGCCGTGCCGCGATGGCCTGCGGCGCGGCGTTGGCTGGTATTGACCGCCGTCGTAGCCGATGACACTCTATGCCGCCGCGAGCAAGAGGGATACCGGTTCGGGCGAGTTTTACGCTACGACGGCCGGTCGCGATTGCGGCTGTCGGTATCACTGAATAGCCGGTGGCTAACTGGTCTTCCGCCATGCACAGGCCGAACTGACGGAGCCTGTGCGGACTTTGCGTCTGTCGCAACACGACGACGCCACTACCGTCTCTTGAGGCTTGGCAGGCCTGAGCTGAGCGGTGAGTGCAATACTCGGATAGGTAGTTTGCGTCGACGAGCACGGCAACTAATCGCTGGGGCGGTAAGACTGGCGATATTTTTCTTGACGCGACCATCATCAGTCTTTCCGCCAGGCCGGAATGCGACACCGCCGCCACTTGGGCGCCACAACTCAGTCTTCGCTCCTCGCGCCTTCCGTTAGATCGCGTTGCGAATGATTAGGGCCGATGTGCGATCCTCACTTTCGTGAACAGAAGAGTGAATTGTGGATTAGAGTTTTCATAGTTATCCGTGACCGACACGGATCCCAGTGCACTGAAGGTCAAGCGCATGGACTCAGCACTCTTCGCCGATCGAGCGGTCTCCTCTGATGCCCGCGTGTATGTCGCCGGCCACCACGGGCTCGTGGGCTCCGCGGTGTGGCGGGCGTTCGAGGGCCGCGGCTTCACGAACCTGATCGGTCGTTCGCACGCCGAGCTCGAGCTCACCGATCGCGCTGCGGTTTTCGACTTCTTCGCCACCGAGCGACCCGACGTCGTTGTGCTCGCCGCGGCAAAGGTCGGCGGGATCATGGCGAACAGCACGTTCCCTGTCGACTTCATCAGCCAGAACCTGCAAGTCCAGGTCAATGTGCTCGATGCCGCTCTCGCGCAAGGGGTTGAGCGCCTGCTGTTTCTCGGCTCCACGTGCATCTACCCTAAGTTCGCGGAGCAGCCGATTCGCGAGGACGCACTCCTCACAGGCCTACTCGAGCCGACCAACGACGCTTACGCAATCGCCAAGATCGCCGGCATCCTCCAGGTACAAGCCGTTCGCCGGCAGTACGGGCTGCCATGGATCTCGGCCATGCCCACCAACCTCTACGGTCCGGGCGACAACTTCTCCCCCACCACCTCGCACGTGCTCCCGGCCCTGATCCGCAGGTACGAAGAGGCGCGACTCTCCGACGCCAAGCGTGTTGTCAACTGGGGTACCGGAACACCTATGCGTGAATTCCTCCACGTGGACGACATGGCCGCTGCGTGTCTGCATCTGCTCGACACCTACGACGGACCACAGCAGGTGAATGTCGGCAGTGGCAAAGACCTCCCGATCAAGGACATCGCCACCATGGTCGCCGAGGCCGTCGGCTACGTCGGCGCCACCGAATGGGACACCAGCAAGCCCGACGGCACGCCGCGAAAGTTGATCGACGTCAGCACTTTGCTGGGCAGCGGCTGGGAACCGACGATTGAACTGCGAGAGGGGCTTACCTCTACCGTTGAATGGTTCCGGCAGAACGAAGACGCGATCCGCGAGTAGCCCTCTTCAGATGTCGCCGGACCGTCGTTCCCGAAATCCGCTTATTCTTGCTTCGGGATCGCGAACGGTGCCGTTCAGGACGAGGCCGAGCACTCGCCCAGGCCCTTCGGAGAGTTCGGCGATCGTCTCGCCGAGATCGCCGAGTCGGGATACCCCCGATCGTGCTACCAACACCACGCCGTCGGCAACCCCGGCCATGATCGCTACGTCCGCGTCAGAATTCACGGCGGATGTGTCCACGATGATGAATTCGAAGTGGTCGCGCAGCGTGTGGAAGAACATCGCTGCGGTATCCGACGTCAGGATGCGCGCTTTGTCGACCACGTCGGTTCCTGCTGTCACCACCGACAGATTGGTGACAGGGGTCGACTGCACCGCAGCGAGCGGATCGTGCGTTCGAAGCGCGTCAGTCAACCCGCCCACGCGATCGATGCCCATCACCGCATGGAGGGACGGCCGCCGCAAATTCGCGTCGACCAGCGCAACTCGGTGCTCGCCGAGGGCAGCGAAGGCCAGCGCGAGGTTGACGGCGATCAGGGATTTGCCCTCCCCTGCTACCGCACTCGAGACGACAAGTAGACGAGGTGGTTCGTCCACCGCAGCGAAACTGAGTGCAGTACGAATTCGACGGACAGCCTCGATCACCGCAGTCGATCGCTGGGTGAAGTCCAACTCGACGTGGCCGGCCAGCGCTGGGTCGAATGGGACCTCGCCCAACAGGGCGATGTCGGGCAACGACGCCAGATCCTGCGGCCGCCGAATCCGGGAGCTCAGGCGATCCAACGCGACCGACACAGCGCAAGAGATCAGTAGAGCGGCCGCCATGGCCAGGGGAATCTGCACGGCGCGATCGGGAAACAATGCAGAATCAGGCGCCGCGGCACCATCCACCGGCACGATCTTGACCGTCGGACCGTCAGTCGAATTCTGTTCCAGAACAGCCACGTACGCCGTCACAGCCGACGCCACTGCATTGGCGAGTTCGACCGCTTGGCGTCTATCAGCTCTCCGCACGCTGAATTCGATCACGGTGGTTCCGGGATCCACGGCGGCCGACAACGCGCCTCTGGCCTCATCGATCGACATCGCAGGACGCACCCCGCGCACGGCACGATTCAACACCTGCTCCGACGACGCCAGACCCGCATACGAGCGGGCGCGTTCCACCGACGACAGCGAACCCGCGTACACGTCCGCGGCCGTTTGCGTCGACTGTTGCGTATCGACAGTCACATACACACTTGCGCGGGCCTCGTAGACCTTTTGCTGCTGACCCGTGAGGAGATAGGCCCCTACCCCACTCAGCAGGGTGAATATGAGGAGCAGGGGCCAGCGCCGGCGCATGTTGCGTACCAAGAGGTTCAGGACTGGATCGTTCGCAGGATCGCGTCGGCCTTGGAGGACCGGACCGCGCCGGCTGTAGGCGAACGTCATGACAACGCATACCGCCGATAGCGCGAGCGCATCAGTGACGGTCGTTCGGGATCGTCGCCGATCGTCCGCGACGATCCTGCGCCACCGGCGATCACCGTGGCGCGGAAGCCGAGTTCACGGGCATACCCGCCGTTGACCACTTTGCTCGCAACCCTCACACCGCGCGCGTATCGCGCCCGCCAAGGCCCGGGAGTGATCCCGAACTTCTCGTCGAGTGCCGCGTGCTCGCGCTGAACGAGATCGGCCAGCCGCGCGGACGCCTGCTGATCGTGCCGTGTGAAACCCGCGTGAGCTCGCCCCGTGTAATGAAACCGACCGCCCGCCCGAAGGATCTCGAGCCAGAGTTCCCAGTCCATCATTGTCTTGTTCTCAACGTTCCACCCGCCGGCACCTTCGATGAAAGACCGGCGAACGAAAGCGGTGCACGATGGCAGGCTCAAACCGAAGTGCTCCAGCACGATCGGGCGCATTGCGTGCTGGGTCACGAGGCGAATCACTCGATTTTCCGGGGTCACCTCGACGAAGTCCCCGTAGATCAGGTCGCATGAATCGCTTTGGATGATCGTCAGGATCTGTTCCAGCACACCATCGAAGTAGAACTCGTCACAGTTCAGCCAACCGATCCATTCGCCTGCGGCCATGTTCAGCGCGGTGTTGAGTGCATCGGATTGCCCTCGGTCGCGCTGCGAGACCCACCGAGTGTCGGTCCTCTCGAGGTACGCGAGCGAACCGTCCGACGAGCCACCATCGGCCACGATGTGCTCGACTCGCCCGTCAAGGGCGCTCGGTAACACCGAGTCGACGCACCGGGGGAGGAATGGCATGCCGTTGAAGGTCGGGGTGAGAACGGACAAGACCGGCGTGAGTGTCACGACCTGGCCACCGTTGACCGTCGTCGTGTTCTGCCGGTCCCGATCGGTCTGGGCAAGCGCGACCCCGTCGTCCCGCCGCCTGAAACTCGGAGCGAGCAAGGCCGCCGGATCACCACCAGGGCTCCGGCGAGGAAAGTGAAGATGATCGCACTCGACGTCGGATTAACCACGATGGGATTGACCAATCCTCCGAACAGACCCGCGTTCGCCACCATCACCATCACGACTGCGGCGCGAAACCGCGGGGCCGACACCATCGCCCGTGACCTCGAGACGGCGTACGTGGTCGCTCCGAAAACGCCCACGAACAATGCCGCGGCCACTACCCCACCACCCAGGTACATCGTGAGCACATCGCTGTGGGCCGGCACCACGCGACGCTCACCGGACAACACTGCGACGATGGACAGATTGTTGGTGAACAGCCTCGACACGATCGGGTTGTGCACTTCGGTGAAAACTTGATTGTAGAGATTCTCCCGAGTCACGGAGTTGTCGACTTTACCCACGGTCACGAAGTAGGACGAGCTCGCTTTTAGCAGGTAATCGACGTTGAAGGCCACGAGAAGAAGACCGACGACGAAGCCGCCCGACAGAAGCGCAGGCATCAGAGGACCCCGGTAACGGGGCAGCACAATGACGGCTGTCACTACCACCGAGATGACAACCAGCACGTATGTGCCGGCCGGGTTCTGGATGAACGCAAACAATGTCGCCAACACCCCGAAAGCAGTGAGCGAGGGCGATCGCGCAGCCAACCCGAACCCGATCGCCCCGACGAACACGATCGACTTCTCGTGGTTGAACACCAGGTCCGACACAGGCGAACCAGGCGTATACGCCAAACCCACCAGGATGATCAAGACCCCACACCCCGCACCCGCGTATTTCATCCACCGGCGGAACTGGTCTGGGGTCGAGGAATCGGCGACCGTGAACGGCACCGCGACAAGCAACATCGGAAGGAGCACGGGCAGTGCGGTGTTCGGAATTCCCGAGGCCAGCCGTCCCCACAGACTCCCGCCGATGCCGACCACGCACAGCACGAGAGCAAGGCCGCTGGGGAGTACAAAAGCGCTGGACAGTGCTGGGCGAAGCGCGAGCACCGTCGCCGCCACCGCGAACAACGCCAGATACTTGCCGCCGGGGAAGAGGAACACCGCGCCATTGAAGTTCGCAAACGTGCATGCAATGACAACGAGGACGAGTGCGAACACACAATGATTCGCAACCGCGTCAGCGCAGTACAGCCATGTGGCCCCGGCGAAGACAGCGCCTGCCACCGCCAGCGCAGCCAGAGCCGGCGACGACGCGACCACCGCGCCGAAGCCGAGGCCCGAGGCAACGAAGACGACGATCGCCGCAACGATTTTTGTGCGGCTGCGATGCGGATCAGGCTGAAGAACGAGCCGAATCTCCGATCGGAGGGACCGCGGATCGAAGCGATAGTTCTTCCGGCTCACGGTCTCGCGTGCATGCCGACCCCGAGGGGGCTGCGACCGGTCCGCCACGTCCCCCTTCCCGAACTCGAAGATCGGCGTCGCAGTCATCGCACAGTTCCGAAGGGGTCGCCGTGGCGGACCATCTTCCGCCCGAAACCGCGTCTCACCACGATCGACAGGAACACTGCGTTACCGATCAGGTAACGCCGCCAGAGGCGCCGCGGGTCGCTACCCAGGCGAAACGCCCATTCCAATCCGGAGTTCTGCAGCCACAATGGAGCCTCGGGCATGGTTCCAGCGAGAAAGTCGAACGCGGCGCCGACGGCGACGAAGGTCGCGTCCACGCGATCGGCCAAGCCCACCACCGCTTCGTCCTGCTTGGGTGCACCGAGTCCCACCCACACGACGTCGGCGCGCGACTGCGTCACCACCTCGGCTCCGTAGCGGAAGAACTCCTCATCGAGCGGCGCGAACGGCGGAGCCCACGACCCGACAATCTGCAGGCCCGGGTACGCGGTTTCCGTAGCAGTGATCAGCTTCGTCAGGGTCTCCGGAGTGGTACCGAGAAAGAAGTGCCGGACATCCATGGCTCGGCCCGAATCGAGGGCGGTTCGAAAGAGGGTGGCGCCGCGAACGCGATGTGCTCGGTGCCGGAGGGAACGAGAACGCAGTTTCATCACCCAGACAACCGGTAATCCGTCCGGGAAGTTGATACCCGGGCTTGCGAGCAAGTCACGGTAGGCGGCGTCTCGTGAGGCAAGGGCGACTTCCTTGGCGCCTACGAGCCGTACGGCCCAACCAGTACGAACACCGCCTCCGCGACATTCACGGCTCGTGAGGAATTGCGCCGCATCTGCGATGTCGGTGACCACCACCGGGACATCCCCGACCCACGCTAATTTCTGCCCACCGTAAGAGGGCTTTCCACTCTGCGGATGAAAGGTCTTCTCCATCAGGTCCCGTGGTTTCGAAGGGGTTTGTGGGCAGTCGCGCCTTTCACGATTTCCGGAAAGCAGACCACCCGAACATTACTCACCTGAACGCCTCCCTGGGGCGTCGAAAGCCGCAGAGTGTTCCCCGATTGACCAATATTGGCCGATGCCAGACACTGGGCGAATGCCACGCCTCCGCGAATCACCACGCGGAGTCATCGTCGCCTTTGCACTGCTGTCACTGGTTCTGTTCGCCTACGCGGCGACTGCTGGTTCCCCACTCCGTTTTCAAGACGAGCTGGATTACCGCGCTGTCGCGCACGCGATCGCAACCGGTAAGGGGTTCGCTTTCGAGGGGCACGCGAGTGCATATCGGCCTCCCACGTGGCCGCTTGTCCTTGCCCCCTTCATCGTCCTCGGACTCCCCATGCAGGCTCTGGTCCTCATATCGCCGGCGCTGCTCATCGCGGCGGGTGTCTTCGGTGCCGCCATCGGGCTGCACGTCACCGGGAATCGTTGGGGTTCGGTTGCGGGGATAGCGGTGCTGGTCTATCCGCTCAACGCCTACGCATCGGCAACGTTGTACCCACAGGCGCTGGCCACCGCCCTCGTCCTCGCATTGGCTCTCTTCGGCCTGACTCTCGACAGCAGGCGCAACGATCACGGCGGCGGCGCTGCGGTCATGGTCGGCCTGGCGGGTGCCGCGCTGACGCTCGCCGTGCCCGTGCTCGGTTTCACGGCCGTCGCCATGATCGCCGCGATGGCGTGGAGGCGCAGAAGCCGGCGAGCGCGTTTCGCCACCCTGTCCGTTCTCGCGTTCGCGCTACCGATCGCAGCGTGGACGACCCGCAACTGGATTCAATTCCATAAGTTCATACCTGTCAGTTCTTCCAGTGGCTTGAATCTTCTCATCGGCAACAATCCGGCGGCCACACCCACTTCCGGGGTCGATGTCGACATCACCAGCTATCGCGAACGCCTGTCTTCGATCTTTCCTGAGCGGTTCGACGACATCTCCGCAGACGGCCGGTATCAACACGCTGCGATCGAGTGGATCACCGGCCACCCAGGAGACGCGGCCGTCCTGTTCCTGGGTAAAACAGCCAACTACTTCGTCCCCTACAACGCGCCGGTGACCACAGCTCAGGGAAGCTCTCTTCAAGAGCTGATCGCCTACGCTGCTTTTGCCTTGCTGTTGGCAGGCGTCGCCTGCCGGATCGCTCTCCGCAAGTCGTTACCCGTCACGTTTCCCGAGAAGCTATGGCTGTGGCTGTTCGTGGCCAACGCGCCGGTGATGGCTGTCTTTTTCACCCGTGTTCGATTCCGCCAGCCGCTCGACGCGCTGCTCGCGGTCGAGTTCGCGGTCGGGATGGTTGTGCTGATCACGGCGATCAGAGCCCATCGGAGCGGGTCGGCGAAGGGCGGGCAACGTGCGAGTCACCTATGACGACCAGATTTTCGTCAGTCAGCGTCGCGGCGGGATCTCGAGATACTTCAGCGAGCTGATCGACCAGTTCAGCACACGTGAGGATTTCGGAGTCGAGCCGCTGTTGGATTTCCGCTTCACCGCGAACGAGCACCTCCTCGGAGTGCCCGGCACCGGGGTCCGATCAAGCCCGCTTCCCGCACGCCTCGACAAGGCGCGCCTGCTGCGCCAAGTGAACCGGTACACGTCGCGTCGGCGTCCAGCGGAAATCCTTCACCACACCTATTACATGCGCGACGCATTGTCCCGAAGCACCCCTCGCAGGGTGTGCACCGTCTACGACATGATCCCCGAGCTCTTCCCCGAGAACTTTCCGCAGGGAAACCCCCATCAGGCAAAGCGCGCGGTGGTGGACGCCTGCGACGCCGTCATCTGCATCTCGGACACAACGCGGCGTGATCTCGTCCGCATCTACGGCCCCATCGACAAACCAGTGATCGTCACACCCCTCGCCGTCGGGGCCGACTTTCACCTCGCAAGTCGGCCACCGCCTCCGCGTCCGCAGGTAAGGCCGTACGTGCTGTTCGTAGGCCAGCGCGGAACGTACAAGAACTTCACCGTGCTGGCGCGAGCCTTCCGTGACATCGCGCACGAGTTCCCACGGCTGGACCTGCTGTGTGTGGGAGGAGGCCCCTTCACCGCAGATGAGGCCGCCGGACTCGGCGAACTTCTCGTGAGCGGCCGAGTTCGGCAGACGCACGTGCCCGACGCCGCCCTCCCCAACATCTACCGCGACGCCCGCTGCTTCGTCTTTCCCTCTCGCTACGAGGGTTTCGGGCTGCCGGCGCTCGAGGCCATGGCAGCGGGGTGCCCGGTGATCGTTGCCGACAACGATTGCCTCGCCGAGGTCGTCGCCGATGCAGCGGTGCGATTCGACGCCGACGACTTCGAGGCGCTCGCCGAGTTGTTACGAGTCGCCGCCGACGACGGCCCGTGGTCGACGGCGCTTCGAGAGAAGGGCCGCTCCCGCGCGCGCGCGTTCACCTGGGAAGCCACGGCCCTGGCGACAGCAGAGGTGTATCGACGTGTTCTGTGAAGCCGGGTACCCCCCGTCACCCGCGGGCGACCTATGACCCGCGACGCGCCCGACCCTGTGGAACTACTACCCGGGGCGACCAGCTCGGGCGCGGTCAACCGCGCGATCGTCGCCGGATTCGGCGGCAAAATCGCCATGACCGTCCTCAACCTCCTCGTCGTCGCGATCGCCGCGCGATCGCTCGGTACGGCCGGATTCGGTGTCGTCGCCATCCTCACCGGCCTGGTCACCACGCTCGGCTTTCTCGATCTGGGGATCGGGAACAGCACCATCTCGACGATCTCTTCGAGTCTCTCCGCCGGAGACCTGTCCCGCGCGAGACGCGATATCGGCATCGCAGTGGTGACCACCGCGGCGATAGGGGCAGTGGTCGCTGTCGCCGGAACGCTGGTGGCACTCGCCGTACCCCGCGCGCTCCTCTTCGAGACTCCCGGCATCACCGATCTCGATCTACGGCTGTCGATCGTGGTGTTCGCCCTCGCGCTCGGCATCGCCATCCCGGGAACCCTGGGCTCGCGGATCTGTCTTGCCCGTGAACGCGGCGCGGTCAACAACTGGTATCTGGTCGCGGGGGCGGCCGCCGGCGTCGCAGCGACCGGAATCTGCGCTCTTCTCAACGCGTCGCTCTGGCTCTTCGTGGTCGCGACCGTACTCGTGCCCACCATCGCGTTGGCGGTTCAAACCGGCGTCTACCTGTCGGTTGCCGACGGTGCGATCTCGCCGCTCTGGGATGCGGTGTCGTGGAAAGCGGTTCGGGCCGTCGGTCATTCGAGTTTCTACTTCATGGTTCTCGGGGCCTGTTCAGCCGTGTCGTTCCAGACCAACACCCTTGTGGTGGCCTACGTACTGGATTCCCGAGCCGCAGGCATTCTGGGGATCGCAACTCGCGCGTACTCACTCGTATCGACGCTGTTCGTCGGGGGCCTTCAGCAGAGTTGGGCGAGTTCGGCGAGGGCGATGGCACAGGGAAACATCACGTGGGTACGCGTGAACTTCTGGCGCGTCTTTCGCGTCACCGGTATCCCCGTCCTCGTGATCTCCGCGGTCCTCGTCGTCATCGGTCGTCCGGTGATCGAGCTGTGGGCGGGCGGGGACTCGATTCCACCGCTCGCGCTTCTGGTCGCCTTGGCGGCGTGGACCTGCTACAGCTTCGTGATGACGCAGATCAGCTTCCTGCTCAACGCCGCTGACGTGTTGCGTCCGCAGGCGATCCTCTCTGCCGTACTGCTTGTCGCGACAATTCCACTGTCTGTCTATATGACCCGGCACTTGGGACTGGAGGGCTCCACATTGGCGATGCTCCTCGCGCATCTCTGCATCGCCGGGTTCCCCTTCGTTGTGATGGGCCGCAATGTCCTGCGCCGACCCGATGGTATTCCGCAACGAAACTCCTGGAGCGCCACATGACGAACCCCCCGGCGCTCGCGGCCGACCAACTCTGGCCCACCACCTCGACCGTGCGCGAGTTCATCAGACGCGACCGCGCCGCCAATCCGCGAGACCCGAAGGCGCAACTGGTACTCGTTTTCCTACGCGCCTGCCAGGTGGTGATGCGCGATCGCCGGAATCCGACACTGCCGGGGAAGGTGCTCAGCGCCGCGTATCGCGCGCTGACCGAGATGGTGTTCGGTATCGAATTGCGACCCAAGACCCGTGTGGGGCCGGGCGTGAGCATCTATCACGGCTACGGATTGGTAGTTAACGATCAGTGCGTCATCGGCTCCGACGTGAAGCTACGGAACGGCGTGACCATCGGACACGCACATGAGGGCGGACCGGTGCCGACCATCGGCGACGGTGTGTCGTTCGGCGCCGGCGCTATAGCCCTCGGAGGAATCACCGTCGGACGGGGAGCGACCATCGCAGCAGGTGCCGTCGTGGTCAAGAGCATTCCTGACGGGGCCACAGCAATCGGGAATCCCGCCGCCGTCCGGCCCTCGCCGATGCGATGATTCGCCAGGCCAAACTACCTATTCAGTAGCTAGAATCACGCGATGGCAGCGATCGTCGGTTCGGACAGACCACACATCCGGCATCTGACCGGGCTACGTGCCATTGCCGCTTTCGCCGTCATCACGGTTCATTATCAAGAGATCCTCTACGCCCTCGCACCCATTAGTCGGCACGCGACAAAACTGATCAACGGCGGAGGGCTGGGTGTGATGGTGTTCTTCACCCTCAGCGGTTTCATCATCGCCTATACCTATCTCGATCGACTCCATCCGTTTTCCTGGGCCGAATACGGCAGGTTCATGTGGGCGCGGTTCGCCCGTATGTACCCGATCCACCTCACTGTGCTGCTCGGGATTCTCGTGCTCTGGCTCGTTGCAGGTCATGTGGGTGTCACACTCCCCAACCCGGAGTACTACCGCGCGAGTTCTTTCGCCGTGAATCTGGCACTGCTTCAGGGGGCCTTCCCGGCGAACCCATGGAACGCGCCGGCGTGGACACTCACCTATGAGATGGCCGCCTACATTGCTTTCCCACTGCTCGCAGCACTACTGGTGAGGATCCGCTCGGTCTCCCAGGCCTACACGGGCGCCACGATCGTCGCACTCGCCGGCACGGGAGCGCTCATCGGCGCCTACAGCTATACCGGCAACCAGAACATCGGCGGTCCGATGTTCTGGATTCACGTCGCCACCGAGTTCGCCTGCGGCGCACTCATGTACGTCGGCTGGCAGAAGGCAGGATTTGGTGTGTCGATCCGGTGGGATGTCGCGGGCGTGATCGGAGCCGTCGCGCTTGCGGTGGTTCTGTGGGAACGCGGGGATTCGATCACCTTGCAGCTCGCGGTGGTTCCACTGGCCATCTTCAGCGTGATGGCGGTGGCAGGCTCATCCGGTCCCCTGCGTGGCTTCCTCAGCTCCCGCCCGCTCGAGTGGCTCGGGCGCATCTCCTTCTCGCTGTACCTTCTGCATGTGACCTGTCGTAGCGTTCTACGACAGCTCATCGACCCGAACGATTTCGTTGATTCGTCGCTGGTCGTGCGTCTGGGCGTCATCATTTTGTTCTTCGGCGCATCTGTGGTCTGCGGCGCTCTTCTGTACCACCTTGTCGAGGAGCCCGCCCGAAAGTGGCTACGGAACTGGCTGGCTCGGAGAACAGCCGCGCAGGCCGCCCCGGTTGACCGAGAAGCGACCGCTCAGCGGTGAACCACTCACGACCTGCCGGCGTCCTGATGAATCTCCTGGCGGCTGAGATTTCCGCATCAGATCGCGCGGTCGTGCGAAAATTGCTGCACCTTCTCCGGAGAACGGTTGTCAAACTCCATGATCCGCCGATCTCGTACCGCCTCGGCAGGGTCGACATCCTCATACCTCTGAGCCACGACCTGCCGATCAACCGGGCCTACTTCCCGAAGTATTCGGCCAACTTGGGGGTGGCCGCCGCCGGCATCAGCCGGGTCCGCAATTTGGACCGCCCACTGCGCGTCATCGATATCGGGGCGAACGTCGGCGATTCTGTCGCCATCATCGAAAGCCACACCGCAACAGAGGCTCTCTGCGTCGAAGGCGACCCGGTGTACCTCCCCTACCTGGCCTGGAACGCCTCGGCGTTTCGATCGGTGGCGATCGAGAACTGCTACATAGCCTCTGCAGATGTCGAACTCGCGACCACCTCTGTCAATCGAGGCGCCGGGACCGCACGACTGGTCACCGAGTCGACTGCTGCAGAGTCGATCCCCGTGCGCACCATCACCCAGATCCTGCAGGATCACGTGCAGTTCGCCGATGCCGATCTCGTGAAGATCGACACCGACGGACACGACGTCGGCATCATACGATCGATGTCGCCCTGGCTTAACGCGGCGCATCCTGTCGTGTTCTTCGAGTTCGACCCCCGGCTCACCGAGGAGGTGAGCGGACACGACGCCGCGGCGATCTTCCACGAACTCGAGGAGCTCGGCTATCCGGAGGTCGCCGTCTACGACAACCTCGGAGCGATGGTGGGCAGATTCGCCTCCGGCGACCCCAGTCTGCTCGAGATGAGCTCGACTCTCGGCAACCCCGGACAGCCGCCCTACTGGGACGTCGTGGCAGTGTCCTCGGTGGACCGTGGAGTCCTCGACACTCTCCGCTGAGGCCGGCTCACGACGCCCACGGCTGCGCGTCGATCACCGCGACAAGGCGGTCACGAAAGCTCTGTGCGCCGAATTCGCGCTGCGCCGTGGCGAACGCGTTGTCGGCCCGGGTGCGCGCGCCCACTGCATCGGTCAACACTTCACGCACCTTCTCAGCAAGGTCCTCGGCATCACCCGGAGCGAAGAGCAAACCGTTCTGCCGATCAGACACCACCTCCGGGATCCCGTTGATGCGACTGGCCACGATCGGCGCACGGGAGAACATCGCCTGCGATACCACCGTTGGCAGGTTGTCGTACCACTCGGAGGGAACGACGAACATCCCGGCAGACCGCAGTTCATCCCACACCTGCTCGCCGTACTGGCTACCCAGCCAGACGACGTTGCCCAGACGTAGACGCTCGGCATAGGCCTGCGCCTCGTCGAGATGGTCACCGACCCCGACGATCCGGAAAGTCACCTCTGGATCGCTCACCTGAAGTCGGCCGGCGGCGTCGAGCAGCGTGAAGATGCCCTTCTCTCGAACGATGCGCCCGACGAACAGAACTGTTCGGCCACGCCCGTTCGGGGCCGGGACGTCCTCGGGCGGTTTCGGCGCCCGCACCCGAACTGTGATGCGTGGATGCGCCGCCAGCCACGGACGAAGCTTCTCGATGAGGAAGTCTGTCGAGGGTAGGTATGTCTGGGCCCCCCACCGCCACAGCCCGAGCACCTTCCACAAGCGGAGACTCGAGGCGAGCAGCGCTGATTGGACCCGGCTCCCGCGGTAGCACCGATAGCGGACCGCGTTCGTGAAACTCCCACCGAGACAGCGCTCGCAGATCGAGCCCTCGGTGAAGAGGATGCCGTTGGCGCACATCACTCGGTAGTTGAGGAGCCGTTGCATGACGGGAACACGCGCGAGTCGGAGTGCGACGTACACCGAGGGTGACAGGAGCGGGAAGACGTTCTGCACGATCGCGACATCGGGGCCGAATCTTCGAGCGGCCCGGAACACTCGCACGAAGCTTGCCGGGTTGAAGTAGATGGACACGAGCAGATAGGGAGCGAACACCATGCGCCGCAGACGTGACGACGGGATCTCGTCGTTGTGTTTCGTCAACACCAACGTCTCGTGCCCGAGGTCGTCGAGTGCGGCAACAGTCTCCTCGAAGGCGTTGTCCTCTCCGGCGTAGAGCTGATAGAAGTTGTGAATCAACAGTATTCGCATCAGTGTGTCCGAACCTGCGCCGTGTCGGATTGCATCCAATTCCACACGTTCGCCACACCCGTCGAGAAAGGCGTATCGGCAACCATTCCGAAGTCTGTGGCCAGCCGCGAGCAGTCGAGAACCACGTGTTGAACGAACGAGCTGGGGACCGGCCTCCGGGTCAGTTCCGCCGAATACCCTGTCACCGCCTCGATAGCCGAGATCACCTCCAGCACAGTCATTCCCACGCCTGATCCGCAGTTGTACAGATCGTGCGGCAGATCAGGTGTATCGAAGATCGACGCCATGCACGTCACGAGGTCACGAACATATATGTAGTCGCGCACCATGTCGCCTTCGCCCATAACGGTGAGCGGCCGACCCGACACCAGCAGATCGAGAAAGGTGGGCACGATGCCGAACTGGCCGTTCTTGGAGGCCTGGCCCTCACCGTAGACGTTGGAGATCCGGAGGCTCAGCGAGTCGAGTCCGTGGCGAGCCCTGAAGTAGCGGAGGTAGCTCTCGATGGCACTCTTACCGATCGCGTAGGGCGACAGCGGCTCTATCCGATCCGTCTCGGAATGTCGTTCTCGCTGGACATCTCCATAGATCGCTCCGCCGGTGGACGCATAGATGACCCGTCTGACCCCTTGTTCGACGCATGCCTCCAACAACAGGACCGACATGCGAACGTTCGTCTCCACGTCGATGAACGGGTTCTCATCCGAGCTGGCGGGCGTGGTCAGGGAGATCAGATGGAAGACGTAGTCCGCTCCGGTGATCGCCTCGTTGATCGTGCTGCGGTCCAAGAAGTCGCCAACAACGTGCTTGAGTACGTCGGAATCCGGCTGTGGGGCACGTCGTCGTCCGAAGGTGGTCACGTGGTGGCCACGCGCGAGAAGTTCGTTCACGAGATGAGTTCCGATGAATCCCGACCCGCCCAGCACTGCGCACCGCGTCATCTGTGTCGTCCTCCGTTCGCCCATGCAGACGCCGAGTGATCCGCCAGCGCTTCGGGTGTTCTGAGGCTACGCGCCGGGTCTCCAGTGCGGCGCCCATCGGGCGCACCTCATCCGTGTGGTCTGTCCGATGGACAGTTTTCGAGATGTCGAACCGTGCTGCATAGGTGACGATTCATCCATGCGATCCGGCTTCCCCGCGACGAGATGGGCGTTCCAGCTCGCAGTGGTCGCCTGCGCTCTGGCCCTGCTCACGGGAGTCGTGGTCACGGAGGGTCGGGAGTTGAGTCCGACCGATCCTTCGCTCTCCGCAGCACAGATCGACGAGCTCACAGACCCCTGGGCCGGGCAGGTACACGCGCTGGCTTTCGGCGATTCGTACTTCACCGGTTCTGACGGGGTGACCCGGTCGCAGACGTTCGGCCGGATCGCGCTCAACGGACTCGGCTACACCGTCACCCAGTCCGGCCATGGGGGAACTGGATACGTTGTCGAGTCACGCGTCGACGGATGGCCCAACTTCGTCAGTCAGGTGAGCGACTCCGCGCTCGGCGAGTTGCCAGTGCCGCCGATCTCGGTGGTGTTGCTCGAAGGTGGGGTCAACGATGCTCTGAGCAACGTGCCTGCCGCTCTGATACGAACCAACGCGGCTTGGGTGATGGCCAGCCTGCGGGATCGCTACCCTCTCGCGAAACATGTCGTCCTCGGTGTCCCACCCGACCGTGCGGGTCGCCTGACCGGCCCCCGCGTCGCGATCAACGTCGCGATCCGCGCCGCGGCGCTCGCCACGCGATGGACCTTCGTCGACATGCGTTCGTTCATCACGCCCGCAACGGCGCCGACGATCATCGGACCGGACCGACTGCACCCGACTCTCGTGGGACATCAAAAGCTGGCGGCTCAGCTGTCCGCACAGCTTGCAAGGGCCGGCATCGGACCCGTCAGGGTTCCGCGATAAGCACCGCCTCGGACCGGTCGCGAAAGCGATGTCAGGCCCGGAAGATCGACCGCGGGAGCTCTCGATTGCGGCGATGGATCACCGCGATCGAATCGTAGAACTCGACCTTGCCCACGATGGTTGTCGCGAAGGGGACCTGAATCGCATTTTCCCGCTTCGCATCTCCCGCGTGGAAGAGTTGCTCCCCCACGGTCGAGAAATAGTGGGCGTGCATCGCGTCGATGAGCGATGTGGTGAAGTCGACGAACGTCTCCGGTTGGTCGGCATGTGTCCACCAGTAGTTGGCGTGGATGTCCTCCACCATGTAGGCCCCGCTGTCCGCCAACGCATTCGGGAACAGATAGGTGAACGAGTCGATGATGTGGGAGTTGACGTGTGAACCATCGTCGAGGATCACGTCGAACAGGCCGAATTCGTCGATCACACCCCGGAGGAATGCCGTGTCCTGCTGGGGGCCGATGCGCACGTAAATGTTGCGATCCGGGTCGTCGAACGTCGCACAGTCGGGATCGATGTCGACACCGACGATCAGCGACTCCGGGTGAAGGTACTTCCGCCACATCTCGAGCGATCCACCGCGAAAGACGCCGATCTCCAACATCCTGATCGGTCGATCTCGCAGCGGGGCGAGCACGGCGTCGTAGGCCTCGAAATACTGCGACCACTTGTGCACGTCATGCGACGACTCGAAGATCGCGGCGGTCTCCCCCACCAACGGATTGTCGGTGGCCTGCCACGAGACCGGGCGGCCGAGATCGGGCCCGAGAACGCGACGGAGCTTGCGTTCACGGAGTCGGTTGCGAGTCGCGACGCGGAGGAATGGGAGTGTGTTCCTGTCCATTCCGCGACCCTAGATCCGAGCGAGCTGTACGAAGGTACGTTTGAAGGACTCGCTCGTGGCGTTCTCGCTCAGCTGCCTGCGGAGGTCATCTCTTGGTACGTGCTGAACATTCGCCGACCGATGATGCGGCCTGCTTCGGCCGTGAAGTGGGGATCTTCTACGACGCCGGGAACACCGGGCGACCCGTTGAGCATGCCGTCGGGCGGCTCGACGAACCGCGCGTTCGGGTGTCGGTTGGGGGTGTCCTTGTGGACGGCGTCGATGCCGGCGAGTTTCGGCGGACCGAAACGCATGTACTCGGGGCTCAGGCCTCCGAGGATGAACGGTACCGGCCCGTAGCGGACCCGCAGCGTGGCGATCAGCAGGTCGAACTGCTCTTGATAGAGCTCCGCAGGCGTGAGCGGTCCATCGGATTCGCCCTGGTGCCACAGGATTCCGCTCAGCGGCTGGCCACTGAACTTCAACGCGGAGTCGATCTGCTTGCAGGCGTACTTGAACAGGTTCACGCGCACGTCGGTGTTCGCCGGGTTCCACGAGTAGCCGTTCTTCGGCCAGAACGACGTATCGCCCCGCGCCGTCGGCACCAGCAGCACCGGCTTGCCGGAGGCGTCGGCGAGCAGCGATCCGAACTCGGTCGCGAAGCCCACACCGTTGGTGGGCACCTCGTGCAGCAGCGGATCGACCGCCGCGAGTGGCTTACGCCCGCGGTACCGCCCGCACCCCGGCCACTGATGGACCCGCGGGTTCGGCGGCGTGGGCGTGGTCCCGCCGACCTCTTTGCCTGCGCCTGCCGCGTTCGACTGCCCGAGGACCGCTATCACCGTGTACGGCTCGTCGTACGGTTCCACCGGCGTGCCGGTCGCGATGGCCTTCTTGACGATGGTCTTCGCCCGCATCAGCATCTGCAGCTTCAGCGGATAGTCGCCGTGGATCGCGCGGTCCTCGTCGTAGGTGCGCAGTTCGGGGTCGAACGGTGACGGCATCGAGTTCCTTCGCGGGGTCGGGCAGTTGGCGTGACTAGCTGATCATCTCCTTCAGGAGACGGATCTGCTGAACGTTGGCGGCATGGTCGACATCCATCGGTGTGGCCAGGGCCATCGTGACACCGCCGGCCTCGAACGCCTGGACGCGGTCCTTGACCTCCGACGCCGATCCGATCAGCGAGATCTGGCGCACCAGGTCGTCGGGCACGGCGTCGGCGGCCTCTTGCTTCTTGCCGTCGAGGTAGAGGTCCTGGATGGTCTTGGCCTCGTCGACGTAGCCGTAGCGGACGGCGAGATCGTTGTAGAAGTTCTTGCCGCGGGCACCCATGCCACCGACGTAGAGCGCCACCTGGTGCGAGACCAGCGCGCGGGCGTTGTCCTTGGCGGTCTCGTCGTCGCTGATGAGCAGCGCGGTGGTCACCGAGATCTGCAGCTCCCCCAGCTCTGCGTCGCGCTTGGCCTTGCCGGCCTTGAGCGGCTCACCGAAGGCGGCGTCGACGTGGTCGGGGTGGAAGAAGATCGGTTGCCACTCCTCGAACTTCTCCGCGGCCAGCGCGACGTTCTTGGGTCCGATGGCGGCCAGGGCCATCGGGATGCGGTCGCGGATCGGGTGGTTGATGAGCTTGAGCGGCTTGCCGAGTCCGGTGCCGCCGTCTTCCTTGGTGAGCGGGAGCTTGTAGTACTTGCCGTCGTACTCGACGCGCTCGCGCTTCCACACCTTGCGGCAGATGTCGGCGTACTCGCGGGCACGACCCAGCGGGGCGTCGTACTTCACGCCGTGGAAACCCTCGATGACCTGCGGACCGGACGCACCGATACCGAGCACGGCTCGACCACCGGAGATGTAGTCGAGCCCGGCCGCGGTCATCGCGATGTTGGTGGGCGTGCGGGTGAACAGCGGCAGGATGCCGGTGGCGAGCTCGAGGGTTTCTGTCTTCGCCGCGATGTAACCGAGCTGGCTCACCGCGTCGTAGCTGTAGGCCTCGGGAACCGCGACCCGGTCGAGGCCGGCGGCCTCGAACTCGAGCAGGTTGTTGATGGTCTCGCTGAAATCTCCGGCGTAGTTGATGCCCATACCGATTCTCATGCGACTGCCCTTCCTCGACGTTGAGGTCGATGATGCCCGACGCTCCATCCGCGTCGATCGTCACCCGCGACCATAACTCGACTTATGCTCGATGTCTCGAGGTTCACCCGGTAGACAGTCCACATGGAGATTTTGAGTGCCCGCGTCCTTCTCCGTCCGCGCGATCCCGAGGCGACGTTGGCGTTCTATCGAGACACACTCGGCCTGGCGATCGCTCGCACCTATCCAGGCGGGGTCGTGTTCTTCGCCGGGTCGACACTAATCGAGGTCGCGTCGCACATGACCTCGGACAGCGACGAGTCGACCACCGCGTTGTGGCTGCAGGTGCGCGACATCGAAACGACACAGCGCGTCCTCGAGTCTGCCGGCGTCTCGATCGCCCGTGAAGCTCGCACAGAGCCGTGGGGCCTCCGCGAGATGCACGTCCCGGATCCCGACGGTCGTCAACTCATCTTTGTTGAGATTCCGGCGGATCACCCGTTACGCGCTGATCAGCGGGCGGTGAAAACCGAGTTCGTCTCGCGCACATAGCTCGCGTTATGCCGGCCGAGAAGACCGCCTTAACAATCTCCGAGCCGAACCCTCGTTGCTGCGCTTACGACTATCGTGGCCGTCATGCCTTACAGCGACAGTCCGGCGCTCCCAGACCTGCCGGATGACACCATCTTGTGGCGCTACCTCGACCTTTATCGATTGCTCGATTTGCTGCAGACTTCAGAACTGCATCTGGCGCGCGTCGGATAGATGGGAGGGTGCATCCAGCGCGGTCAATAAAGCGAGTCGCCCGTCGATGTATGGTGACGACTATGAGCTTATACGGGAGAAATTCCTCAGGTTTACGAATACCTTCGTCTACGAACTTTCTTAAACTGTTGGAACATTGGAGCGCATGAGTCGTACGCGCTGTGGAAACTTTACGACGCCGCGGGTAAAGATGTGGCGGTGCGGTCGACGGTCGGCAGACTAAAAAAAAGCGCTGGTAGGAACTAATTTATCGCCTCCGCGGCTGTCCAATATATAGGCTACAACACATCGCTTATACCCGAACGCAACGGGTTTGCTCCCTACATCTTCAAAAGGCTTAGCTTTCAGTACGAGAACGAATATCGGTTAATTGGGGGGCACGGTTTTCCGCTTCCGGGTGAGTCGATGGAAGACGGCAGCCATTTCGAAGACCCCCCGCAGTTCATGCGTGAGTCGGTTGATCTCGCAATTCTGGTCGAATCGATCTTCGTTTCGCCAGACGCGCCAGGCTGGGCGGCTAGCGCCGTTCGGAGTCTGGTTGCGGAAGTCCTACCGAGCGTGTCCGTTCCGCATTCCGATTTACGTTCAGATCCGATTATCTGATTTCGAGAGCGACGTCCCACGCGGCTTATGGTTTAGGACGACCGGCGGAGTCCAGGCGTCGTTCGAACGCGCGAACTCCGCGTTCTCGGCTGGTCACCGCAAGCAAACCTGTCCATCATCGCTCCATGACCGTCCGCACTCCACGGCAGATGACTCGCGACGTCCCGGTATCCATCAAGCTGCTGACGGCCTTTCTGTCGCTGGCGACGATTGCCTACGCGCTCAAGAGCGGTTACCCCTTGCGCTACATCGATGAGCGCGAGTACGTCGAGATCGCCCGGGGGCTTATCGACGGCAACGGGTATCAACTGAAAGGCGGGCCAACGGCTTACAAGCCACCCGCCTGGCCGCTGCTCCTCACTCCGCTGCTCGCGGTCGGGGCTCCGGAACGGCTGCTCCTACTGATTCCAGCGCTGCTGATGATCGTGGCGGCGGTGTGGGCTGGGAAGATCGCCTCAACTGTGTCGCAATCTCGCTGGGGGTGGGTTGCAGCTCCGCTCATGCTTGTCTACCCACTCAACCTCTACATCGGCACCACCCTATACCCGCAGGCCATCGCCACCGCGTGCCTGTTGGGACTGTGGCTCGCATGCAGTCATATAGACGAATCCCGATCGATGAGCGCCCAGCAGTGCATGGGTGCCGGCCTGATTGCCGCGGTCGCTGTCCTGTCGGTTCCGACCATGGTGTTTACGGTTGCCCTAGTCGGTGTGTGGATTGTCTGGAAAACGTCACCGGGGCGAAGGCTTCGGACGGCCGCGATTACCGGTGCTGCGTTCGTCGTCCCGCTGGCTGCCTGGGCCATTCGGAACGTCATCACACTCGGGACCTTCATCCTGCTCAGCACCAGTTCCGGAGGCAATCTCCTATATGGCAACAATTCGAACGCCACGCCCGACTCAGGCACGGCAGCAGACATCTCCACGTACACGTCCGCAGCTCGGGACATGTCCCCGATAAATGAGCAGAACTACTACAAATCGCAGGCGCTGCAGTGGATTCGCGAGAACCCACTCGACGCTTTACAGCTGTACGTCGGCAAAGTGGCAAACTACTTCAACGGGTACAACGCACCTGCCTCAGGGCAGACCGCAGGCACCGGCGCACTCCTTCTCGGCTGGTTCACGTTTATCGCCCTGGTAGCCGCCGTCGTCATCCGAATTATGTTGCGCAGGTATGTTGCGATTGCAGCTTCTGAGAAGCTGTTTCTCGCGATCTTTCTGCTCAACGCCCCCGTGATGGCGGTCTTCTTCACACGCACGCGGTTCCGTCAGCCGCTGGACGCAACCCTCGTAGTTGAAGCTGCAATCGCCGTTGCCGCACTCGTTGTCTACTTGGCTCAACGCCGTCGCGCCGAAGTACCCATCGAAACGCCATCCGGTCAGGTGTAGAGGTCGTCGTCCGAACGTTCGACATCCCCTGCGCTGGGCGTGCGGGCTGGTACCGATGTCCGGTTCAATGAACGCGTGACGAAACAGGGGCGGACCGCGGCGGTCGTTGCCATCCTCATCGGCGTTGTCGTGCTGGTGGCCGGGGTCATGTACGCGACCAGCTCAGACCGCAAGCCGGCCGACGAGAACACCACCGCCGGCCTCACGTTGCCGACGCTGTCGGTGCCCGCGGAGGCGGCGACAGCGGGGCGACTCAATGCTCAACGAGTCAAGGGCACGCTCACCACCCGGTACATCGGCGACTCCCTCACCGTGGGGTGGAACGCATCATCGGAGTCGTCAACGTATCGGGCGCTGATCGATTCGCGCATCGTGCAAGACGGGCCGATCGCCGACACCCAGACCTCAACGAAAGGCGCGACGCTCGCCGAGGTCGCCGCGCAGGTGAAAGCCCCCGCAAATCCGGGCGGTCTGCTCGTGATCGAGCTGGGCACGAACGACGTCAACAAGACCCCAGCGGCGACGTTCGCAAAGCAGTACCGGACGTTGCTCGACCAGCAGCAAGCGAAACGGTCGGTCTTGGTGTGCGTCGGCACCTGGCAGACCGGCACCACCGCGGGAATCGACCAAGCGATCGAACCCCTGTGTAGAGAGTACGGCGGCACCTTCGTTAAGATCGGCGACCTGCGCAAGTACCCGGCGAACGTCGCCCAGAACGGTCAGCCCGCCTACCCCGAGACCGCCGACGGCGCACACCCGAACGACCAGGGCCACAAGCAGATGGCGCAACGGATCCTCGCCGCGCTCGGCTATACCGACGCGATCTAAGCCAAACAGCGGGCGACGAAGGCCATCACGTCACGGGCATCGCCGACTGTGCAAAGAGGTGCCCGCTGGGGTGGGACACGACGCCGCACTAGGTGGCGACCGACGCGAATAAGGCCGCGAGCCCGATGCTGTTCGCGTCCGCGGCTTCACGATAAGACACCTGCTTTGCGGTTGGTGCGGTCGATGCCGAGGTTGCGCTTGCGCGCTTAGTAGGCGGTGATCTGGTGGTGAATCTCGTGGGTCAGCCGACCGCAGATCGCCATCACCGCGGCGATCTCACCCAACTCCAGCGGCGACAGGCCCGCGATGTCGCCACCGATGCCAAGACCGACCATGCTGATCGCCCCCTGCGAGACCGGCGTCGCGGCCATCCGCAGGATGCCGTCGGCTGAGTGCACACTCGGTCGACGCCATCATGGCCAAGAAGGCTTGCCACGCCCGTCGTTGGCCGGTCCCCGGCGCCGACACCGGTCGCCCCGGCGTTGACGTAGAGGCAGTTCGACGCGGGGTTGGTGCCCCAAATGGACCCGACTGGACGACGACGACCCGATCAGCCACCACTGCTAGCTCGCGGCGACCGGACACCACAGCGCGGCCTCGGTGCAGTCTTGGCTCGTGCGGGTGTTGCCGTCGGCGATACGGGAGATCGCGAGACCCCTCGGTCAGAGACGCACGGTGTCCGCGGTGACGTATTCGGTTGGCACCCACACTTGCCCATAGGTTTCCGAAGATGACCGTCTCGGCCTCACGCCGCTCCCCATAGCGCGGTGAGCACACGGTTACCGACTGCAGCCCACGACGTAACGCGGGTGATGCCGACTATTGGTCAACTGGAGACACCGCAGATCCCGACGGCGTGAAACGCGGTTACTCAATGCCGCACTGATCCGCAGGGGGATCCCATGCCCAATCTCTTCTCGCCCTACACGCTCAAAGGTGTCACCCTTCGCAACCGAATCGTCATGTCGCCCATGACGATGTACCGCTCCACCGACGGGAAGATGGACGACTTCCACGTCAGCTATCTCGGTGCCCGAGCCGCCGGCGGATTCGGTCTGGTGTTCCCCGAGCAAGTCGCCATCACGCCGGACGGTCGCACGTCGACAACCTGCTCGGGAATCTGGAAGGACGACCAGATCGAGGGTCACAAGCGCGTCACCGACACCATCAAGATGTTCGGCGGCGTCGCGGGCATTCAGCTCGGCCATACCGGCCGCAAGGGCAGCGAGGTGCCGAAGTACAAGACCATCGACGGGTACCCGGGCGGATCGCAGCTCCCACCCGACCACCCGCAGGGCTGGACCTGCCGCGCGCCGTCTGCGATCCCCTACGGCGGCGACCACTCGTTCCCGGTGCACGAGCTCACGAGAGACGAGATCAAGGATCTCTACAAGAGCTACGCGGACGCGGCTCTGCGCGCGGTTGATGCCGGCTACGAATGGCTTGAGATGCATTACGCACATGGTTATCTCGGGGCCAGCTTCTTCTCACCGCTGGCCAACCAGCGGACCGACGAGTACGGCGGCAGTCTCGAGAACCGGACAAGGTTCCACCTCGAGGCGCTCGACGCGGTACGTGCGGTGTGGCCCGACGAGTACCCGTTCACGATGCGTCTCGGGGCCGATGATCTGCACCCCGACGGCACCCAGTTCGAGGACGCGATCACAGCCATCGGGTGGATGAAGGAGCACGGCCTCGATCTCGCCGACATCTCTCTCGGCTTCAACACCGACGACATGCGCGACAACCCGATGGGCGAGCAGGCGTTCATGCTCTCGCGGGCCGAGCGCCTGAAGTCCGAGGTCGACATCCCGATTGCGACGAGCTGGAATCTCGGAGTGCCGGAGAAGGCCGATGAGGTCGTCCGGAGCGGGATCATCGATCTTGCCTTCCTCGGCCGCCCGGCGCTGTCGAATCCGCACTGGCCGGTATGGGCTGCTCGCGAACTCGGCTACGACAACCCGTTCGAGCTGGTGCCCGATGACTGGCGGTGGTGGCTGGAGAACTTCCGCGGCCACGAGCCCAGCATCGGACTACCCGCTGCCGCCGACATCACGCTTGACGAGGAGTCCGCCGCCTGACCGTTGACGCCACGAGCCGCCTCTCTCGTGCGATCTCGGCATCAGATGGCAGTGAGACCGAACGCCCGGTTGTACTTCTCCGTGGCCCAACGGATGTCGCTCCGCAGTGTCGACGCGAGGACCGCGAGCTCTGTTCGCTGTAGCGGTGGAGTGCTCGCCGAGGTCTGGAACTTCGTGCTGTCGGCGAGGTAGGTCGTGTGCGGGTGGCCGGAGATGTCGGTGCCGGCACGGAAGTCGCACACCGGATCCCTGGAGTGACAGACCGACATCCGCCGAACGTCGGCGAGGGCATAGAACGCGTCGGCGCTCCGATCATCGACACCGCTGACGAACGCACCGACCGGGTTTCGCCACACACCTTCGCCGCCGTCGCCTGTCCCCATGACCCCGTCGGCGCCGGGCTTCTGCAGGGGATCGCCCATCAACAACGCCGCCGCTACCGCTGAGCGTTTCGCCAGTTCGACCGCCACCCCGTGGGCGACCGCCGCGCCCTGCGAAAACCCGACGAGCACGGCCATCGGAGCGCACCCGGGGCTGCCCTCGGATCGCGCGGCGTCGTAGGCAGCGATTGCCGTCGCGACCCCGGATGCCACCGACCGCCCGAAGCTGCGGTGCCGGATCCCGTCCGCGGTGCCGACGGCCTGATACCCGCTGCCCACCGACAGGACCGGTACTGCGCGGATCGCCGTCTGATCGCGGTACGTCGCGGTGAGCAATCGGCTCAGCGTCGCGCCCTCCCAGCCGTCGGTCACCATGTCGCCGTACCGCTGCGGGCCGATACTGCCGTCGCCGCTCCCGCGAATCGGGATAACCACCGCCGGCGCGCACGACAGCGCGGTTGCCGTGGCCGGGGCCGCGGGAACAGCCAGGAGACACGTTGCGGAGAGCCCGGCCACAGCCGCCGCCCACAAACGAATCCTCCACCGCACCCCGCCGATGATGCCGCGCGACCGCTCGGCCAACCCACGCCTCAACTCGGCGACACAGCAGGCTGGATCACGCGTCGATCAGTCCCGGGTCCACGTGCAGGCCGCGCAGGTGCACTCGGGTTGAGGGGGCCGGCGACGCCGCCGTGGGACTCGGTCACCGTCGCCGACCCGCGGCGCGATCAACGCGGCCACCAGAGCAACGAACCGATGCACGAACATCCCTCCACAATCCTCCGTTCAACCGACAATTGCGAGTAACAAATCGGTCTCTCAGTAACTCTTAAGACCCGAGCGAGAGGCCGCCGTCCGCCCACTCGCCATCCGGTCAGATGAACAATCGGTAAACGGGGGTTGTAGTAAGCACAAAGAGCCAGGTCAGACCGTGAGTAACAGTCACCATCCCTTAGACATTCGCCCAGTCGTGACCCCACAATGAGCGTCATGAGCGCAGAGATGCTGATCCTGGTTTTGCTGGTCGTCACGGCACTGGGATTCGACTTCACGAACGGCTTCCACGACACCGGAAACGCGATGGCGACCTCGATCGCGACCGGTGCACTCAAGCCGAAGGTCGCGGTGACCATCGCGGCGGTACTGAACCTCGTCGGCGCCTTCCTGTCGGTTCAGGTCGCGGCCACCATCACCAAGGACGTCCTCAAGATCCAGCAGACCAAGGGCCCGAGCGCGGG
This sequence comes from Williamsia sp. Leaf354, assembly GCF_001424365.1. Lineage (NCBI taxonomy): Bacteria > Bacillati > Actinomycetota > Actinomycetes > Mycobacteriales > Nocardiaceae > Williamsia > Williamsia sp. Leaf354. The sequence continues at coordinate 489,938 of NZ_LMPL01000005.1, forward strand.
CGACCTGGTCAGCGGTCTCGACGGCCAGAAGGCACTGGTCATCATCTTCGCCGGCCTCATCGGCGGCATCCTCTGGAACCTCTTCACCTGGCTGTTCGGCCTGCCCTCGAGCTCTTCGCACGCGCTGTTCGGTGGCCTGATCGGTTCCGGCCTCGCCGCCATCGGCACCTCGGGCGTCAACTGGGAGGGCATCACCCAGAAGATCATCATCCCGGCGCTGCTCGCCCCGGTGATCGCGCTCGTCGTCGCCGCACTCGGCACCTGGTTGATCTACGCGATCACCGCCAAGATCGCCGAGAACAAGAAGGACAGCGGTTTCCGCGCCGGCCAGATCGCGACCGCATCGCTGGTCTCGCTGGCCCACGGCACCGGTGACGCACAGAAGACCATGGGCGTCATCGCCCTCGCGCTCATCGCCACCGGCCACCTCTCGGCCGGCTCGGTCAGCGAAGGCCTGCCGGTCTGGATCGTGTTCTCGTGCGCCATCGCGATCGCCGCGGGCACCTACCTCGGCGGCTGGCGCATCATCCGCACCCTGGGCAAGGGCCTCGTCGAGATCAAGGCACCCCAGGGTCTCGCCGCCGAAGCTTCCTCGGCCGCGATCATCCTCACCTCGAGTGCCGCGGGCATGGCGCTGTCGACCACCCACGTCGCGACCGGCTCCATCCTCGGTTCCGGTGTAGGCAAGCCCGGCGCATCGGTGCGCTGGAGCGTCGCCGGCCGCATGGTCGTCGCCTGGGTCACCACCCTCCCGCTGGCCGGATTGGTCGGCGCCGCATGCTTCTTCATCGCGAACGCCATCGGCGGTGCCCCCGGCGCCATCGTCATCTTCGTGGTCCTGGTCGCGCTCTCGGGCTACATGTACTGGCGCGCACAGCAGCAGAAGGTCGACCACAACAACGTCAACGCCGAATGGGACGAGTCGTCGAACACGGTCATCCCGGCCGAGATCGCCGCCGAGTCGCCGTCCACTGTCGGCTCGCGCTGATCGCCGGACACACAGAGAACCAGGGAACCTGAGATGGAAACCTTCGAAGCGATCTTCAAAGTCCTCGTGATCGGCCTGATCCTCGGCGCCGGACTGCCCGCCGTCTTCGCCATCGGCCTGCGCCTCTATGCCGCCGGATCCGGCGACGTGAACGCCGACGGCAGCACGTCCGCCTCGAATCCCGCTCTGCGGGCTGCGGGTATCGCGCTGTTCGTGCTCATCGCCGCGGTGATCGTGGTCGGGATCCTGTGGATCACGCGCACTACCATCAACTACCACTTCGGGGTGAACCTCTTCCCGTTCGCCCCGGTGAAGTGAGGACCCGATGACCGAGAGCAACACCTTCGAATCAATCCTCGGCTGGTTGCGCGAGGGATACCCCGAGGGCGTGCCGCCCAAGGACTACTTCCCGCTGCTCGCGCTGCTCAAGCGCTCGCTCGACGAGGAGCAGGTCACCCGCGCGATCCTGACGGTGTTCAAAGAACACGGCACCGATGACCCGGTCACCGAGGACCAGATCCGCGGTGCGATCCACAAGGTGATCGAGATCGAGCCGAACCCCGAGGAGATCAACCAGGTGGCGTCCCGCCTGGCGTCGGTCGGGTGGCCGCTCGCAGTGCCTGCTCGGTGACGCCCCCGCAGCTCACGGCAGCTTCTTCAACGTGAGTTTCGCCTGTTTGCGCACCTCACTATCGGGGTCATCCAGGTACGGTTCGATCACCGGGCGCAGACCTGTCGGCAACGGCCGGAACTTGCGGAGGTGCTTGATCGCCAGAGGCCGAACCTTCGGGTCCTCGATCTCGCGGACCACAATCTGCAGCCCGTCCTCACGCCCCTGCTGAATCAACCAATCCAACAACGGCGACCGCCCGCCGATCGATCGATCCTGAGCCAGTCTCGCAATATCGTCGAAGTTCGACGGCATCGCCAAATACAGCAGCGCGTTCGACAATCCGTAAGAGTTGAAATCGCTCAACAGCGGATCGACCTTGTACTGCGTCAGCAGCAATGGAACCGCCTCAGTGCCCAACGCATCCAACGTCGTCAGAGCACGGTACAGCGATTCGCGCAGATCACCGAGATCACGCGGATCCGTCAACGAGGTCCGCTCGTCAACAGTCTTGACCCACTCGATCAGCACTGGAACAAGCGCCGGATACCGCTTCTGAGTGTTTATGAGTTCGACGAGTCTGCGGAACTCGTAACCCGCACGCTCGCTCACCGCTGCAATATCTGCGTTCACCAGAGCGAACGCGGCAAGCCGCTGTTCGGATGGGCCGGGCATCAGTTCAACTCCATTCGGGTGATTGAGAGGCCATTCTCATCGAGTAACTTCTGCAGTGGCCCACTCACCGTTGTCCGGCTGTCCACTACGAGTTCGAAGCGATATCCTCTCTGATTCGCAATATCGATCATGTCCTTGATTTGTTGTGTCGCGCTGAGCGAATTGACATTCTTCACTTCTTTGATGGTCATGGCTTGGGGGTCAAGTTCGTCAGGTATCCTGGTTCTACCATTGATCTCAATTGGCGTTTTGGGAACGTTCGGGTCGATTCCTGCCTTCAACTCACCGATGCGGCCACTCACATTGTTTCGCTGTCCTTGACTGGTGGCGTCTTTCAGTTCCATTCGGAGGAATCGAAGGATTCGCTGACTTTCAGATTCGATGTCAGCTACATGCTCGCCAGCCTTTTCGATCTTGCGGCCGCCGTTGATCTTGCGCACAGCCGACACCACGTTTTTGATCTTCTCGCCATAGCGCGCGACAGTGGCCGCCAGTTTTCCGCCGGCTACAAAACCCCCGAAACCGGCGGTCAAGGCAGTTATTCCGATGCTGATCACGGCGTCGACAGCCAGTTGTTTCGCCATGTCCTCGAGCAGGTCGCTCATCTGCGATCGGACATCGTCGAGGTATTTCTTGTGCTCGTTGACCGCTTCGACAAGTGCAGACGCGGCACCGATGTAGGAGTCGACCGCCGAACTCAGCTCTTCCAGGTCTTCGACGATGGCGTCGACCTCGACACCGTTGAGCTCACTGAAGGACTCCGACGCCGATTGCAGCTGATCGCGCGCCGCGGGGGCCTCGCCGCTCGCGACACGCGACAGCGCATTTGCCACAGCATTCAGCTTGTCGGTGTCTCCGTTCGGAATCGGGATTCCGGCGGCCTGTAGGAGCCCGATGACTTCCTCGAGGCCGTTGCCTACGCCACCTTTTGCACTCTGCACCGCCATGCACTGAGTGAGTGGCGAGCGACCAGGATCTGGAGGAGGGGCTGGGGGCGGTGGAGCACCGATGTTTGATTGTGCCTCCGCAGTGGCGTGGTTGATTCCGGCCTGCCGCAAAATGCATCCGTAGTTGTGCACGCCGTCGGCCAGATTCCGGCCCAGCGATTCGAAGGCACCCGCCAGTGAGTCGTACGCAGTCGCAAACTTGTCGCCGGTCTCATCCGTACCGGCCATCTCGCTCGCTCCCGCGATCGCACTCATTGTCGCCGAGTGGACGTGGGCGATGGAGGCGGCGGCGCCGATAACCGTTGTCGACGCGGCGCAATAGTTCTGGGGCCGGACTACATCCACCATGTTAGCGACCCAGCATCGACAGGTTGGCCGCCCGCGCCGCCGAATAGTTCGAATGCGCTGTCTGGGCGGCGAGCCGCATTTCCTCGAGCTCACCCCTCGCCCGCGACATGGCGGCCTCCCAACGGCTTTGGTGCTCGGTGAAGGCTTTCGCCGCGTCACCCGACCATGTCGTCGAGCACTGTTTCGCAACATCGCGTTCTACGTCGTCCACCAGGCTCGAGAGCTTGCCGAGGAACCGCGAGACCTCGGCGGTCGTCTCGTCCAAGAGCTGCAGGTCAACTGCATACCCGTCGTCCGGACTGCCGCCACTCACAGGTTGAGCCTCGGGCCCGGGGCATCGCGAATTGCGGCCGCCGTTCCTGTGTCGGTCTGCATGTATCGGGTCGCAGACGCTCCGAGCCCGTCGCCTATCGACGACAACTCCGAGATGATGAGCTCGACCGCCTCGTGGAGCTCGCGCCAACTCTCGCCGTACGAGGTCGCCGCGCCTCCCTTCCAGATATCGAGCAGATCGTCGACCTTTCGAGTGATCGCCGTCAGTTCAGTGTTCATCGAGTCCGCGTGTTGACGAGCAGCAGACGCCGCCGAGAGCTGAGCGTCGATCGATACGCGTAACGGATCCATTCACTCGACTCCCGGTCAGGTCCACACGAGATGCGTGGACTTTGCGGCTCTCATGGTTCCGAGGTTGAACGTGGTCGAATCGGGCATCTCATACGGGACGAGGATCTGGAGCGCGAATTCACGATGCTCGAGCAACACCTCGATCTCGGTGTCCTTCGAACCTTCCGGGATAACCTGCGATACGACAGCGACGGACCGAACCTCGTCTCGCAACGACGCCACCCGATCGACGACCCGATCGCGAATGGGAGTGTCTGACATCGTGACACCGTCGGCGTCGTCGTCAAGCGTGCCGACCAAGCCCTTTACCCCGCGCGCATCTACGACGAGCGCGAACGGCGTGAGGCCCCAGTTGGTCGCGATCCGCTCGGCGGCAAGACCGATCACCTCGTCGAGAAGCGAATCGAAGTCAGCCTGGCACTCTTTGCTGGTCTCATCCCTCCAACGCATTGCAGAACCGTACCGTTGAAAAGTGTCGACAGCACGATGGCACCGGTGTCTCGCGGGCCTGGTTCGCACGGCTCGGGGAGTCATCGATGTGGGAAGATTTTGGGGAGTACGTGGAGACCAACCGCCACGTCTTCAACCGCTTTGGGGAGGGACCCATGGACCGACCGCAACTGATGCGCTCGATCATGAACTGGCTGCGCGCCGGATACCCCAACGGCGTGCCGCAGCAGGACTATGTTCCGCTCATGGCTTTGCTACGCCGACAGCTCACCGACGACGAAGTCCACGAGATCGCCGACCTGCTCGTTGCCGAGTTCGACGCTGACCCCACCCACGAACCGATCAGCCGGATCGATGTGGGCGTCCTGATCACGAAGGTGACCGACGAGATGCCGTCGGATGCTGATGTCGAGCGAGTGCGCGCGCTCCTCGAGAAGGCCGGCTGGCAGTTCGACACCGACCACCCCGGCGAAGCTCCGGGTCCGTCCTGAGAACCCTCACCGCACTTCCCCTCGCGTCGGGGCCGTCGGTTCTCGACGTCGTCGACGACCTGCACGCCATCATCGACGGCTCGATCGCTGCGCTGCCCGTGCCCGCCGGCGATCCCCGCGAGATCGAACGACTTGAGTCGGCATTGGGCGCTGGGGAGCAGATCGATGACGACATCGCGTTGGTGATCGCCACCTCGGGCACCACCGGCGTCCCCAAGGGTGCGCTTCACACCGCCGCCACCCTGGCCGCGTCGGCGGCCGCCACCGACGCACGACTCGGCGGGCCCGGCGGATGGTTGCTCGCGCTGCCGGCCCACCACATCGCCGGCCTGCAGGTGCTGTTGCGGTGTCTGCGGGCCGGCTTCACACCAGTCGTCATCGACGTCGCCCGTGGTTTCGACCCGGCAGACATGATCCGCGGTATCGACACGATCGACGGTCCTCGGCGGTACACCTCCCTGGTGCCGACGCAGCTCATCAAGGTGCTCGATGACCCGAATGCGACTGCTGCGCTTCGCGAGGTCGACGCCGTGCTGATCGGCGGAGCCGCGACGCCACAGTTGTTGCAGCAGCGAGCGATTGATGCCCAGCTACCAATTGTGCGTACCTACGGGATGAGTGAGACCTGCGGAGGCTGCGTCTACGACGGCGTGCCGCTCGAGGATGTCGAGATCGTCCTGGACTCGGCGAACGTCGACGGTGTCGGACGGGTGCTCCTACGGGGACCGATGGTCGCTCGCGGATACCGGAACGTGCCGGACCACAGCGCGTTCGCCGTCCCAGGCGAGTACCGCACCGACGACCTTGGCCGCCTCGACGACGGCGTCCTGTCGATCATTGGCCGCGCCGACGAGGCCATCACCACCGGCGGCCTCACCGTGGTCCCCCAGGTCGTCGAAGCGGCCATCCTCAGCGATCCCGCGGTCGCCGAATGCGCCGTGTTCGGCCTACCCGATGAGCGCCTCGGCGAGAAAGTCGTTGCGGCAGTGGTCCCGTCGATCGGCGCCACCATCGACCCCGAACGCGTGCGCGCCGCGGTCACCGAAAGGCTCGACCGGTCTGCTGCGCCGCGCGATGTCCATATCGTCGACGCGCTCCCCCTTCGCGGACCGGGCAAGATCGACCGGGCAGCGCTGCGGCTGTCGCTGAGCTGACGCTCGAATGGTCGCTAGTGCACGCCCCCTGCGCGGATGCGCAGTACCTCGTCGACACCTGCGATCACATTGCCGCGATCGACGTTGCACAGCTGGTCGACGCACCCGAACGGTTGGGTACTGTGCGCCGCTGCATCGTCAAAGGTCAGGATGTGACCTGGTAGTTCGCCGTGCTTGATGCGGTCGTCGATTTCGGAAACGACCCGTTCGACCATCTCTGTCCATTGCCCATGATTCATAGAGCCCCTCTCCCCGGCCGCGATGATAGCGACCGAATGCCGCGATGGCGATCGCCAGAACCCGACATTCCACCCCGGGAGTTCTCATCAAGCACACTGGTCACATGCCCATCGACCCGGACTTCTTCTACGCACTGGTCGTCATGAACCTGCTGTTCGTGACCGCCGCGTGGTCGCTGGCACGACCCAGCGTGATCTCCTCGGCAATCCTGACAACCGTCGCGGTCGTGTGGGTGCTCGCGAACGGCCCCATCGAAGGCCACGTGATCCTCAGCTTCAATCTCCACCACGGCGTCACCGAATCGGACCTGTTGTCGGTGATCGCCGTTCTGATCGCCGGCGTCGGCGGCTGGAGAGTTCGGCGATCACAGAAGTAGCCGGCACGGCACATCGGGGGCGCGCACACGACAACGCCCGCGCCTGACGAGCAGACGCGGGCGTGTCGTTTTCGCGCTCGCCTAGCGGCCGGGCCAACTGGACGGGGCCATCGCCCATCCGAGATAGGTGCCGGAGCGCGCCGGGCTGGGCGAACTCATGTAGTTGACGGTCGGCCCTGGCATACCGCCGGAGACGTAACGCCCACCACCGATCGCGAGGGCGACGTGGCCGTACCCCTTGTCGAACGAGCTCTTCGAGAAGACCAGCGCGCCTGCGGGCGGAGTGCCGGTTCGAATCGCACCGGATGACCGCAGGGCGTTGAACATCTGGATCGCCGAGCCATAACGACCGCGCGTTCCGAATGCGTTCTCCACGAACTGCTGGCAGGCAAAGTTGTATGCCTGCGAACCCACCTGGCTGACCGCCCAGGAGATGGCCTTGCTCTCACGTGAGCCCGACGATTGCGCCGGAGCAGCAGGCGCGGGCTGTGACGACACACCGCAGGGCCCTGTCACGGTGTTGTTCGTGCCGGTCGAGATGTCGATGTCGGCGACGAAGCCGCCATCGTTCACCTGATACCAGATGTCGCTCTTCCCGCCCGGGACATACTTGCTGAACGCGCCCGAGACGGCCTGGCCGCGCTTGTAGCAAACCAGGGTGAGAGTGGAATTCTTGGCGTACCAACCGAGTTGGCGCGACTTGAGCGTGGCATCGGACATCTTCTGGGTTTGGACAACCGCGCGAGCGGTCGGGGCGGCCGCGGCCGTCCCGATGCCCAGCGTCGAGACCAGCCCCAAGCCGACCCCGAGTGTCACCACCGACACCGACGCCCGCCGAATGAGCCGTCTCGTCGAGAACTTCAGCATTGTGCCTCCGAATTGTTGCTGTGGGTCCCCTCTTCGACTCCGGTGGAATCGATCTCCCTTCAACCGGGGACAGCAAACGAAAGCTATCCGAGACAGCGCGCGATGACAGTCCTCCGATTTCACGACAGCTACGTCAAGCAATTGTGTAGCACCGCAAAGCAATCCGCGCACCAGAGCCCGTGGGCAGCGTTTGCTCATCGTGCTTCACACGTCGGAATTGGGCGCCGGCAAGCACTACGCCGACGAGTTCACCCTGCCGGCAGCAACCGCACCCTCCGCACCGCGTTTCGGGAGTTCGTAGACGCGACCCCGCGGCCCGGCGGTCACCACCGGTCGATGTGCCGGACCTCGCCCGCGTGAGCGCCCGGTGCCACTGTCGTGCGTTCGGGTGACGCTGAGCGAATGCGGTCGGAGTGACAATCGCGCAATGAGGAAGATCGCTGATCCGCAGGCACCGTCGTGGGGGTCACGCCTGGTCGGCATGGAAGGTCTGCGAGGGCTCGCGGCCACCACCGTCCTCATCCAGCACGTCAGCGTGAACCTTGCCGGGAGTGTCGACAAAGGGGCCGCCGACCCGCCGATCGCTCTGATGGACCAGGGCCTCACGCTCTTCTTCACCCTGTCGGGGTTCCTGCTGTACCGCTCGTTCGCGGCGGCGATCGTCACGGGCAGACGATTCCCCGTGATCGGAGGCTATTTCCGTAATCGCGCAGTGCGCATCTTTCCCGTGTACATCGTGATCCTGCTCGTGGCGTCGCTCGTGGTGGGCTCGGCCTTCCGTCGCGCGATACTCCCCGGCGATGGGCCCGAGGGCGTCCCCGACACCGTCGGCTACCTGACCGACCCGGTGAAGCTGCTCTCCAACCTCTTCATGGTGCAGACACTGTTCCCATCCACGATGAGGACCGGTCTGGGGGTGTCGTGGAGCCTGACGGTCGAGCTGATCTTCTACCTCGTGCTCCCGGTTCTCGCCTGGGTTGCGTTCCGACTGCGTCGCTCGAGACGCGGTGCCGCGCTTCTCGCCCTGGCCCCAGCGGTCGTACTGCTCTTGCTGGGTCTTCTCGGTAAGGCCGTGCTCGCGAAGGTGTCGAACCCGACATCGTTCGCCGACTGGTTCTACCTCGAATGGGGCGGCAGCTGGACGGCCGTGCTCGCTCGATCCTTCTTCGTCCACGCCGACCTGTTTGCATTCGGCATGCTGGCCGCGGTCATCGCGGCACTCTTCGCCGCCGACGTTCTGCCGCCCCATCTCGTCACACCGGCGCGCTGGACCGCGCTCCTCACCGGCGCCGTCGCGGCATGGCTGGCCCACGGGACCGTCCTCCAGAACACCGGCTTCGCCGTGTTGTTCGGCGCGGTCGTCCTTTTCGTAGCCCTACCTGCCGGTGCGCCGGGAGTGGCCGCGCGGGTGCTCGACTGGCTGCCGTTCCGGTTTGTCGGCGAGGTGTCCTACAGCGTCTACCTCTGGCACATGCCCGTCATCTGGACGCTGGCGCGCCATCACTGGGCTTTCCCCGCGACACTGCCCGGCTTCTACGCCAATGTCGTCCTCGTCTTCGTGGTGACGCTGCTCTTGTCGTCGGCGACATATCTCCTCATCGAGAAACCCGCGCAGCAACGATTCCGGCGCCGCACCGACCAGCAGACAGCACAGGGCGGTTCGGTACCCGCCACCGCAGTCGGTCGCGAGGTTTCTCGGAAGTAGTGTTCACCAGCGATCGATGTGGAGGACCTCGTCGAGCGAGCCGCGCGGGGCGGGCTTGAAGGTGTCGCCGGTGTAGAACGCGGTGGGCAGAAGGGCGCCCTGGTGGAAGCCCTCGGGAATCCCGAGGATCTCGGCGACCTCGGCTTCGCGATTGAGATGCAGTGTCGTCCAGGCTGTTCCGAGTCCCCGGGCGCGGGCGGCCAGGGCGTAACTCCACACCGCCGGCAGGAGTGATCCCCAGAGTCCCGCCTGGTTGCCGGCGGGCAACTCCTTGCCCGCCTTGATGCACGGGATCAGCAGCACCGGCACCCGACCCATGTTCTCCCCCAACACCTCCACGCTGGTGCCGACGCGGCGCTGCACCTGCGAGCGATCGGGGTCATCGGCGAACAACTTCGCCGCCGACGCCTGCGACGCCAGGTACTTCTCGGTCTCCTGCCGATAGATCTCCCCGACCTTCGCGCGCTGCTCGGCGTCGGTGACCACCACCCACTGCCAGCCCTGCCGGTTCGAACCGCTCGGCGCCTGCAACGCCACCTCGAGGCATTCGCGGATCAGCGCAAGAGGCACATCACGCTCGAGGTCGAGACGCTTGCGCACGGTGCGCGTGGTGGTGAGCAGCTCGTCGGGGTTCAGATCCAGAATCGTCATACGTCCACAGTGCCAGTCCGATCGCCGAGCCGGTCGGGCGCTGCGCGTACGCACGGTGCATCAGAATCCGAGTCCGGAACCCACTTCTTGTGAGAAAGCACAGAACCCATGTAGTTCGTTCTCACTACACCGGGGCCTCGTCGCCGGGTACAGCCGGCTTGTCGCAGGTCAGCGGGCGAGAATCGTCCGGTGATCTCGATGATGCGGCGCACTCGCGGCCGCCTGCGCACGCGCCTGCCCTATGAACACGCGATTGCCACCGGTCACCCCCGCTGTCACCCTCGATGCACGGCGGCAGGAGCGTCCGGGACAGGCACCCGATGACCGACAGCGCATCGGGAACTGCCGGTCAGCCCGCCCGGATCGGAGTCATCGATGATCACGAGATCGCCATCCTCGGGCTCAAGGCGATGATGGAGACCACCTCCGACCTCGCATTCGTCGGCGGCGGCGCAACGGTGAAAGAACTCCTCGCGATCACCACCGACCTCGATCTCGCGGTGCTCGACCTGCGCCTCGACGACGGCAGCTCCCCACGCAAGAACGTCGAGGAACTGCGCGCCCACGGCATCGAGTGCCTGGTGTACACCTCGGCCGAGGAGGCCTACCTCGTCCGGTCTGCCGCTGCCGCAGGCGTTCTGGGTGTGGTGCGCAAGTCACCGCGTGCGGTGGAGATCCTCGAGGCCATCCGCGCGGCCGTCCGCGGCGAGACCATCGCGACCATGGACTGGGCCGCCGCCATCGACGCCGACGAGGAGTTCGTGGAGGTCAACCTCAGCCCGCGTCAGCGAGAAGTGCTGGAGCTGTACGCATCCGGGGAGGCCAACGCCCGCGTGGCGAAGCTGACCGGCCTCTCGGTCGACACCGTCAGCCAGTACCTCGGCCGCATCCGCAGCAAGTACGCCGCGGCCGGACGTCCCGCCCCGACGAAGACCGACCTCTACAAACGCGCAGTGGAGGACGGATGGCTACCGATGCCTCGCCGGCCCCGCGACTGACCGACCGCTCGGCGCGGACCGGCGAACGAACACCCGGCGACGCCGAACTGCGCATCACCCGACAGTTCGCGATCTTCGTCGGCGCAGGCTACTTCGCCTACGGGGCGTTGTGTCTCGGCAACATCGCGAAATCGTTCGACTACATGGCCGGCTGGTGGGCGTTCGGTGCGCCGATCGTGGTGTTCGGCAGCGGCATCGCCGTCGGCGTCGTCGCGGCCGTCAACGCGCGACACCTGGTCCGCCCCGCCATCATCGTGGCCGTCATCGCCTATCTCGTCGCGGCCCTCCTGGTTCCGGTGGCGTGGAAGAACGGGACGTACAGCGACGAGCGGGGTCTGTGGTTCTCGCAGTTCCCGGGTCTGGTGGGTGTCGCGATCGGTGTCGGCTGGCCACGGGGACGAGCACTGCTGTATCTCCTCGTCCTCACCACCGTGGCCACGTTCATGTCGCGGGTCGTGCGTCCGTCCGACCTCGTCGTGCCGTTGGGACCCGACCTCGCCTTCGCCTTCGCCTACTCGATGACGTTCACCGCCGCGGTCATCATCGGTGCACGCACGGCGCGACTGCTCGACGAAACCCGCGCGGACGCCTTTCACCTGGCCGCACGCGCCGCCGCTGCGCGCGCCCGTGAGTCCGAACGCGCCCGCTTCGACGCTCTGACCCACGACGGCGTGATGACGGCGCTGCTGGGCGCGGCCCGGATGGGTAACACCGATTCCCTGCGGTCACTCGCCTCGAACACGATCGCCGAACTCGGTGTGGAACAGAGCGCCTCGTACTCCGTGCCCGCCTCCGCGGCCATCGCCCAGTTGCAGAGTGCCGTCACCGACATCGACGACACCGTCGCGTTCACCGACACGCGACACCCTCCGCTCGGTCTCACCACCTACCCCCAGGATGTGGTGCGCACGATGTCGGCGGCGATGGCCGAGGCCGTGCGCAACGCGCTCCGCCACGCCGGCGCCGATGCGGTCATCGCTGTCGAGGTCACGGTCTCGGCGAATCGGCTGAACATCCAGATCACCGACAACGGAGTCGGATTCGACCTCGGCCGGGTGCCACCGCACCGTCTCGGTCTCGCGGTCAGTGTGCGCGGCCGGATGGAGCAGCTCGGAGGAGGCGAGGCCACCATCGACTCCGCGCTCGGACGCGGCACGCGGGTCACCCTCACGTGGGCCCGGCCGTCATGACCATCGCCTCGAGTACACGACTGACCGCCGAGGATCTCCGCGACGCGGGTTCGCTCATCGGCCTGCACACCAGGGGAGCGAAACTTCTCACCGCGTTGTACATGGTGCTCGTATCGGCCGCGATCTTCTTGGTGTCCCCTGGCGACGCCACATCCGTCATCGGCACCGCTGTGTCACTGGTGGTGTTAGGGGCGGCGACGGCCGGCATCGTCGTGGCCCGCCAGGACCCGCTGCCGTTGCGCGCCGCGATCCCCATGGCCTGTGCAGGTGCTGTCGGCTGCGGTATCGCGCTGGCCACCCTCGATGTGTCCGCGAGGGCTGCCACCTTGAACTGGATGCACGGTCTGGGCACCGCGGTGCTCTGTTTCCTCTGTGTGCGTGGTCGAACGGCGCTCGCATGGGCCGGAATGGCTCTCATGCTGGCCGCCTACCTCGTGGCGGCGATCGTCGGACCGATGCGTGTCGGGGTGGGACCGCAGGTCACCCTGATCGACGTCGCGCCGCTGTCGATGGCGACGGTGTTCAGTCTGACGTTGCGCCCCAGCGCGACACTGATCTTCGATCTCCGGCGGTCGGGCGCACGGCGCAGCGCGGAACTCGCCGCCCAGACCGCCGCGGCGGCCGAGCGCGACGCGCAGCTCGCCGAACTCGACAAGCTGGCGCGACCGATGCTCGACCGGATCGCGGCCGGCGACGAGCTGACCCCCACCGAGCGGGAGACCTGCGAGCTGCTGGAGGCGCACCTGCGGGACCGGCTGCGCGCACCCGGACTCGCGACGCCGGAGGTGGCCGACGCCGCACGTGCGGCGCGCAGCCGAGGCGTCGAGGTGATCCTCCTCGACGACGACCCCCTGCGGTCGGCCTCGGAAGACGCCCTGGTGCGGGTACGTGCGGCGATCGTCGACGTCCTCGAGTCGGCGACATCGGGTGACGTCCGCGTGCGGCTTCTGCCGCCCCATCGATCGGCCATGGCGTCGATCGTGAGGCGCGACGGCGGCGACATGTACCGCCGCGATTTCGGTTCCGACGGCATCGAGATCGTGCGCTCGACGATCGACGTCGACGCCTGATTGTGTGCCCATCTAATGGTGACCCCGGTTTGGGGGACACCAGATGATGTGTCTGTCCGATGTCGGTACGGCTTATTACCGTTAACTCATCGCGTCGGAACCGTCGACGCCCCCGTGATCGGACACACCACCATGACCGCAGTTCTCGATCCCTCGCCTCTGCGAACCCTGACCCCTCCGGCGCTGAGTGACCGCGAGAAGGAGGTACTGCGCGCATGGGTTCTCGCCGACAGCAAGGTCGGCGTCGGCAAGCGGCTCTACATCTCCGAATCCACTGTCAACACTCACATCACGCGCATCCGCGCGAAGTACGCCGCCGTGGGGCGCCCGGCGCCGTCGAAGGCGTCGCTGCTCGCCCGCGCTCTCCAGGACGGCATCGTCGACATCACCGAGCTCTGACCGTCAGTTCACGCAGGGCACTCCCGACGCCGTGCTGACGACGGGCGCGCCCTGATCGGGAGCGGGATCCTGCGACGCCTGGCCTGCCGTGTCGGTGCTCGGGGTGTCGCTGCCCGAGGTGTCGGAGGTGGATTCGAGCTGCCTGGTGGTGGTCGCGGGCGGTTGCGGCGGGGTGATCCCGAACGCGGTCTGGACCTGGCTGCGGATCGCGGCCGGGTCGACGATGTTGACGTCCTGGTTGTCGACGGTGTCGTACCGGAGCACCGGCAGCGTCCGGAACGCAAGGTTCTGACCGGAGATGTCGCCGATGCGGTGCGCGTAGTCGACGATGTCCCAGCCCGATGAGAGCACGATGTCGCGCTGCGCCACCGTCACCAGCGCATTGAGTTTGTCGAGGTCGCCGAAGATGCCCGACGACTGCAGTGAGTGCGCCACCGAGATCAGGAACGCCTGCTGGCGGTGGGTGCGGTCGAGGTCGCCGTTGTCGAGTCCGTGTCGCTGCCGGACGAACGCCAACGCCTGCGACGCGTTCAGCGTGTGCACCCCGGCGCTGAAGCGGGCGCCCGAATAGCTGTCGGACACAGCATGATTGAGACACACCTTCACGCCGCCGAGGGCCTTGGCGATGTCGTAGAACCCGACGAGGCTGACCTCGGCGAACCGGTCGATCGGCACCCCGGTGAGTTCGCGCACCGTCTGCAGGGTCTCGGCGCGACCCGCATCGCGGCCGTCGGTCTCGAGCGTCGCCTGGTCGGTGACGCCCTCGTCGGCGAGCTTCTGTTCGGCCTGCGCCTTCATCAGGCCGTAGGCCTCTTTGATCTTCGCGTGGTCGTACCCGTCGATGCCGTGCACCGCGACGTAGTCGTCGCGCGGGATCGAGAACGCCACGATGTGCTGACCGTCGGCGGGCACGTGCACCAGGATCAGGGTGTTGGTGTTGTAGCCGCCCTCCTCCCCGTCGCCGGCGTGCAACGCGGAGAGCACCGACGCCGGCAGGTCGTTGCCGTCGCGGTCCTTGCGCGAGTCCAGCCCGATCAGCAGGATGTTCTCGGCGCTGCCCGTCGACTTCGGCGCCCCGGCGAGCACATCGGACGTGTGGAACCCGCCGCCGATGTGTTGTGCCTCGCCCCAGGCGAGCCCCGATCCGAGCAGCACGGCGGCCGAGGCCAGAGCCACGAGAGGACGCACGAGCCGACGGCGGGAGCGCCGCGGCGGTGCGGGACGTCGCGCCGGACGTCGGTGGTGTCGCGGAGGTACCCGGGCGATGACCTCGGTCGGCGCGTCACCGAGGTGACGACGGTGCGGAGAGGTGCCGGAGTATCTGCGTGAACGCTCGGGTGGCATGGCTGGTGTCCCACTGTCGATCAGGTGGCCCGATCCAGTGGGTCGGTCGCGTGCGAACCACCGAATGTATCGGAGGGATGGAACGGCGGCGACTCGCGCAAACACCGGATACGTTGCGAAACAGACGCTTCGGGCGATTCTGTAGCGGTCGCTGGTCACGCCCGACCCCCGCGTCGATCGGGCAACTATTCGCATCGATCGGGCAGTTGTTCGGATCGAGTGGGCACTTCGTCTCCACAGCCTGTGGATGGGCGCAGTGCTCGTGCCCATTCCTGTCGGAGCCATCCGCTAGCGTGGTGATCGGGGGCGTCGCCCACACGCAATCTGCATGTGCATCAACATAATTCGCAGAATTGGCCCTTGCGACGGTGTTCGAACGTGTGTACGGTCGAAGCATGACCGGGGGATCATTCATCGAACTCGTCGACCTGGTGGTCGACGAGTTCGGTTCACAGGGAACAGTTGTCGCCGATGTCGACTCCGAGATCGTCGCCGCCATCCGTGGCGCCGTCGCTCTCCGGGCGGTGGCCGATGGGATGCTGGCGCGGTTGGCGTCCCAGGCCGAGCGCGTCGGGGTCGCGACACACTGCGGGATGTCGTTGCGAGAACTGTTGATCGCCAACGGTGTCGCACCGGCCGTGGCGTCACGGTTGATCCGGCTCGGACGGGCCGTGGAGGTCCTGCCACTGCTCGCTCGCCACTCCCGTGACGGTGACCTGTCGGCCGAACATCTCGATGCGGTCGCGCGCGGAATCGAACACGTCGCGCGCCGCACCGGCGAATCACTCGATTCCGATGTGGTGTCGAACCTGGAGCAGCGGCTGATCGGGGCCGCGATCGCCGGAAAGAGTCCCGCGGAGATCGTCGACGACGCCCGCGCAGCGGCGATCGCCCACTCACCCGCCGAGCCTCCCGCGGTACCGGCCGCGGAAGACCCCGCCCTCAACGAACTGGGCTGGTCGCAGACCGGCGACGGCCGACTACGCGGCGAGTTCGACCTCGACGCGGTCACCGGCGAACGACTCATCACCGCCCTCGACACGGCGTCACGTCCCCGCCCCGAACCCGACGGATCGCCCGACCGGCGGACGGCGTGCCGGCGACGGGCCGATGCGTTCGCCCAGCTCCTCGAGGCCGGCACCCGCGGACTCGCACCCGAGGCCCTGTCAGGTCCGGCGTCCACCGAGTTGGTCGTCACGATCCCGCTCGAGGGATCGGACCCGCCGGACCCCGCGCGCCTGAACTGGCTCGGACCGGTCTCGGACCTGTCGGCACGACTCCTGGCCTGCGACGCGAAAGTCCTTGGGATCGGGGTCGACCTCAACGGCGCACCCGTCTCCGTCGCCGCCGAGAAGCGACTCTTCACCGGCGCGGCACGCAAGGTGATCCTCACCAGAGACCAATGCTGCATCAAGTGCGGCGCCCCGGCCTCGTGGACCGACGTCCACCACATCACCCACTACGCCGACGGCGGCAAGACCGTCGTCGACAACGGATGCCTCCTGTGTCGCCGCTGCCACGTCGCCGTCCACACCGCAGGCTGGGACATCGTCATGGGCCACGACCGACACCCCTACCCACGCCGAACTCCGTTACCCGCATACAACAGAAGAACTTTGACGGAGATGGAACCGGCCGCGGCATAGCCCCGTCAGAGAACCAACGCCCCGCACACCTGCGGGAGCGCTACGAACATTGACAACTCCACAGGGTGAATCGGGGCCGGGCGACAGGCCACGACAGTCCGCGACAGCGTCACGACAGAGCTGTCGCGGACAGTCGTCGGCATGACAACACCTCGCACCACCGACGCGCCGGCCATCGAGGCCCGCGGGTTGGTGAAGCATTTCGGCAACACCCGCGCGGTCGACGGTGTCGACCTGGTCGTACCCACCGGATCGGTGTACGGCGTGCTGGGCCCTAACGGCGCAGGCAAGACCACCACCGTCCGCATGCTCGCGACCCTCCTGCGACCCGATGCGGGATCGGCACAGGTCTTCGGCCACGATGTGGTCGCCGAACCTGTGGCGGTCCGGTCGTTGGTCGGGGTCACCGGTCAGTACGCCTCGGTCGACGAGGACCTGTCCGCTCGCGAGAACCTCATCATCTTCGCGCGGCTGCTCGGCAAGTCCCGTGCACAGACGCGGACCATCGCCTCCGACCTGCTCGAGGAGTTCGGGCTCGAAGAGGCCGCGAGCCGACCGCTCAACGAGTTCTCCGGCGGTATGCGACGGCGGCTCGATCTCGCGGCCAGCCTGATCTCCGCTCCCCCGCTGCTGTTCCTCGACGAGCCCACCACCGGCCTCGACCCGAGGACCCGCGCCCAGATGTGGGAGACGATCCGTCGCCTCGTGTCCGGCGGGTCGACGGTGTTGCTGACGACGCAGTACCTCGACGAGGCCGATCAGCTCGCCGATCGGATCGCGGTGATCGACCGCGGAGTAGTGATCGCCGATGGCACGGCCGACGAATTGAAGGACTCGGTGGGCGTCAACACCCTGCAGGTCCGTCCGACGTCGCCGTCGGATTGCATTGCGGCGCTGGAGATCGTCGAGCGGGTCACCGGGGAGAAGGGGTCGCTGAGCCCCGAGGCCGGGCGCGTCACGGTTCCCCTGTCCCGACCCGATGCGGTGTCGGACGTGATGACCGCCCTGGTGGCGGCCGACATAGCGATCCGCGAACTGTCCGTCGCCAAACCCAGCCTCGACGAGGTGTTCATGACCATCACCGGCAAGCCCGCCGACGGCACCGAAACCGGTTCCGCCACCGAGTCCGAGGAGGACGCAGCATGACCGCCCAGGCCCTCGATCGCCCCGCCGTCGCATCGCGCGACACACGGTCGGCCCCGCGTTCGGTCGGACTCGCCGACACAGTCCGTCAGTCGTTCACCATGGGCTACCGCGGAATGCTCAAGATCCGCCACAACCCGGAGCAGTTGTTCGACGTCGTGTTCCAGCCCGTCGTGTTCACGTTGATGTTCACCTACATCTTCGGTGGCGCGCTCGCCGGCAGTGTGTCGCAATACCTTCCGATCATCATCCCGGGCATCCTCGTCCAGACCGTGATCACCACCTCGGTGGTGACCGGCACCCAGCTCCGCGAGGACATGAACAAGGGCGTGTTCGACCGCTTCAAGTCGCTACCGATAGCGCGGACCGCGCCCCTGGCCGGCGCGCTGCTCGCCGACGTCGTGCGATACCTCATCGCCACGGTCATCACGTTCGTGGTCGGCATCGCGATGGGCTGGCGGCCCGACCCGCTGGGCCTGATCGGCGCCACCGTCCTGGTCATCATCTGCAGCTTCGCGGTGTCGTGGATCTGGGCGCTGATGGGCATGCTGGTGAAGAAGGCCTCTGCGGTGCAGGGCTTCTCGCTGATGATCCTGTTCCCGTTGACCTTCGTCTCGAACGCCTTCGTGCAGCCCGAGACGATGCCGGGCTGGCTGCAGGCGTTCGTGAAGGTGAACCCGGTGTCGAACCTGGTGACGTCGGTGCGCGAGCTGACCAACAACGGTCACATCGGTATCCACGTGCTGTGGTCGCTGCTCGGCGCGGCCATCCTCGTCGCGGTGTTCGCGCCGCTCACCGTCCGGGCGTACATGCGCAACGCCTAGGCGAGAGCACCACGCATGGTCTGCAGGATGGTCTCGGCGGCGTGCCGTCGGGACATCCTGCTGATCTCGGTGTCGAGTTCCTCCCAGACGTCGGCCGCGACCGCGCTCAGGGACCGGGCCGTGGTGACGGCGTGGTCGAGGATCGGGAAGTCGAGGCGGGCGCGCGAACGGACGCCGAGCAGGTGCAACCGCGCCGCGGTCACCGATCCGGCGTCGTGGCTCGTCAAGGCGGTGGCGAAGGCGACGGCGCAAGCGCCGATCTGCGGGATGTCCTGGTAGCCGGACGGTTCGAACTGTGCGGCCACGAAGTCGCCGAGCAACGGGAGCCGCTCGTGGGCGGCGCCACCGTTCCCGGTCACGGCCGCCATCGTCACCGCGGAGCTGAGGACGAGAAGCATCGTCGGGTCCGATGTCGCGCCCGCCATGCCGCCGAGAACCTGGTCGAGGACGCGCACCGCGATCGCCCCCGCCGTCGCGGGATCACCGCCGGCGTGGGCCACCTCGGCGCTGGCCATCATCAGCGTCCCGACCGCCTCGACACTGCCCGCCGGCACAGGTTGGTCCACCGTCCACCCATCGGAGAGTTCGGCCACGATCTCGCGTCCACGGTCGATCTCCCCGACGCCGATGAAGCTGCACGCGAGATAGATCCGGACCTGGACGACCTCGTCGACGGAACCGAGTTCGGTGAGCAACTCCACGGCCCGGGTGTAGCTCGCGATCGCGTCGCCGTACCGTGCGCTCTGGCCGTGGATGTTGCCGATCTCCATCGCGCCGGTCGCGGTGATCCAGAGATCGCCCCGGTAGACGGCCAGCGCCTGGGCATCCTGCGAATCGCGCAGTGCGCCACTGAGGTCACCGACGTTCTCCCGGGCGTTCGAGCGCACCGACAGTGCGATCGCCCGAACCAGCGGAACGGGGGACCGAGCACCGCGGGTGAGGATGCGTAAGCCGCTGTAGGTGGTGCGCGACAACAGGATCGCGCTCACGAAGTCCGCGGGCAGTGCCATCACCTCGTCGGGGTGGAAGATGGCGCGGATGGCGACGCGCGCCCGAGCCAACAACCGCATGTCGGGCGCGATCATGATCAGATGGCCGGCCACCATCAGGAGGGCGACCTGCCACAGCTCGCGTTGGTCGTCGGGGAGGTCGCGCGGCGGTCGGCCCAGCAGCCCGACGATGCGGGGCGCCCAGTTGCGGATCTCGACGTGCAGTCCGCGTGCCACCCACCCGGATGTCATCACCGGGAACACCGCGACCACGGCCGAGACGGCGTCGGCGGGCCGCTCGGCGACGTCGATCTCGGTGCAGCGTCGCAGGATCCACACGATGTTGTCGTTGTCGGCGACCACGTTCGTCATCGCGGCCGCCTGCTCGCCCGTGTCGTAGAGGGCGCGGGTGTCCTTCGCCCACCCGATGGCCCAGCGGATCATGGCCGCGTCGACGTCGTCCGCCTCGCCCGACGCGAGAAGTTGTTCCTCACCGAACTCGCGCACCATCTCGAGCATGCGGTAGCGGATGTGGCCGTCGACCTCGGTCACGGTGAGCAGCGACTGGTTGACCAGCTGTTCGAGGACGTCGTCGACCAGGGTGAGACCCGCGCCGCCGGAGACGACGACATCGGCTGCGGCGACGGTGAACCCGGCCGGGAAGCGGCACAGGCGCCGCAGGGCCGCCCGGGCATCGTCGTCGAGGAGATCCCAGCTCCACTCGATGACGGCGTGCAGCGTCCGATGCCGTCGGGGTGCGGTGCGATCTGCGGTGCGCAGCAGGCTGAGTCGACCACGGGCGAGGCGCTGCGACAGCAGACGGGCGATCTCCGGCACGCTCAGGGTGCGCACCCGCGCGGCGGCGAGCTCGATGGCCAACGGCAGGCCGTCGAGGTCGCGGCACAGTTCGGCGACGACGTCGAGGTCGATGGCCACGTCGGAGCGAACTGCTCGTGCTCGCGCGACGAACAGTTCGACCGCCGGTGAGTCGGTGACGTCGCTCGACAGCGGCGCCAAGCGGTGGATGACCTCGCCCGCCACCATGAGCGGTGCGCGCGACGTGGTGAGGACGGTGAGGTCGGCGACAGCACCGATGAGGTCGGTCACGACCTGCGCGCTGCCGTCGATGATCTGCTCGCAGTTGTCGAGTGCGAGAACGGCGTTGCGTCCGACGAGGGTGTCGGCGAGGCGGTCGGCCAGGTCGCCGACGGGGATGCGCGGCGCACCCGACGGGGTGAGCTCGGACTCCCCGACACCGAGGGACGCGGCGATGGCCGCCACGACGTCGTCGTCGTTGCGCACTGACGCCAACTCGACGAGGTAGATCGTCCGGCCCGCCTCGGCGATCCGGCGGCCGACGGCGTGCACCATGCGGGTCTTGCCGGCGCCACCGGGGCCGGCGATGGTGACCACCCGATGCTGATCGATCGCGGTGAGCACGGCGGCGATGTCGTCTGCGCGGCCGAGTAATTCGTTGGGTTCCGACCGCAGCCCGACGGCACGGGTGGAGACCGACGGCCGCGGGATCACCGTCGGCGGTGGCGTGAGGACCGGGGCGGGGGCCGGGGTGAGCAGCTCGCGATGCAGTGCCTCGATCTCGGCGCCGGGGTCGACCCCGAGTTCGGCCGACAGCGCGCGACGCAGTCGGGCGTGCACGGCGAGTGCATCGGCGGTGCGGCCCGACGCCGCCAACGCGCGCATGAGGAGCAGGTGCGCGGGTTCGTCGAGGGGATCGCGTTCGCAGAGGTCCCCGGCGATGCGGCGGGCGGTCTCGTGGTCGCCGGCCGCCGACGCCGCGGCGGCCCGCGCCTCGTCGAGGCGGCGACGCAGATCGTCACCGAGAGTGCGCAACTCGCCGGCGAGCGGGTCGCCGCCGGGGGTGTCGGGGCCGAGGTCGTCTCCGGGGACACCGCGCCACAGGGCGTCGGCCTCGGCCAGAGCCTCGGGGGTTCCGACTGCCGCGAGTGCTCGGGCCCGGTCGACGTCGAGGGCGTCACCGCTCAGGTCAAGGCGGTAGCCGGTCGCCGCGCCGGCGAGCATCCCCGACGGCAACACCTGTCGGAGACGGGAGATCTGGGTGTGCAGGGCGGCCTGCGGCGACTTGGGGCGGTCGTCGCCCCACACGAGGTCGATGAGGGCGGACGCCGACCGGACACCGCCCCGGGCCAGGGCGAGAGCGACGAGCAGTCGCCGGGCACGGACGCCGGGGACTTCGACCATCGCACCGTCGGCAGCGACCGCGACCGGACCCAGGAGGCCGATCGTCACCGCCGACGCGTCCACCGACACCTCACCTCTCCGGCCGTCTGTTCGGCGCAATCCGCTCGTGGCGCCCAGGTGTCCACAGTAGTGGCGACCACCTGCGACGACTCGTCGCCCGTACAGCGGTTCGGGCAAAACGGACCGCACGCGTCGGCCGCACATCGAACCACCGCCGAGTGACGCCACGGGGGTAGGTCAAGATTGTCGACATGGCTACCCCGAAGCAGTGGTTCGACGGTGCGCGGCCGCGCACGTTCCCGAATGCGATCGCCCCCGTGGTGGCGGGCACCGGCGCGGCGGGCTGGCTCGGCGACGCGGTGTGGTGGAAGGCGCTGCTGGCGCTCGCGGTGTCGTTGTCGCTGATCGTCGGGGTCAACTACGCCAACGACTTCTCCGACGGCATCCGGGGCACCGATGACGACCGCGTCGGACCGATGCGCCTCGTCGGGTCGAAGGCCGCCCCCGCGGTGGCGGTGCGCAACGCCGCGTTCGCGGCGTTCGGTCTGGCCGCGGTCTGCGGTCTGGTCCTGGCGCTGAGCAGTGCGTGGTGGCTCGTCGTCGTCGGCGTCGTCTGCATCGCGGGCGCCTGGTTCTACACCGGCGGCAAGAACCCGTACGGCTACGCCGGCCTCGGCGAGGTCGCGGTGTTCGTGTTCTTCGGGCTCGTCGCGGTGCTGGGCACACAGTTCGTGCAGGCCGAGCGGATCGACTGGGTCGGCGTGATCTGCGCGGTCGCCGTCGGTTCCTACTCGAGCGCCGTGCTCGTCGCGAACAACCTGCGCGACATCCCGTCGGACACCGAGTCCGGCAAGAACACGCTCGCGGTCCGCCTCGGCGACACGCGCACCCGCACCACGCACCTGGCGTTGGTGGCCCTGCCGTCGGTGCTGAGCCTGGTGCTGGTCATCGCGACGCCGTGGGCGCTGCTCGGGCTGGTCGCCGCACCGCTGGCGTGGCGTGCCAACGCACCGGTCCGCGGTGGCGCACTCGGGCCGGCCCTCATCCCGGCGATCGCGCAGGCCGGCATGGCGATGGTGGCGTGGGCCCTGGCGACCGCGGTCGCGTTGTTCCTCGCCTGAGCAGACGAGACGACACTGCGCCCGCGAGAAGCTCGCGGGCGCAGCATGGTCGGTCACGGATCAGACGGTGGCGCTCAGGGCGTCGCGCAGCTTCTCCGGGGTGGTGACCGACTCGATCAGTGCGCGGGAACGCTTGTCGTCGGTCTTGAGGATGCCGAGCAGCACGTGCTCGGCGGTGATCCGGTCGCTGTCCGACTCGCGGGCGATCTGCACGGCGTTGGCGATCGCGGCCCGCGCGTCGACCGAGAACCGCGGCCGACCGAACGGGCCGCCACGTCCGCGGGGCCCGCGCCGGCCCCGGCCGCGCTCCCACGGGCCGTCCGCGGTGTCGGGATCGCCCAGCGGGCCCCCGAAACCGCGACCTGGGAACTCGCCGCCGGGGAAGCCGGGGCGGCCGAAGGCGTCATGCGGGTGGCCGTGGCCATGGCCGTGTCGGTGACCGCGGTGGCCGCGGGGACCGGAGTCCTCGCCGCGTCGCGGTCCTCCACGTCCGCCCCGTCCGCGCCGGTCGGCACTCCGCTGCGACCAACCGTCGGTGATGTCGGTGCCGAAGGCGTTCTTGATGGCCGTGGCGACCTTGTCGAGGTCGATGCCGACGGACTTGAGGGCCTCGCGGTCCTCGGCGACCTGTGACGCGTCGGCGTCGTCGCTGTCGTCGGCGTCGCCGCGCACCTCGCGGACGGTGTCGCGGGCCGCGTCGAGCGTGAAGCCCTCGGCGGTGAGCCGGGTGAAGATCGGGGCGCGTGCGTTGCACAGCATCCCGAGGATCAGGTGATCGTTGCCGAGTTGGGTGTGCCCGAGGTCGGCGGCCTCCTCCATGGCGAAGGACAGGATGTGCCTGTTCTCGCGGGTGAAGTGTTCGAACATGGTGTGTCTCTTCTCAGTCGTGTGGTGGGTGTTGATTCAGTCCCTCTCGCGAGCCGAGTGCTTCTGATGCACGGCCTGGCGGCTGATCTGCAGGACCTCTGCGATCGCCTGCCAGCTCCATCCCTGCTCGCGGGCACTGGCCACCTGCACCTCTTCGAGGCGGTCGGCCAGAGTTCGCAGGGCGCGCACCGCGGCCAGTCCCTGTGCGGGATCTGTGCTCGCCGCGGCCGTGGTGATGGTGTCGTTCTGTTCGGTGTCCACGTCGTCGCTCTGCATGGTGTCAGGTTAAGTTGACACTCACGGTGTTGTCAACATTTATTGACGACCGATATTCCGCGGGCTGGCCGCTACTCGTCGAGAACGGCTTCGCTGATGTTCATCCGCGCAGCGCGCGCGGCGGGCAGGAAGGCGCCCGCGGTGCAGAGCACGAATGCGACGACGACGTAGAGGATCGTCGAGGCCTGGGGGTGGTAGCCGATGTCGACCGAGGTGGTGGTGCCGAGCACCCGATCGCTCACGATGTGCAGCAGTTCGCCGCTCGCGACGCCGAGCACCGCCCCGACCGCGGCGATCGAGGCCGCCTCGGCCAGCACCATCCGCGACACGAAGCGCCGTGACGCACCCATCGCGCGCAGCACCCCGAGTTCGCGGCGACGTTCGATCACCGACAGCAACAGCGTGTTGAGCAGGGCGATCGCGGCGACCAACGCCACGATCCACTGGATCGCGATGGTGAACGCGCCCGACTGCTTGACCGAGGCCCGCGTCGCGTCGAGGGTCTCGACGCCGCTGTAGACGAACACCGGGTGCGACGGGTCGGCGTCGATCTGCGCGGCCGCGTTCACCGCCCGACGCACCTGCGCGCCGTCGACCCCGGGGTCGTACCGCACCTGCAGGAAGGTGTTGCCGGGCCGCTGGAACCATTGCGACAGAAGCTGATCGGACAGCGCTGCGGTGCCCGAGTCGAGGGTCACGTAGTCGACGGTCTGCAGGATCGGCAGCTCGTGGAACCCGGTGGGCGTCGCGAGCCGAAAGCGGTCACCGACACCCAGTTTCAGCGTCCGCGCCAACACCTTCGACACGACGACACCCTCGCCCGCGAGGACTCGGCGCAGCACCTCCGGCGAGGTCTTCTTCACGTACGGGGCCTGGATCCCCGGCGCGAGACCCTGGACGAGGATGCGCGCCTCGCCGACGTTCACCGTCGCCCACTGGCCACCGACGACCGCCGCGACACCGGGTACCGCGGCGACACGTCCGGCGACACCCGAGTCGAGGATCGGCCCACTGGGGATCTTCTCGACCGGCTGCGAGGAGACGTAGAGGTCGGGGTCGGCGAGACCGTCGAGCGCACCCGACACCGACCCGACAAGATCGTTCATCGCTCCCGACGTGCCGACGCCGACCGACACCGCGACGGTGACCGTCATCAGCGTCGCCCAGGCCCGGCGTGGGGAGCGTTCGGTGTTGACCGCGGCGAGCGTCCCCGGGCCACCGAGCCGCGCGGCCAACGCCGTGACCGCACGGATCAGCGGTCCGGTGACCGCGAAGAAGAACAGGAGCGTCCCGATGCTGGTGAGCACGGCGCCGCCGAACACCAGGCGACCCTCGACGGTGTGCGCGATCACCCACCCCGCGCCGACGAGCCCCAGACCGCCGACCCCGGCGAGCCACACCAGCAGCCCCGGAGCGCGGTCACGGGCGAGCACCTCGCCGGGCACCATCGCCTCGATCGGCGACAGCGCGAACACCGACCGCGCGGCGAGCACGCTCGCCGCCACGCACGACACGACGCACGCGATGACCGCGATCGGCCCGACGTACCAGGGCAGGTGGTACCCGACCGTCGCGCCCACGGCATCCGACGACACCTCGGGGAGCCTGCCGACGATCCACCGGCCGGCGAGCACCCCGACCGGGATGCCGATCAGGCCACCGACCAGTCCGAACAGGGCGGCCTCGCCGATGAGGTCGCGCACGAGTTGCCCGCGGCGCCCACCGATCGCACGGACCATCGCCAGCATCTGTCGCCGCGAGGCGACAGCCATGTTCATGGTGTTGAACACGAGGAACGCCGCGATCACCAGGGAGATGAGGGCGACGAGCAGCGTCGAGTCGCGGGTCACCGAGCTCGCCGTCTCGACCTGACCCGCCCGATAGTCGGGACGGTTCACCGCAGCGCGCCCGGCGACCACCCGGTCGATCGAGGTGCGCAGCGCGGCCTTGTCGGCTCCGGGCGCGGCGCCGATGAGGATCGAGTCGAGGCGGCCCTGCTTGTCGGTGAGTCGTTGCGCGAGCGGCAGATACGCCGCGATGAACCGGCCACCGTTGATGGGTCTCGCCGCCGCGCTGTCGATGACATCGACCACCGTCAGCGCGACGCCGTTGATCGTCACCTTCTGCCCCGCGGTGAACCCGAGGCCCGGGCCGACGGCGATCGACGTCGACGCATCGGGGCGGTTCGGCGACAACGCCTGCCCCGCACCCGATCCCCCGGCGAGCACCTGGCGCAGGGCACCCCCGAGACCGAGGATCGACACGTCGGCACCGAGCACGGTGACCGGTTTCGCGTCGAGGTAGATCGTGTCCTGGATCAGCGGCGCGACGGTTGACGCCTGCGGCACCTGCGCACGGATCTCACCGACGAGCGACTCGTCGAGTCCGCTGTCGCCGACGGAGGTGACGTCGAGATCGGCGGTCCCGGCGACCGTCGCCGACAGCTCACGCACCGAGGCGGTGATCGACCCGTAGGTGCCGAGCACGGCGACGAGCAGCGTCGACGACACCGTGATCACCATCAGCGAGGTGATCACCCGCAGCCGGTGGCTGCGCAGCTCGCGCAGGTTGAGCACCCGCACCCGTGTCCACGTCGCGACCGGATCGAACCGACGTCGCGCTCCCCCGCCTCCCGACATCTACGCGTCTATCCGCCCGTCGCGGACGGTGACGGTGGTGTCGGCGAACTCGGCGGCTTTCGTGTCGTGGGTGACCATCAGCACCAGTCGCCCGGAGTCGTCGTGCGCCAGTTCGGCCAGCAGCCCGAGGATCGCCGCGCCGGTGTGCGAGTCGAGGTTGCCGGTCGGTTCGTCGGCCAGCACGATCCGCGGATCCATGATCAGCGAGCGCGCGATCGCGACGCGCTGCATCTGCCCGCCCGACAGCTCCGACGGCCGGTGACCGGCCCGGTTGCCGAGCCCGACACGGTCGAGCAGCGCGACCGCGTCGGCCTTCGACCGCCGCAGCGACGTCCCGTCGAGCAACCGGGGCAGCGCGACGTTCTCCCACGCCGACATCGTCGGCACCAGGTTGAAGAACTGGAAGATGAAACCGATGGTGCGCCTGCGGAACTCGGACTGCTCGTCGTCGGACAGCGACCCGATGTCGGAGCCCGAGACCACGATGCGGCCCGAATCGGGGGCGTCGAGGGCGCCGATGACGTGCAGCAGCGTCGACTTGCCCGCACCCGAGGGCCCCACCACCGACACGAACTGACCGCCGTCGAGGCGCAGGGTGAGTCCGTCGAGGGCGCGGACGGTCTCCTCGCCCATGCGGTATTCCCGCACGAGGTCGGTCGCCTCGATCGCGGGCGCGTTCACGCCGGCCACCGGCCGTGGGTCCAGAACCCGTCGAGCACGGCGCGCGGCTCGTCGAGCGACCAGCCGCACCCGGCGACCCAGTCGTCGTCGAAGTAGGTGTCGCCGTAGCGGTCGCCGCCGTCACAGAGCAGCGTCACCACGCTGCCGCCGGTACCCGCGGCGAGCATGTCGGCGATGACGGCGAACGCGCCCCACACGTTGGTGCCCGTCGACCCGCCGACGCGGCGGCCGAGGTGATCGGAGACCAGCCGCGCGGTGGCCACCGACGCCGCGTCGGGGACCCGCAGCATCGCGTCGATCACCTGCGACACGAACGACGGCTCCACCCGCGGCCGCCCGATGCCCTCGATCTTCGACCCGATCGCCGAGGTCGCCGCGCCGTCGCCGGTGGCGTAGGCCGGGTGGAACACCGAGTTCTCGGGGTCGACCACGCACAGCCATGTGGGGTGGCGGCGGTAGCGGATGTAGCGGCCGATGGTCGCCGAGGTGCCGCCGGTACCGGCACCGACGACCACCCACGTCGGGATGGGGTGCCGCTCGAGGCTCAGCTGCTGATAGATCGACTCGGCGATGTTGTTGTTGCCGCGCCAGTCGGTGGCACGTTCGGCCATCGTGAACTGGTCGATGAAATGCCCGCCGAGCTCGTCGGCGAGGGCGGCCGCGGCGGTGTAGACCTCCGACGGCGAGTCGACGAAGTGACACCGACCGCCCTGACGCTCGATGAGCGCGACCTTCGCGGTGGAGGTGCTGCGCGGCATCACCGCCACGAACGGCACCCCGATCAGCGCCGCGAAGTAGGCCTCGGAGACCGCGGTGGAGCCCGACGACGCCTCGATGACCGGCGTCGTCTCGGTGATCCAGCCGTTGCAGAGTGCGTAGAGGAACAGCGACCGCGCCAGGCGGTGCTTGAGCGAACCCGTGATGTGGGTGCTCTCGTCCTTCAGGTAGAGGTCGATGGCCGTGGGTTCACCGTCGGCACCGACGAACCTCGACCACTCCGGCAGCGGGAACCGCACGAGGTGGGTGTCGGCGCTGCGGGTGGCGTCGGCCTCGATCAACCGGATCGCGGTGTCGACCCACTCGCGCGACGCCCGGTGGTCGACCAGCGGGCCCCCCGGCGTCACGATCGGGGGTCGCCCGAACCGTCGGGACGCTGCGATCCCTGCAACCGTGCCTGCAACGCGTCGCGCTTGGCGCGGCGGTCGGCATCGACCGCGGAGATGGCGGAGTTGACGTCGGTGCGCAGTCGCTTGAACAGCAACATGCCCAGCGGCAGCGCGATCACGACCGCGAAGATCGCGGCGACGAGGATCGGCACGTCGACCCCGGCGAGGTGTCCCACGCCGTAGATGATCGCGGCGAGCACGACGACAAGGCCAAGGCGCGCAACGGTGTACAGGATCAGCGCCGTCGCGAGGCCGCGTCCGGCACCGACCTGGTCGGCGCCCGACGGGGCACCGGTGGGGCCCGGCGCAGGAGCGGAGGAGTCACGTTCGTTCACCCCGTCAGCCTACGTCGAGAGGGGCCTGCGCCCGCGATGCCCGATTTTTACCATTGATTTACCAACAGCTGACCGTTCGAACACCTTGCATTCTCGGTGTAATCATGTTGTCGGGCAGCGAAACAACAGTTTCATCGGTCACAGCCAGATCAGATGCCCACCACCGCCGATCCCGGTCGACGGTCACCGGGCCCAGCACGAGGAGAACGACACATGACTGCAGCATTCAACGCCATGCCTGGGGGCGCACTCTCGTCGTCCATGCCGATCACGCCGCGGGTGGCCAGTCAGCACACGCTGACCCCCGGACAGGTCGCGGCGATGTTCAACGTCAACCCCAAGACCGTGGCCCGCTGGGCCAGCTCCGGCCTGCTCGGCGCCATCCGTACCCCCGGTGGTCACCGACGGTTCCGCGAGGCCGACGTCGTGGCCCTGCTCAACCGCAAGACCGACTGAGCGTCCCAGCACCACTCGTCGAGCCCGCGGGCCGCACCCGGACAGCCCCCGGGTGCGGCCCGCGCTCGTCGTGACGGCCGGCGTCGGTCGCCCCGCGACCAGCGTCGACAGCCCGATTCGTCGGACTCCCGTAACGTGGACCTACTCATACGTTCGTGGAGGTTTCTCGTGGTTGTCGTCGTTGCCCTGGTCGTCGCGATAGGTGTCGCCTATCTCGTGTGGAAGGCGTTCGGGCCGGACACGACGACGCGTAGCGCACCGACGTCGTCGCGGCGCGGCCCCATCGGCCCCGACGACGACCCTGACTTCCTGC
Source organism: Williamsia sp. Leaf354 (assembly GCF_001424365.1). Classification (NCBI taxonomy): domain Bacteria; kingdom Bacillati; phylum Actinomycetota; class Actinomycetes; order Mycobacteriales; family Nocardiaceae; genus Williamsia; species Williamsia sp. Leaf354. The sequence continues at coordinate 519,741 of NZ_LMPL01000005.1, forward strand.
TCGATCTCGGCCACGATCGCCGCACCCCGCGCAGCCCTCGACGCGACACGAACGGCACCGATCCGACCGGCGACGACACGGCCACTCCCCCGACCCCCGATGCCGACGATCCGCGTCCCGGGACCGGTTCCTGAGCGATGTTCGGCTCGTAGTACCTGATGAACGACCACTAAAGGTAGAGTTCACCGAAGAAATAATTGCTAGGTGGACACATTGTTGTCCGCACGGTGAGTTCAATCTGCTGCGAAGGTGATCTGGTCGGTCATCTTCACTAGATCGGGGAGCACGAATGACCACGACGAGCGACGTTCACACAGCCCGGTCTTTTGCCGAGAGTCTCAATGAACTGTTCGACACCGTTCGCGATGAGAACGGAATTCCCTACACCGGGAAAAAGATCGCACTGAAGGCGAATCGACTCGGCTACACCCTGAGCGACGCCTACATCTCACAGCTGCGCACCGGTAAGGCGAAGACACCGTCTTTCCGCACGGTGGAAGCGATTTCGCGCGCCTTCGAGATCAGCGTGACCTACTTCCTGTCCGACCCGGACGAGGATCTCAAGCGGGTCGAGCAGCAGCGCGAATACGTCGCGATGGCCGCCGAGACCGGTGCTCACCTGGCTGCGTTCCGGCACGGCGAGCTGTCGGTGTCGACCATCGACACCATCATCGAATTGCTGAAGGTGGTTCGTCAGCAGAATCTCCGCGACGGAGAATAATTCGTTCGCTCGCACACACAATCACAGACAGGTGTGGCCCGGTCCGATGGACCGGGCCACACCTGTTTCGCTAGCAGCGCGAAATGATTTACAGCCCCGCGTAGGAATGGAGTCCCGACACCACCAGATTGATGATGAAGAGGTTGAACAGCATCGCCACGAAACCGGCGATGTTGATCCACGCCGCCGACGTGTTGCGCCAGCCCGCGGTCGCACGGGCGTGCAGGTAGGCCGCGTAGATGATCCAGGCGATGAACGAGACCGTCTCCTTGGGGTCCCAACCCCAGAAACGCCCCCAGGCCGCCTCGGCCCAGATGGCGCCGCAGATGACGCCCAGGCCGAACAGCGGGAACGCGAACACGACGGTCTTGTAGGCGAGGCGATCGAGCGCCTGCGCGCTCGGCAGCCGGTCGAGGATGCGCCCACCGATCCCGTTCCCCGCCTCGGGGTAGCGCAGCTTGATCAGGTACAGCGCGCTGGCGACGCCGGAGACCAGGAACACCCCGGATCCGACCGACACGATGGAGACGTGGATGGCGAGCCAGTAGGACTTCAGGGCGGGCACCACGGGTGCGGCCTGCGTGTAGAGCCACCGGCCCGCGATGAACATCAGCAGGGCGACCGGGACCAGCACGAACGACAGCAGCGGCCGGTTCTCGGGGCGGCGCAGCACCACGATGCCGGCGACGACACCCGCCGCGCACGACAGGCTGATGAACTCGTACATGTTGCCCCAGGGCATGCGGTCGGTCGCCAGACCCCGGATCACGATCGACCCGATGTGGGCCAGCGCGCCGACGATCACCACCGGGAACGCCATCTTCGCGATGCGCTCACCGAACGGGGTGCGGACCTGCGGACCGATCTTGCCCGGCATCCGGACGTCGGCCACGGGCCCCGGGGTGCGGACGTCGTTGCCGCCGCCCGCCTTGACCAGCACGTTCTCCTCGGCCACGGCCGGCGAGGCGGTCGCGGTGCGCGACGACGCGAGGGCGGCCAGGAACATGATCATCGCCAGCACGTACAGCGTGAGCGTGGTGCCGAAGAGGAGGTCGGAGTACCGGGACAGGTTCTCGTCGATGTTCACAGGTGTCACCTTTCGCCGGTGCGCGTGGAGCGTGCGCCGGGTGGGTCGATCTCGAGGAGTCTGCGGACGAGGTCACCGAAACCCTCGCCCCACCCGGCCTGATCGGTCCGGGCGAGACCCGCCATCTCTACTACTGTAAGTCGTTTGTCGGTCGCGGCGGAATCCAGGCGCGAGGAATCCGCGGGGGTGATCCGCGCCCACACCCGACGTCGCTTGATCAGCAGCGACACCAACAGCCCGACGAGCATGGCGATCGCCGAGATCAACACGTACTGCTGCGCGGGGTCGTGACTGACCTGCAACGACACCCACTGCTGGTAGCCGTCGAAGCGGACGGTGGTGCCGTCGTCGATGGTGCTCGACTGCCCGACCGCGAGATTGACCTGCGCCTTCTGCAGCAGCCGGCCCTGGTTGATGAGGTTCTGGTCGAGCGAGTAGACGTTCTGCGGGCGGCCGGTGTCGAGGCCGGTGTCGCCCTTGTAGATGCGGATCGCGACCTGCGGGTCACGCGCCTCGGGGAACGACGACGACAGCAGCGAGCCGGTCGCGCCGGTGAGCAGCGCGGTCGGTGCGAACAGGCCCTCCACGGCGATCTGGTTCTTGCGACGGACATCGGCGTTCGGGTACAGCCCGGCGGGGGTGTCGAAGCGCGCGGCACCCGACGACAGCAGCGTGACCGCCTCGTTCGGGGTGAACGGCACGGTCTGGGTGCGCTTCTCCCCGCCCGGGAAGGTGACGGTGAAGGTGGGCGCGTAGCCGTGGCCGAGGAGGTAGACGCGGTCGCCGGCGACACGCAGCGGGTCGTTGACCTTCAGGGTCGCCGACGTGGTGCGGTCGTTCTCGAGGTCGGAGCCGGCCTGGTAGTCGACGCGGGCGGAATACATGTCGGCCTGGCCGCTGGGCAGGTACTTGGCGGTGAAGTCGTCGACCTGCACGCAGAACGGCGCGAGGTCGGTGCCGTCGACGAGGTTGCCGCCGCGGAACGAGTCGTAGACCGCGGTCGAGGTGTTGCACAGGCCCTGCTGGCCGTCGGCGACGAGGATGCGGGTGCCCTCGTAGCCCCACATCTTCCCGGCGGCGATCGACACCAACAGCGCGAGCAGCGCGAAGTGGAACACCAGGTTGCCGAACTCGCGCAGGTAGCCCTTCTCGGCAGAGATCTCGATGATCTCGATCTGCTCGCCGTCGGGCCCGGTGACACTGCGGGTGGTCTGGGTGCGTCGCCAGCCGCGCAGGTTGCCCATCACGCGGTCGGCGATCTCGGAAGGCGCACCGTCGACCTCGTGGCGGTCGTGGCGGGGCAGGCGGGTGAAGTTGCGGGGCGCGGCGACCGGCGTCGCGCGCAGGGCCTTGCCGTGCTCGATGAGGCGCGGGGTGAGGCAACCGACCAGCGAGATGAACAGCAGCACGTAGATCGCGGTGAACCAGACGCTGGAGAACACCTCGAAGAACTGCAGTCGGTCGAGGATCCGGGCCGGCAACCCGTGGTCGTCGATGTAGGCCTCGGTCTTCTGCGAGTTCAACGAACGCTGCGGCAGCAGCGCACCGGGGACCGCGGCGAGCGCCAGCAGGAACAGCAACGCCAGCGCGGTGCGCATCGACGTCAGCGACCGCCACAGGTTGCGGGCGGGCCATAGGAGGCGTCGTTTCCACACCGGCGGCGGTGACGAGGCGGCGGGGGTCGCGTCGCGGACGATGGTGTCGGTCATATCGGTAACTCCGTGTTGGTGACGAACGCGTCGCGCACCCAGGTGACGAACGAGTCCCACACACCGGTGACGAGTGCGATGCCGACCGCGATGAGCAGCACGCCGCCGACGATCTGGATGGTGCGGGCGTGGCGACGCATGAAGCCCACGGCGCGCAGTGCGCTGGCCGACCCGAACGCGAGGATGACGAACGGCAGGCCGAGTCCGAGGCAGTACGCGATGATCAGCGTGACCCCGCGGACGGCCGTGGAACCCTCTGTGCCGCTGGCGGTCGCGATGACCGCGGCCAACGTCGGACCCAGGCACGGTGTCCAGCCGAGTGCGAACACCGCACCCAGCAGCGGTGCTCCGACGAGGTTCGACACCAGCCGCGGATGGAATCGGGCGTCGCGCTGCAACATCGGGACGAGACCGATGAACACCAGGCCCATCGCGATGGTCACGACACCGCCGATGCGTTGCAGCACATCGCGATTGAGCACGAACGCCGACGTGATGCCGAAGACGGTGGCGGTGGCGAGCACGAACACGACGGTGAACCCGAGCACGAACAGCAGTGCGGCACCGGCCACCCGGGCCCGACCGGTCGTCTTCGGTTCGCCCGCGCGCACCGGCGGTGCCTCGGCGCCGACGAGCCCGGCGAGATACGACAGGTAGCCCGGCACCAGCGGCACCACGCACGGCGAGGCGAACGACACCAGTCCGGCGAGCGCGCAGGCGCCGAGCGCCAGGAGGATCGGGCCGGTGCTGACGGTGGAGGCGAAGGTCTCGCCGATACCCGAGGCCAGCACCACGCTGCTCACGACGGCACCGTCGCCGTCGACGGCGCGGTCGACGCCCGGGGACCGTCGTACGGCTCGGCGGCCAGGCGGCGGACCAGCGGTTCGAGTTCCTCGGCGGAGATCGTCCGCAGGAACACCGCGGCCGCGCGGTGGTAGCGGTCGAGGACGACGGTGGTCGGGACGACCGAGGTCGGCGTGGTCAGGCGGACCAGCGTGCGGCCGGGGTAGTCGAAGATCGAGGGGTAGCTGATCTTGTTGTTGGCGATGTAGTCCTGCGCGTCGGTCTGGTTGTCGCGGAAGTTGATGCCGAGGAACGCGACGCCGAGGCCGCGGGTCCGTTCGAAGGTCTGCTCGAGGTCACCGACCTCGGCGCGACACGGCGCGCACCACTGTCCCCACACGTTGACGACCACGACGTCGCCGGTGAAATCAGACAGCGCGAGCGGGCTGTTGTCGACGACGTTCTCGCCGCGCAGATCGGCGACGCGTTTACGCGCCGAAGGCGGGTCGTAGGTGATCGAGGTCTGACCGTTCGGCGACACGAACTCGAAGGTGTCGCCCTGGGCGACGGCGTCGTCACCGGTACCGCAGCCGGCGAGGACCACCACCAGCGCCACGATGGCCACGAGCACCGCGCCTGTCTTCACAGCTGGGGTCACGCCCCCGTGGCGAGTGGGTCGGACGCGCCGGCCGGCTCGGAGTACACGATGTCGACGAGGGCGTCGCCGTCGTAGAGGAGGCTGGTCAACGAGGCCAGCGAGCACTGGCGGCGCCGCGGGTCGTGCCACAGGCGCTGGCCCTCGAGGAACCGGCGCAGCGTGTAGACGGGCAGCTGGTGGCTGACGCAGACGGCCTCGTGACCGCGGGCGGCGTCGCGGGCCTTGGTGGCGACGGCCAGCATGCGGTGCGCGAGCTGGATGTAGGGCTCACCCCACGACGGCGTGAACGGGTCGCGCATCTTCGGCCAGTGCCGAGGGCGGCGCAGGGCGCCGTCACCGATCGACACCTTCAGTCCCTCGAAGACGTTCTCGGCCTCGATGAGGCCCTCGTCGGTGATGATCGACAGCCCGTGGCGCGCGGCGATGGGGGTGGCGGTCTCCTGCGCGCGCTGCAATGGCGAGGCGAAGACGGCGGTGATGTCGTGGTCGGCGAGCTCGTCGGCGACGCGACCCGCCTGTCGGGTGCCGGTGGTCGACAACCCGAAATGCGGCAGACGGCCGTAGAGGATGCCGTCGGGGTTGTGCACCTCGCCGTGTCGCATCATGTGCACGATGGTGCGCTGCATCAGTGGAGCTCCTCGCCGGACGTGGCCGCGGCAGCCGCGGCGGCCGCCGCAGGCATCGCGTCGGCCAGGACACCGAAAGCATCCTCGTCGAGCGCTGCCGACACAAACCACGCCTCGAACGCGCTGGGCGGCGGGTACACCCCGCGTGCCAGCAGTGCGTGGAAGAACGGCGCAAACCGCCAGGTCTCGCTGCTCTTGACTGCGGCGTAGTCGGTGATCGCCACCTCAGGTATGGAGGTGAAGAACACACTGACCATGTTGGCCGCGTACTGCACGCGGTGACCGACACCCGCGGCGTCCAGCGCACCGGTGATGAGGTCGCCGAGGCGGTGGGAGTTGGCGTCGAGTGCGGCATACACGGCGGCGTCGGCGGTGCGCAGCGTGGCCAGTCCGGCGGCCACGGCGACGGGGTTCCCCGACAGGGTGCCCGCCTGGTACACCGGCCCGGCCGGCGCCAGATATCCCATGATGTCGGCGCGACCGCCGAACGCGGCCGCGGGCAGGCCGCCGCTCATCACCTTGCCGAAGGTGTAGAGGTCGCCGGCGACACCGTCGATGCCGAACCAGCCCGACGGACTCACCCGGAATCCGGTCATCACCTCGTCGACGATGAGCAGTGCACCGTTGCGCGCGGTCAGCTCTTTGAGTCCGGCGTTGAACCCGGGCGCCGGCGCGATGGCACCCATGTTCCCGGCGGCGGCCTCGGTGATCACGCAGGCGATGGTGTCGGGGTTCTCGGCGAACGCCGCCTCGACCGCGGCGAGGTCGTTGTAGGGCACGACGATGGTGTCGGCGGCCTGGGCGCCGGTGACGCCGGGTGAGGTCGGCAGGCCGAGCGTCGCGACGCCGGAGCCCGCGTCGGCGAGCAGCGCGTCGACGTGGCCGTGATAGCAGCCTGCGAACTTGATGATCTTGGTGCGGCCGGTGAAGCCGCGGGCCAGCCGGACCGCCGACATCGTGGCCTCGGTACCGGAGTTGACCAGTCGCACCCGTTCGACGGGGGCGACGCGTCCGATGATCTCCTCGGCGAGTTCGATCTCGGCCTCGGTCGGGGCACCGAACGACAGGCCGGTGGTCGCGGCGCGCTGCACGGCCTCGACCACGGTCGGGTGGGCGTGGCCCAGGATCATCGGACCCCACGAGCTGATGAGGTCGATGTAGGTGGTGCCGTCGGCGTCGGTCATGCGGCAGCCCTGCGCGGAGGTGATGAACCGCGGTGTACCACCGACCGAGGAGAAGGCACGCACCGGCGAGTTCACCCCACCCGGGATGACACCACTGGCCCGCGCGAACAACTCGGCCGAACGCGCGGTCGGGGCCGGCGAGCCGTCGGTGGTGGGTGCTGCGGACGAGGAGGAGGGCGGGGTCACCTCCCCAGTGTTCCAAACTTTTCTCCCCCGCCGCCGTGAGGCCGGTCTCCGCCCCGGCGAGGACACCCACTCGGCGGTGTCGGCGGAACATGCGATTGCGACACGCGCCGACGTGCACGTTCTTGCGCGACCGGTCGCCGACAACGATGATCAACAGTGGTTCGGGAGACCGGCTAGAGACAGGCGTGACCTGCGATGACCTACGACCACCGGCGCGCCGAGCGCGCCCTCGCGTCTCCGGTCGTGCCCGTGTTCCAGCCCATCGTCGACCTCCCCACCTCCACGATCGTCGGGTACGAGGCGCTGTCGCGCTGGCCCGCCGAACCCGACGTCTCCCCTCTCGAGGTCTTCGACCATGCGCGCAGCTCCGGGCGCATCGCCGAACTCGACTGGGCCTGCCGCCGGGCCGCGGTCGTCACGTCGCTGCGCGAGGGTCTCGTGCGCCCGCTCAGCGTCTTCATCAACGTGGAGCCCACGGCGCTGGGGACGTCACCGACGTGGCATTTCCCCGGGGACCGGTTCCGGGAGATCACCAGCAACGACCTGCAGATCATCATCGAGCTGACCGAGCGCGACGTCCTCGCGAACCCGGCCGCGGTGATGGCCACCATCGACTGGGCCCGCGAACGCGACTGCGGCATCGCCCTCGACGACGTGGGCCCCAACCCGGAATCGTTGGCGCTGCTGCCGCTGATCCTCCCCGACGTGGTGAAGCTCGACCGACGGATCATCACCGATCCGACCGCGCCCGGTTCCGATGACACCATCTCGTTCGTCATCGACTACGCCGCCGAGACGGGCGCCCGCATCCTCGCCGAGGGCATCGAGGACGAGGGCGACATCGCCGTGGCGCGCGCCGTCGGCGCCACCCTCGGCCAGGGGTTCCTGCTCGGACGACCCGGCATCCCGCCGGCCGACGCACCTCTCGCCGACGAACGACGCATGATCCGGCCGTTCACGGCCGGTCCGCCGCCCCTGCAGGCGCCGGTCGACATCCTCGACCGGCTGCCGACCCAGGTCATCGACTACACGACGATCATGCGGGTCTTCGACACCGTCACGTCGCTCGGTGATCAGTTGATCACCCCGGGGTGCATGGTCGTGGCGGTGCAGAACGCCGACGCCTTCCAGGCCCGGTTCGGGCACCAGTACGCCGAGTTCGCGCGCAAACACACCCTCGTCGGGGTCGTGGGGGCCGGTGAGTTCGACGTGCCCGGGGTGCGCGGACCGATCGGCCCGAACGTCGGCTTCCCGCGCCAATTCGCGTTGGCGATCCTGACCCAGAACTACGCCGCGACCATCGTCGCCCGCGATCTCGGCGACAGCGGCCCCCTCGCACAGCGTCGGTACGCCTGGTACTACACCCACGACCGGTCGGCGGTTCGCGACGTCGCGCGGTGCATCACCTCGCGCCTCGCCCCGCGATCGTCGCCCACCCCCGTCGCGGCCGCCCCGCAGGCCTGAGCCGGGTCAGTAGTAGACGGGACCGGGCACCCCGCCGCCGGCAGCGATCGCGTCACCGGTGATCGCGATGCTGCGGGGCGAGGCGAGGAACGTGACGACGTCGGCCACCTCCGATGCGTCGACCACGCGCCTGATCGAGTTGGTCGCGAGCCCCTCCTCGAGGCTTTCCACCGAGACTTGTTCTCGCGCGGCCTGTTCGGTGAGGCGGTCGACAAGCCGCTCGGTCCGTGTGAGCCCCGGGTGCACCACCGTGACGTTGATCCCCTGCGGCCCGAGTTCGTCGGCGAGGTTCTTGGTGAGCGCCGACACGCTGACGTTGCGGACCGTGTGTGCGATCGACGTCGCCTGTCGCGCACCGAGTCCGCTGATGTTGATGATGCGACCCCACCCCTGCTCGACCATGTGCGGTGTCACCGCCCGCGCGGTCCGCAGATAGCCGAGCACCTTGATCTCGATCTCGGCGCGCACCACGTCGTCGGTGATGGCGTCGAACTCGGTCGGCTTCCCCGCGCTCCACGGGGTCGCTGCGCTGTTGACGAGGATGTCGACTCCACCGAGTTGGGCGACGGCCTGTTCGACGAGGCGGTCCACCGATTCCTGGTCGGCGGTGTCGACGGCGATCGCGAGGACGCGTCCATCGGTGTCGCGGCCGATCTCCCCCGCGGCGGCCTCCAGACGCTGCGGTTCGCGTGCCGCCACGACCACGTTCGCCCCCTCGGCGGCGAGGCCGCGCGCGATGGCCTTGCCGATGCCACTGCTCCCGCCGGTGACGATGGCGCGCTTCCTGCTCAGCTGGAGATCCATGGGTCTCACACTATGGAGTTGTCAAAGTTCGTACCGCACCAGCGGTGAGGTGGTGCGTTGGTTCTAGGACGCCGTTATGCCGCGATCGGTTCCACCTCTGTCAATGTTCTTCTGTTGTATGCGGGTAACGAGGTTCGTTTCGGGTCGATGGCCGCCGGCGGGATGAGCCAGGGGTGTCGGTCGTGGCCCATGATGATGTCCCAGCCTGCGGTGTGGACGGCGGTGTGGCACGACCGGCAGAGCAGGCATCCGTTGTCGACGATCGATGTCCCACCGTCGGCGTAGTGGGTGATGTGGTGGACGTCGCACCATGAGGCTGGTGCTCCGCATTTGATGCAGCCTTGGTCGCGGGTGAGGACCACTTTGCGTGCGTGACCGGTGAAGAGGCGTGTGTCGGCGGCGACGGAGACGGGTGCGCCGTTGAGGTCGACCCCGACACCGAGGAGCTTCGCGTCGCAGCGCAGCAGTTTCGCCGTGAGGTCGCTGATGGGTCCGAGCCAGGTGAGATGCGAGGGTTCGGATCGGTCGAGGGGGACGGTGACGACGATTTCGGTGGATGGCGGCCCGGAGAGGGCGTCGGGCGACAGTCCGCGGGTGGCGAGTTCGAGTAGCTGCCCGAAGGCGTCGGCTCGGCGTCGCGCAGCGGACCGTTCGTCGGGGGTTCCGTCGGGCCGGGGTCGCGGTTTCGATGCCTTGTCGAGGGCGGTGATGAGGCGTTCGCCGGTCGCGACGTCGAGATCGAATGCGCCGTGGAGTCGCCCGTCGTCACCTTGGTGGTAGCCCACCTCGTTGAGCGCGGGGTCTTCGGCGACAGGGATCGCTGCTGGTTCGGCCGGGGTGTGTGTGATCGCCGCGGTGCGGGCAGCGTCGACGATCTCCGCCGGTGATGCACCTGACAAGGCATGCGAGATCAGCCGGTGTTCGAGACCGGTGATCAGATCTGATTCGAGAGTTTCCCCGGTGCGTCGTGCGACGTGGTCGATCCCGCGGGCGACGGCGTCGAGATGTTCGGCTGACATGCCACCGTCGCGGGAGTGCCGAGCCAGCGCCTGCAGGACTTCGGTGGCGCGCCCGAGGCGGATCAGACGAGACGCGACGGCCGGCGCGACACCGTTGTCGACCAACAGTTCTCGGAGCGTCATGCCGCACCGTTTGGCGACGCCGACGCGCTCGGCCTGCGACGTCAATCGCGCCAGCACCCCGTCGACCACCGCCCGGAGAGCGACGGCGCCACGGATGGCGGCCACGATCTCGGAGTCGACGTCGGCGACAACTGTTCTCTGTGTGCCGAGTTGGTCGACCAGTCGGTCGGCGTACTCGATGTTTGATCCCCCGGTCATGCCTTCACCGTACACACCGTGCGAATGCGAGCGCAAGGACAAATACCACGAATCATGTTGATGCACATGCTAATTGCGCGTGGGCGACGCCCCCGAGCTCCAGGCTACCGGATGACTCCGACAGGAATGGGCACGAGCACAGCGACCATCCACGGGCTGTGCAGTCGAAGTGCCCATTCGATACGAACAACTGCACGATCGACGGAGATACGTGCACGATCGGCGCTCAGGGCCGCTGCGCGGGCGGGCGGTCGCCGCTGAGGAGGATGAGCAGGAGCTCGGCACGGGTGCGGGCGTCGGCGAGATCGATGCCGAGAAGCCCTTCGATCCGGGACACCCTCTGCCGCAATGTATGTCGGTGCACACCGATGGCCGCGGCCGCCGACTCCCAGTGGCCGTTGGCCTCGAGGTAGCGGCGCAGCGTGGTCACCAGGTCGGCACCGCCGGCGGCACGTATCTCGAGCAGTGGTCGCAACCGGATGTCGTGGAGTCCGCGCAGCCCGTCCTGGACACCGTCGATGGCGAGCACCGATCGCGTCGTCACCAGGTCGACCACCTCGCCGTCGACGGCGGCACGTGCGGCCTGGCGTGCCTGCCCGGTCGATGCGGCGATGTCGCACAGGCCGACTGGATCACCGAGACCGGCCCGCATCCGTAGGCCCGAGGCGAGCGACTGTGCGGTCGCGGTGTCGTCGTCGCCCCGCAGGAGCACCACCACCTCCCGACCGTCGTGCATGCAGAACACCGGACGCCACCTCTGCTCGAGCGCCGACGCGAGATGACCCACCGCGTCGGCGGCCACCGCGGCCGAACGGAACTCGAACACCACCACCCGGACGAGACCGTCGTCGTCGGCGGCGCGGACGAGCATGGTCTCGGCGGTCGTGGGAAGGGTGTCGCCGCGGACCGCGAACCCGAGGACGTCGGCGTGCAACTGCGCCCGTTCGGTGGCCACGTCTCCGGCGCCGTTGTGCTGCAGCGTGATCAACGACGACGCGTGGCCGACCAGGACGCGCTGCAGATCGCCGAGCGGCCGGTCGCCGATCACCGCGAGATGCCCGACCACCGCACCGCCGGAGCTGATGCGCTGCACGGTGATGGTGTGGTCATCGGTGATGGTCACCCCGGCCGCCGACATCGCGCCCGAACGCCAGTGGTCGGGTCCGATGGCCCGGCGCACGTGCGTCATCGCGGCGGGGTCCGCCGCGCGCGGGCGACTGCACACGACACGGCCGTCGCGATCGATCACCACCACGGTGTGGTCGAGCGCGGCGGCAAGCTCACCGGCGAGAGCGGGGACACCACCGGCGATGACGGCCCGCGTCATCGCCGGTTGGCTGCGGGCCGCGCGGGTGAACTGCGCGTAGCGATCGTCGGCGACGCGGTCGAGCAGGGTGCGCGCGATCGCGGAGAACGGGATGGGCAGGGGCACCTCGAAGACCGGCAGCCCGAGGTCGGTACCGATGTCGACGAGGTCGTCGGGCACGGTGTCGTAACCCAACCCGGTCCCGAACCCGATCGCCGCGACGCCGGCGTCGGCGAGGCTCGTGAGGTAGCGCTCGCGGCCGTCGCGATCGTCGGGCAACCGCATTCCCGTGGTCAGCAGCAGCTCCCCTCCCGACAGCCAGTCGGCGGCGTCGACGAGTTCCGACGTCAGGGCGCAGTCGATGGGCCTGTCGAGTCCGAGGCCTCCCGTGCACGACCGGAGGTCGAGAGCGCGTTGATCGAGGAGCCAACCGACTGTCGTCGCCATCGGTTCACCCCCTCGAAGTGCGCGGATACGGCGACGCTACTCCGTTTCGTCCACCCGGGAGCGTGTTGTGTGGACAGACTGTCAGGGGCACCCCGCCACCCACACGGGAAACACTGATCGACAAGCCACCCATCGTCTTCCAGGAGGCCGCCACCCGCATGACCACACCGACCGTGCTGAAGAACTGGATCAACGGGGAGTTCGTCGACGCGACGGGCACCGACGTCATCGACGTGGTGAACCCGATCGACGAGTCGGTCGTGGCCCGGTCCCCCATCTCGAGCGCGGCCGATGTCGATGTGGCGATGGCGGCGGCGAAGGCGGCCTTCGTCTCGTGGGGCAGCACGACACCCTCGACCCGCCAGAAGGCACTGCTGCGGTTGGCCGACGCGATCGAGGCCAACTCCGATCGGATCGTCGCCGCCCAGGCGCGCAACACCGGACAGCCCGCGCAGCAGATCGCCGACGAGGAGGTCACCGTCGGCGCCGATCAGATCCGGTTCTTCGCCGGCGCCGCCCGCATGCTGGAGGGCAAGTCGGCGGGGCAATACATGGAGGGCTTCACCTCGCACGTGCGTCGCGAGCCGGTCGGTGTGGTCGGACAGGTGACGCCCTGGAACTACCCGCTGATGATGGCGCTGTGGAAGATCGGACCCGCGCTCGCGGCGGGCAACACGATCGTGCTCAAGCCCAGCGACACCACGCCGGAGAGCACGTTGGTGCTCGCCGAGATCAGCAAGGGCATCCTCCCCGACGGCGTCCTCAACATCGTGCTGGGCAACGGCGAGACCGGTGCCGCTGTGGTGAGCCATCCGACGCCGGCCATGGTCGCCATCACCGGCTCGGTCCGCGCCGGGATCGCCGTGGCGGTCGCCGCGGCCCAGAACCTCAAGCGCGCCCACCTCGAACTCGGCGGCAAGGCACCGGCGGTGGTGTTCGCCGACGCCGATCTCGAGAAGTCCGTCGCGCCCATCGCCGACGCCGCATTCTTCAACGCCGGCCAGGACTGCACCGCCGTGACCCGCATCCTGGTGCACGAATCCGTCCACGACGCCTTCGTCGACTCACTCGTCGCCTACACCGCCGGCGTCACCGTGCCGCCGCTGAACAACATCAACCACTTCACGAAGGTCACCTCGATCCTCGACTCCGTCCCGCCCCACGCCACCGTCGCCATCGGCGGGAAGCGCAAGGGTGACAAGGGATTCTTCGTCGAGCCGACCGTGATCACCGGTGTGCACCAGGACGACAAGCTGGTGCAGGAGGAGACCTTCGGCCCGGTGGTGACGGTGCAGTCGTTCACCGACGAAGCCGAGGCGATCGCACTCGCCAACGGCGTCGACTACGGCCTCGCCTCGAGCGTGTGGACCACCGACCACGCCACCGTGAACCGCATGTCGGCCGCCCTCGACTTCGGGTGCGTGTGGATCAACTGCCACATCCCGCTGGTCGCCGAGATGCCCCACGGGGGCTTCAAGAACTCCGGCTACGGCAAAGACCTCTCCGGTTACGGGGTGGAGGACTACACGCGCGTCAAACATGTGATGAGCTCGGTCGACTAGGACCGCCACGAACCCCGCCTGCGCGGTCGTAACCCGGCCGCGCAGGCGTGTTTTCCCTCCCACCCCCAGGAGTCACCACTCGTGATCGCCCATCCCCTCGATCCGCTCGACACCGACGAATTCCGCTCGGTGACCGACGTGCTCGCCGAAGCACACGACGTCGGTCCGGGGTGGCGGTACTGCTCGATCGAGATGGCCGAGCCGAGCAAGGCCGAGCTCACCGCATTCGAGGCGCACGGCACGGTGCCTGCCCGACGCGCCCTGGTCACCCTGCTCGAATCCGCACGCAACGCCACCTACAAGGCGGTGGTGTCGCTGACCGACTCGGCCGTGGAATCGTTCGACCACATCCCCGGCGTTCAGGCCAATTTCACCGTCGACGAGTTCGAGGAATGCGACCGGGTGCTGCGCGCGCATCCCGATGTGATCGCCGCCCTCGCGCGTCGTGGGATCACCGATCTCGACCTCGTGTTCATGGACACGTGGACCTACGGCGCGGCGGTGATGCCGCCGGAGTGGGCCGACCGCCGACTCGGATGGTCGGACACCTGGTTGCGGTCGGAGCCCGGCGCGAACCCGTACGCGCACCCAGTGTCGGGGCTGCACTGCGTGATCGACGTGAACACGATGGAACTGTTGCGCATCGAGGACTCGTTCGACGGACCCGACGGCGCGATCGACCCGCCGGAGGTGATGGGCGAGTACGTGCCGTCGCTGATCCCCGAGCGCGTGCGGGCGCAGTCGCGGCGAGAACCGTTGAAGCCGTTGGAGATCACCCAGCCCGAGGGGCCGTCGTTCACTCTCGACGGCAATCTGCTGCGGTGGCAGAACTGGTCGCTGCGGGTGGGTTTCAACCACCGCGAGGGCATGACGCTGCACACCGTCACCTACCGGGACGGCGATCGCGAGAGGTCGGTCGCACACCGGATGTCGTTCGCGGAGATGATGGTTCCCTATCGCGACCACTGTGACGACCACTACCGACGCACCGCCTTCGACATCGGCGAGTGGGGGCTCGGCTTCATGACGACGTCGCTGGAACTGGGGTGCGACTGCCTCGGCGAGATCCGGTATCTCGATGCGACACTGCACAACAGCGCCGGCGAGCCGTACACGATCACCAACGCCATATGCATCCACGAGGAAGACGACGCGGTGCTGTGGAAGCACGTGGATCATGACGCGGGCGCCGAGGTGCGTCGGATGCGCCGGCTCACCGTCAGCTTCCACGTGACCGTCGCGAACTACGAGTACCTCGTCTACTGGCGGTTCCATCAGGACGGCAACATCCAGTGCGAGGTACGCGCCACCGGCATCATGGTGACCACGCCGATCGCCTCCGGAGCCGATCACCCGCACGGCACCCTCGTCGACGAGCGCACGTACGCCCCGTTCCACCAACACTTCCTGGTGGCCCGTCTCGACCTCGACGTCGACGGCACCGACAACACCGTGGTGATGAGTGAGACCGAGGCCGAACCGATGGGTCCGGACAACCCGTACGGGCTGTCGCTGGTGCAGCGCAACACGCCGCTGCGCACCGAGTCGCAGGGACGGCAGGACATGAACTGGGCCTCGCAGCGGGCGTGGAAGGTGGTCAACACCAACACGGTCAACGGCCTCGGCACCCACCCGTCCTACAAATTGGTGCCGGGAGACGCGATCCCACCGATGTTCGCGCCGGAATCACCGATCTTCCAGCGGGCCACCGTCATCGGCCACACCCTGTGGGTCACCCCCAACAGTGCCGAGGAACGATGGCCGGCCGGGGAATTCGTCAACCAGTCGTCGGGCGACACCGGCCTCGGCGAGTGGACGAAGGCCGACCGCTCCATCGACAACACCGACGTCGTGCTCTGGTACGTGTTCGGCGTCCACCACATCACCCGTCCGGAGGACTGGCCGGTGATGCCCGCCGACACGGTCTCGTTCTGGCTCAAACCCTTCGGGTTCTTCGACCGCAACCCGGCGCTGGACGTAGAGGCCTCGCCGCACGCCTGTCACTGAACGGCCTGACCTCCTACGGCAACTCAGTCCATCCGCGGACGCAGTGCGGCGAAGGCCGCGTCGAACAACGTCGGCAGGGAATCGGCCCCGTCGGTGGCGACCCAGGCCCTCACGGCGGCCAGGTACGCGCCCATGCCCGCCGCCGCGATGACCGCGGCCTGCAGGTGGGTGGCGGACGCCTGCCGCGCGTGCACGACGTCGGCCAGGCTGGCCCGCCACCGGTCGACACGGTCGAGGTAGCGCGCGCGCAGCGACGGCGAGTCGTCGATGAGACGCAGCATCGCGACCGCACGGACGGGGTCGTCGTCGGCCCACCGCGTCATCGGGGTCATGCTGTGCCGTAACGCGGTCCAGATGTCCTCGCCGGCCGGCCTGGCCACGAAGTGTGCGCATCCCTCGACGGCGAACGTCGAGAACAGCGACACGACGACATCTTCCTTGCCCTTGTAGTAGCGGAAGAAACTGCGCCGAGACAGTCCGGCGGCCTCGCAGATCTGGTCGACGGTCGTCTCGTCGAAACCGTGGGCGACGAACAGCGCGACCGCGGTCTCGGAGACCTCGGACAGCACGCGATCCCTGATCCGCTGCTGCAACGGTTCTGCAGAGGAAGGAACACCGGTCATCCGACCACCCTAGCCAGCGACGACACCCGATGCTACGTTGGCACTCGAACTCAGTGTGGCACTCAGTGCCACCATGGCATCGGAGGGTGGACATGCGGGCAGTGCTCTGTACCGGAACGAACAGCTCGGAGGATCTCACGGTCGCCGAGGTCGCCGACCCGACGCCGGGGGCAGGTCAGGTGATCGTGGCCGTCCG
The DNA here is from genome assembly GCF_001424365.1 of Williamsia sp. Leaf354. NCBI lineage: Bacteria > Bacillati > Actinomycetota > Actinomycetes > Mycobacteriales > Nocardiaceae > Williamsia > Williamsia sp. Leaf354. Next base: position 536,444 of record NZ_LMPL01000005.1, read on the forward strand.
GGCGGCGTCGGTCGATTTCGTCGACACGCTGATCATCAGCGGGCGTTATCAGGTTCCCGTGCCCCGACCGTTCGTCCCGGGGAACAACCTGGCCGGTGTCGTCGTCGAGGTGGGCCCCGACTGCACCCGGTTCGCGGTCGGCGATCGCGTGCACGGCATGGCGTTCGTCGGAGCGTTCGCCGAGAAGGTCGCCGTCGCCGAACGGCAGCTTCGTCCGACTCCCGACGGCCTGGACCCCGCCGCGGCATGTCTGACCGGTGCGCCATGGCGCACCGCCTACGACTCGATCGTGTCGAGAGGGGAACTGCGTCCCGGGGAGGACCTCGTCGTACTGGGCGCGTCGGGCGCGGTGGGCAGCGCCGCAGTACTGATCGGAAAGGCGCTGGGCGCCCGCGTCATCGCGTGTGCATCGACCCAGGAAAAGCTCGACTTCTGTGGAACTCTCGGCGCGGACGCGGGCGTCCTCTACTCCGCACCGGGCTTCAAGGAGGCGTTGAAGGCGGCCTGCCCCGGCGGGGCCGACGTCGTGCTCGACATGGTGGGCGGCGAATACTCCGAACCCGCACTGCGCGCGACCGGTTACGGCGGACGCTTCGTCGTCGTCGGATTCGCCGCCGGCGCGCCGGCGCGGGTACCGCTGAACCTGCCACTGCTCAAGGGATCACGCGTCATCGGTTACGAGATCGCGGACTTCGAGAGCCGCGAGCCCGAGGAGGCCGCGCGCAACCGCGACGCCCTCGAGACAATGCTCGCCGCAGGCACATTCATCCCGCCGATCACCGGCCGGATGTCACTGGACACCGCGATCGAGGCCATCCGACTCGTCGGAGGTCGCGACAAACTCGGCGCGACGATCCTGGAGATGTCGTGACCGACTCGACCCCCGACATCCGGTCCGTCATCGACACGCGTCGGTCCGACCGCATCCCCGACGACGCCGCGGACACGCTGGCGCATCTGCTGGCCGTACGCGTCAGCTGTCGCGCGTTCCACCCCGAGCCGGTTCCGCGGGCAACGATCACCGACATACTCACCACTGCGCAGCTCACCGCGTCGTGGTGCAACAGCCAGTCCTGGCAGCTGGCGATCACCAGTGGCGCAGGCACCGAACGGCTGCGGGCGGCGTTGAACGCGGCCGCGACGAGTGGCGAGGCGCAGACGCCCGACTTCGAGTTCCCGCGTGAGTACCGCGGCGTACATCGAGACCGTCGCCGCGCGAGCGGCTTCGCGCTGTACGAGTCGCTCGGCATCGAGCGCGATGACCACGCCGGCCGCCTGCGGCAGACGATGCAGAACCTGAACTTCTTCGGCGCGCCGCATGTGGCGATCGTCCACGTCGACGAGGCGCTGGGCCCCTACGGCGCGGTCGACTGCGGCGGCTTCGTCAGCAACGTCCTCCTCGCCGCCACCGCGCACGGAGTGGGCAGCGTGGCGCAGGCCGCGCTGGCGATGTACCCGGACACCCTGCGTGCGGAGCTGGGTCTCGGTGACGACCGACGGATCGTGTGCGGCATCTCGTTCGGCTATCCCGACGTCGATCATCCGTCCAACGGGTACCGGACCACGCGGGCGCCGATCGAGGAGGTCGTCGACTGGGTGACCGACTGACCCGGTCCGGTTGGGTCAGGGCGTGACGATCACCTTGAGGGCCTCGCGGTCGGCCATCTGTTGGTAGCCGGTCGGGACGTCGTCGAGACCCATGCTCACGTCGAAGACCTTGCCCGGCTCGACCTTTCCGTCGAGCACATCGGGCATGAGCTCCTCGATGTAGGCGCGAGCAGGCGCGACGCCGCCGGTGAGCGTGATGTTGTTCATGAAGAACTGACTGCCCGCGGTCACCTTGCTGTACTGCGGGACGCCGACACGGCTGACCGTGCCACCGGAGCGGACCGCGCCCAACGCCATCTCCATCGCCGCTTCGTGTCCGACGCACTCGAGCACCTTGCGGGTGCCGTCGCCGCCGGTGAGCTCGCGGACCATCTCGATACCCTCGTCGCCGCGCTCGGCGACCACATCGGTGGCACCGAACTCACGTCCGAGGTCGGTGCGCGCGGTGTGGCGACCCATCAGGATGATCTGCTCGGCGCCGAGGCGTTTGGCCGCGAGCACCGCCGACAGCCCGACCGCACCGTCGCCGATGACGGTGACGGTGTCACCCTCGGCGACACCGGCGGTGACCGCACAGTGGTGGCCGGTGGAGAACACATCGGACAACGTCAGCAGCGACGGCAGCAGTGCGGAGTCCTCGGCGACCGGCAGCTTCACCAGGGTGCCCTGGGCCTGCGGCACGCGAACCGCCTCGCCCTGGCCGCCGTCGACACCATTCATGCCCCAGCCACCTCCGTGGCGACAGGAGGTCTGCAGGCCCTCGGCGCAGAAGTCACAGGTGTTGTCGGCCCACACGAACGGCGCGACGACGAGATCGCCGCGCTTGAGATCCCCGACCTCGGAGCCCACGTCCTCGATGACGCCGAGGAACTCGTGACCGATGCGGGCGCCCTCGTCCGACGGCTCCTTCGACCCGTAGGGCCACAGGTCGCTGCCGCAGATGCAGGAACGGACGACGCGGACCACGGCGTCCGTCGGATCCTTCAGTTGCGGATCGGGGACGTTCTCGATCCGGATGTCGCCCTTGCCGTAGATGAGAGTTGCCTTCATGGTGATCCTCCGAACAGCACGGGTGAGCCGTGCGCGATGCGTGTGAGGGCTGGGGTCTTCGCCGACAGCCGCTCTGACCAGTCTACGGAAGACGCGGGGGTCGCTACTGTGATCATGTGCCCCGCCCGAGTACACCGCTGCTGTCGGTCGACCTCATCGTCGACACCGCGCTGCGATCGGTCGACTCGACCGGCGACTTCACGATGCCCGGTGTCGCTGCGGCACTGGGAGTTCGACCGTCGTCGCTGTACAACCACATCGGTGGCCGCGGCGAGATCATCGAACTGCTGCGCGACCGCGCCATGGCCTCGGTGCAGATCGACACGGCCGTCGACAAGGGATGGGCCGACACCGTGGCCGCCATCGCACGGTCGTATCGCGACGCCTACGCCGCCCACCCGCGCCTCATCCCTCTGCTGACCACCCACACTGTGCGCAGCCGCGCCGCGCTCGCCATGTACGAGGCGCTGGCTCGCGCCTTCGACGCCGCCGGCCTGACCGCCACACAGACTCTCGACGCGATCACCGTGCTCGACGCGTTCGTCCTCGGTTCGGCGCTCGATCTCGCTGCCCCGCAGCAAGTGTGGGCACACGACGACGTGACCGAACCCGCGTTCGCGCGCGCACTCGACCACGTCGACACCCCGGACCGCGCCCACCGCGCCTTCGAATCCGGCCTCGCCGCACTGATTGTCGGCTGGGGTACCTGACAAACGAACGAGAACGCCCCATATGTTCGTGAGCCGGGCAAAAAATTTGTGACGCTCATATATTCCGAGGAAACACCACGGAAACACCGATGGGTGCATAGTGAGTGAAGCAGTGGCACGCACCGTGATGGCCACCGACAGAAGGGGCTTGACAGACGGTGATCGGCTTTCTGTTCCGTAAGGCGCTGGGTTGGGTGGCCCTCATCGTGGTTGCCACCAACCTCGTCTTCTTCCTCGCCAGCGCGCTCCTCGAGCCGAGATCGAACTACCTTGCGCGACGTCCCCCACTGCCCGAGGCCGTCGTCGACTCGACGCTCGATCGCTACAACCTCAACGACAAGGTGTCGATCTTCGAGCGGTGGTACCACTGGATCTCGGGCATCGTGCTGCACTGGGACTGGGGACAGTCGCCCGTGGGCGATTCGGTGAACGGCCAGATCGGGTTTCGCGCCTGGACCAGCTTCCAGTTGGTCATCGGCGCCACGCTGCTGATGACCGTCATCGGTGTCGGTCTCGGGGTGTACGCCGCGGTGCGCCAGTACCGGTTGTCCGACCGACTCCTGCAGGTCACGTCCTCGTTCGCCCTGGTGGTCCCGGTCCCCGTCGTGGCTCTGGCACTGGTGATCCTGGCGATCTCGATCAACGAGTCGGCCGGCTCCACGATCTTCTACGTGACCGGATCGTCCGGCGTGGGCGTGACCGGATTCTGGTCGGTGGTGATCGACAAGGCTCAGCATCTGATCCTGCCGTCGCTGGTCCTGATCATCACGGGATACGCGGGGACTCAGATCCTCCAGCGCAGCCTGCTCCTGGACACCCTCAACAGCGACTACGTGCGACTCGCCCGCGCCAAGGGCCTCACCCGCGGGGTTGCGGTCCGTCGGCACGCACTGCGCACGTCACTCATCCCGGTGGCGACCAGTGTCGCGTTCGCCGTGCCCGCCGCGTTCACCGGAGCCGTGCTCACCGAGTCGATCTTTGCCTGGAACGGTATGGGCAAGTACTTCGTCGACACCATCGCCAAGAACGATGTCTACGGTGTGGTCGCCACCGCGGCCTTCGGCGCCGCCCTCACTGCTGTGGGCGCCATCCTGTCGGACTTCCTCCTCGTCTACCTCGATCCCAGGATTCGGCTGAACTGATGACTCGGAAAACCTCATGACACTTCCCGACAACACATCTCCGAGCACCAGCGGCTCGCTGGCCAATGCCGTTCCTGCCGTGGGAAACCCGGTCGGCGCGGAGACCACTGCCCTGGCCATCGAGGGGGCGGGTACCGACCGCAGCTCCGGCCGGAGCGCGGTGATCACCCGCCGATTCGCGCGGAACGGGACGGCGATCGTCGGTCTGATCATCCTGGTTGCGCTGATCGCCTTCGCCCTGCTGGGGTCGCTGTTCACCTCCTACGACTACAAGACGCCGGACTTCGCCGCCCTCGGCGTGTCTCCCGGTGGCGAGCATCTGCTGGGCACCAACGACGCGGGAGTCGACCTCTTCGCCTCCTTGGTCCACGGCCTGCAACGCTCCCTGGTGATCGCATTCGCTGTCGCGTTCGGGACCACGATCATCGCCACCGTCATCGGTACTGTCGCCGCGTACACCGGCGGTTGGGTCGAGCGGATCACGTTGCAGTCCATCCATTTCCTGCTCGTGGTGCCGTCACTGCTGATCATCGCGCTCGTCGCGAACCGGTACGGCGGCGACTGGAAGGCACTGATCGTGGTGCTCATCATCTTCGGATGGCCCTTTCAGGCCCGCGTCACATGGTCTCTGGCGCAGTCGGTGAGCGAGATGGACTACGTGCGCGCCGGAAAGTTCCTCGGGCTCGGTCCGTTCCGGATCTCGTTGCGCCACATCATCCCGAACATGTCGTCGCTCATCATCGTCTCGACGGTTCTCGGTGTGGTCACCGTGGTGCTCACCGAGACGTCGCTGTCGTTCCTCGGATTCGGCGTGAAGATCCCGGACGTGACGCTGGGGTCACTCATCTCCGACGGCCAGTCCACGATCACCTCGTCACCATGGCTGTTCTGGTACCCCGCTGCGGTGCTCACGCTGCTCACCATGTCGTTGTCGCTGATCGGTGACGGCCTGCGCGACGCATTCGACCCGGGATCGGCGGGCGGGCGACGGAAACGGCGCGCCCGCACCCTCCGTCGCGAGAAGGCAGCGCACGCATGACCGCCGGCGATCCGATTCTCTCGCTCACCGATCTACGAGTGTCGTTCCCCACCGAGTCCGGGGTCCTCGACGCGGTGCGCGGACTGGATCTGACCATCTCCGCCGGTCGCTGCACCGCGATCGTCGGCGAGTCCGGGTCGGGCAAGTCGGTGACGTCGCTGGCGGTCATGGGGCTGCTTCCCGACACCGCGGAGGTCACCGGTTCGATCCGCTTCGCCGGCACCGAACTCGCCGGTCTCGACGACCGCGCGATGTCGACCATCCGCGGGTCCGAGATGTCGATGATCTTCCAGGATCCGCTGACCGCGCTCACGCCCGTCTACACGATCGGCGATCAGATCGTCGAGGCGCTGCGCGCGCACTCGTCGACACCGAAAGCGCAGGCCCGCATCCGCGCCGCCGAACTGCTGGAGTTGGTGGGGATCCCCGACCCTGCGCGCCGGATGACGTCGTTCCCCCATGAGTTGTCCGGCGGGATGCGCCAACGCGTGGTCATCGCGATCGCCATCGCGAACGACCCGAAACTGATCATCGCCGACGAGCCGACCACTGCGCTCGACGTCACCATCCAGGCACAGGTCATCGATCTGCTCACGACCATCCGACGCGAGACCGGTGCCGCATTGCTGCTGATCACCCACGACCTGGGTCTGGTCGCTGGGACGGCCGACGATGTGGCGGTGATGTACGCGGGTCGGGTCGTCGAACGGGCGAGCGCGACAGACCTGTACGCCGGACCTCGGATGCCCTACACCGCAGGTCTACTCGCATCGATCCCACGCATCGACCGCGATCAGGCCGGGCCGTTGGTACCGATCCCCGGACAGCCGCCGGTGCTGATCGACGTCGCCGATGCCTGCCCCTTCGCACCGCGATGCCCGGCCGTCGAGACCGCCTGCACCACCACCGAACCAGCGCTCGTCGAGATCGGCACCGACCATCTCGCCGCATGCCACCGATCCGCCGAGATCTCCGGCGCCGGTCTCATCGACGGGTCCGCGATCTTCGCCGCGGACACACCCGGTGAGAAGATCTCCGATGCCGGGGTGTCGGATGCGGCACGCGATGTCGTGTTGAGTGTGCGCGGGCTGACCCGCGAGTTCCCCATCCTCACCGGACTGTTGCGCCGTCGGATCGGATCGGTCTACGCCGTCGACGGTCTCGACTTCGACGTCCACCGGGGCGAGACGATGGCGATCGTCGGTGAATCGGGTTCGGGCAAGACGACCACGTTGCTCGAGATCCTGCGGGCCGAGCCGGGCACCACCGGGACCGTCGAGATCGGTGGCACCGACTTCTCGACGCTGTCGCGTCGCGCGCTGCGGACGGCACGCAAGGCCGTCCAGATCGTATTCCAGGACCCGATGGGATCACTGAACCCCCGGATGACGGTGCGCGACATCATCGCCGAGCCGCTACGGGCCTACCGGGACACGACGTCGGACCTCGACGCCCGGGTGTCGGAGCTGATGCGCCTCGTGGGTCTCGACCCCGCCCACGCCGCACGCTTCCCGGCCGCGTTCTCCGGCGGGCAGCGCCAGCGCATCGGGATAGCACGTGCACTCGCGGTCAATCCCACACTCGTGGTGCTCGACGAGCCGGTGTCGGCACTCGACGTGTCGATCCAGGCCTCGATCATCAATCTCCTCGACCGACTCAAGCGCGAGATCGGCGTGGCCTACCTGTTCGTCGCGCACGACCTGTCGGTGGTGCGGCATCTCTCCGATCGCGTCGCGGTGATGTATCTGGGGAAGTTCGTCGAGATCGGCACCGTCGCCGACATCTTCGATCGACCCACCCATCCGTACACGCGGGCGCTGCTCTCGGCGATCCCCATCCCGGACCCTGCGCTCGAGCGCACACGCGAGCGGGTGGTGCTGACCGGAGAACTTCCCAGCCCGAGTGCACGGCCCGGGGGTTGCTCGTTCCACAACCGGTGTCCCCTGCGGCCCACACTGCCCGAACGCGACCAGAAGACCTGCATCAGTGAGGTTCCGGTGCTGCGGTCGGTCGACGCAGGGTCCGCCCACCAGCACGCCTGCCACTTCGCCGACACGGTCGTCCCCGTCCGTTCCTGATGCCCGCCAGCTCGTGACCATCCCTCGAAAGGATCACCCATGAAACGCCAAATGTTCGCCGTCGGCGCGATCTCGGTCGTCGCCACGCTGGCACTCGCCGGTTGTGGCGGGTCGTCGAGCTCGAGTTCGTCGGACACCAACGACTCGCTGTCGAAAACGGCCGCGCAGATCAATGCCCAACCGCGCGACAACATCGCCGACGGAGGGAAGCTCACCACGGCTCTGCCCGAGGTGTCCCCCCAGTTCAACCCGTTCCAGGCCGACGGCACGCTCTACACCACCACGCTCTGGCGGTGGAGCAACCCGTCCCTGTTCACCTTCAGCCCCGACGGCACCGCGTCGGCCGACCCGGATTACCTCACGGGGTACTCGAAAGCCGAGGTCGGCGGCAACACCGTGGTGACCTACACGATCAACCCGAAGGCGACCTTCAACGACGGCACGCCCATTGACTGGACCGCCTTCGAGGCGACCTGGAAAACGAACAACGGCAGTGACCCTGCGTATGCGGCGTCGAGCACCGACGGCTACTCCCAGATCGCGTCGGTGGTGCAGGGGACGAACTCCAAGCAGGCCGTCGTCACCTTCCGCGGCACCTACGCCTGGCCCGACAGCCTGTTCAACATCATCCTGCACCCGAAGGCCGCCAACCCGACGTTCTACAACACCGGCTACGTCAACTCCCCGCACCCCGAACTGGGCGCCGGGCCGTACGCGTTGAAGTCGTTCGACAAGACATCGGGCACAGTCATCTTCGAGAGGAACCCCAGGTGGTGGGGTGACGCCGGCAAGCTCGATCAGCGCGTGTTCCTGCAGATGGACAGCCAGGCATCGATCAACGCCTTCAAGAACGGTCAGATCGACGCGGTGTCGGCGCGGACGAAGGACCGGCTTGCCCAGGTCCAGGGGGTCGGCGGAACACAGATCCGCAAGTCCGCGACGCCGTCGCAGGACCTCGCGACCCTCAACTTGGCCTCGCCGCCGTTGCGCGACATCAAGGTACGCAGCGCCATCCTCAAGGCAATCAACCGGAAAGTCGTCGCCGATGTGCTCTTTCAGGGCCTTGGGTACAGCGAGACCTTGCCAGGGTCGTTTGGGCTCTACCCTTTCCAGAAGGGCTACGCGGACAACGTCAAGGGAGTCATCGACTTCGACACCAGCGCGGCCAAGAGTGAACTCGACTCCGCCGGATGGGTGACGGGTGGAGACGGCATCCGAACCAAGGACGGGCAGAAGCTGTCCTTGAGCTTCCCGCTCACCGGTGACGATCCGACGATCCTGAACCTGGCACGGGCCATTCAGGCCATGGAGAAGTCAGTGGGTGTGGATCTGCAGATCCAGCAGAAGTCGTCGAGTGAGTTCTCCGATGTCGTGACGAACAAGAAGTTCGACTTCTTCCTCTCCGGGGTGAGTTCGAGCGACCCGTTCGGCTACGCGTACTTCTGCCAGTTCTGGTGCTCGGGTTCTCAGCTGAATCAAGCCGGCGCAGGAACCCCCGAGTTGGACAAGCAGATTCGGGCCGTCGGCGAGATCGCCGATCCGGCCGCTCAGATCGCCGCAGGAAATACCCTCGAGCGCACGCTGCTGGCTCAGTACTCCAATCTCCCGCTCGACAACGGGCCGACCATTGTCGCCACCAAGGAAAAGCTGGCGAACTACGGCGCGGGCCTGTTCTACATCGGACGCGTCCAGGACATCGGCTACCAGAAGTAGCCGGCCTCGACCGTGAATCCGAACGCACCCCGGCCCAGCGCCGGGGTGCGTTCGGCATTGCGGGCCGAGGACTGCGGGGTTATCGTTTAACGAATAGCATTCGTTAAACTCGAAGGAGACCTGATGCGCACGATCGTCGCCCCCGCGGTGCCCGCGCCGCCGTGCCGGTACGAGGCGCCGACGCGCGATCCGTTGCGGGTCGCGCTGGTCCAGCATCGGTGGCACACCGACCCCGACGACCTGCGCGCCGAGCTCGCGGACGGGATCGCCGCGGCGGCACACGAGGGCGCCCGAGCGGTGTTCCTGCCCGAACTGACCCTGCGGCGCTATCCCGCTTTCGAACGCGCCGGCACCGACCCGGGCGCCGACGCCGAGGACCTGAACACCGGACCCACCGCGACGTTCGCCGCCGAGATGGCCCGCGCCCACGACCTCTTCGTCCACGCGTCGCTGTATCAGCGAGCGCCGGCCGACCCGAGCGGTGTGACCGACGGGCTCGGCCTGAACACCGCCATCCTGGTTTCGCCGCGGGGCGAGATCGTCGCGCACACCCACAAACTGCACATCCCGATCAGCTCGGGCTACTACGAGGACACCTACTTCCGTGCCGGACCGGCCGATGACCCGTACCCGGTGCACCGACCCGAGGGACTCGACGCGGCCATCGGACTGCCGACGTGTTGGGACGAATGGTTCGCCGAGGTGACGCGCAGCTATTCGCTGGCCGGAGCGGAGATCCTGGTCTATCCGACCGCGATCGGTTCCGAGCCCGACTTCCCCGACTTCGACACACAGCCGCTGTGGCAGCAGGTGATCGTGGGCAACGCGATCGCGAACGCGACGTTCATGGTCGTGCCGAACCGACACGGCGACGAGGGCGCGATCACGTTCTACGGGTCGTCGTTCATCTGTGATCCGTTCGGGCGCATCCTCGTTGCGGCCCCGCGGGACGAGTCGGTGACGCTGGTCGCCGATCTCGAACTGGATCAGCGGCGCGACTGGCTCGCACTGTTCCCGTTCCTCGCCACCCGTCGACCCGACACCTACGGGTCACTCACGGCACCGGTGACACCGTGACCTCCGCCGAGCGGAACTGGCGGATGCCCGCCGAGACCGTTGCGCAGGAACGCGTCTGGATGGCCTACCCGGTGGCGGGGTATTCCCTCGGCGACACCGAGACCGAACACGAAGAGGCACGGGCGACATGGGCGGCGGTCGCGCACGCGGTCGCCGACTTCGAACCGGTGACGGTGATCGTCGATCCCGGCGAGATCAGCCACGCGCGACGCCACCTGTCGAGCGAGATCACCCTCGTCGAGGCCCCGCTGGACGACGCCTGGGCCCGCGACATCGGCCCCACCTTCGTGCTCGACGAGAACGGGGCGCTCGGCGCGGTCGACTGGGTGTTCAACGGCTGGGGCGCCGCCGACTGGGCGACCTGGGACAGCGACCAGCACATCGCGACACTCATCGCCGAACTCTCCGGCGCGGAACTCGTCGACTCGCCGATGATCAACGAGGGCGGCGGTATTCAGGTCGACGGCGCGGGGACCGTGCTGCTCACCGAGACCGTGCAACGGGGCGAGGGCCGCAACAGCACCTGGACGCGTGAGCAGGTCGAGGCCGAACTCGCCCGTACGATCGGCACCACCACCGCGATCTGGTTGCCGCGCGGGCTGACCCGCGACAACGACACCTTCGGCACCCGTGGGCACGTCGACATCGTCGCGGCCTTCCCGACACCGGGCACGGTGCTCGTCCACGATCAGACCGACCGCGGCCATCCCGACCACGCCGTGACCGCCGAGATCATCGAGCTGCTCTCCGCCGCCACCGACGCCGCCGGTTCGGTGCCGGCGATCGTCCGGGTCCCCGCACCGCGGAACCTCAGAGACGCAGGCGGATTCGTCGACCACAGCTACATCAACCATCTCGTGGTCAACGGCGGCGTCATCGCGTGCGCCTTCGACGACCCGTCCGACGCGCCGGCGGCCGAGATCCTCGGCGCGGCCTATCCCGGACGCGAGGTGGTCACCGTCGACGCGCGACCGCTGTTCGTCCGTGGCGGTGGCATCCACTGCATCACCTGCCAGCAGCCGACACGGCGGTACCCGTGAGCCGCCCGGCTCACGGGTACCGCCCTGGGTGAGGGACTCGTCAGGTCGCCGATTCGGCCTCGATGGAGCGAGGCGAATCCTTCTGCCGCACTTCGATGGTGCGCGGCTTGGCACGCTCGGCGACAGGAATCGTCACGCTGAGGACACCGTTCTCGTAGGTGGCCTCGATCCCGGCGGCGTCGATGTTGTCGCCCAGGCTGAGCTGACGCCGATAGGTCCCGGAGAACCGCTCATTGGCCAACCACTGCACCGAGTCGTCCGAGCGCGCGGTGCGCTGCGCGGCGAGGGTGAGAGTCCCGTTGTCCACACTGACATCGACCGATCCCGGGTCGACGCCCGGGAGGTCGGCGGTCAGCAGAAAGTGATCGTCGACCTTGCAGAGGTCCATCGGCATGAACCTCGGGGTCCGCGTCGATCCCGTCGGCTGACCGTCGAGCAGACCGCGGGCGAGTGCGTCCATCTCGGTGAAAGGATCAAAACGAAGCACAGCAACCCACCTCCTGTGTCGCCGTGGCCCGTCCCGGTGACGAGCCCTCCATCACTGTGCGACACCGAATTTAGCACTCGATCATGCCGAGTGCCAGACCCGATTCTGAACTTTTTTGCCGAGTCACGCACCTGCACAGCAGCTTCGGGGTGAATCGGACAGCGCGCGGCTGTCGTCGTTATACTTTCGTTATCGAATCTCGATCGACCGCCACAAATCGACCGCAACTGTGACCATCAATGCAGTGTTGACCCCCCTACCGCTGAGTAACGTGGGTATATGTCAGTCACCGATAGGGCAGTAACCGAAGAAGTCACCCCGGACCCGAGTGAGACCGGCGCCGGCGACACCGCCGATCGTGAACTCCTGGTCGAGAATCTGCGGTACACGCTCGACGGCCGCTGGCGCGAGACGCGGCAGTACGCGCGCCGGAACATGGACCGCACCGACCTCCTGCCCGACCCGACCCTGACCATGCAGGAGTCGCGCGACCGGACGTTCGAGCACATCCGCGAACTCAGCGAGCTCGATTTCGCCGCCGCCGGTTTCCGCACCGAGCACGGTGGCACCGGCGATGTCGGCGCATCGATCACCGCGATCGAGATGCTCGGCTATGCCGACCTGTCTCTGATGGTGAAGGCCGGAGTCCAGTGGGGCCTGTTCGGCGGGGCCATCGAGAACCTCGGCACGAAACGTCACCACGACAGGTACGTGAAGCCGCTCATCGACCTCGATCTGCTCGGATGCTTCGCGATGACCGAGAAGGGTCACGGCTCCAACGTGCAGGCGCTCGAGACCGTCGCCACCTACGACCGTGAGTCCGACGAGTTCGTGGTGCACTCCACCACCCCCTCGGCGACCAAGGACTACATCGGCGGTGCGGCACAGCACGCGTCGCTGGCGACGGTGTTCGCCCAGCTCGTGACCGCGGGCCCGGGACAGGAGCCCGAAGACCACGGTGTGCACTGCTTCGTGGTGCCGATCCGTGACGACAAGGGCGAGACGATGCCCGGTGTCACCATCGAGGACGACGGCCCCAAGGGCGGGCTCGCCGGAGTCGACAACGGACGCCTGAGCTTCGACCACGTCCGCATCCCGCGGGAGAACCTGCTCAACAAGTACGCCGACGTCGACGACGACGGCAGCTACCACTCCCCCATCGACAACCCGAACCGTCGGTTCTTCACCATGCTCGGCACCCTGATCCGTGGCCGCGTGTCGGTGGCGGCCACCGCGGGCGCAGCCGGACGCAAGGCCCTGGCGATCGCCACGCGCTACGGGCTCGAGCGTCGCCAGTTCGAGGCGCCCGACTCCGACGACGAGATCGTGATCATGGACTACCTGGCACATCAGCGGAAGCTGTTGCCGCTCATCGCCAAGTCGTACGCGCTGGCCTTCGCACAGAACGAGGTGGTCGAGGAACTGCACGAGGTCCAGACGGCCAACCCCGAGGACACCGAGGGCGACGACTCGATGGCGGGCCGTCAACGCCAGCTCGAGAGCGCGGCCGCCGGACTCAAGGCGATGACCACCTGGCACGCATCGCACTCGATCAACGTCTGTCGTGAGGCCTGTGGTGGCAACGGCTACCTCGACGAGAACCAGCTGTCGATCATGCGCGGCGACATCGACGTGTTCACCACGTTCGAGGGCGACAACACCGTGCTGACGCAGCTCGTCGCGAAGGAACTGCTCTCGGCCTACGCCGAGGACGTCCGCGGGCTGAACACGGTGGGCTGGGCGCGCTTCATCGCCGACATGGCCCGCGACGTCATCCTCGAGAAGTCGGCCGCCCGCCAGGTGGTGCAGACCCTGCTCGACTCCTCCGGCGAGGATCCCGAGGAGTCGGAGCTGTCGAACCGCGCCACGCAGATCCGCCTGTTCCGCAACCGCGAGGATCACCTCCTGCGCACCTGCGCCAACCGGCTGCGCCGCGCGACGGCCGAGGACGCCGACGCGTTCGAGGTGTTCAACAACGCCCAGGATCACCTGCTGAAGGTGGGCCACGCCCACATGGAGCGCGTGGTTCTCGAGGCGTTCATCGAGGGCATCGAGAACTGCGACAGCAAGGCCGCCGCCGACCTGCTCGGCACCGTCTGCGACCTGTTCGTCTACTCCGCGCTCGAGGACGACCTCGACTGGTTCCTCATGCACCGCCACGTGTCGGTGGAGCGCGCCAAGGCGATCCGGCGTGGCGTGAACGAACTGTGCAAGGAACTCCGGCCGCACGCGCAGACCCTCGTCGACGCCTTCGGCGTTCCCGAGGCGCTGCTCACCGTGGCGATGGAGGGCTGAGAGCCCCTGCTCCCGTGTCGCCGCGGCGGCGCGGGAGCACCCGGGTGACCGCGACGTAGGTGGCGATCACGGCAGCGAGCACGCACGCCGTCGCGCCGCCGATCCTGTTGCCGCTATACGTCGTCAACGAATACGGGCCACCCACCGTGCGGTCGTCGATGGTCAGCGGCGGGTAGTCCGCGGTGGTGACCGAGGTGAGTGCCAGCCACACCGCCAGCGCCACGAACACCAGCGCGACGACCACCGCCACCCCGGCGACCAGATGTCGTCGGGCGTTCACGACGTCTCGTCGGAGTCGTCGAGGTCCGGCGTGGTGTCGGAGGGCTTCGTGAGGTCGGGCCCGCTCGGGTTGCGTTCAGCGCCGCCACGCGGGCCGAGGCCCATCTGCACCGCGAGGAGCGCCTCGGTCAGTTCCTGACGAAGGCGTCGGTGATCGCGAGCCCAGGCCTGGGTCAACTTCCCCGAGGTGAGGGTCAGGCCGATGCCGGTGCGCCGACGCGGCACACCCGACAGCTCACCGAGCGCCGAGGCGCTTTCCCAGTCCTTCGGATCGGGGGCGTTGTTCTCCGGGTGGATCTTCTCGATGTCGGTGAGCGGGATCGTCTTCACGCCCTGGCGCAGCGTGGTCTCGGTGAGGCACACACTGACGTGTTGGCGCGCGGCGTAGACCTGGATGAGCGCGAAACCCGTGAGCACCACGAAGAAGATCGACAGCACCGGCCAGTGGATCTGACCCGGGCCGGTCGCCTCGACCGCGACGACCGCCGCGATGAGCAGCGGCCCGATCGACACCACCCACCAGCTGCCGCCGTTCTCACGGAACAGCACCGTGCCGGCGTCCTCGTCGGATCCCTGGTCGGAGTCTTCCTTGCGGCCGGGGTGGCGCGGATCAGCCACCGATCGCACCCCCGCTGAACCACTTCTCGGCCGCGGGCCGGTACGCCATCATCGATCCGACGAGACCGACCAACCCGCTGACCAGCAGGAACGGGTCGAAGAACAGGACCGCGACCAGCATCCCGGCCATGGTGACCACGAGGGTCAGCACCGACACCGTCGACCGCCAGCGCGCGTCGGGCGTCGCGGCCCGGCGACCCAGGATGTAGACCGCTGCGGCGATCGCGATGCTGATGACGCCCAGGCCTATGCCGAATGCGCTCGCACTGCCGATGCCGATCCACAGGAACCACACCGCCGAGACCCCGAACAACACCGCCGAGGCCAGCCACAGCCGCGCGGCCCACACCGCCATCGTCGGGACGGCGACGTCACCGCCGCTCATCGACGTGACTCGTCGTCGGACGGGGCATCTCCGGACGGGGTGTCCCCGGATCGATCGTCGGGCGCGGACAGGTCGCGCTCGCGCACGTTCTCCCCCGTCGCCGGCCGCGCGGATGCGCGGTCGTCGGCGGGCGGTGACGGTGGCGACTGCTGATACGCCTGCGGATCGAACGTCCGGGGGTCATAGGCGTGCGGGTCGTAATACGGGCTCGGTTGCTGTCCCTGGCTGTGCTGCTGTCCCGGGTACGGCTGCGTCGGTGGCTGGTACCGGTTCGGGTCGTACTGCGGCGAGGGCGGGTACGGGGCGGGCGGGTACTGACCCGGCTGCTGCGCGCCCGGCGAGTGCTGGGCCGGTGGGTACTGGGCAGGCGGGTACGGGGCGGGCGGGTATCCGGGCGTGGGGGTGGCGCCACCGCGGCGGTGGACCGCCATGTCGCGGCAGTACTTCTCCGAGTCCTTCTGCAGCAACAGGTATCCCGCGCCGAGAGCCGCGACCCCGCTGATGACCGACGGGATGGTCGTCCACGCGGGACCCCCGTCACCGAAGAGCGAGAACACCGCCTGCACCACGAGGAAACCGCTGAGGAACGACAGCACCAGGCGCGCCCAGTTGTGGCCCGACCGCGCCAGCCACACCAGCAGCAACGACACCGCCGTCACGACCACACCGACACCCACGAACACCCCGACGATGAGACCGGTCGACGCCATGAGGTCGGACTGCTCGGTCGACGCCTCGCGCGCCGCCCTGCGCACCGAATCGGCCGCGGCGGAGTACTGACCGCCGTAGGCGATGGCCTGCATCACGATCACGACGAGCCACAGCTCGGTCCCGATCGCCATCGGCGTGGCCAGGGTCGGCTTCGTGTTCTGCGGACCGGACTCCGGATGGGTGCCCTGGTTCGGCGGCCCCGGCTGAGGCGGCCGCGGATTCGACGGGTACGACATGGCACACAGAGTAGTGCCCCACCCGCATCCGACAGTGTCCGCCCAGCTCAGGTGGCCGAAAGAGGGTCAGCCCAAGCGCTGTGCGACCTCGGTGGCCCAGTAGGTGAGGACGATCGAGGCGCCGGCCCGGCGGATCGAGGTCACCGACTCCATGATCGCGGCGTCGCGGTCGATCCAGCCACGCTCTGCCGCGGCGGTGATCATCGAGTACTCACCCGAGATCTGATAGGCCGCGATCGGTGCGTCGGTCGCGTTCGCCACGTCCCGCACGATGTCGAGGTAGCTCATCGCCGGCTTCACCATCACGATGTCGGCGCCCTCGGCGAGATCGAGTTCGAGTTCCCGCATCGCCTCGTCGCGGTTCGCCGGATCCTGCTGATAGGTGCGCCGGTCCCCCTGCAGCGTGGAGCCGACGGCCTCGCGGAACGGGCCGTAGAACGCCGAGGCGTACTTGGCTGTGTAGGCGAGGATGCCGGTGTCGGTGTGGCCGGCGTCGTCGAGCGCGTCGCGGATCACCCCGACCTGGCCGTCCATCATCCCGCTCGGACCGAGTAGGTGCGCGCCCGCGTTCGCCTGCGCGAGCGCCATCGACACGTAGCGGTCGAGCGAGGCGTCGTTGTCGACGCGACCGGAATGATCGAGCACGCCGCAGTGCCCGTGGTCGGTGAACTCGTCGAGACAGGTGTCGGCCATCAGCACGGTGGAGTCACCGAATTCGTCTCGCAACGCCCGCAATCCGCGGTTGAGGATCCCCTCGGGGTCATCGGCCCCGGAACCGGTGGCGTCCTTGTCCTCGGCGCGCGGCACACCGAACACCATGAGCCCCCCGACACCGGCGGACACGGCCTCGGCCGCGGCTGCGCGCAACGAATCGAGCGTGTGCTGCACGACGCCGGGCATCGACGAGATCGGCTGCGGCTCGTCGAGGCCGTCGGCCACGAACATCGGGAGCACGAGATGCCGTGGCTCCAACGATGTCTGGGCCACCAACCGACGCATGGCCGGAGTGGTGCGCAGCCGACGCGGCCGGATGTAGGGATGCGGGGTCATGAGATCAGGACCGGGAGCGCCGGGCCTTCTTGCGCGGCGGGGGCAGAGCACCCTCGGCACGCAGACGCGAGGCGTGCTCGGCGAGCGCGTCGACGAGATCGGGCACCGACGCCGACTCGGGCTGGACATCGACCCGCAGGCCGAATTCCGTTGCCGTCTCGGCGGTCTTGGGTCCGATGCACGCCACGATGGTGCGCGCGTGCGGCTTGCCCGCGATGCCGACGAGATTGCGGACGGTGGAGCTCGAGGTGAAGCAGACCGCGTCGAACCCACCGGTCTTGATCATCTCGCGGGTCGTCGCCGGCGGCGGTGCCGCCCGCACGGTGCGGTAGGCGGTGACGTCGTCGATCTCCCAGCCACGGTCACGCAGACCCTCCGAGAGGGTCTCGGTCGCGATGTCGGCGCGCGGCAACAGGATCCGGTTCACCGGGTCGAACACGTCGTCGTAGGGCGGGAAGTCGTCGAGCAGACCCAGCGACGACTGCTCGCCGCTCGGGATGAGTTCGGGGTTGATGCCGAAGGTACGCACCTTCTCCGCGGTGGCCTCGCCGACGCAGGCGATCTTGACGCCGCTGAACGCGCGTGCGTCCAAACCGAATTCGGCGAACTTCTCCCACACCGCGCGCACGGCGTTGGTGGAGGTGAACACCACCCACTGGTAGCGGCCGTCGACGAGACCCTTGACGGCACGTTCCATCTGCGCGGGACTGCGCGGCGGCTCGACGGCGATGGTCGGCACCTCCATGGGGATCGCGCCGTGGACGACGAGCCGATCGCTCATGTCGCCGGCCTGATCCTTCGTGCGCGGCACCAGAACGGTCCAGCCGTACAGGGCGCGCGACTCCCACCAGCTCAGCTTGCCGCGCTGGGCGACGACCTTGCCGATGGTGACGATGAGCGGTCCCTGCAGACCCGCGCCCTTGTCGTTGAGCGTGGCCAGCGTCGCCTCGATGGTGCGCTGCTGGCAGGTGGTGCCGTTGACGGTGACCGCGACCGGCGTCTGCGCCGCGACACCGTGCTCGGTGAGGGCGCTGGCCGTCTCGGCCAGGTGACCTGCGGTGGCGTGGAGCACGAGCGGGCCGGGGGCGGCCGCGAGCGCGGCCCAGTCGACCTCGCCGCGGACGTCGGCCTCGGTGTGCGACGAGCCCAGCGGCATGCCCGCGTAGCTCGGCACCGCGGCGGCGGCCGGGAGTCCGGGGATGACCTCGAAGCCGACCGAGGTACGGGCGACGGCGGTGACCTCGGCGAGAACGGAATCGGTGGTCAGCGGATCGCCGGAGACCAGGCGGACCACGTCGTCACCGGCCTTCGCGGCGGCGAGCAGCGTCTTGGCGACCTCGCCCGGATCACCGAGTGCCGGACGGATGCGTGCACCCGAGGGGTCCTGATCGTCCGCGGCGGGCGGGGTGTCGACGGGGGCGTCGTCACCGTCGACGGTCGCGTCGGCCGACGAGGGTTCGGGCCGGCGGACGACGGGCTCCTCGACCGGGATGTCGGCCCCGATGAGAGCGGTGACACCCGCGGGGACGTCGGCGTCGACGAACACGGTGCTCGCCGAGGCGATGGCGTCTCGGGCGCGAAGCGTCAGCAGTGCCGGATCTCCGGGGCCCGATCCGACAAACAGGATCCGACCCGGACTGGCCTTCTTCGTACGGCTCATTCGTGCGCTCTCCTGACCCGTGCGGGGGTCCGTTGCGTTCGGTGGCTACTGAGAACGCATGACCTCCGCGGCCCCGCGATCCAGCAGTTCTACGGCGAGTTCCCGCCCGAGATCGGCAGCGCGTTCGACCGGTCCCACCAGCGACGACCGGATCACATCGGATCCGTCCTCCGCAGCGACCGCAGCGCGCAGCGACAGCTCGGTGAAGATGCGCCCGTCGTCGTCGATCGACTCCACCACCTCGGCGATCGCTCCGACCGGGGCCGTGCAGCCGGCTTCCAGGGCTGCCAACACGGCTCGCTCGGCATCGACCGCCGCCCGTGTGGGGGCGTCGTCCAACTCGGCGAGAATGCTCACCAGTTCGGCATCATCGGAGCGGCACTCCACAGCGAGGGCACCTTGTGCAGGTGCCGGAAGCAACACGACCGGGTCGAACGCCTCGGTGACCTCATCGGCACGACCGATACGAACCAGCCCGGCACGGGCCACCACCACTGCGTCGAGTTCGCCGCTGGCGACTTTGCCCAACCGAGAATCTAGGTTGCCTCGTAGGGGGCGGATTTCCAAACCGAGACCCAGTGCGTTAAGCTGCGCGATCCTCCGCGGCGCCGAGGTCCCCACGGTCGATCCCGGTGGCAACTCGCCCAGCACCCGGCCACCCGACGCGACCAGCGCATCACGCGAATCCTCGCGCGGCGGGACGGCGGCGATCGTGAGCACCGGGTCGACCGCGGTCGGCAGGTCCTTGTAGGAGTGCACGGCGACGTCGATGTCGCGGGCGTGCAGGGCGTTGCGGATCGCGGTGGTGAACACACCGATACCGATCTTCTCCACCGGCTCGGCCGACATGTCGCCCGCCGTGGTGATGACGACGAGCTCCGCCTCGTGGCCGGCCGCGATCAACTGGTCACGGATGACCCCCGACTGCGTCGTCGCCAACAGCGATCCACGCGTTCCGATACGGATCAACGGTCGCTCCCCGTGACCGGCAGGCCGGTCTCGGGAGCCGACACCGATTCGGCCGCACCGGGAGTCAGTTCGAACAGCTCGCGCAGCGCCTCGGCGTAATGGTCACCGTTGGGGGTCGAGGCGAGCTGCTTCACGCGCACCGTCGGCGCGTGGAGCAGTTTGTCGACGACGCGCCGGACGGCCTTGGCGACCTCGTCGCGCTGGGGGTCGTCGAGTCCGGGCAGCCGGGTCTCGAGGCGCATGATCTCGGCCTCCACCATCTCCGCGGCGCGCTGGCGCAAGGCGGTGACGGTCGGGGTGACCTCGGCCTGGCGCTGCAGGGTGAGGTACTCGGCGAGCTCGCCGGCGACGATGGCACGCGCGGCGGAGGCGTCGGCGGCCGCGGCCTGGGTCGCCCCGTCGGCGCGCAGGCCCTCGATGTCGACGATGTGGACGTGGGGCAGCTTCGCCGCGGCGGGATCGACGTTGCGCGGAAGTCCGAGGTCGCAGATGACGAGCGGCGTGGTGCGGGTGCGCCGCGCCAGGGCCGAGTGCACCTCACCCACACTCACCAGCGAACCGACGGTGCCGGTACAGCTCACGAGGACATCAGCCTCGGCGACCGCGGCGGCCAGGTCGGACATCGGCACCGACGTCGCCCGCACACCGTGGTTCTTCGCGACGTTGGCCGCGAGGTGATCGGCCTTCTCGGCGGTGCGGTTGACGATCGACAGGTCGAGGACGCCATCGCGGGCGAGGTGGGCCGCGGCGAGCGCACCCATCGCGCCGGCGCCCAGCACGACCGCCGACCCGATGGTGCCTGGGGTCTCACGGGTGCCCAGGAGCGCGCGGGCGCGGTCGAGGGCGACCGACACCACCGACGCACCGGCGCGGTCGATACCCGTCTCGGTGTGCACGCGCTTGCCGACACGCAACGCCTGCTGGGCCAGTTCGTGCAGGACACGTCCGGCCGAGGAGTGCTCGTCGGCGCTGGCGTAGGCCGATCGGATCTGGCCGAGGATCTGCTGCTCGCCGACGACCATCGAGTCGAGTCCGGCGGCCACGGTGAACAGGTGCTCCACGGCGGCCTCGGAGTACCGGACGTAGGCGTGCTGCGTCATCTCGTTGACGGTCATGCCGGAGTGCTCGCCGATCACCGCACCCACCGCCTCGAGCGCGGGGTGGAACGCGTCGACGACGGCGTAGATCTCCACCCGGTTGCAGGTCGAGACCATCATGACCTCGGAGATCTGCGGGGTGTCGAGGAGTTGGTCGACCAACTTGGGTCGGTCACCGTCGGACACCGCGAGGCGTTCGAGCACCGAGACCGGCGCGCTGCGGTGGGACACTCCGAACAGGAAGATGCTCACACTGACACTGCTTTCTGGGTCGCTCCGCTCACGGCGTTCTCGGTCGACGAGTCGCGCCGCGAGGCGTTGAACGCGAGGACCTGGAGCTCGAGAGCCAGGTCGACGGGTCGGACGTGCACCGACGGCGGCGTGTGCAGCGCCACGGTCGTGAAGTTGAGGATCTGTCGCACGCCCGCCAGCACGAAGGTGTCGCAGGTCTGCTGCGCGATCGCGTCCGACGTCGCCACCACGGCGATATCGACGTTCTTCGCCGCGCATTCGGCGGACAGTTCGGTCATCGGTGCCACGACCATCTCAACGCCACCGGTACCGAATGTGGTGCCCACGAGGTCGGGATCAGTGTCGAACATCGCAACCACGCGGAAACCGCGTCCGAAACCCGTATGAGCGAGAAGGGCTCGCCCCAGGTGACCGGCGCCGGCGAGTGCGACGTTGTGGGTGTCGGACGTGCGCAACGCCAGCGCGATGCGGGCGGTGAGGCGACCGACGTCGTAGCCGACGCCGCGCACCCCGTTCGCGCCCACATGGGAGAGGTCCTTGCGGAGGATCGCGGGGTTCACGCCTGCCGCGGTGGCCAATTGCCCGCTCGACGCCACCACGACACCGTGCTCACTGAACGACCGCAGCACATGCAGATAGGCAGCCAACCGCGCCACGGAGGCAGCGGGGATCAACGATGTCACGTCGTCGTCGGCATGAGGCACGGATCGAGGGTATACCGCTTGTGAACGCGTTCACAAAGAAGGGCCGACTCACCTCGCGGCATCGAGGTCGGCCCGCAGTCGGGGCATGTCCACCTCGCCGTAACTGTGTTCGCGCTCGTCGAGCAGCACCACGGGCAGACGGTCACCGAACTCGGCGCGCAAGGACGGATCGTGGGCGGCCGCGGCATCGACGTCGACGATCTCCAACGCTGTGTCGTACTCGACAGAGATCGGCTGCAACTCCTCGAGCGCGCGGGCACACGCCGGGCAACCCGCGCGGGTCAGCAGGGTGATCACCATGGACACCGATTGTGCACCCGAACGCGCCGGGCCGATCGGATGTTGTGGGCCGGGTGCGGTGGGCGGGGTGCGCCGAGCGGGTGCGGCTAGGCTTGGAGGCCGAGGAGCAGGAGGCGATCTGGTGACCGATACGCCCGGCGACACCGACCCCGAGAGGTCGATGCACACCGGCCCCACCGGCGATGGTGAGCACGAGCCCGATGCCATCCCGCCGGTGCCCGCCGAACAGTCCGTCGACGCCGTGACCAGCACAGGTCCGGTCGGTGCCGAGGACCGCGAACCCGGTGGCACCGTCAGCAACTGGATCTCCTCGCGAGCCAACCGCTCGGCGCAGTCGGGACGGGTCGGCCGGTTCCGTCAGTCCGCCGCCGAACTGCGGCACTCGCTGGCCGGTGAGGCGAGCGCGCAGGCCGCCTACGCCACTCTCGAACGTCGCGGCCGACTCGCCGGACCCGTGCACGACGACGACGAGCCCGGCGCCCCCACCGACGTCCCACCCGACCTCACCGCGGCGGCCTTCTTCGACGTCGACAACACCCTCGTGCAGGGCGCGTCGATCGTGCACTTCGCGCGCGGTCTCGCCGCACGCGACTACTTCTCCTACCGCGACATGGCCGAATTCGCCTGGGCGCAGGCCAAGTTCCGCATCAGCGGGCGCGAGAACGCCGACGACGTCGCCTCGGGTCGGGAGAAGGCCCTGGCCTTCATCGCCGGCCGCTCGACGGAGGAACTGCGCAGGCTCGGCGAGGAGATCTTCGACGAGACCATCGCCGACAAGATCTGGCCGGGCACGCGCACCCTCGCGCAGATGCACCTCGACGCCGGACAACAGGTGTGGTTGGTGACCGCCACCCCGCTCGAACTCGCACAGACCATCGCCGACCGCCTCGGCCTCACCGGCGCCCTGGGCACCGTCGCCGAGAGTGTCGACGGGAAGTTCACCGGGCGTCTCGTCGGCGACATCCTCCACGGACTCGGCAAGGCCCACGCCGTGCGACAACTCGCCGTCCGCGAGGGTCTCAACCTCAAGCGCTGCACCGCCTACTCCGACTCCCACAACGACGTCCCGATGCTGTCGCTGTGCGGGACCGCCGTCGCGATCAACCCCGACGCAGACCTCCGCGACGTCGCCCGCGTGCGCGGCTGGGAGATCCGCGACTACCGCACCGCCCGCAAGGCCGCCAAGATCGGCCTGCCCACCGCGGTGCTGTTGGGTGCCGCCGGCGGCGGCGCCGTCGCCGCGGCCCGTCGCCTCCGCGACTGACCGCTTCTCGCGACCGTTTCGTGCTCGCGCGACCGTCGCAACGGTCGCGGGAGGTGCAACTGGTCGCGGGAGACGTGACGGGATCCGATCGGTTGTCGGCCGCGTCCAAGCTCCATGACCACATTTCCCGTCGACGACATGGGTCTCGTACACCGCGACTCCGTCCTGCGCGTCGGCCTCGCTGACAAACACCTCGCGGCCGCAGTCCGCGAGGGCCGCCTCAAGCGCCTGCGCGCGGGGACCTATCTCCTCACGACCCCCTCGTCGCCCGAGCACCGACACCGCTTGCGTGTCGTGGCATCGACGCAGCCCGACACCGTCGTCAGCCACCATTCGGCGGCGGTCCTGCACGGGTTCGCCATGCTGCGACCGGCATTCGAACGGGTGCACACGACGTCGGGTTCCTCGGCCGGCGGCCGGATCTCGCGCACCCGTCACATGCACGCGGGTCCGCTCGACGACGTCGACGTCGTCGGTCACGACCGACTCCTCGTCACATCCGCGGCGCGGACGGCGGTCGACGTCGCGTGCCACGGCGACTTCGATCAGGCGCTGGTCGTCTTCGACTCCGCACTCCGCGGCGGAGTGGAGGCCGTAGATCTGGCCGCCGAGGTGGCTGGCCGCCGCCGTCGCGGGATCGGCGTCGCTCGACGAGCCCTCGCCGTCGCCGACGGGTCCTCGGCATCGGTGGGCGAGTCGTGGAGTCGCGCCCAGATGATCACCGCCGGACTCCCCATCCCCGTCCTCCAGCGTGAACGCCGACTGTCGGGACGGCGCATCATCACCGATTTCGACTGGGACGACCGCCTGGTCGGGGAGTTCGACGGGCAGATCAAATACGGCCGGTTGCTCGCTCCGGGGCAACGTATCGAGGACGTGATCGCCGACGAGAAAGCCCGAGAGGACCTGCTGCGGTGGAGCGACCGGATGGTGATCCGATGGGTGTGGGCTCAGCTCGTCCGACGCGAGGTCGTCGGGCTCATCCGTCCGTGGCTCGATCGGCTGGAACGCGTGTGACCACGTTCCCGCGACCGACTCGGCCACCGGCGACCATTGCGACGGTCGCATGAGGCGGGAACGGTCGCGTGAATCGTGGAGTCAGCCGAAGTAGACCGAACCGCGACGGGAGAGCATGCGGAAGAGGGTCTGTTGGATCTCTTCGCGGACGTGGTCGGTGAGGTCGAAGACGACCATGGGGTCCTCGGCGGCCTGTTCGTCGTACTGGCTGGTCTCGATGGGCTTGCCGAAGTGGATGTGCCACTTCGAGGGCAGCGGCACCAGGCCGAGCGGGCCGAGCAGCGGGAACGTGGGCGTGACCGGGATGTAGGGCAATCCGAGCACGCGGGCGAGCGGCTTCAGATCGCTGAGCATCGGGTAGATCTCCTCCGACCCGACGATCGAGACCGGGATGATCGGCACGGCCGCGCGCAGAGCGGTCGTGACGAAGCCGCCGCGACCGAACCGCTGCAGCTTGTACCGGTCCTTGTAGAGCTTGCCGACACCCTTGAACCCCTCGGGCCACACCGCGGTCAGTTCACCGCCACGCAGGAGTCGTTCGGCGTCGGCGGTGCAGGCCAGGGTCGAACCGGTGCGGCGCGCGAGTTGCCCGACGAACGGTGATTCGAAGGCGAGATCGGCGGCGAGCATCCGGAGGAACCGCGCACGGGGGTGGTGATCGTGAACGGCGACCGAGGTCATCAGCGCGTCGATGGGGATGGTGCCGGCGTGGTTCGCGACGAGCAGCGCGCCGCCCTCGTCGGGGATGTTCTCGATGCCGGTGACCTCGACGCGGAACCACTTGTCGAACAGCACACGCATCGCGGGCAGGAACACGCCCTCGGTGAAGTGGGGGTCGAAGCCGAAGTCGTCGACCTCGTAGTCACCGGTCAGTCGCTCGCGGAGATAGCCGGCTCCGGAGACCACCGAATCGGCGACCGCGGACCGCAGTCCGGTCAGGCTGAACAGTGGGCTGCCGGTACGTCCGACGGGCAGCCCCGACGCGTCGAGGCGTGCGACGACATCGGCGTTGATCGGGGTGATCTCGGCGGTCGTGGCGTCGGCATCGGTCGGGGCGACGATGTCGGAAGACGTTGGGGGCGAGGGTGTTGCCGGCTTCTGCTGCGACGGATGACGACGACGGACCTGCTCACGACTGGGCGCGTCGGGTGGGGTCGCGTACAGCTGGATCACCTTGGCGGTCCGTGCGTCGGATGCGCCGTTGTTCTTGACCACTGTGCCGACACCCTTCCGCTAATCTCGCCGCGCTCTCCCCGACAACGTTTTCAGCCCCCGGCCGTGCAACCGCCTGCTCAGTGTAGAAGGTGCGGCAAGTCGATGTCGGCTCAGACCAGCGAGCGAGCGGTCTCGGCGATCCGCTGCTCGAGGCGATGCCACGCCCCCGCCGACACCACCGGCTCCAGGGGCCGGCGGGCGATGAAGTCGTCGAGCGTCTCGAGGCTCGAGTACTTCGGCGCGAAGCCCAACTCGGCGCGCATGCGCGCGGTGTCGAGGACGCGACCGTAGGTCAGGTACGACGCCTGGTCGCCGTGCAGCGTCGCCACGCGCATCCCGCGGAACACCCCCGCCACCGAGCCCAGGAGGTTCGCGGGCACCGGCAGTTCGACACGACCGGCACGACGGATCGCCTGGGTCAGTGTCACGACACCGTCGGCGGCGAGGTTGAACGTGCCGGGTCGGCCGAGCAGCGTCGCGTGCTCGAGCGCGGCCAGCGCGTCCTCCTCGTGCAGGAACTGCAGTCGCGGCTGGTAACCGATGACGACCGGGATGATCGGCGACGAGAAGTAGATGCTCATGCGGGTCGAGATCTTCGGGCCGAGCATGGCCGTGGGCCGCAGGATGGTGACGTCGATGTCCTGACGTCGGCGCGCCAGCCCGCGGGCGTACGACTCGACGTCGAGCAGGTCGCGTCCGTACCCGGTGGTCGGTTCGACGCGGGCGCGGTTGTCCTCGGCGAAGTGCGCGGGGTCGGCGGCGCTCGAGCCGTAGACCATGCCGGTCGACCGCAGCACCAGTCGCCGCACCGACGGTGCCCGCTGACACGCGGCGCACACCTGCATCGCGCCGATGACGTTGAGTTCCTTGATCGCGGGCGAGTGCGCCACGGTGTCCATCACCGACGTCGCCGCGTGCACGACGGTGTCGACGCGCGCGTTCTCGATGACCTTCGCGATGGTGGGGCGTCGGATGTCGGCGCGCACGAACTCGGCGCGCCCCATCCTGCGGATCATGTCCTTGCTGGGGACGCGCGCATCGACGGCCAGGACCCGTTCGATCGACGGGTTCTGCGCGAGGCGGGTGGTGAGATAACCGCCGAGAAAGGTCGACGCACCCGTCACCAACACCACCTTCGGTGCATCCGACCGTGCGTTGGCGTCGCTCATGGGGTCACCCTAGCCATCACGGGCGCCGGGCGCAGATATGAGAAAACCCGCCGACCAGCGGCGGGTTTCGTCATCGGAGAACTCGGTCGATCACTTACCGAGTTTCCTGCGCTGCACTCGCGTGCGACGCAGCAGTTTGCGGTGCTTCTTCTTCGACATGCGCTTGCGGCGCTTCTTGATGACTGAACCCATCGGGGCACCCTCACGATCTGACCTGGTGGTCCTTGCGGTCTGCGGACTGCACTCGTTCCGCAGAACCGCGGGGCCGATGGCCGTCGAGCACAACAATGGTCCACGTTACCGAACAGCGGCCCGGAGATGAAATCGCGGGCCTGCGACGACGGCGACCGTGGACTCGGTGGGCGCCGAACGACACGGAGGTCGCAGGCGCCCGGGGACGTCGGTGTCAGCCGACGTCGAAGTACGACGTCTCGAGGTAGTCGTGAACCGCCTTGGCGTGCACCCGGAACGAGCGCCCGACACGCACCGCGGGCAGCTCGCCGCTGTGGACGAGCCGGTACACGGTCATCTTGGAGACACGCATCAACGCGGCCACCTCGGCCACGGTCAGGAACTGGGTTCCCGAGCCGACAGCATTGAGTTGGCCGCCAGAGGCGGGAGTGCTCGAGCCGCTCGAGGCCGGGGTGACCGGTGACCCACTGGGGCCGTTCCGGTCGCCGGCATTACTTGCAGGCGCCATGAAATTCTCATACCTCCGGTGCACGCGTCGCGGCCGCGGGCTTCCCCTCCCGCGGACACCAGACACGCACGTGCTCCAGGGAGCTTAGCGTGGCGCGTGGGAAAGATGCGACGTGAGTGGGTAACCATTCTGAGATTGACCAGTTAGCGAACCGACATACGGCGTGTCGCGGCCAAACGTCGGCGTGGCGTGTGCAGACGCACGTGCCGCAGGGGTCAGTCGCGGTCGGAGATGTCCGATGTCGAGGGCCCGGAACCACCCGAAACGGGCCGCGCGTCGGCCGCGGCCATCGCCACACTCGCCGCGACGTTGGCCCGCATGGCCTCGTAGAACGCGTGTCGGAAGCCGTTCGCCTCGAGCTGACGGATCGCCTCGGCCGTGGTCCCGGCCGGCGAGGTGACGGCCGCGCGCAGGTCGACCGGCGACACCTTCGAATCGGTCAGCAGCACCCCGGCGCCGCGAATGGTCTGACCGGCGAGTTCGGTGGCGACGGCCCGGGTCAGCCCCAGCCCGACACCGGCGTCGATCATCGCCTCGGCCATGAGGAACGCGTACGCCGGACCCGACCCGGACAGCGCGGTGACCGCGTCCATCTGCTTCTCGGCCACGACGACGACCCGCCCCACCGACTCGAGCAACCCCACCACCGTCGCGACGTGGTCCTCGGTCGCATACCGACCGGGAGCGACCGCCGACATCGCCTCGTTGACGAGCATCGGCGTGTTGGGCATGACCCGTACGACCGGCGCTCCGGCGGGCAGGGTGTCCTCGTAGCGACGGGTGGGCAGGCCGGCCACGAGGGTGACGGTGAGCCGTTCCACCTCGGCGTTGTCCTCCACCGCGGCGACCTTGGCCACGACGGCGTCGACGTCGGCGGGCTTGATGGCGAGCACCACGATCGCCGCACCCTCGACGGCGTCGGCGACGTCGGTGACGCGGACGCCGTACTCCTCGACCAGTTCGGCCCGGCGCTCCTCCGATTTCTCCGCGACCACCAGGTCACGGGTCGGTCGGCCCGAACGGATCAGTCCGGCCAGCAGTGCCTCCCCGATCTTGCCGCCGCCGATGATCGCCACCCGCTGAGTCACACGCATCCCTCTCTGAACGAAGTCGGTCCCCAGCTGATCACGGCGCGCCCTCCGGGATCAACGCGAGCTGTCGCGACTGCGCGACGAGCGCACCGGTGGAGTCGATCACCCGATGATCCTCCTCGAACCAACCGGCACCGACCTCGCTGGTCGACGACTCGATCCGCAGCCACCCCGGTGCGGGTGCGCGACGCAGGTAGGAGGTGAGCTGCAGGGTCGGGGCCCAACCGACCAGGCCCAGGTTCATCACCACCGGCGCCGACAGGTCGCCGCACAGCACGGCGAACGGTCCGTCGGGATCCGAGCCGCTGGGTCGGGCCCAGATCCGCATCAGCGGCGCACCGGTCTCGCCGCGTGCCATGGGTGTGGTCGCGGGGTCGTAGGCCATGTCGATGGCCCCGGTCAGGTGCACGATGTCGGCCATCACCGAGTCCTTCGTCCACTCGACATCGGCGGGCGGTTCGACCGGCATCTCGGTGATCGCCTGCGGCGCGACGTAGTGCGGCTCGGCGGTGTCGGGGCGTCCGAGCGTGATCGACGACGACACCCGGGTGCGACCGCCCTGCACGATCTCGACCTCGACGAGCGAGATCCGACGCCCCCGTTTGCGGACCCACACCACGACCTCGACCTCGGCGGGGTCGGGGGCACCGAGGAAGTTGCTCGCAACCGCGATCGGGGCCAGGTCGGCGGGGATCTCAGCCCCATCGGGCGCGGTGTCGGCGAAGGCGCGCAGCGCCGCGTACGACGAGATGGCCTGCAGCGCACCGCCGTGCACCTTGCTGCCGATGGTGAACACCGGATCGATGGTGATGAGGTAGGTGCGGCGGTCGGCGGTGGCCTCCGCGGTGTCGCTGGGGCGTAGGTCGGCGAGCCGTTTCACCGGCGGTCTCCTTCAGGTCAGGTTCGGGCCAGATGCTCGCGCGCGAACGCGAGCGACCGGGCGAGGATCTCACTGCGTTCGGGTTTGGTGCGCGCCGAGCCCGTGGTGACCTCGAGCACCACTCCCCCGGCGAAGTCGCTCTCGGCGAGCCGACGGCACACCTCGACGCAGGGCTGGTTGCCGTCGCCGGGCACGAGGTGCTCGTCGACCGCGGCCCCGACACCGTCGGTGAGGTGCAGGTGGTTGAGGTTCGAGCCCATGCGTTCGAAGAGGGCCAGGGCGTCGACGCCGGCGGTCGCGGTGTGCGACAGGTCGAGCGTGTAGTGCGCGAACCCGTCGTCGGTGGGGTCGATGGAGGTGCCGAAGGCCGAGACGTTGACGCCCGGCCCGCCGCGGCGCTGCATCCGTTGCGCGGCCTCCTCGTACTTGCCGAAGACGCGGTCGGCGCGCATCGGGAACATGTTCTCCACCGCCACCGCGACACCGCTGTCGGCCTCGAGTTCGGCGACCAGGGTCGAGAACTGCTTCACGTACCGACGCTGCCACCGGAACGGCGGGTGCACCACGACGGTCGAAGCGCCGAGCTCCTGCGCGGCGGTCACCGATCGCGCGAGCTTCGCGATGGGGTCACGGCCCCACACCCGCTGCGAGATGAGCAGACACGGCGCGTGCACCGACAACACCGGCATGGCGTAGCGGTCGGACAGGTAGTGGACGTGGTCGATGTCCTGGCTGACCTGTTCGCCCCACACCATCAACTCGACGCCGTCGAAGCCCAGCTCGCTCGCGTACTGGAACGCGGCCTCGGTGTTCTGCGGGTAGACCGAGGCGGTCGACAGTCCGATGGGGATGTCGACCTTCACCGGCCCCCGTTCGGCCATCAGTTGCCCGAGGCGAGCAAGGCGAGGGGTCCGATGGTGACGACGAGACCGACGGCGAGCGCGAGCAGGGTGCTGATCAGGTCCTGGCTGCGGCGGACCACGTGCACGAACGTGACGAGTCCGAAGATGACCACGACGCTGAGCACGAGCGCGAAGTAGACGTTCCACCGCCACAGTTCGGTGAAGCCGAGGAACAGTCCGACCCCGATCACCAGACCGGCGAGGACCTGCAGGCCGAGGACGACCCACTGCCGTGTCGGTGACGCCTCCTCGGTCGCGGCGGCCCGGCGCGCGGCCCGGGTCGGTGCCGATGCGGTGTCGTCGACGGTGTCGGCGGTGTCGGTGTCCTCGATCGGGTCGAGAGACCTCGCGCCGAATGCCGCGGTGGGCGCGGGCGGCCGCGGGGCGACGGTGTCGTAGCCACCGAGCTGCGCCCGATCGAGATCGACCACCTCGGTGTCGGGGTCGTCGTCCACGCGGTCGTCGGCGAGGGCACGGGGCTCGATGTGGTCGTACGGCAGATCCGCGGGCGGGAGTTCGTCGAGATCGACGTGGTCGCGTTCGGGTTCGGGCGCGAAGCGGTACGGGTGATCGCGGGGTGCCTCGGCGACCGGTTCGGCCGGCATCTCGTCGGTCGGTGTCGCGTCGGCGATCGGGGCGGGCTCGGCGGGGGCACGGTCACCGCTCAGGCGACGCAGCACGCCGCGCAGGCCACCGGTCTTCGCCGGCGGCTCGACCTCCTCGGCGGGGATGTCCTCGAAGTTGCGGTAGCGCTCGAACGCCCGCTCGCGTTCCTCGGGCGACAGGTCGTCGAGGTCCTCGTCGGCGGGCAGCGTCGGCCACGCCACCAGCGGGCCGTCGGCGTAACGCGGGATGATCCCGGTCGCCTCCTCGCCTGCGGGCGGGTCGGCGTCGAGTCGGTCGCGGACCGCACCGGCACTGATGTCGCGGGTCGCGGGGTGCACGGGGCGAGCCGACCCGGGACGGGCGGAGTCGGGGGCGGACCAGCGACCGGTGTCGGCGGCAGGCGGGCGACCCACGGGAGGCTCCGAGCGGGGGTACGGATCGGGGTCGGCGGCCGGGCGCGGCGCCTCCGACCGCGGGAACCGGCTCGCGCGCGGTTCGTACCGGGGAGTCCCCGACGGCGCGATGCGCGCCTCGCCGGGGTCCGGGACGAACGAGGACTCGGCGGCCAGGGTGGCGTCGTCGGGTACGGCGTCGCCGCTGGTCACGTCGCCGAACGCGGTCGCACGGTCGATGGCGGCGAAACTGCCGGAGTGCGCCGAGCCGCCGCCGATGCGGGGCTGCTCGCCGGTCAGTTCCGACACGGAGAACGAGCCGGCGCCACCGCGACGTCGGCGCCCACTGCCCGAATCGGCGGCGTTCGACGTCGCGGCGTCTGTGTTCGCGGCGTCAGCGGCATCCGCCTCGGCCCGCCGGGCGAGGATCTCCGCGACCGAGATCGGGCGCGAATCCGGATCGGGTTCTCTTGCCATCACGTACTGCCCTTTCTCACGAGCGAGATCAGCGTCATCGGGTGCCGGGCGCCCGCGGATCACCGACAGGTGCCATCGGCTCCACGTCGAGCCTGCGCAGGATCACACCCTCGCGCAGGGCCCACGGACAGATCTCGAGGGTATCGACCGACAACGCCCGCATCGACGCCTCGGCCACCAGCGCGCCCGCGACCAGCTGCCCGGCGCGGTCGTCGCTGACCCCCTCCAGTTCGGCGCGGTCGCGCACCGACATCCGCGAGATGAACGCGATGAGCTGGCGCAGGCCGTTGCTGGTCAGGGTCCGGGTCACCCGCGGACCCGCGCTCGACGGCGCGGCGCCGGTGAGTCGCGCCAGCGACCGGAAGGTCTTCGAGGTCCCGACCGCGAGATCGGGGGCGCCGGCGTCGGCGAGCGCCTTGGCGGGGCCGGCGAGTTCGGCGTCGAGCCAGTCGCGCAGGACCGCGACCCGTCGTTTGCCGGGCGGGTCCTCGGTCAGCCATTCACGGGTGAGACGCCCGGCGCCCAGCGGCAACGACAGCGCGACGTCGGGTTCCTCGTCGACACCGTTCGACAACTCCAGCGACCCGCCGCCGATGTCGAGGGCCAGGATGCGGCCCGCGCTCCAGCCGTACCAGCGTCGGACCGCGAGCGACGTCAGCCGCGCCTCGTCCTCCCCGGTGAGGACCTCCACCTCGACGCCCGTCGCGGCGGCGACCTCGGCGAGCACGTGGTCACAGTTGGTGGCGTCGCGGACCGCGGATGTCGCGAACGCCATCACCTGTTCACAGCCCGAGGTGCGGGCGATCGTGGTGAACTCGTCGACCGCCTCGACCAGCGCGCGAGCGCCGCTGTCGGACAGGCGGCCCGAGCTGTCGATCTGCTCGGCCAGGCGCAGCGTCGATTTCGTGGAACTCATCGGCGTGGGGTGCCCACCGCGATGAGCATCGACCACCAGCAGGTGGACGGTGTTGCTTCCCACGTCGAGAACTCCTAAGCGCACGCAGTACAACCTAGTGCGTCTACCGTTGGCTGTTGTGCAGGCAGCCACCGACAAGATGACACCCGCTCCCGAGGTCGAACTCGACTTCCCCCGGGAATGGTTCGATTTCTTCGATCCCGACGACCCCGAACACCTCATCAGCGCCGACCTCACGTGGTTGCTGTCGCACTGGACGTGCGTGTTCGGGACGCCCGCGTGCCAGGGCATCATCGAAGGGCGAGAGAACGACGGATGTTGCAGCCACGGGGCGTATCTCTCCGACGACGACGACCGCAAGCGGCTCGAGCACGGGATGTCGATGCTGACGCCGGCCGACTGGCAGTTCCACAGCAAGGGCACCGGCAAGGATCCGCTCGGAAAGCGCGGGTACCTCGAGGAGGACACCCTCGACGACGAGCCGGCCATCAAGACCCGGAAACACAAGGGCGCGTGCATCTTCCTGAACCGTCCCGGCTTCGCGGGCGGCGCGGGGTGTGCGCTGCACGCGATGGCGCTGCGCAAGGGGCTCGAGCCGCTCACCGTGAAGCCCGACGTGTGCTGGCAGTTGCCGGTGCGCCGCGAACAGACCTGGGTCGACCGCCCCGACGGCACCCAGATCCTCAAGACCACGATCACCGAGTTCGACCGTCGCGGTTGGGGTTCGGGTGGCGAGGACCTCGAGTGGTACTGCTCGGGCTCACCCGACGCCCACGTCGGTGCCACCCAGGTCTGGCAGTCGTACGCCCCTGAGCTGACCGAACTGCTCGGCCAGGCCGCCTACGACGAACTGGCCGCGGCCTGCCGTCGCCGTAACGGACTCGGCCTCATCGCCATCCACCCCGCCACCGCCGCGGCCACCACCCGCCGCGACACCGACATCAAGTACGTCGAACTCGACGCCGAATAGGTGCCGCTGCTGCTGAGATCGTCCCCCTGACGGGTTGCCGAGGGCATATCGCCGCCGGACCCCGCTCACGGGGACGATCTCGGCAGGACGTCGTCGGAACCGTCCGGTCCTCTGGCCCGTCAGAGCGAGATGACCAGCGGCGTCCACTCCCGAATCCGCCTACTCGCGCAGGGTCACACCGACTCCGACATCCGGCGGGCCGTGCGCTCGGGGGATCTGATCCGACTCCGACCCGGTTGGTACGCGACGACGATCGCCGACCCCGACACCGTCGCGGCGGTGCGCGCCGGCGGCGTGCTCGGGTGCGTGTCCGCGCTGAGGTTCCACGATCTCTGGATCCCACCCGGCCACGAGGGACTGCACGTGCGGACCAGCAAGTACGGGAAGCGACGACGGCCGGGTTCGTGCCAGGGCGTCGGGCGGCCACTCCCCCTCGACGACGCCGTCGACTCGATCCCGGTCGCACTGCACTGCGCGGCCGACTGCCTGCCCGACGACCACTGGGTGGTGGTCTGCGACTCGGCGTTGAACTCGAGGTCGGTCACCACCGACGAACTTCGAGCGTTGCTGCCGAAGGCGACACGTCGGATCGACGACTTGTTGGCGCGATGCGACCCGCGCTCCCAGTCCGGCACCGAGACACTCGTCCGTCTGCGACTGCGCGCCGCGGGGTACGAGGTCCGCGTCCAACCGCGCATCCGCGGCGTCGGGAAGGTCGATCTGCGCGTAGGCCGTCTGCTCATCGAATGCGACTCGGTGTCGCACCACACCGGTCTGGCCGAGTACCGGAACGACCGCAGACGCGACCGGAAAGCCCTGGTGGGTCGATGGCTCAAGCTGCGGCTGACCTACGAGGAGGTGATGTTCGGCTGGGAGGAGGTGTTCGCCGACATCAGGGCCATCACCCGGGCCGACCGTCACCGTCGACGCGGCCGACATCGTCCCCGTGAGGGGTGACCGGCGGCGATATGCCCTCGGTGACTACTCAGGGGGACGATCTCAGCAGAGGTCGACGCCGCCTACGGCTCGAGCTTGTAGCCGAGTCCGCGGACGGTGACGAGGTGTTCGGGGTTGCCCGGGTCGGATTCGATCTTCGATCGGAGGCGCTTGACGTGGACGTCGAGGGTCTTGGTGTCGCCGACGTAGTCCGCGCCCCACACCCGGTCGATCAACTGCCCGCGGGTGAGCACCCGACCGGCGTTGCGCAGGAGGTATTCGAGGAGGTCGAACTCCTTGAGCGGCAACGTGACCGGCGATCCACCGACCTGCACGATGTGGCGGTCGACATCCATGGTCACCGGCCCGGCCTCGAGCAGGCCGCCGTCGATGCCGAGGTCGTCGCCGGTGTCGACCCCGCGTCGCAGCACCGCGCGGATGCGGGCGATGAGCTCGCGGGCCGAGTAGGGCTTGGTGACGTAGTCGTCGGCGCCGAGTTCGAGACCCACGACCTTGTCGATCTCGCTGTCGCGCGCGGTCACCATGATGACCGGCACGCTCGACTTCTGCCGCAGCGCCTTGCAGACCTCGGTGCCCGAGACGCCGGGCAGCATGAGGTCGAGCAGCACGATGTCGGGCGACACGCGTTCGAACTCGCCGATGGCCCGGGTCCCGTCGTTCACGACGGTGGTCTCGAAGCCCTCCTTGCGCAGGAGAAATGCGAGCGGATCGGCCAAAGACTCCTCGTCTTCGACAATCAGGACATGCGTCACCGGTGGGATTCCTTTGTCTCGAGAACCCGTGTGGACGGGTTCGGGGTGTGGCTGAGGGCCGAGCGGGCGCGGGCGGCGGGTCCGTGTGAGGAGGCGTCGCCGACGCGGGGTGTGGACCGGCGCGGTGCGCGGGCCATCGGCACGGCGAGGGTGAAGGTCGAGCCGGTGCCGGGCTTGCTCCACAGCGTGATGGAGCCGTCGTGGTTGGCCGCGACGTGTTTGACGATCGCGAGTCCGAGCCCGGTACCGCCGGTGGCACGCGACCGGGCCTTGTCGACCCGGAAGAACCGTTCGAAGACCCGCTCCTGATCACGCGGGGCGATCCCGATACCGCGATCGGTGACCGCGATGGCGACCATGTGCTCGTCCCCTGCGACGACGCGTCGGCTCACCGACACCGGCGAGTTCGCCGGCGAATACGCGATGGCGTTGGCGATGAGGTTGTTGAGCGCGGTGAGCAGCAGGGTGCGGTCGCCGCGGACCACGAGGCCGCTCGGCGGGTCGGTGGTCAGCGCGATGCCCGCGGCCTCGGCCCCGACCTGCGCACGGTGGATGGCCTCGTCGACGAGGTCGTCCACGTCGACGTCGTCGGCGTCGGGCAGCTTCTCGGCACCCTGCAGCCGGGACAGGGCGATGAGCTCGTTGACCATGTTGCCCATGCGGATCGACTCGGTCATCACGCGCTCACCGAAGTGGCGGACGGCCTCGGGGTCGTCCTGCGACTCGAGCAGCGCCTCGGTCAGCAGCCCGATCGCCCCGACCGGGGTCTTCAGTTCGTGCGACACGTTGGCGACGAAGTCGCGCCGGGTCGCCTCGAGTCGCACGTTGTCGGAGTCGTCGTCGCCGTAGACCACGGCGTAGCGCTCGTTGCCGTCGGTGACCAACCGGATGATGCACCGCACCGCGACGGGTGGGTTGATCGCGCGTCCGGTGGAGACGAAGCCGTTGATCGGGTGGTCGGGGACCAGCTCGACATCGCAGTCGGTACCGGTGTCGAGGACCGTGCGCGCGGCCTGCCACACGTGGTCGTCGAGGAGGTGGTCGTGGACGAGTCCGAGGGCGTCGGCGCGCTTGTTGAACAGCACGACGTCGCGATGCTCGTCGACGACCGCGATCCCGGTCTCGGTGGACTGGACGATCAACGCCAGCAACGCGGCCTTCGACATGCGTCCGTCGACGATCTCGGTGCCCGGCTCGAGGAGCTCGGCCGGACTCGCGACCTGGTTGCGCAGGTCGGCGTTCTCGCCGGGAAGGATGGCCTCGGGTTCGCTGCTCGTCGCGCTGCGCAGTGTGCTCACGGCGTCGGCGGTACGCGCGCCACCCCGCCCGATCCGCCAGCCCACGTACGCGGCCACGCACACCGCGACGACGGCGACCACGATGACGACCACCGATGCGGTCATGTCACCCACCGTGCCCGCCGGGCGGCGAGCTCACTCCTGGCTGAACACGACACTCCGCAAGAATGCGTGCTGCGCCCGTAGGTAACAAGCCAGGTGGACCTTGTTGGGATGGTGTTCACCGTGATTTCGCCCTCCCGCCCTCGCTTTCCGCCGCGAGGGGGGCGTCGGCGGCCGCACGGGCGACGGTCAGGCCGAGGCCATCATCGGCGCGTACGCGGGGTTGTCGTGCACGAAACCGCGGACGAACGTGCAGACCGGCACCACCGGGCGTCCGGTGCGCGCGATGTCGTCGAGCACGTGGCGGACCAGGGCCGCCCCGAAACCGTGGTGGGTGTAGCGGTCGAAGATCACCGTGTGGGTGATGACGACCTGGTCGACCTCGCTGAGATAGTCGAGATACCCGACCAGTTCATCGTTGCCGTGCGCATCGAGGACGAACGCCTCGTAGCGCTCCTGGGCGGGCGAGTGTGCGAACCGGACCTGTGGGGTGTCACCGGCACCGGACGACGGGGTTGTGATCTGGGCCATATCCCAGGGTACCGCCGAATGCCCGGATCGTGGCTACTTCTTGTCCCCCTGGGCCTTGACCGCGGCGGCGCCGGCCTCGGCGGCCTCGGGGTCCAGGTAGGCGCCCTCGCCGATCGGCATGAGGTCGTCACCGAGGTTGTAGCGACGCGGGTTCCCGGTGGGGATGTCGAGCCCGGCGATGTCGGCGTCGGAGATCTGCTCGAGGTGCTTGACCAGCGCCCGCAACGAGTTGCCGTGCGCGGCGATCAGAACGGTCTTGCCCGCCCGCAGGTCGGCGGCGATGACCTCGGTGAAGTACGGGATCATCCGCTCGACGACGTCCTTGAGACATTCGGTCAACGGCACCTCGGCGAGGTCGGCGTACCGCGGGTCGGCCGACTGGCTGTACTCGGCGTCGGGCTCGATCGCCGGCGGCGGGGTGTCGTAGCTGCGGCGCCACAGCATGAACTGCTCGTTGCCGTACTTCTCCTTCGTGGCCGCCTTGTCGAGACCCTGCAGCGCGCCGTAGTGCCGCTCGTTGAGGCGCCAGTCACGGACGACGGGGATCCAGTGCCGATCGGCGGCGTCGAGGGCGATCTGCGCGGTGGCGATCGCCCGGCGCAACAGCGAGGTGTAGAGGACGTCGGGCAGCAGGTCGTGCTCGACGAGCAGTTCCCCGGCCCGCTTCGCCTCGGCGCGACCCTTGTCGGTCAGCGCGACATCCACCCACCCGGTGAACTGGTTGGACTCGTTCCACACGCTCTCGCCGTGCCGCATCAGGATCAGGGTTCCGGTAGCCATGCCGAGCAGTTTTCCACATCGAGGCCACGCGCTCGTGCCCCCGAAACCGAGCGCACCCGGTGGCGCCGCAATATTCCCGGTTGTCCGCTTTATCCGTATGTAGACGTCGTCACACGATTTCGGATTGATTGCGCTCCACCACTACGTGCATGATGCAAGTAATGAGTACTTTACGCCTGGAGCCCACGCGCAAGCCCTCCCCGACGATGCTGATCGCGGTGCTGTGCTTCGGCGGCCTGTTGGCCTCCTACATGCAGACCCTCGTGGTCCCCATCGTCGGCCTGCTGCCGACGTACCTCCACACCTCCGCCGACAACGCGTCGTGGGTCATCACCGCGACCCTGCTCGCCGCCGCGGTCGTCATGCCGATCGCCGGTCGCGTCGCCGACATGTTCGGCAAGCGGTCGGTGATCCTCGCCAGCATCGGCCTGATGGTCATCGGCTCGGTCATCAGCGCCGTGTTCGACTCGCTGATCCCCGTCATCATCGGTCGCGGTCTGCAGGGCATGGCCATGGGCGTCATCCCCGTCGGCATCAGCCTCCTGCGTGACGAGCTGCCGCCGAACAAGATCGCCGGCGCGATCGCGACGATGAGCGCCACGCTCGGTGTCGGCGGCGCCATCGGTCTGCCCGTCGCGGCGTGGATCTCGCAGAACTTCAGTTGGCACGTGCTGTTCTGGACCTCGGCCGCCCTGGGCACCGTCGCGTTCCTGCTCGTGATCACCCTCGTGCAGGAGTCGCCGGCCCGATCGGGCGGCACGTTCGACAGCGTCGGCGCCGTCGGCCTCACCATCGCGCTCGTCTGTCTGCTGCTCGCGCTCAGCAAGGGTCGGTCGTGGGGCTGGACGAGCGACCTCACCCTCGGACTCGTCGCGGCCGGACTCATCGTGTTCGCCGCGTGGGTCGTCTACGAACTGCGCACCAGCTCACCGATGGTCAACATCCGGATCTCGGTGACCCCGCGCGTGGCGCTGACCAACATCGTCTCGGTGGTCATCGGGTTCGCGCTCATGGGCATCAGCCTCGCGTCGCCCCAGCTCCTGCAGCTCCCCCACATCCCCGGCGTCCTCGACTACGGCATGGGCCGCAGCATCATCGAGGCCGGCCTGTGGATGGCTCCGGGCGGACTGATGATGATGTTCCTGTCGCCGGTCTCGGCCCGCCTGAACGTCACCATCGGACCGAAGTTCACCCTCCTCATCGGCACCGTCGTGATCGCGCTGGGCTACGGCCTCGCGATCGTGGCCGCCGCCGCACCGTGGCAGGTCGCCCTCGCGGTCATGGTCACCAGCTCCGGTGTGGGTATCGCGTACTCGGCCATGCCGTCGCTGATCATGTCGGCCGTCCCGCTGAGCGAGACCGCGTCGGCGAACGGGTTGAACTCGCTGATGCGCTCGATCGGTACGGCCATCGCCTCGGCGCTGCTCGCGACGATCCTCGCCAGCTCGACGGTGAACATCGGCTCGACGAGCGTGCCCGACCGCTCGGCCTTCCAGATGGTGTTCATCATCGGCGCCGTCGCGTCACTCGTGGCCGCGGCTCTCATCCTGCTGATCCCGGGCGACACGAAGAGCTCGTTGCCGGGCAACCAGCCCGTCGACCTGCCCGAGCACAAGGACCGTGCCGACGAGTCGATCGCCGAGGAGATCCTCGGCGGCGAGCTGCCGGTCGACGGCAGCGCCGACTACGGACGGCACGCCGCGCCCGCCGCTCGCTGACACCTCCCCAATTGCCACCGAGCAATCGATCGGTCAGGCTGTCTGCGTGACAGGTGCAGCCGAAGTGGAACGCCGAGTGCGTCCGGGCCTCATGGTCGCGGTGTTGTGCTTCGCCGGTGCGGTGTCCTCGTACTCTCAGAGCGTCATCCTGCTGCCGATCGTCGGGCGTCTCGACGAGTACCTCGACACCAGCGCCGACAACGCCGCCTGGGTCATCACCGCGACCCTGCTCGTCGCCGCCGTCGCGCTGCCGACCGGTGGGCGTCTCGCCGACCTCTTCGGCAAGCGCCGGGTGATCCTCGTCGCGCTCGGCTCGCTGCTGCTCGGATCGGTCATCGCGGCACTGTCGGACAGCCTGGCGCCGCTCATCGTCGGACGCGCGCTGCAGGGCGCGACCCTGGTGGTGATCCCGGTCGGGGTCAGCCTGCTGCGTGACCTTCTTCCACCGGAACGCGTTCCGGGCGCGATCGCGACGATGGGCGCGGCGCTCGGCCTCGGCGGAGCAGTCGGTCTGCCGCCCGCGGCGTGGATCCCCCAGCAGTTCGACTGGCACATGCTGTTCTGGGTCTCGTCGGTTCTGGCCGCCCTGGCACTGCTGGCGGTGCACACGCAGATCCCCGAATCGGCGCGCCGATCACCCGGCACCGTCGACGTCGTCGGGATCATCGGGCTGACCATCGGTCTGGTGTGCCTGCTGCTGGTGATCAGCAAGGGCCGCGTCTGGGGCTGGGGCGACCCCGAGACCATCGTGACCGGCGTCGTCGGTGCGGTGACGCTGATCGCCTGGGCCGCATACGAGTTGCGGCGCGCCTCGCCGCTGGTGAACCTGCGCCTCGCGGCCCGCCCGACGGTGCTGGTGACCAATCTGGTGTCGGTGCTCATCGGGTTCACCCTGCTCGGGATGCTCCTGGTGTCACCGTGGCTGATGCAGGTCGAGATGGACCAGACGGTGCTGTCGGCCGGATTGTGGGTCGCACCGGCGGGTTTCGCGATGCTGGTGATGTCCCCGGTCTCGGCGCGGTTGGTCACCGCGTTCGGCGCGCGGTCGACCCTGCGCGGTGGGACCGCGGTGATGGGCCTGGGCTATCTGTTCGTGATCGTGTGGATGGACTCGCCGTGGCAGGTCATGGTCGGGGTGACCATCACCTTCGCCGGCCTCGGCGTCGCCTACGCCGCGATGGTGGGACTCATCATGGCGTCGGTGCCGCTCGGCGAGACCGCGGCCGCCAACGGACTCAACTCGCTGATGCGGTCGATCGGCACCTCGACGGCGTCGGCGGTGATCATCGCGGTGCTCGCCGCATCGACGGTCACGCTGACGACGGACGGCGGGATGCGCACCGTGCCGAGCCGCTCCGCGTTCGAGCTGGTCTACGTCATCGGTGCGATCGCCGCCGTCGTCGGGGTCGCGCTGATCACCGCGATCCCGCGGGTCAGCTCCGCGTCCGCAGATCCTTCCGAAGAATCTTCCCCGACACCGACTTCGGGATCTCGTCGATGAACTCGACCTGACGGACCTTCTTGTACGGCGCCACCTTGCCCGCGACGAACTCCATCACGGCGTCGGCGGTGACCTCGGTCCCGCTCTGGCGCACGACGAACGCCTTGGGGATCTCCTCGCCCGACTCCGCGTCCACGACACCGACGACGGCCGCGTCGGCGATCTCGGGGTGGCTGAGCAGCAGGGCCTCGAGCTCGGCCGGCGGCACCTGGTAGCCCTTGTACTTGATGAGCTCCTTGAGCCGGTCGACGATGAACACGCATCCGGTCGGATCGACCTGCGCGAGGTCTCCGGTGTGCAGGAAGCCG
Source organism: Williamsia sp. Leaf354 (assembly GCF_001424365.1). Taxonomy (NCBI): domain Bacteria; kingdom Bacillati; phylum Actinomycetota; class Actinomycetes; order Mycobacteriales; family Nocardiaceae; genus Williamsia; species Williamsia sp. Leaf354. The sequence goes on from NZ_LMPL01000005.1 coordinate 578,490, forward strand.
TCGGAGTCGATGGTCTCGGCGGTGGCGGCATCGTTGTTGAGGTAGCCGGCCATCACGTTCGGGCCGCGGAACCACAGTTCGCCGGTGTCACTGAGACCCTCACTGGGCAAGGGGATCTCGTCGCCGGAGACGGGATCGACGAGCTTGCTCTCGGCGTTGGGCACCGTCCAGCCCGACGAGCTGAGCTTCGCGTTCTCGCCGTCGAGCAACGACTGTCCGCCGTCGAAGGGGATGACGTGGCTGACCGGGCTGAGCTCGCTCATGCCGTAGCCCTGCACCATGCGGCACCCGATGCGCTTCTCCACCGCGTGGCCGAGTTCGGCGTCGAGCGGCGCCGCACCCGACATGATCGTGTGCATCGACGACAGGTCATAGGAGTCGACCAGCGGGTGCTTGGCCAGCGCCACGGCGATCGGCGGCGCGATGTAGCCCATGGTGCACTTGCGATCCTGGATGTTCTCGAGGAACTCCGTGAGATCGAAGCGCGGCATGATCACCAGGCTCGCGCGGGCGTGCAGCGCGGCGTTGAGCAGCACCGTCATGCCGTAGATGTGGAAGAACGGCAGCACCGCGAGGATCGCGTCGTCGGCGGTCATGCCCTGCAGCGGGCGGATCTGGCAGACGTTCGACACCAGGTTGCGATGGGTCAGCATCACGCCCTTGGGGTTGGCCGTGGTGCCCGAGCTGTACGGCAGCACCGCGAGGTGCGTCGCGGGATCAAAGCTGACCTCGGGGGCAGCGTTGTTCTCCCCCAACAGATCTGCCGCGTTGGGGTGTCCGCTGGCCTCGAGGCCCTCACCGTCGAGCACGATGAGGTGGTCGTCGGCGATCCCGAGCTTGTCGATCGCCTCCTTGGCGCCGGGCGCGAGCACGCTCACCGTCACCAACATGGTCGCCTTGGCGTCGGTGAGCTGCTTGGCGATGTCGTTCGGCGTGAACAGCGCGTTGATGGTGGTGGCGGTCGCGCCGGCACGCAGGATGCCGTGGAAGGCGATCGCGAAGGCCGACGAGTTGGGCGAGAGCAGTCCCACGACGTCGCCGACGCCGATGCCGCGCGCGGCCAGCGCACCGGCGAACGCGTCGATGCGGCCGACGAGGTCACGGTAGGTGGTGGTGACGTCGGCCTTGGCGTCGATGAGTGCCGGGCGATCGAGGTCGGAGTCCGTGATACCTCCGAAAAGGTAGTCGTAGACGGTCGTCTCGGGGACGGTCACCGCGGGGAACGGACTCGCGAAACTCATGGAACCTCCGTTGATCGGCACGACCGGAGACGTTGGTGAAACCGGCCGTCACAGCTAGCTGCCGCCCAGACTAGCAACGGCCACAGTGCGCCGAGGCGGGGTTCACCCAGATACCGCGGTCGAACCCTCGCTCTCCTGCGCACGCTCGGCGACCGGGGTCACGGTCTTCTCCGGGGCGATGTACGGCAGCGATTCCTCGTCGATGAGGTGCTCGAACGCGAGGAGGTTCTTCAGTGACTCCCCGCGCGACACCCGCCACGCCCATTCGCGCCGGATGGAGGTGTAGAAGCCCAGCTCGAGGAGGGTGTTGAAGTCACCGTCGGCCGCCTCGAGCACCTGCCCGAGCACGCGGTCGAGTTCGTCGGGGGTCACCGACTCGGCCGAGAACCGGCCGACGAGGTAGATGTCGCCGATGTTGTCGATCGTGTAGGCCACGCCGTACATCCGTCGGTTGCGCTTGAGCATGAACTTGTAGACGCCCTCGTGGTTCTCGTCGGGGCGACGACACACGAACGCCTCCACCCGCACACCGGGTTTGCCGACGGTGAGCAGGACGGTGGTCTTCAGCTTGCGTTCGCCGGGCAGCTCGATGACGAGGTGCTCGGTGTCGGCGCCGCCGGAGTTCTTGAGCGCGAACGTGACCCCGCGTTCGCGCAACGCCTTCTGCAGCGAATCGGACTGCTCGACGATGCCCGGGGGGCGCACCTGCTGGCTCATGCTCGTACTCCTGACCGGCGACGTGACCATCGCCGAGTTCCACGGGTGGACGGGGTGGGGATCTGTTCGGGGCGCGAGACGGCACCGTCGTAGGTGGCCACCGCGCGGTGGTAGCTCTCGAGGAGCTGGTCGGCGGTGTGGTCCCACGAGAAGCTCTGCGCGTGGGTCACCGCGGCCGCGCCCATCTCGGTCAGACGCCGCGGATGGGCGAGCAGGCCGTCGATCGCCGCGGTCCAGTCGTCGATGCGGTGGCCACCGACGAGCAGCCCGGTCACGCCGTCGGCGACCGCGACGCCGAGCCCGCCCACGTCGGCCGCGATGACGGGCACGCCGCTGGCCTGCGCCTCGATCGCGACGAGGCCGAAGCTCTCCGAATAGCTCGGGACGGCAACGAGATCCGATGCGCGGTAGACCGTCGCCAGCATCTCGGGTCGCTGCGGGGGCAGGAAGGTGACCGCGTCGGCGATTCCCAGTTCGGCGACGAGGTCGATGAGTGCGGTGGGTCGGGCGAGGCCCGAGCCCGACGGCCCGCCGACCACGAGGACACGCACCCGGCGGCCCGATGCGCGCGCACGGTCGATGATCGGCGCCGCCGCGCGGATGAGCACGTCGGGCGCCTTGAGCGGTTGGATCCGGCCGACGAAGGTCACCACGACCTCGCCCGCGTCGAGGCCGAGCTCGGCGCGCGCGACGTCCCGCGGTCCGGGCCGGTAGGTCGTGAGATCGACTCCGGGCGTCGCGACGTCGACGCGGTCGGGGTCGGCGTGGTGGATCGAGATGAGCTGCTGCGCTTCGGCATCGGTGTTCGCTACCAGACGGTCGGCCTCGGCGACGACCTGCTGTTCGCCGACCTGACGGAGCATCGGCTCGGGTTCGTCGCCCGCGGCGAGCGCGAGATTCTTGACCGCGGCGAGGGTGTGGGCGGTGTGGACGAGCGGCACGCGCCAGCGGTCACGGGCGAGCCAGCCGACCTGTCCGGACAGCCAGTAGTGCGAGTGCACGAGGTCGTAGTGACCCGGCGGGTGCATCGCCTCGGCGCGCAGGACACCCGCGGCGAAAGCGCAGAGCTGCGTGGGGAGATCGCGTTTGTCGAGGCCCTCGAAGGGCCCGGCGACCACGTTGCGCACCAGCACCCCGTCGGCCGCGCGCACCGAGGGCGCGTCGGTCGACGACGTCGCGCGGGTGAAGATCTCGACGTCGATGCCCCGCTGGGCGAGCGTCCGGGCGGTCTGCCACACGTAGACGTTCATGCCGCCCGCGTCGCCGGTGCCCGGTTGCGCCAGTGGCGAGGTGTGCACCGAGATCAAGGCGATACGGCGCAGTTCCGGTCGCTTCATACCGTCGCCCCCACGTCCGAGCCGATCGATCCGGTGAACGCCAGGACCGACTCGGCGAAGCGATCGGGGTCCTCCAAGAACGGCGCGTGCCCGGCGTCGTCCCAGAGATCCACGCGCGCATGGTCGACGAGGTCGGCCGCGTGTCGGGCCGCGGACACGTCGACGACGGCGTCGGCGGTGCCGTGGACGATCAGCACCGGGATCGTCAGATCGCGCAGCATCGGATCGTGGTCGGCGGTGCGGGCGAAGAGCCCGGCGCGGGCGCTGGGCGCGGTGGCGAGCGAGGTGCCGAACAGCTGTTGGCTCACCGCGCCGAGGTCGGGCCGGTGGGCCGGGACGAGCGCGGTGCCGAACGACCCCAGCGCGCGGATCGCCGTGCGCGGGTCGGCCGAGCACGCGTCGGGCAGGGCTGCGCGCATGGCCGGACCGATGCGTCCGCCGGCCGCCCCGCGACCGAGCGAGCTGATCGCACCGACGAGGACGAGGCCGACGACATCCCCGACACCACCGGTGTTGTCGAATCGGGCGGCGAGGACGTCGCACGACACGAGGCCGCCGTAGGACCAGCCGGCGAGCACGACACCGGCGTCGGCGACGGCAGGCCGGTCGAACGCCGACGTCGTCGGGGACGCCTCGGCCGCCAGAACCGCCTCGATGTCACCGGCGAAATCCTCCGCGGAGTACGAGACACCCACGGCCTCGCTGCCATGCTGCGCGGGTACCGCCGAGGCCCCGTGTCCGCGGAGGTCGACGGCGATCACGCGATGGGTCTCGGCGAGACGGTCGAGGAGACCTGTCCCCCAGGCCGCGGCCGACTGCGCCCAGCCGTGGATCAGCACCAGGGCGGGTGTCGACTCGGCAGGCGGCGCGCTGACCCGGTAGGCGATCTCGACACCGCCGGGGCCGGTGGCCGAACGCGTGCGGAAGTGCGTCATCCACTCAGCGTATCGCCGGAACAAATCGGACCGCGGTCCGGTTACATGGGCATACGATCGATCAGCACGAGGAGGACACGATGCCCGCGATCACCGCAGACACTTTGACCCTGGACCGGTTGGCACAGGCCGCCCCGTCCGACACCGAACGCCCCGTGCGTGCGGTGACCACCGGACCCCGCGGCTACGAGGGCGAGGGCTTTCCCGTCGTCCGTGCGTTCGCCGGCGTCAGCAAGGCCGATCTCGACCCGTTCATCCACATGGACCAGATGGGCGAGGTCGATTACGAGCCGGGCGAACCGCGTGGCACCAGCTGGCACCCGCACCGCGGGTTCGAGACCGTCACCTACATGATCGACGGCCGCTTCCAGCATCAGGACAGCCACGGTGGCGGCGGCCTCATCGAGAACGGCGCCACCCAGTGGATGACCGCCGGCTCGGGCATCCTGCACATCGAGACCCCGCCCGCCGAGCTCGTGGCCAGCGGCGGCGTGTTCCACGGCATCCAGCTGTGGGTGAACCTGCCGAAGTCGGAGAAGTTCACGACACCGGCCTACCAGTCCATCGAGGGCACACAGGCGACACTCGTGTCGTCGTCCGACGGTGGCGCGCTGGTGCGGATCATCGCCGGCGACATCGGCGGTCACCACGGGCCCGGGTCGACCCGCACGCCCATCACCCTGGCCCACGCCACCATCGAGCCCGGTGCACAGCTCAACCTCCCGTGGAACCGCGACCACAACGCACTGGTCTACGTGTTGAGCGGCGACGGGACGGTGGGGCCGCTGCGCAACCCCATCTCGGGCGGTCAGCTCGCGGTGCTCGGCCCGGGCGACCGGATCAGCGTGAGCGCCGACGGAACCCAGGACTCGAACCGCCCGGCGATGGAGGTCCTCCTGCTCGGTGGCCGGCCCATCCGCGAGCCGGTGTTCGCCTACGGCCCGTTCGTGATGAACACCAAGTCGGAGGTCATCGCCGCGATCGAGGACTTCAACGCGGGCAAGTTCGGCGTCATCCCGCCCGATGCGCTGATGCCGCACACGTGATCTGACCAGCCCTCGGCGACGCAAGGTGTGATGGACCACAGCTCTGACGCTGTGACATCTCCCAACATCGGGCGTCGCTGTTCGGTGCCCGGACCAGACTTGAGGTCTTTTCTGTCGCTTGGGAAACAATTTAAGGTCCCTTTAACAATCGCTGGCTAGGTTGACGCCCATGCACATGCCAGCCGCACTGACATCGATCAACGTCCGCGACGTACTGCGGTACGACGTACCGGCGTCGCTCGTCGTGTTCCTTGTCGCACTGCCACTCTCGTTGGGCATCGCCATCGCCTCCGACGCCCCGGTCATGGCGGGTCTCATCGCCGCCGTCATCGGCGGCATCGTCGCCGGCGCACTCGGAGGATCGATCCTGCAGGTCAGCGGCCCGGCCGCCGGCCTCACCGTCGTGGTCGCCGAGTTGGTCGCCACCTTCGGTTGGAAGGTGACCTGTTTCATCACCGTCGGCGCCGGTGTCCTGCAGATCGTGTTCGGCCTGAGCCGGATCGCGCAGGCCGCGTTGGCGATCGCGCCCGTGGTGGTCCACGCCATGCTGGCCGGTATCGGCATCACCATTGCGCTGCAACAGATCCACGTGCTGCTCGGCAGCGACTCGCAGAGCTCCGCGTGGGAGAACCTCAGTGCCATACCGGGTTCGCTCATCGACATGGACTGGCACACCGTCGTCATCGGCGGTCTCGTCGTCGCGACCATGCTGGCGTGGCCGTCGCTGCCCGCGCGCTACCGCAAGGTCCCCGGCCCCCTGGTCGCGATCGTCGGTGCCACCGTCGTCGCCTTGGCCGCCGGCTTCGACATCGACAAGATCTCGTTGGACGGCAACTTCTTCGACGCCCTCGCCCTCCCCGAACTGCCCAGTGGCAACTGGGGTGCCGTCGTCCTCGGCGTCATCACCGTCGCGTTGATCGCGAGCGTCGAATCGCTGTTGTCGGCGGTCGCCGTCGACAAGATGCACACCGGTCCGCGCACGAACTTCAACCGCGAGATGCTCGGTCAGGGCAGCGCGAACATCCTGTCGGGCATGGCCGGCGGCCTGCCGGTGACCGGTGTGATCGTGCGCAGCTCCACCAACGTCGCCTCCGGTGCCCGCTCGCGCGCCTCGGCCGTCCTCCACGGCGTCTGGATCCTGGTGTTCGCTGTGCTGTTGACCTCACTGGTGCAACAGATCCCGATGGCCGCGTTGGCCGGACTGCTCGTCGTGATCGGCATCCAGCTCGTCAAGACCGCGCACATGAAACTCGCCCTGCGCACCGGTGACCTGTGGGTCTACGTGATCACAGTGCTCGCCGTGGTGTTCCTGAACCTGCTCGAGGGTGTCGGCATCGGTCTCGCGGTGGCCGTCGCGATCGTCGTGGTCCGGGTGGTGCGCGCCAGCATCACCTCCGCCCCGTTCGGCACGCCCGGTTCGCGCCAGTGGGAGATCCGCATCCACGGATCGTTGAGCTTCCTGATGCTGCCGCGGCTGAACAAGGCGCTGGCGAAGGTGCCCGCCGGCGCGCACGTCACCATGCACATCGACGCCGACTTCCTCGACAACGCCGCCTCGGAGATGATCGCCGACTGGCAGTGGGCGCACGAGGCCGTCGGCGGCACCGTGGTCATCGAGGAGACCGGGCACGCGTTGCTCGTCGACGCCCCCAAGGCGCCGCCGCGCCGCCACCAGGTCGCCACGCGCGTGCTGGGTCTCGCACCGTGGAAGGCGCAGGCGTCGAGCCGCGGCGTCGACACCGACGAGTCGCCGACCCTGCGGTCGATCAAGAGCGGCGTGCACGAGTACCACCGGCTCACCGCCGACGCGTTGCTCGAACACATGGAGGGACTGAGCGATGCGCAGGATCCCGACTCGCTGTTCCTCACGTGTTCGGACTCGCGGGTGGTGCCGAACGTCATCACCGCCAGCGGCCCCGGTGACCTGTTCACCGTCCGCAACATCGGCAACCTCATCCCGACCGCGCCCGGCGCCGACATCTCGGTCGAGGCGGCACTCGAGTTCGCCGTCGACACCCTCGGCGTCAGCTCGATCGTGGTCTGCGGACACTCCTCGTGCGGCGCGATGAAGGGACTGCTCGCCCCATCCGGTCCGGGTGGCGCGGTCGGGACGTGGCTCGAACACGCCGCGCCCAGCCTCTCGGCGTTCCGCAGCGGGCACCCCGCGGGTCGCAGCGCCGCCGAAGCGGGCTTCTCCGAGGTCGATCAGCTCGCAATCGTCAACGTCGCGGTGCAGATCCAGACGCTGCAGCGCCACCCGCTGGTGGGTCGCGCCGTCGCCGACGGCCGACTCCGCGTCGCCGGGCTGTTCTTCGACATCGCCACGGCGCGGGTCATCGAGGTGTCCAGCACGGCGGTCACCGTCCCCGCCTGATCGCGTCGGCGACGCTCGAGTTGGTGGGTCTTTTCGATAACGGTTACCATTTGCGTCGCAGTTGTCGAGGAGTGGAGTAGGCGATGAGTTCGAAGACCGTTCGTGGGGTGTCAGCCCGGGTTGCGGGGCTGGCCGCAGCAGTGATCGCCGCGACGGTGGTCGCCGGGTGTTCGGGCGACACCACCGAGTCCGCAGGCGCCCCCGGGGAACCTGTCGTCGTCGCCTCCACCGACGTGTGGGGTGCGGTCGCCGCCGCCGTCGCGGGCAAGGACGCCGGCGTCACCTCGCTCTACACCTCACCCGACGGTGATCCGCACGAGTTCGAGGCCACCGCACGCGACACCGCGAAGGTGTTCGACGCCGACGTCGTGGTGCTCAACGGCGCCGACTACGACGCCTATATGGAGAAGGCGCCGAAGAACCCCGACGCCAAGGTGATCAGCGCGTACGACGCCTACAAGAAGATCAACCCGAGCGCACCCACCGGCGCCGGCGAGGTCAACGAGCACTTCTTCTACGACTTCGACGTCGTGAAGGCCGTCGCATCCGACATCGCCGACGCCTTGGCCGAGAAGTTCCCCGCCGACAAGGACGCCTTCGCCGCCAACGCGAAGCAGTTCGAGGACAAGGTCACCGATCTGCAGACCACCTTGGCCTCGATCAAGGCCGCCCATGCCGGCGCGAAGGTCGCCCAGACCGAGCCGCTCGCGGCGTACCTGCTGGCCGAGGCGGGCCTGGTCGACGCGACGCCGTCGTCGTTCACCGACGCCGTCGAGGCGGGCAACGACCCGCCCGCCGCCGCGGTCGCGACCACCGAGGACCTGGTGCGCAACAAGACCGTCTCGGCCCTGCTCTACAACACCCAGGCCGTCGACGAGACGACCAAGCGCCTGCTCGCCGCCGCCGACTCCGACGGTCTCCCCGTCGTGAAGTTGACCGAGACCCTGCCGTCCGGAGTCACCGACTACGTGGCCTGGCAGAAGGCTACGGTGGATGCGATCGCGGCCTCCCTGTCGCGCTGATCCATCTCCACTCGCCACTTCTCGACACCGGAGCATCGCCATCACCGCCAGCGTCCCTGCCATCGACATCCGTGGTGCGCGACTGCGCTTCGGTGACCGCGTGCTGTGGTCGGATTTCGACCTGACCGTCGCCCCCGGCGAGTTCGTCGCGGTTCTCGGGCCCAACGGGTCGGGCAAGACCTCGCTGCTGCGGACCCTGCTCGGCCAGTACCGGCTGGACGCGGGCACCATCTCCATCGACGGCCGCAACGGCACCGACCGGTCGAAGATCGGGTACGTGCCCCAGCAGCGCCCGCACGACGAGGGGGTGCCGCTGCGCGGACGCGACCTCGTGGGCATGGGTGTCGACGGCCGCGCGTGGGGTGTGGGGTGGCGCAACCGTAAGGCCCGAAGGGCCGCAGTCGATCTCGCGATCGATCAGGTCGATGCCCGCGCCTTCGTCGACGCACCGCTCGGCCTGCTCTCCGGTGGCGAGCAGCAACGGATGCGGGTGGCCCAGGCCCTCGCGAGCGACCCCGTCGTGCTGCTGTGCGACGAGCCGCTGCTCAGTCTCGATCCGGCGAATCAGGCACGCGTGGCGCAGCTGATCGACCGGCGACGTCGCGCGGCGGCGACCGCGGTCGTGTTCGTCACCCACGAGATCAACCCCGTTCTCCCCTACGTCGATCGCGTCGTCTACCTCGTCGACGGCCGGTTCCGGATCGGCACCACCGACGAGGTCATGAACTCCGCGGTGCTCAGCGAGTTGTATCGCACGAAGGTCGACGTGCTGCGCGTGCGCGACCGCCTCGTCGTGGTGGGTGCCGACGAGGCCGCCTGCCACGGCGCCGAGGCGCTGTGAGCACCGTCGACTGGGGCAGTTTCTTCGACGTCGGTCTCGCAGGAGACCTGCTCGCGCGGCCCTTCGTGCAGCAATCGCTGCTGGCGTTGGCGCTGCTCGCGCTGCTCGGTGGCCTCCTCGGCCCGACGGTGGTCGCACGCCAGATGTCGTTCGCCGTGCACGGCACCGCCGAGTTGTCGTTCACCGGCGCGGCGTTGGCCCTGCTGCTCGGCGTCAGCGTCAACATCGGCGGCGTGGTGGGTTCCATCGTCGCCGCACTCATCTTCGGGTTGCTCGGCAGCCGTGTGCGCGAACGCGATTCGGTGATCGGCGTGGTGATGGCGTTCGGACTGGGTCTCGGTGTGCTGTTCATCGCGACCTACGGTCGTACCGGCACCGGGTTCGCCCTCTTGACCGGCCAGGTGGTCAGCGTCGGGGCCGACGGTCTGACAGCCGTCGCGATCACCACCGTCGTCGTGGTCGCCGTGCTCGCGGTGATCTATCGCCCGCTGCAGTTCGCGAGCACCGACCCCACGGTCGCCGAGGCGCTCGGGGTGCCCACGCGCACACTGTCGTTGGTGTTCGCGGTCCTGCTCGGCGCCAGTGTCGCGCAGGGGGTGCAGATCATCGGCGCCCTGCTGGTGATGTCGCTGTTCATCACCCCCGCCGCCGCGGCCACCCGCGTGACCTCCACCCCGACCACGGTGGTGCTGCTGTCGATCCTGTTCGCCGAGATCGCCGCGGTGGGCGGACTGATCCTCTCGCTCGCACCCAACCTGCCGGTGTCGGTGATGGTCACCACCATCTCGTTCGCGATCTACGTCGTCTGCCGCCTCGTCGGTGGCCGCAGACTCCGCTCGGCCGGGCGTCGCTGACCGTCTGCCGTACGCTCGTCCCGTGCATCCGTACGACGGCCCGGAATGGGCGGCCCCGTTTCCCGACCTCGCACATCACACCCTCGTCGTCCTCGGCAACGCGACGGTCGAGGATGTGTACAGCGCGCTCGGCGAGGACTCGACCTTCGCGTCAGCCGGGTTCGCGACGACCGGCATCGACGGATTCCTGGCCTCGGCGCGGGCGGCGCGCCGCGAGGGCGGCACCGCGTTCGCGGTGGTCGGGATCGGTGACGCCGTCGGCATCCTCGCCGCGGACGCGAGCGCGATGCTCGATCCACTGTGCGAACGCACGGCCGCCGAGCACCCTCTCGTCGCCTACCGCATCGGTGATCGCGCGGGCGACACAGCGCTGATGTGGTCAGACGGTGGCGGCCTGTGTTCCGAGCACGATGTCGCCGGGCCCGACGACACCGCGGCCCGCGCCACCGGCCTGACGAGCCGCGTGATCGGCGTCGGCCTCACCTCGACGATGCTGCGTGAAGCCGACTTCCGAGTCGAGGTCCTCTACCCGGCACCTGCCGTGGAGCACACCCTCAACGGTCTACGGGCGCCGGTCTCACGACGTCTCCCGAACCCGCGCGGCACCTCGTTCGATCGTCGGCCGCCCCCGGACATCCCACGCCGGCATGGCTGGACCGATCACGAGCCGCTGCTCGCCGACCACTGCACGACGATCATCGAGAGCGCGACCGTTGCCGAAGTCGTGTCGGCACTCAACGTGGCCGGCCCACCGATGACGTTGGACCTCGCCGAACTCATCGCTCACGATTCGGAGGTCCGCGCACACCACGGCGCGTCGGTGGCGGTGGCGGCGATGTTCGAGATCGACTCGTGCACGGTCATGTTCGAGTTGTCGGGTGGGGCGGGGCTCCTGCGCGAGGTGATCGTCCCACTCACGGTGGGCCGCGATGTGGTCAGCTGCGCCCGCACCATGGCGACGTCGCTGTCACGCGTCGTACATCATCGTGATGGCGTGGTCCGGACGTCGGTGTCCGGGCAGTATCCGACCATCACCCACGGCTCGGTTCCCGACGGACTCCGTCCCGAACTCGAGGCCCTCGGGATCATCCCGCCCCACCACGACGACACCACCGAACGCGACACCCCGACGAGTGCACTGTTCGACCTTGCCGCATCGCTCACCGGTATCGACCTGTCGCGAGAGATGCTGCTGAACAGGCAGTTCACCGTCGTCGACATCGCACTGCGCTCACCGACCGGCGACGGCTTCCACCTCGAGACCATCGTCGCCGCCGGCGACATGCCGCCGAGAGCTCCGTTGCGGCTCCGCTGCGCACCGCGCCCGATCTCGGACTTTCTCGAGTTCGCGGATCCGCGTGCCGATCCCGATGTCAACCCGTACGACCATCCCGGAGGGGCGACCATCACGGTCATCCTCGACTGCACCGTCGACGACGTGCTGACCCTCATCTCACCGACCCCTGTGATGACCGACATCGATCACGACCGTCTCTGCCGCGAGGTGTGGGACGAGGATCAGGACATGATCGCGATGGGGATTTTCGCGGTGAACACCCACACGGGTGGCGCCGCCACCATCCTGTACGAGATCAACGGCTACCTGGGTTGCGACTCAACCTTTCTCGGGCCGTTGACGACGGGCCGAGAGGCTGTGTCGGTCTACCTCAACGGCCGCGGCGGTGACGCATCGATGCTGTGGATGGACGACGAGAAGGTGCGGGCCGAGGTGCTCTCGCTGCCCAACCAGGGAGTCAGCGGTCCGGACGCATCGGCGCTGATGCCGCTGCTGTGTGCGCTCGGGGACTGCGAGCCCTACGAACTCCCCCTGAGTTACCCGTACGGGTCGCGCGACGAACAACACTCGCGGCACACGACCGGCCTCGCTGTCGTCGAGGCGCTCGCCGGAGTCCGCCTCGACGTCGACCTGTTCTTGTCGGCGCGGTTCACCGTTGCCCTGCTGCCCTATTCGTGATGCCCCGGGTAGGCGTGCACCTGGGCGGTGGCCAGGCGCGGGACGCCGTCGATGAGTGCGTGTTCGGCGCGGTGGGCGAGCGCGTGGGCGTCGCGCAGTGCGGTGTCGGGCGCGACATCGAGATCGGCCTCGGCGTGCAGGGTGTGTCCCACCCACCGCATCCGTAACCCGGCCACGCCGTCCACGCCGGGCACCGAGGCGAGTACCTCCTCGGCCGAGCCGACGATCTCCGGGTCGACGCCGTCCATGAGGCGCCGGAACACATCTCGCGCCGCGCCGACGAGCACCATGAGGATGGCCGCGGTGATCACCAACCCGACGATCGGGTCGGCGATCGGGAAGCCGGCCGCCGCACCGGCGGCGCCGACGAGCACCGCCAGCGACGTGAACCCGTCGGTGCGTGCGTGTTTCCCGTCTGCGATCAGCGCGACCGATCCGATGCGACGGCCGATGGTGATGCGGTACCGCGCGACGATCTCGTTGCCGACGAACCCGATGGCACCGGCCGCGGCGACCCACGGCAGATGCGACAGGGGCGCGGGCTCGATGAGACGCCGCACCGCCTCGACCCCGGCGACCACCGCCGACGCGAGGATCATCAGCACCACGAACAGCCCGGCGAGATCCTCCGCGCGGCCGAACCCGTAGGTGTAGCGCCGAGTCGGCGCGCGGCGCCCCAGGACGAACGCGATCCACAGCGGCACCGAGGTGAGTGCGTCGGAGAAGTTGTGGATCGTGTCGGCGAGCAGTGCAACCGACCCCGACACCACGACCACGGCGAGCTGCACGACCGCGGTCGCCAGCAGCACCGCCATGCTGATCTTCACCGCACGGATGCCCTGTGCGCTCGACTCCATGGCGCTGTCGACCTTGTCGGCGGAGTCGTGGCTGTGGGGCGTGAACGCGTGTGTCAGTGCATGCCGCCACCCACCGTGGTGGTGATGGTCGTGATCGTGGTGATGGTGGTGGGAATGGTCGCCGGTCATGCGCCGCCGGCCTTCTCGGACGCCACGATGGAGATCGGGGCGTCGACGTGGGCGTCGGGACGGTGATGCCCGGGGGTGCCGGGTCCAGCGTGTTCGGCGTTGAAGACCGCGTCGACCACCATCTGCCGCACGTGGTCGTTCTCGAGGCGGTAGAAGACCGAGGTCCCCTCCTTGCGGGTACGCACCAGGCGCGCCATGCGGAGCTTGGCGAGGTGCTGACTGACCGACGGGGCCGGTTTGCCGACCTTCTCCGAGAGCTCGTTCACCGAGCACTCGCGGTCGACCAGCGCCCACAGCATCTGCACACGGGTGGCGTCGGAGAGCATGCGGAACACCTCGACCACCAGGGCGACCTGGTCGTCGGCGAGTGTCCGACGGCAAACACCCTTATCTGCATTCATACGCAGATAGTAGCGTTCACTCCTCGGCGCCACCAGGGTTGCAGCGGTCGTCGATCATCTGTTGGGCGCTGACCACCGGACGCCACGGTTCGAGATTCCAGCTCGGTTTGTCCGGCGCGACGATGCGCGCGAACGTCCAGTGACAGTCGAACTGCGCGCGCATCCCTGGGGTGTCGGCACCGGGATCGTCGGCGAGCACCTCGGCCCAGGCGACGGCGTTGTCGCCCGTGCCCTGCGCCGCCCGTCCCGACGCCGTCGGGTACACCTGCACGCTTGTGCCCGAGGGAAGCCGAACGACCTGCACCCGGGCGATGAAGGGCGGCACCGCCGGGGCCTGCGAGGCGGTGATCACCTCGGGCGTCGTGCTCGGTGGAGGTGTCGACACCGCCGCGTCGGTGCCACTGTCGGTCGAGCATGCCGACGCCGCCATCGCGGCGCCGAGGACCAGGACGCAGGCGGCGCGGTGGCGTCGAGTTGACATCGATTGAGCCTCGTTTCGGTGATCGCGGCACCGCCTCTGCGAGCATGGGGCGCATGTCCAGCCTGTCCGGTGCCGACGATACGCACACACTGCGACCGGTCGATGGGGGCGAATACATCGACGTCGCCGGTCATCCCGTGTGGCACTTCGTCGACGGCGAGGGCTCCCCTGTCGTGCTGCTGCACGGCGCGTTCGCCGGGGCGTCGTCGTTCGGCGCCCAGATCCCCGAGATCCTCAAGGCCGGGTGGAAGGTCTACGCACCCGAGCGGTGCGGGCACGCCCACTCCCCCGACACCGACGCCGCCTTCAGCTATTCGACGATGGCCGACGAGACGATCGCCTACCTCGAGGCCGCGATCGGCCGCCCGGCACACCTGGTGGGGTGGAGCGACGGTGCCGTGGTGGCCCTGCTGGTCGCCCGGCGCCGCCCCGACCTCGTCGACCGGATGGTCCTCGTCGGGCAGTACTTCAACAGTTCCGGACGTGTCGCCGACGGCATCACCGACGGACTCCTCGCCGACAGTTCCGCGATGACTTTCCTGCGCGCCGAATACGATTCGGTGTCGCCGGATGGTCCGGAACACTTCGAGACCGTCTACCGCAAGACCATCGACATGATCGCCGCAGAGCCCGAGATCGATCTCGCATCACTCGCGTCGGTCACCACACCCACCCTGGTGGCCCAGGGTGACCGCGACGAGGTGACCGTCGCGCACAGCGTCGACGTGGTGGCCGCGCTCCCCGCGGGACGCCTTGCGGTCCTGCCCGGCACGCATCTGTTGCCGTTGGAATCGCCCGACGTGTTCAACCCGCTGATGCTGTCATTCCTGGCCGGGGATCCCCCCGCCCAATGGGACCTCTGAGAACTCGCGGTAGCGGCTCCACGCCTCACGGCGCTGCGCGTGCGGATCCAGTTCGATGCGACTCGGATCGTCGATGACCTTCACCGCACGCGTGGTGGTCTCGTAGCGACGCCATCCTGATCGGGGTGCACCGGTGGCCGCGAACGACGCCCAGTCCGACTGCATCTCGGCGGTCACCCGGCGCGCCGAGCGGCGGTCTCCGGCGAACGTCAGCAAACCGCCGACACGGGAGGTGAACAAGCCGAACACCGCGAACAGTTCGATGCCGTGGGTGGCACCGAATCCGCTGATGTCGAGCAATCGGGTGGAGTAGTCGAACCGATACATGTAGGTGGGCGCGTGGGCACTGTGCCCGTCGGCGATCGCGACCGACGGCGCCCAGAAGATCATGTCCGCCATGATCTGTCGGCAGGCCTCGGGTTCGGGGTAGTCCGGGTAGGAGTCGAGGATCGCAGCGCGTGCATCAGGATCGGCGCCGGCGAGCACCCGCTCGAGTGCCGAGGGCGAGGTGGGCAGCACCGGGAACACCTTGGCGAACAGGTTCGCCTCGGCCAGGTTGCTGCCGAGCAACAGCGGCACCGCGTGGGTCTCGCCGCGATCGGCGGCCTCGATCGGGTCGATCGGCAGCAGCTCGCCGTCGACGGTCGGGCCGAAAGGCAGTGCACCGGGGATCATCCTCGAGACGCGACGCGACAGCTCGTCACCCGCGCGGCCCAGTTCGGCGGGGGTCGAGGTGTGCAGGGCCGCCACCGGGTCGTCGTGGGTCTCGCCGAGGATGTCGACGAACGTCGACGCGAACTGGGTCGCCCACTCGGTCTTCAACGTCAGCGCAGGAGCCGAACTCTCGGCGATCGCCTTGTGGAACAGGCCTGCCGCGGAGGGGACGGCGAGCAGGGTGGTGATGGCGTTGCCCCCGGCACTCTCACCGAAGATGGTCACGTTGCCGGGATCGCCGCCGAACCCCGCGATGTTCCGCTGCACCCACTGCAGTGCGGCGATCTGGTCCCGAAGCCCGAGGTTGCTGTCGAAAGTGCGGGTGTCCGAGGAGTATTGGCTGAGATCGAGGTAGCCGAGGGTGCCCAGCCGGTAGTTGATCGACACGTAGACGACGCCGCCCGCGCGGACCAGGGAGTCGCCACGGTAGGTGAGCGACGAACCCAGGATGTAGGCACCGCCGTGGATGAACACCATCACCGGCAGCGGCCCGGACCGCTTCGCCGGCGCGAGCACGTTGAGGGTCAGGCAGTCCTCGCTGACCGGCTGGTGCTTGTTGATGCCGATCGTCGTGTACCGACGCGCCTGCGGGGCGGCGTTGCGGAAGCTGTGTGCGAGTCGGACACCCTCCCACGGCGTGGCCGGCTCGGGCGCGCGGAACCGCCGATCACCCATCGGGGGCGCGGCGTAGGGGATGCCGCGCCAGCTGTGCAGACCGTCGTGATCGACACCCTCGACGACGCCGTCGGTGGTGGTCACGCGTGTATCGGAGTGGGACATCCCACGACATTAATCGCTACCCTCGGCTGATGACATCGTCGGACACCCGTGTCGATCTCAACGCCGATCTCGGCGAGGGGTACGGGGTGTGGCGTCTCGGCGACGACTCCGCGATGCTCGAGGTGGTCACGAGCGCCAACATCGCCTGCGGGTTCCACGCCGGGGACCCCACCTCGTTGCGGGAGACTTGTGCCGCGGCGGTCTCGGCCGGGGTCTCGATCGGAGCGCAGGTGTCCTACCCCGACCGCGTCGGTTTCGGGCGCCGCTTCCTCGACATCGCCCCCGGGGATCTCACCGCCGACGTGATCTACCAGATCGGCGCCCTCGACGGCATCGCGCGCTCGGTCGGCGGCGCGGTCTCCTACGTCAAACCGCATGGGGCGCTGTATAACAGCATCGTCTCCCATCGGGCGCAGGCGCAGGCGGTGGTCGATGCCGTCGTCGCGCTGGACCGCGATCTGCCGCTGTACGGGCTGCCCGGATCGGTGTCCGCGCGCCAGGCGGAGGCCGCGGGGCTCGCCACCGTCGCCGAGGCCTTCGCCGACCGCGCCTACCGCCCGGACGGCTCGCTGGTCCCGCGATCCGAGCCGGGGTCGGTCATCACCGACACCGCCACGATCTGCGCCCGGGCGTTGCGGATGGTCGTCGGCCACGAGATCGTCGCCGACGACGGCACGGTCGTGGCGGTCGTACCGTCGACGCTGTGTCTGCACGGTGACACCCCCGGCGCGGTCGAGCACGCGCGAGCGGTCGCCGCAACCCTGCGTGAGCAGGGTGTCACCGTCGCTAGAGTGACGTGATGGCCGGTCTCGACACACCCCTGACCCCACTACGGTTCCTCGAGCGTGCCGCCGAGGTGCACCCCGACGCGATCGGGATCGTCGACGGTGACCGCCGGATGACCAACCGCGAGTTCGCCGATGCGGCGCAGTCGCTCGCCGCGGCGGTGCGTGCCTCGGGTGTCGCTGCCGGCGAACGGGTGGCGTTCCTCGCCACCAATCGCGCCGAGCTGCTGATCGCCCACTTCGGTGTGCCCCTCGCGGGCGCGGTCCTCGTCGCCGTGAACACCCGCCTGTCGCCCGACGAGATCGCCTACATCTGCGAGCACTCGGGCGCGAAGATCCTCATCGGCGAATCCGACCTGCTCGCACCGCTCGCGGATCTGTCCGTCGACGAGGTGATCGACCTCGATTCGGGGTACGACGCGTTCCTGGCCCGCGGTGACGGAGCAGCGCTGCCGTGGGAGGTGGACGACGAGACCGCCACGATCACCATCAACTACACCTCCGGGACCACAGGCCGTCCGAAGGGCGTGATGTACACCCACCGCGGCGCCTATCTGAACGCACTGGCCGAGGTGGTGCATCAGGGCTTCGAGCACGCGAGTCGCTACCTGTGGACGTTGCCGATGTTCCACTGCAATGGCTGGTGCACCACGTGGGCGGTGACCGCGGTGGCCGGTCGGCACGTCTGTCTGCGCGCTGTGCGCGGCGACGACATCTGGCGGCTCATCGACACCGAGGGCGTCGACCACATGTGTGGTGCGCCCACCGTTCTGTCGACTCTGGCGACCGCACCCGAAGCCCATCAGCTCGAGGGACCGCTGACCGTCGTGACCGCCGGGGCACCGCCCTCGCCGACCGTGGTGGGCCAGATCCGTTCCCTCGGTGCCACTCTCGTGCACGTCTACGGACTCACCGAGACCTACGGTCCGTACTCGATCTGTGAGCCGCAGGATTCGTGGGCCGACCTCGACTCCGACGAGCTCAACGTCGTGATGTCACGGCAGGGCGTGGGGATGGTGACCGCCGATCGTCTGCGCGTGGTGCGCCCCGACGCCGCCGACGACGGATCGCTCGTCGATGTCGAGCCCGACGGAGTCGAGATGGGCGAGATCGTGATGCGCGGGAACTGCGTCATGAAGGGCTATTTCGCCGATGACGACGCGACCGCCGAGGCCTTCGCCGGCGGCTGGTTCCACAGCGGGGATCTCGGGGTGATGCGCCCCGACGGCTACGTGAAGTTGCTCGATCGGGCGAAGGATGTCGTCATCTCCGGTGGCGAGAACATCTCCACGATCGAGGTGGAACAGGCCCTCGCCAGTCATCCCGCCGTCGCCGACGTCGTCGTCATCGGTGTCGCCGACGACAAGTGGGGCGAACGCCCGAAGGCGTTCGTGGTCCTGACCGATGGCGCCTCGGTCGAGGCCGCGGAACTCACCGCGCACGTGAAGACACTCCTCGCCTCGTTCAAGGCACCCCGCGACATCGAGTTCACCGACGCCATCCCCCGCACCTCCACCGGCAAGGTCCGCAAGAACGAGCTCCGGGACGCCGAGCGCGCGAGGTCGTGAGGCCGGCCGAGGTCTACGACCTGCTCAATCCGTGGGATGCCTCCGACGAGTTCTATCTGGAGCTGGTCATGGCGTCCCGGATGGTTGTCGACATCGGCTGTGGCACCGGCACTCTGCTGCATCGGGCGCGCACCGGCGGCCATGTCGGACGTCTCGTCGGCGTCGATCCGGATCCCGACATGCTCGCAGTCGCTCGAGCGACATCTGACGATGTGGAGTGGGTCCGGGCCACGGCCGCCGAGGTGGGCGCAGTGGGCGCGGATCTCGTCGTGATGACCGGGCATGCATTCCAGACGCTGGTGACCGACGACGACATCGCCACCTCCCTCCAGGCAATCCGGCGCGCACTCATCCCCGGCGGCCGCTTCGCCTTCGAGACTCGCAACCCGCGAGCCACACCGTGGCTGAGGTGGGACGGCGAAACGCTGGTCAACCATCCGACGGCCGGTGTCATCAGGCTGACTCGACGAGTTCGGGAGGCGACGTCGCGTGTGGTGACCTTCGACGAGACCTTCAGCGGCGCTGGGATTCCTGACGCGATCACGGTGTCGAACACCTTGCGCTTCTGCAGCCGGTCCGAACTCACCTCACTGCTCGGTGACGCGGGATTCGCGATCGCAGAACAGTACGGTGATTGGTCTCGGTCACCGGTCACGGCGTCGTCGCCGGAGATCATCACGATAGCGATCGCTCGGTGAAAGATAGTGCAGTGCAACATTTTCCTTGATCTCAAGGCCTACGTTCGATAGACTCGAACGTAGATTCGATCCGGGAGGATTCCAATGAGCGCAACGACTGACGACGTGGGTGTCGTTGCGGTGCAACAGATGCTGTCCGCACTGAGCGAGATGGCACCCGCCTCCAGCGAGACGGACACCATCGATCAGATCGCCGCACTGGAATCCCTGAAGGCGGCATGTGCTGCAACGCAGGCGAAGCAGACCATCCGTCTCGAGGAACTCCGCGTCGAGGCCGAGTCCGCGGCGGGTGTTCCGGTCGCGAGGCAAGGACGCGGATTGGCCGCCGAAGTCGCACTGGCCCGCAAGGCCTCCGGGTCCGCCGGCGGCCGGTATCTCGGGTTCGCACGCGCGGTGATGCGCGAGATGCCACACACACGAGCGGCGTTGGCCGCAGGTGTCCTCACCGAATGGCGGGCGACGATCCTCGTGCGGGAGACCGCGCACCTCACCCCGCATGATCGCGGAGAGATCGACCGTCGTCTCTGCGCTGACGTGTCGGTGCTCGAGGGTGTCGGTGATCGGGCGTTGGACGCCGAGGTGAAGCGGCTCGCCTACGAACTCGATCCACAGGCTGTAGTCGACCGGCACGCGCATGCGGTGAAGGATCGCCGGGTGTCGACCCGGCCCGCGCCCGATGGGATGGTGCGCCTGTCGGCATTGCTGCCGTTGGTGTCCGGGATCTCGGTGTACGCGGCGCTGAAGAAGCACGCCGACGCCACCGTCGGGGCCGACGACCGCACGCACGCGCAGGTCATGGCCGACGCCCTCGTCGAACGGGTGACCGGTGTCGCGGACGTCGATGCCCTGCCGGTGGCGGTGAATGTCGTGATGTCCGACGAGGTTCTGGTCGGCCACGGTGGTGCAGCCGCCCATGTCACCGGGTACGGCCCGGTCCCCGCCGCCACCGCCCGCGACATGGTGGCCACAAGTCTCGACGCCGACGCCGCCACCACGTTGCGGCGGCTCTACAAGGCTCCGTCGAGTGGAGCGCTGGTGGCGATGGACTCGACCGCGAGACTGTTCCCGACCGGACTCAAACTCTTTCTCGACCTGCGCGACCAGTCGTGCGGCATCCCGTACTGCGATGCACCGATCGCCGAATACGACCACGCCGATCCACACGCACAAGGCGGCGACACCTCAGCCGCCAACGGCGGCGGAATGTGCCTGGCCCACAACCGGGCCAAACAGAACCCCGGCTGGCGGATGACCACCGCCGATCACACCGACACCGCTCGCCATACCGCGACCGTCACCACACCCACCGGGCACAGCCACGTCTCCCGAGCCCCGGCGCCGCCAGGTCACCACGACGAACCCGTCAGCCTCATCGAACGACGACTCCGCGCTCTGCTCGACGCCGCCTGACCTCGACGCCGGCATAATCGACGTCACCATGCGCGAACTCGTCTACTACGTGGCCGTGAGTCTCGACGGCTTCATCGCCGACCCCGACGGTGGATTCGACGCCTTCCCCATCGACGGTGATCACGCGGCGGTCGTGTTCGAGGAGTACGCCGATGCATTACCCATCCACGCGATGACGGCACTCGGGATCGAGCCGCCACGAACACGATTCGACACCGTCATCATGGGGTCGAACACCATGGCACCTGCCCTGGCCATCGGGATCACGAGCCCGTACCCGCACCTGCGGCAGTTCGTCGCCAGCAGACGAGCGCCTGATCACGACCCTGCGATCACCGTGACCGACGATCCCCTCTCCACCGTTCGGGAACTGAAGGCGCACAACGGCCTCGACATCTGGTTGTGCGGCGGCGGTGAACTCGCCGGCGCACTCCTCCCCGAGGTCGACCGTCTCGTCCTGAAACGACAGCCACTCGTCTTCGGCTCCGGTATCCCGCTGTTCGGACGCGCGCCCTACAAGCCACGCGCCTTCACCCGAATCCGAACGCGCCCGTTCGAGTCCGGTGTCGTCGTGGAGGAGTACGCCGCTTCCAGGCCTCGTCACACCTGACGGCGCCCCGTGGAGAGTCCGATCGAACGTCATCTCGCGGCACTGCTCGCTGCCTGACAGCGGCCGGCACAACGGCCGCGGCGCAGAGACTGGCCGCGAGCACGAAGGCCGCCGCGTATCCCAGCGTCCCGACCATCCCACCCAGCGCCGCCGAACCGACCGCCTGTCCCAGTACCAACGCGACGAACAGCAACGCCGTCCCCTGCGCCGCGCCGGCGCGATCGATCCTCGCGCTCCAGGCGATGAGCGATGACGTGGCTGCCGTGAACCCCCAGCCGAAACAGGCACACGCCACGAGCGCTGTCACGATCTGTTCACGG
Organism: Williamsia sp. Leaf354; assembly: GCF_001424365.1. Taxonomy (NCBI): domain Bacteria; kingdom Bacillati; phylum Actinomycetota; class Actinomycetes; order Mycobacteriales; family Nocardiaceae; genus Williamsia; species Williamsia sp. Leaf354. Next base: position 600,448 of record NZ_LMPL01000005.1, read on the forward strand.
CCCACACCCAGCGCCGCGACCGAGACCACCAGCACCCCGCACGTCACGATCCACGCAGACCTCGGCGCGAGACGGCTCATGGCACCCGACGTCGCGATCACCGTCGTCGCACCGATGCCCAACAGCACCCACGCGCCGACACTGCCCCGCTCTCCGACGACACCCGCATCGACGAGAACACCACGCCCGTACGTCCACACCGCGCTCGACCCGGCCCCCATGAGGACCGCGGCCACCGCGGGTGCTGCATGAGCGCGCAACCATGCCGAGTTCATCCGCGTGGAGACCGTCGCAGGCGCGGACCCCGTTCCGCGATCGGCCGCGAGCAGCGCCACGGCGATCACCGTCGTCACTGCACCGACCACCCACCACGCCGTCCGCCACTCCGGCAGCACGACCAGCGCCAGGACACCGGCACCGACCACCCCAGGCCCCGTTCCCGCATTCACCACCGACTGCGCGCGACCGACGCGACCCACCGCCACCGATCGCCCGACGATCGTGACCAGCGCAGGCGACGCCAGCCCCGCACCGGCCGATCCGACGATCGCGGCCACCGCGAACCAGACGACGTCACCGGCCACCGCCATCCCCCACACGCCGACAACCGCCGACACGGCCGCGGCGGTGACCTGACGTCGCACCCCACGGCCGCCGAGCAGAAGACCCACGAGCGCGGCACCGCAGTAGACCAGCGACGACCCCGACGACACCATCCCGGCCAGGCTCGCCGACAACCCGAGGGCGGCCTGTACGTCGGGCAGGAAGAGCCCGTACGCCAGGCGCACCAGTCCGTACGTCGCGGCGATGAACCCGACGCCCGCGACCACGACCGACGTCTCGGATACACTCACAAACGAAAACGATCGTTTCATATCTGCGAGCCTAGTCTGAGAGGCGTGCCCATGCGCAAGAGCTCCGAGCAGAAACTGCTCGACGCGGTCGACGACCTGCTGTTCACCCGCGGGATCGAATCGACCCCCGTCGACGCCGTGCTCGCCCGCGCCGGCGTCTCGGCAGCAACGCTCTACCGCGGCTTCCGGAGCAAGGAAGCACTCGTCGCGGCGGCACTGGAGCGGCGCCACTCACGGTGGCGGGACGAGTGGGAACGCGCAATCGACGCGGCACCCGACGCGCAGGGGCGCGTACTCGCGGTCTTCGACGCGCTCGAGGCGTTCCGTGGTCGAACCGACAGCGCGCGCTGGTGCGCCTTCCTCGGCGCGGCCGCCGAATACTCCTCGCCCCCCGACGAACTGGCCGAGGCGATCGGCCGCGACACCGACCACTTCCGCACCCGGCTCCACCAACTGATCACCGCCGCCGGGTGCAACGAATCGTCAGAACTGACCGAGGAGATACTCCTCGTGATCAGCGGCGAACTCGCCATGCGCTTGCGGGAGCCGAAGGGATCCGCCGGGACCGGCCGCCGCGTCGCGACCGCGCTGGTTCGCGCGTCGCTACCTGCGGCGCCCTAGACCGCTCGGCGCTGGCGGGCGAAGTCGGCGAGCACGACACCCGCGGCGACCGAGGCGTTGAGGCTCTCGACCGGGCCGGCCATGGGGATCGACAGGATCGAGTCACAGGACTCGCGAACCAGACGCGAGAGGCCCTTGCCCTCCGAGCCGACCACGATCACCGTCGGACCAGTGCCGTCATAGGAATCGAGCTCGGTGTCGCCGTCGGCGTCGAGACCGACGAGCTGTGCACCCTCGGCTGCCCAGTCCTTGAGCGTACGAGTGAGATTGGCGGCCTGCGCCACCGGCAGACGCGCCGCCGCACCGGCACTGGTCCGCCACGCCACCGCGGTCACGCTCGCACTGCGGCGCTGCGGGATCACGACTCCGTGCCCACCGAACGCGGCCACCGAACGGATCACCGCACCGAGGTTGCGGGGATCGGTGATGTTGTCCAGGGCCACCAGCAGCGGCGGGGTGCCACTGTCGACGGCGAGCTGCATGAGATCGGACGGGTGGGTGTAGCGATACGGCGGCACCTGCAGGGCGATGCCCTGATGCAGCCCGTTGGTACTCATGCGGTCGAGCTCGGACTTCTGTGCCTCGAGGATCGCGATCCCCTTGTCGCCGGCCATCTTCACGGCCTCCGACACCCGCTCGTCGGGCGTCCCGCCGATCATCACGTACAGCGCGGTCGCGGGGACCCCGGCGCGCAGACACTCGACGACGGGGTTGCGACCCAACACGTACTCGGGGCCCTCCTCGTCACGACGCTTCGCCGCGGTCGACCGTCCACGACCGGCACCGGTCGCCGACGCGCTCGCGGCCTTCGCCCGCTTGTGCGCCGCGTGGTAGGGCCGGTCCACCGCCTTGGGCGTCGCGCCACGGCCCTCGAGACCACGACGACGGTTGCCGCCGGATCCGGCGACCTGCCCCTTCTTCGTGCCGTCCTTGCGGACCGCACCCTTACGTTTCGAGTTGCCTGCCATCAGTTGCGCCCCTTCAGATTCCACTGGGCGCCGTCGGCGGTGTCGGTCACGTCGACACCGGCCTGGGCCAGTCGGTCGCGCACCGCGTCCGCGGTGGCGTAGTCCTTGTTTGCGCGCGCCGTCGCCCGGCGATCCAGTTCGGCGCGGATCAACACGTCGAGAGCCGAGATGGCCTGCGAGTCGTCGTCGGCGGTGTGCCAGCGCTCGTCGAGAGGATCGACCCCGAGGACACCCATCATCGCGCGCACCGACGACGCGGCCGCCCGCGCGGTGTCGCTGTCACCGGCCTCGAGGGCGGTGTTGCCCGCACGCACGGTGGTGTGGACCACGGCCAGCGCGGCGGGCACCCCGAGATCATCGTCGAGCGCCGCGGCGAAATCTGCGCCCACCTCGCCGACGACAACCGGTCCGAATCGCGAATCGACGCGCTGCACAAAGGATTCGACGCGGCGATAGCCGGCCGCGGCCTCGTTCAGCGCACCCTCGGAGTACTCGAGCATCGACCGGTAGTGCGCACTGCCGAGGTAGTACCGCAGTTCCACCGGACGCACCCGCTGCAGCATCGCCGGGATGGCGACCACGTTGCCCAGCGACTTGCTCATCTTCTCGCCACCCATGGTGACCCAGCCGTTGTGCAGCCAGTACTGCGCGAAACCGTCTCCGGCGCCGTGACTCTGGGCGATCTCGTTCTCGTGGTGCGGGAAGATGAGATCCATCCCGCCACAGTGGATGTCGAACTCGCCACCGAGCAGCGACGTCGCCATGGCCGAGCACTCCAGATGCCATCCGGGGCGACCCGGTCCCCACGGCGTGGGCCACGACGGCTCGCCGGGCTTGGCGGCCTTCCACAACGTGAAGTCGCGGTCGTCTCGTTTGCCGGTGCCCGCGCTCTCACCCTGGTGCACGTCGTCGAGGCGGTGACCCGACAGGGCGCCGTACCCGGGGAGGCTGCGCACATCGAAGTAGACGTTGCCGTCGGAGGCGTAGGCGTGACCGCGGGAGATGAGACGCTCCATGTACTCCACCATCTGCGTGATGAAGCCGGTCGCGCGCGGTTCGGCCGACGGCGGCAGCACACCCAATGCGTCGTACGCCGAGGAGAACGCGCGCTCGTGGGTGGCCGCCCACTCCCACCACGGACGGTCGGCGTCGGCGGCCTTGGTGAGGATCTTGTCGTCGATGTCGGTCACGTTGCGGACGAACAGCACGTCGAGACCGGAGTGCAGCAGCCAGCGCCGCAGGATGTCGAACGCGATGCCGCTGCGGACATGGCCGATGTGCGGGACGCCCTGCACGGTGGCGCCGCAGAGGTACACCGATGCCTGTCCGGCGTGCAGCGGTGCGAAATCACGCACGTCACGCGCGGCGGTGTCGTACAGGCGAAGGGTCACGACGTGCGATCCTACTCAGTCGGCGACGAGCAACAGTGCGGTGGCGACCGCGGCGACACCCTCGCCGCGCCCCGTCAGGCCCAGTCCGTCGGTGGTGGTCGCCGACACCGACACCGGTCCCCCGGCCAGATCCGACAGCAACCGCTGCGCGGCCTCGCGGCGAGGACCGATCTTCGGACGGTTGCCGATCACCTGGACCGCGGCGTTGCCGACGGTGAACCCGGCGTCGGACACGAGCCCGCGCACATGGGTGAGCATGGTGGCGCCGTCGACGCCGTCCCACTCGGGACGGCCGGTGCCGAAGACCGCACCGAGGTCGCCGAGCCCCGCCGCCGAGAGCAGCGCGTCGCACAGGGCGTGTACCCCGACGTCGCCGTCGGAGTGACCCTCGCACCCGTCGTCGTCGGGGAAGTGCAGGCCCACCATCCAGCAGGGTTTACCCGGCTGGACGGGGTGGACGTCGGTACCGATCCCCACGCGCATCTACCGGACTCCTGTCGACTCGAGCAGCATGCGGGCTATCCGCAGATCCCACGCGGTGGTGATCTTGAAGGCCATCAGGTCGCCGGGCACCACGTGGACGGCGTAACCGGCGGCCTCGGCCAGGCCGGCGTCGTCGGTGGCGTCACCGGCCGCGGCGTGAGCGCGCCGCAGCGCCTCGGGACGAAAGCCCTGCGGGGTCTGTACCGCGCGCAGCGGTGTGCGGTCGACGGTGGCGACAACGGTCTCGGCGGCCCCGGACTGCTGTGGATCGACCCGCTTGAGGGTGTCGGTGACCGGGACGGCGGGGACCACGACGTCAGAGCCCTGGGTCACCGCGTCGATCACGCGGGTGAACACCTCGGGTGGGGTGAGGGCGCGGGCGGCGTCGTGGATCAGCACGACATCCGAGGCGGATGGACCGACCTCGGCGAGACAGGCTCGTACGGAATCGCTGCGCACCGACCCGCCGACCACGACGTGGACACGCGGGAGCATCGAACGGGTGGTGTCGAGCAGTGCGGCCGGGACAGCCACGACGACCTCGTCGACACCGGCGGCGAACACACCGTCCACCGATCGCTCGAGGATGGTGCGGCCGCCGAGGTCGACGAACGCCTTGGGCATCCCCGCACCCAAACGGGTACCGGACCCCGCAGCCGGGATCAGCGCGACGGTCGTCACGGGTGGGGGATGAGCGGCCTAGGAGGCCGCTGCGAGAACCTCGTCGAGGATGATGGCGGCCTTGGCGTCGTCGGTGCCCTGGGCGAGCGACAGCTCGTCGACGAGGACGCGACGGGCGCGGGTCAGCATGCGCTTCTCACCCGCGGACAGACCGCGGTCCTGCTCGCGACGCCACAGGTCACGCACGATCTCCGAGACCTTGATGATGTCGCCGGAGATGAGCTTCTCCTGGTTGGCCTTGAAGCGGCGGGCCCAGTTCGTGGGCTCCTCGGTGTGCGGGGCACGCAAGACGTCGAACACCTTGTGCAGACCCTCCGAGCCGACGACGTCGCGGACACCGACGTACTCGAGCTTGGTGGACGGGATCTGGACGGTCATGTCGCCGTCCGCGATCTTCAGGACGACGTACTCGACCTGTTCTCCCTTGATGGTGCGGATGACGATGTCTTCGACCTTCGCGGCACCGTGATGGGGGTATACAACGGTGTCACCGACTTTGAAATTCAATGTTCCAAGCCCCTTTCGATTTGCCCAGTCTAACACGGGGCTGTTTCCTTCATCACACAACAGTGCAGGTCAGCGGCCTACCAGCAGCGATCACCCGTGAAGTGTCGATGATCGGTCCACAGCACACCCGTGGTGGCCGCCGCCAATTCGCCACCCGAACGCGCTCGAAGCGGTCACGGCCACTACGCTCCGTAGTGCAAGATCGGCGCGACCCGTCAGGGTCGACGAGGCAGAAGAGGAAACCCGGTGTCTGTGCTCACTCCCGCGAAGGTCCCCGCTCGCATCCACGGCCATCGCGCAGCGCGCGTCGTGGCGATCGCGGCGCTGGGCGGCGCACTGGCACTCGGGGTCTCGGCCTGTGGCGCCGGCCAGATCGCGCAGACCGCCAACCAGGCCGCGGCCGTCAACGGTTCGTCGGCGACGCTCGGCGACATCGCCCTGCGCGACGTCCACATCGTGTTCCCGAGCCAGGGCACGCAGGCCTTCGCCAACGGCAGCCCGCTCGAGGTCGCGTTCCTCATCTCGAACAACAGCCCGTACAAGGACGACAAACTCGAGTCGATCACGCTGCCCGGCGGCGGGAGCGTCTCGTTCTCCGGCGCCACCGACATCCCGGCCACGAAGTCGCTGCGCGCGGGTCAGCCCTCGCAGCTGCTCGTCGCCGCCGAGTCGTCGGTCACCTCGGCCTCGCCGACCAGCCCGTCCGCCCCGGACAACAACGCGTCGGACCCGAGCGAGACCCGCATCACCGTCACCGTGAGCGGATACGGCAAGCAGATCACCCCCGGCCTCACCGTGCCCATGGAGTTCACGTTCGCCAAGGCCGGCAAGACCACCGTCCGCGTCCCGATCGACGCCGGCTCCGAACTGCAGCGTCGCGCCGACCAGCTGCTCAACCCCGAGCCCGCCGAGGGCGGCGAGGGCTGATCCACTCGGCACTCGCCCCACCCACCCCTGTCACACCCCGCATCTAGGGTTCACGAGTGGCCAAACCCCGCTCGTCGTATCGCTGTCGCTCGTGCGGCCATCAATCGGCCAAGTGGGTCGGCCGCTGCCCGGAGTGCGGCGAGTGGGGCTCGATCGACGAGGTCGCCACCGCAGCGAGCGCGAGCCGTGGATCGACCGCCGTCGCACCATCGTCGCCGGCCCGCCGCATCACCGAGATCGACCCGACCGCGGCCGCGGCGTTCCCCACCGGCATCGGCGAACTCGATCGTGTCCTCGGTGCGGGTGTCGTGCCTGGCTCGGTGGTCCTGCTCGCGGGTGAGCCCGGCGTCGGCAAGTCGACGCTGCTACTCGAGGCCGTGAAGCGCTGGGCCGAACAGGGCAAGCGGTCGCTCTACGTGACCGGCGAGGAATCCGCGGCGCAGGTGCGTCTGCGCGCCGAACGGACCGGCGCTGTCCACCCCGAAGTGTTCCTCGCCGCCGAGTCCGATCTCGACACCGTGCTCGGCCACGCCGAACAGGTCGGGCCGACGCTCATGATCGTCGACTCGGTGCAGACGATGGTCGCGTCGGGGTCCGACGGCGTGAACGGCGGTGTCACGCAGATCCGTTCGGTCACCACGGCACTCACGTCACTCGCCAAGAACACCGGCATCGCGATCGTGCTGGTCGGTCACGTGACCAAGGACGGCGCCGTCGCCGGCCCGCGATCACTGGAACATCTCGTCGACGTCGTGCTGGCGTTCGAGGGCGACAAGCACTCGTCGCTCCGCATGGTCCGCGGCATCAAGAACCGCTTCGGCGCGTCCGACGAGGTGGGCTGCTTCGAGCAGCGCGGCGACGGCATCCACGAGGTCCCCGACCCGTCCGGGCTGTTCCTGCACCACCGCGACTCCGACGTGCCGGGCACCGCCATCACCGTGGCGATGGACGGCAAGCGGCCCATGGTCGGCGAGGTGCAGGCGTTGGTCGCGCCGACGCAGAACGGCTCGCCGCGGCGCGCCGTGAGCGGCCTGGACTCGCAGCGGGTGGCGATGATCCTCGCCGTCCTCGAGGGGCGGATCGCGGTGAAGGTGTCCGACGTGGAGGTCTACGTCGCGACCGTCGGCGGCATGAAGCTGACCGAGCCCGCGGCCGATCTCGCGGTCGCGCTCGCCGTCGGGTCCATCGTCCGCAAGAAGGCCCTGCCCCGATCGACGGTCGCGATCGGCGAGGTCGGTCTGGCCGGCGAGGTCCGACGGGTCTCCGGCGTCGGCCGACGGGTCGCCGAGGCCAAACGGCTGGGGTTCCGACACGCGATCGTGCCGGCGGGCTCACCCGACCTGCCCAAGGGCATCAAGATCACCGAGGTCGCCGACCTGCACGAGGCGGTACGCGCGGCACTCGTGACGAGCGTGGACACCTACACCTTCTGACCGAGATCTCGCGTCGGACCGAAGTGTGCGTGCGGGTCGACGATCACGAACAACCCGTGGGCACCGGCAACGGGTTCCCCGGCCGCGCCGTCGGCACCGAGGACGGTCGCGGTCGCCTCGGCGTAGACCTGGCGGCGTCGGGTCCCGAGCACGCGGGCGTCGAGACGCAGTCGGGTACCGATGGGAACGGGTCGGGCGTAGTCGATGTCGAGGACCACGGTGACCGCGGTGAGGCCCATCAGCATGAGTCCGAGGCCCATCGACTCGTCGAAGACGCTGGCCAGGATGCCGCCGTGGATCACGCCGGGGCCACCCTCGAATCGCGGCTCCACCAGCAGTTCACCGGTCGCGGTGACGCCCTCGCCCGCGGTCATCGACAGGTGAAGACCGTGCGGCGAGCGCGGGCCGCAGCCGTAACACATGGGGTTGTGCGGGGGGATCGTGTCGCCGGGGGCGACGACGTCGCCGCCGCGGCGGGGGGCGTCCAGATCGTCGGGCACGACGAAGGTTGTTCTCACCCGCAGTTAATCTAGTGCACGGTAAACACCCGTAACGAAAGGCTGTCGCGATGGTGGACACGGCGCACGGCGATCTCCTGCGCGCCACGATCGGCCGGGTGGCACCCGGAACCGGTCTGCGCGACGGGCTCGAACGCATCCTGCGCGGACGCACCGGCGCGCTGATCGTGCTGGGGTACGACGAACTCGTCGAACGCATCTGCGACGGCGGTTTCCACCTCGACGTGGAGTTCGCACCCACCCGCCTGCGTGAGCTGTCGAAAATGGATGGGGCGGTGGTCCTCTCGACCGACGGCACCCGAATCCTGCGCGCCAACGTGCAATTGGTGCCCGATCCGTCGATCCCGACCGAGGAGTCGGGCACGCGCCACCGTGCCGCCGAACGCACCGCGATCCAGACCGGGCACCCGGTGATCTCGGTGAGCGCGTCGATGTCGATCGTGAGTGCCTACGTCGACGGCATCCGACACGTGGTGGAGGGGTCCGATCCGATCCTGTCGCGTGCCAACCTCGCGGTGGCGACGTTGCAGCGCTACAAGACCCGACTCGACGAGGTCAGTGCCGCGCTGTCGCGCGCCGAGATCGAGGACTACGTGTCGCTGCGGGAGGCGATGACCGCGGTGCAGCGCATGGAGATGGTGCGTCGGGTGTCGGTGGAGATCGAACAGTACGTGCTCGAACTCGGCGCGAACGGACGCCAGTTGTCGTTGCAGCTCGAGGAACTCGTCGGCGACAACGACTCGATGCGCGAACTCGTGGTGCGCGACTACTACTCGAGCCCGGAGCCCGCGACCATCGAGGAGGTGCGTCAGGCGCTCGAGGCGATCGAGGCCCTCAACGACACAGACCTGCTCGACTCGACGCTGCTGGCCGGGGCATTCGGCTACCCCACCACGCTCGACGCGCAGGACACCACGATGAGTCCGCGCGGCTACCGCCTGCTGGCTCGCATCTCCGGGCTGCAGTTCGCGCACCTCGACCGCCTGGTGCGCAGCTACGGGACGTTGCAGTCGTTGCTCGCGACGAGCGCGTCGGACCTGCAGGCCATCGACGGCATCGGCGAGATCTGGGCCCGACACATCCGAGAAGGACTGTCACGCCTGGCCGAGACGACCATCGAGCGGTTCGACTAGCCCCGGTTCTACTGGCGCGGCGGATCGGCGAAGTTGAACGTGATGGGGGCGCTCAGCTTCTCCCCCAGCGATCCGACCGCCTGGTACGGCCCGGCCGCGGCCACACGACGCGGGGTCTTGCACCCCGGCGTGCTGGTGGTCCCCGACCACACGATGGTGTCCTTGAACTGCTGGGCCGGCTTGAGTAACTGGTTGTTGATCGTGTTGATCGGTGAGCAGTCGGTCGCCGACCAGATGTAGCGGGTGCCGTCGAGACTGCGGACGGTCACGTTCTGCATGTCCTTGCCGACGTCACGGGTGCACTCGGCGAGGCCTGCGTTCGTGATGACGATCGTGAAGACCGGCTTGTCGCCGACGGTGTACGTGGGCTTGTCGGTGTAGAGGACCGCGGAGATGTTCTGGTCGGGGCACAGGCCGCTCGCGGGCACCGCAGTCGGTGCGGCCGACGAGGACGAGGATGCGCCGGGCACCACGCCGGAGGCCGCCGAGCCCGACGCCTGCGTCTGGCCGGGCACACCGTTGCCGCCCGAACCGGATCCGCCCGACCCGCCGGCGATGCTCTCCGAGGCGTCGGCGCTCGAGGGCACCGAGGTGAGCGACGGACTCGAGGAGGCGCTCGCGCTGGTGTTCCGAGGGGACTCGTCGGAACCGCCGGAGGCCCAGATGATCAGACCGATCACGACAATGAGGGCGAGGACGACCACACCGACCGCGAGCGCGCGCCGACGCCAGTAGATCTCGGGTGGCAGCGGGCCCTGCGGTTCCAACACACACCAACGCTAACGGTCGAGTGGTCCGCCCCGTCCGACCCGCGGCGGCGTGTCGTCGCCGCGGGTGCACATCACACCTTCTGCAGGGCGTGATCGCTGTCGGGCTGATCCTCGATCTCGCCCACCGATTCGCGGAGGTGTGCCTTGCCCTCGGCGAGGCTGTAGGTTAGGCCCACGATGCCCAGGGTGCCCGCCTCGATCGCGTCGGCGATGATTTGGCTGCGTTCGGTGAGGAGCTTGGTGGTCTCCTGCACGTGTCGCGCCTCGAACTCGTCGACGCGGGTCAGGCCCTCGGCCTTGCCGGCCAGGACGCTGGGCGTCACCTTCTCGACGATGTCGCGGATGTAGCCGCCGGGGATCTGCGCCTGGTCGACGGCCTTGATCGTGGCGCCGACCGCGCCGCAGCTGTCGTGGCCGAGCACCGCGATCAGCGACACCTTGAGCACGGCGACCGCGAACTCGATCGACCCGAGGACGGCGGAATCGATGGCCTGCCCGGCGGTGCGGACGACGAAGAGATCCCCGAGCCCCTGATCGAACACGATCTCGGCGGCGACGCGGGAGTCCGAACAGCCGAACAGGACGGCCTTCGGGGCCTGCCCGCCGGTGAGCCGGGTCCGGTCGTCGATACCCTGACTGGGATGTTTGGGTTCACCACCGACGAATCGGTCATTGCCTTCGCGCATCTCGCGCCACGCCTGTGCGGGAGTCATGGTTGTCATGGCTGACATTGTGCCGAATTCGGACGTGACGCGCCGCCTGCTGTCGTGGTTCGACGACCACGAGCGCGATTTGCCCTGGCGCGCAGAGGGAGTCACACCCTGGCAGATCCTCATGAGCGAGATCATGTTGCAGCAGACACCGGTGGCGCGCGTCGCACCGATCTGGCTCGAGTGGGTCGCGCGGTGGCCGGTGCCGTCGGCGATGGCCGCCGCCGGGGTCGGCGAGGTGGTGCGCGCCTGGGGCAAACTCGGCTATCCGCGACGCGCGATGCGCCTGCACGCCTGTGCGACGGTGCTCGCCCAGGAGCACGGCGACGTGGTCCCGTCCGACGTCGGCACCCTCCTCACCCTGCCGGGTATCGGCGACTACACCGCGCGGGCGATCGCGTGTTTCGCCTACGGCCAGTCGGTGCCGGTGGTCGACATCAACGTCCGCCGCGTCATCGCCCGCGCCCTGCACGGCCGCGACGCCGGCAACCCGACCCGGTCGGACATGGACGACGCGGCCGCCCTGCTCCCCCGGGATCGGACAGTCGCGCCGCGCTTCTCGGCGGCGCTGATGGAGCTCGGCGCGCTGGTCTGCACCGCGCGCAACCCACGGTGCGGGGATTGTCCGCTGCCGCACTGTCTCTGGAACGAGATCGGCCGGCCCGCGCTCGACACCCCGCGCAAGGTCCAGAAGTTCGCGGGCACCGACCGTCAGGTCCGCGGCCTCATCCTCGACCAACTCCGCGCCGCCGACGGTCCGGTCGGACGCGACCGCATCGACGCGGTGTGGCTCACCGACATCGGCCAACGCGAACGGGCCCTGGACTCACTGCTCGCCGACGGTCTCATGGAGACCACCTCCGACGGCCGCTTCTGCCTCGCCGGCGAAGGCGGCTGACCCCGACCCGCTGCGGCCCGCTCAGTCGAACATCGACGACAGGAACGCCTCGACCGCGCCGCGGTACATCCCCGGTCGGTCGTCGTGGGCGAGGTGCCCGGCTGCCGGGATCACGAGATGGTGTGCACACGAGTTCATCTCGGCCATCGTCGCCATCTGACCCGGCGGGGTGACCCCGTGTTCGGCCTCGAGCAGAAGGGTAGGCACCTCGACCTGACGCCACTGCGACCAGAAGTCGCGGCCACCCCACTCCTGGGCGATGGCGGCGAAGATCTCGACGTCACCGTGCAGGCGACCGTCGTCGAAGGCCTCGTAGAAGTAGCGGCCGGCGATCGGACCGAACATGTCGTCGGCCGCCGACCGGGAGGCGAACCGCTGCGGCCACGACGCGAACCACGGTGTCCAGTCCGCGGTCGTGCGGCCGCGGAAGTCCGGTGCCATGTCCTCGATCACGAGCGCGGAGACCAGTTCCGGGTACTCCGCGGCAGTGCACCAGGCGTGCAGGCCACCCATCGAGTGGCCGATCAACACCGCCGGTCCACGATCGATCCAGACCAGGGTCTCGGCGACGTCGGCCACGAAACGTTCGGTGGCGATCTCGTCGGCGGCCACGTCGTCGATGTCGAACCCGGCGTCGGCGCCGGTGTGGAAGGCCGCGTCGACGGTGAACACACGCCCGTGTCTGCGCAGCCAGGGGATCTGACGTCGCCAGGTGCGTCCGCGCCCCATGAGCCCGTGCAGCAGGACGATCGTGGGGGCGTCCGCCCCGAGGTCGGAACCGTGGTCCCGCAGGCCCGTCTCCGCCCACCGCTCGTCGGCTGTCACGACCGATACGATAGCGACCATGGCCGTGGTGAAGATCAACGCGATATCAGTGCCCGAGGGTGCCGGACCCGAACTCGAGAAGCGGTTCGCCAACCGAGCACACACCGTCGACGGGACGCCGGGCTTCCTCGGCTTCCAGCTGCTGCGCCCGGTGAAGGGCGAGGACCGCTACTTCGTGGTGACGCAGTGGGAGTCCGACGAGGCGTTCGAGGCATGGTCGGGTGGACCCGCTCGCGCGGCCCACGCCGGCGAGCGCGCGAACCCGGTGTCGAGCGGCGCCGACCTGCTCGAGTTCGAGGTCGTCCTCGACGCCAAGCCGAGCTGACCGTCGTTACGCCCACGTGCCGATGACGAACCCTTGAGGGTGTCGATCGCCGGCGCGTGGCTCCCGCTCGGAACCCGACAAGGACGCAGCCGCCCGGGCTCAGCACCCGAGCGAACTCGGCGAGAGGGGCATGACGATCCTCGGGCGCGGTGTGGATCACACCGGATACCACGCGAGGACTCAGTCGAACGCGTGATCATCACAGGTGGATCCGCGCGATGTCGCCCTGGTCGACGCGACACGTCGGGTGGCGGCTCCGTGAGATGCGCACCACTTCCTCGGACACATCGATCCCACGGACATCCAGGTCGCTCGGAGACTCGAACGAGCTGTCGGGCAGCAGTTTCGCGTACGAGTCGGCGACCACGTCGTAGGCCGCTCCGATCGCCGCGCGTGATGACCCGTCCATGTCGATGACTCAACCAGAAATTCTCGGCGCGCGACGGGAACCGGATCGAGGTTCGGAACGTCCAAGTAGCGGCGACACTGGGATCTGCGAATTCAACTGTCCCCCAACATTTTTCATCTTCAGAGGCCTTGCGCAACCACTCTGACGCATATACGATCGAATGCATGTTCGGGGGAACTCTCACAGAATTCGCGACCTCTCTGGTCGATGACATCGCCACACGCGAGACCGTCGTGGCCGATGTCGACGAGGACATCGTCGACGCCATCCGTGGCGCGTTGTTGCTGCGATCGGTGGTCGATGACGCACTCGCACGACTGGCGGCGCAGGCCGCGCGCGTGGGGACCGCCAAGCGATCGGGAATGTCCGAGCGTGAAGTGTTGTGCCGCAACGGCGCCGCGCCCGCAGCGGCATCGCGATACATCCGCGTCGGTCGCGCGATCGGAGTGGTCGAGGGACTCACCCGCCTCAGTCGCGACGGGTCGCTGTCGTCGGAACACGTCGATGCGATCGTCCGCGGCATCGATCACGTCGCGCGGCGGACGGGCGAACCGATCGGATCAGATCTCATCGACCGGGTCGAACGCAGCCTCACCGCCACGGCGACGGCCGGCGCGAGTCCGGCAGAAGTACTCTCCCGTGCTCGCGCCGCCGCGATCGAGCACACCGCCACCGCGGACCCCGAGGACGAGTCGATCCCGGTCGCCGAGAATCCGGTGCTCAACGACATGGGGTACACCCGAACTGCCGACGGTCGACTCCGCGGCGAATTCGACCTCGACGCCGTGACCGCCGAACGGTTGGTGTCGGCGATCGATGCGGGGTCGAAGCCGCGCCCGGAGCCCGACGGATCGGACGACCCGAGGCCGGCCGCGCTTCGACGCGCCGACGCATTCGCCCAGCTCATCGAGTGCGGGACACGGAACTTCGCGGTGGAGTCCGCGCCCGCGCCACCTCGGTCGGAACTGATCCTCACCATGCCCGTCGGCGTGGCGGATCTCGATTCCGAGAGCACCGCCGCACGGTTGCAGTGGATGGGACCGATCAGCGACTTCGCCGCGAAACTGGCCTCCTGCGACGCCGCGGTGACCGGAATCGGTCACGACCTCGACGGCGCGCCGCTGGACATATCGGCCACGAGGCGACTGTTCACAGGCGCAGTCCGGAAACAGATCGAGTGGCGCGATCAGTCTTGTGTGAAATGCGGAGCGCCCGCGTCGTGGACCGATTGCCACCACATCGTCCACTTCGCCGACGGCGGGCCCACCACCGTCGACAACGGCTGCCTGCTCTGTCGGAGCTGCCACACCGCGGTGCACCACTCCGGCTGGGACGTCGTCATGGGGCACGACCGCCACCCGTGGCTGATCCCACCCGCCTCGATAGATCCATTCCGACGACCCCTACCCGCGTACAACCGGCGAACCCTGCAGCTCGACGACCGGCTCACCGCCGCCTGACATCTCGGCCCGAAAGTGCACTCGGACAACGAGATGCACTCGAACCTTGACAACTTCACAGTGTGACTTCTCGCAGGTGGGTTACTCGAAGCGGCGAGCAGGTCTACCGTTGACCCATGGCAGTGTCACCCGGTTCGCCGACGCCGATGTTCCCACTCGGCATGGCGCTGCTGCCCGGTGAGATCCTGCCGCTGCAGATCTTCGAGCCGCGCTACCGCGAGATGCTCGCCGAATGTCTTCGCTCGGACAATCCCTCGTTCGGCGTGGTGCTGATCGAGCGTGGGCGTGAGCTCGGTGGTGGCGACGAACGGCATTCGGTGGCGACGGATGCGAACATCGTCGAACACCACATCAAGGACGATGGCCGCGCGTTACTGCGTTGCGTGGGCACCGACCGCGTCCGCGTCCTCGAATGGCTGCCCGACGATCCGTACCCCAGGGCGATCGTCGAGGACTTCCCCGACGAGGCGATCACGACCGTCGGTGACTCGGAGAGCCTGGAGGCGCAGTACACCGAGGTCGCCGCGAGCATCCGGTCCCTCTTCGAGCTGGTGCGTACCGCGGGTCGATCCGACGCGGTGTTCGACGACACCGTCTACGGAGACGTCGACCGGTCGTTCGGCTGGGCGGGTCAACTCCCCCTCGGGCAGGCCGACCGGTACGCGATCCTCGCCGCGCCGTCGCCGCTCGAGCGGATCGCCGTGCTGTCGGAGGCGGTCGAATCGGTGTCCGCCGCGATCCAGTTCCAGTTGATGGACTGACCCGGGACCAGAAAACTGGAACGTGTTCTAGTATCGGTGTGAGCAGGACCACCCTCGACCGCACTGGAGCATCCCGCAATGACCGACACCGTCGCGACCGCCCCGTCTGATCCCCGCGCCGATTCCGCGCACGACCACGACACCCTCTACATCGGGGGAACGTGGACTGCACCGCACTCGACGGCCACGCTCGACGTGTACTCCCCCGCGACCGGTGAGCGGGTGGGTCGCGCGCCCGACGGCGACGCCGTCGACATCGACGCCGCCGTCACCGCGGCAAGACGCGCCTTCGAATCCGGTGTGTGGAGCCGACGGTCGCCCGCAGAACGCGCCGACGTGCTCGACCGGGTCGCGGACCTGATCGACGAGCGCGGCGAGGCGATCCAGGCACTGGTCTCCGCCGAGATGGGCGCGATGCCCTCCGACGTCGGCATGCTGCAGCAGCTCCCCGGCACCGGTGTGCTGCGCGCCTACGCCGCCGCCGCCCGCGAGTACCCGTGGGTCGAGCATCGCACCGGCCTGTTCGGCACCACCCGCATCGAGCGCGAGGGCGTCGGGGTCGTCGGCGCGATCACGGCGTGGAACGTGCCGCTGTTCCTCATGTGCAACAAGCTCGGTCCCGCGCTCGCCGCCGGTTGCTCGGTGGTCCTCAAACCCGCACCCGAGACACCGATCTCGGCGCTGTACCTCATCGAGATCTTCGCCGAGGCCGGCGTCCCCGAGGGTGTCCTGTCGGTGGTCACCGGCGGCGTCGAGACCGGCAAGGCGCTCGTCGAGCACGCAGGCGTCGACAAGATCACCTTCACCGGCTCCACGGCGGCCGGCCGCGTGATCGGGTCGCGCTGCGGTGCACTGCTCAAGCGCTGCCAGCTCGAGCTCGGCGGCAAGTCCGCAGCCATCGTGCTCGACGACGTGAACGTCGACGAGATCGCCGCGATGCTCGCCTTCTACGGCCTGTTCAACACCGGGCAGGCGTGCGTCGCACAGACCCGCATCCTGGTGCCGCGCTCACGCCACGACGAGATCGTCGACGCCGTCGTGGCCGCGGCCGCCGCCATGACCCCGGGCAAGCCGGGCGACCCGGAAGCGCGACTGGGACCGATCATCACCGAGAAGCAGCGCGACAAGATCGAGGGCTACATCCGCACCGGCACCGAGGAGGGCGCCACGCTCGCCCTCGACGGCGGGCGGCCCGAGGGCCTCGAGTCGGGCTACTTCCTGAGCCCGACGGTGTTCACCGGCGTCACCAACGACATGACCATCGCGCGCGAGGAGATCTTCGGGCCGGTGCTGTCGATCATCGACTACGACACCGTCGACGAGGCCGTCGACATCGCCAACGACTCCGAGTACGGGCTCGCCGGGGCGATCTGGACCGCCGACGTCGAGCGCGGCATCGAGCTCGCCGGACGGATCCGCACGGGCACGCTCGGCATCAACTGGTATGCGATCGACCCGGCGTCTCCGTTCGGCGGCTACAAGAACTCCGGCATCGGCCGCGAGAACGGTCGCGAGGGACTCGAGTCCTACCTCGAGCACAAGTCGATCATCCTGCCGATGGGCTACACCCCGGAGAGCTGAACCCCTCCGCTGCGCTACCGTCGCAGGCGACATCTGATCCTGCGACGAAATGGACATCCCTGTGCGGCGAAGTGTGACGATCTCGAGTTCGGTTCTCGCAGCGTGTGTCGCGATGGGCGTCCTCGCCGGGTGTGGCGACGACTCGTCGGACTCGGCGTCGGCCTCGTCCACCGCGGCGACATCGGCCACCGAGACCACCGCCGCGTCCGACGGCGGCACGCAGGCGACCACCCCGGCCGCGGCACCGCGCAGCGGCACCCCCGGGTCGGCCGGCATCCCGGCGATCACCGAGAACGCGACCGACACCTCCAAGGAGGCGAAGATCGCGGCCGGCACCGGGACACCGTCGTCCGATCTGCTGATCGCCGATCTCGTCGCGGGTAACGGCAAGGTCGCCGCGTCGGGCGACACCGTCAACGTGCGCTACACCGGCGCCCTGTACACCAACGGCGAGGTGTTCGACGCGTCCTGGAAGAGCGGCGACGCACCCGTCGAGTTCCCGCTGAGCGGCGTGGTTCCCGGCTTCGCCCAGGGCATCGAGGGCATGAAGGTCGGCGGCCGCCGCGAGATCGTGATCCCGCCCGCACTGGGCTACGGCGCCTCGGACTCCGGGCCCATCCCCGGCGGATCGACTCTCGTGTTCGTGGTCGATCTGGTCGGCATCAGCTGATCGCCGGCGACGCCGTGCACGATCTCAAGGTCTGTTACGACGCCGAGCGCGGCGTCGAGCGATGGTTGCGTCGCGGTTCGGCGGACGGCCAGGTCCCCGATCTCTGGCCCTACGGGCTGAACCAGTTCGCCGACCTCGGCGTGGACGTCGTCCACAAGGACAACGCGCCGCTGTCGGCCGGCGAGGAGATCCGCCAGCTGATCGCGCCGACCACATCCACGCGCACCGGCGATCCCACCGCGCGCGTGTCGATCGCCTGGGACGAGGGTGCGGCCAAGCGCCTGCTGATGCGCGACCGGTCCGAGCGCAACCACTGCGGGGCCATCTGGGTCAACGACATGATCAAGCGGACCGACCCTCCGCTGGTGTGGGCGGCCACTCGGGTCCTGCGTCAGATGGACTCGATCTTCGTCAACTCCCGGGCACAGGTCGATCCGCTCGAACAGATGCTGCCCGGTGTGCGTGTGGACTTCGTGCACTTCGGTATCGACGCCGAGTTCTTCACGCCGACGCCGTATCCCGATGCGCAGACCGTCGTCAGCCTGGGGGTCGATCGTCACCGGGACCCCGACGTCCTGTTCCGCGCCCTCGACCGAGTGCGCGACAGCCATCAGCACAGCGAGTTCCTCATCCAGAGTCGTGCGACGGAGACCCCGGACTGGCTCGAGTTGGTGCCGATGATGAGTGCCACCGAGGTCCGCGACCTCTATGCGCGTAGCGCCGTCGTGGTCGTCAGCACGACACACAACGTGCACGTGTCCGGTGTGACGGTCGCGATGGAGGCCATGGCGTCAGGACGCCCCGTCGTCATCACGCACACCCCCGGCCTCGAGGACTACGTCATCGACGGCGTGACCGGCACGATGGTCGCCGAGGGGGACGACCGCGGGCTCGCGCAGGCGATCGGGCGATACCTCGACGACCCCGCACTCGCCGCCGAACACGGTCACAACGGGCGTCGCCGCGTCGAGGAGCTCCTCAACACCCGGCGGATGGTCGGCGACCTCTACCGCGTCCTCGAACTCGATCGGGTGCTCGGCAGCAGCTGAGTCCGGGACCTCAGGGCGCCGGGGCGGGCGCGCTACTCGACGGTGCCGGGGTCGGGGCCGACGAGGTCGAGGGCGGCGGGCCGAGATGGAGCTTGTCGCGCAGCGAGTCGTCGGTGATGACGGCGATGTCGTCGATCAGCCAGCGGTCGCCGGACTTGCGCATCGAGTACTGCACCCGGCTCGGCTCGACGCGCACCAGCTGGGTGTCGCCGCGCACCACCGACTGGTTCATGAAGATCAGCACCACGGCGCGATTCGCGTCGGCCGACACCACGCCGGCCTGCTGGATCGAGACCGTCGAGTTCACCTTCTGCTTCTTCAC
Organism: Williamsia sp. Leaf354; assembly: GCF_001424365.1. Lineage (NCBI taxonomy): Bacteria > Bacillati > Actinomycetota > Actinomycetes > Mycobacteriales > Nocardiaceae > Williamsia > Williamsia sp. Leaf354. Next base: position 619,744 of record NZ_LMPL01000005.1, read on the forward strand.
CTGTGCAGACAGGTCACTGCCGGCCATGATCTGGTCGTAGGTGGTGCGGGCGTTGCCGACCAGGGCGCTCTTCGCGGCCGCGACGTTGGCGTCGACATCGGCCGGGGTGAAGCCGAACATGACCGTCGCATAGCGCTTTCCGGCGTCCAGCGCGGAGGTGCGTGCGTCCCGGTCGTCGACGGCGGACGACCATCGCAGACCCAGCACCGTCGTGGCGGCCGCGGCGGCGATGATCAGGACCACCATCACGCCGGTCACGATCCGCGCCCGCGTCGACCGCAACACCTGCGGTGCCATCACGTCACCCACTCGATGTCGGTCAGCTTCATCGCGCCGTTGATCTTGGTGACGACCACCTTCCAGCGGAAGGTCTGCACCACGGTGTCGTCACCCGTGACCGGCGGGACCGACGAGCCCTGAGCCGGCGTCGGATTCTGCTGGGTGGGATTCTTCATGGTCCAGCCCGAGACGATCAACACGGTCGCGGAATCGGCATCGCTGTCGACGACCGCGTCGGAGAGGATCGTGCCCTTGGTGCTGACGCCTTGGGTCTTGATGAGGTCGGTCGTCTGCTGCATGGTGTCCTGCAGCTGCTGCAGGGCCTTGCCGCTGGTGTCGTTCTGGAACGTGTCGACGGCGGTGTCGATGGTGGTGGGGCTCAACGAGGTCAGGTTGACGATCATCTGACGCGCGAACGCCGCGTACTGCGCCCGCTGCGTCGACGCCTCGTCGATCGACGAGGTGTTGACCGCGAACAGCGTGGAGGCGACGACCAGCGCGACGAGGACGACCGCACCGAGACCACCCGCGAGGAGCAGTCCGAGTCGAGACCGGTCGATGCCGCTGCGGGCCGTGGTGACCGCCGTGCGGCGCTGCCGGTAGCCGAGCGCGGCACCCCGCGTCGTGGTCACGGCCGACTCCGCGACCGCCGGCGCCGTGGCCACCGGAGCGGTGGCCGCGGGTGTCGCTTTGCGCAGCTTGCCGACGGGCGAACTCTTGCGCGGCACCGTCGTCGACGACGGACGCGCGGTCGGGGCGGTCATCGTCGATCCCGGGGCGCCGCCGACGGGCGGACCCGCGGGCCGTCGCACCCGGCGTCGGGTGCGTGAACGGTCGGCGTCGTCGCTCATCGCTGCACGGTCCCGGTGATGAGGCTCTGCAATGTGGCGCTTCCTCCCTGCGACGATGTCCCCGCGCCGAGTCCACCGACGGTGTAGGTCTTGCCGTCGGGACCGATCGCGGAACCCGACCCCGGATCGTACGCCGCACCGTAGACGGCTGGAGCGCCGTCGAACGACGACGGCGTCGCCGGGGTGAGCTGTCCGTTCGGCAGTCCGGTGACACCGGGGATCCCCTTGGGGAACGGCACGTTCTCCGCGAGCGGCTTGTACCCCTCGCGGCATTCCTCCGGGGTCGACGCCCGGCGCCCGGGGAACTCGACGCACGGGAAGTTGCGGCTGCCGCGCACCGCGAGGTTCGAGTCCTGCGGCACCCGGCACAGCAGCCCCGGCGGCAGATCCCGCGACGTCATCGTCGAGGCCGGGCGGCGGTCCTCGGCGGGCAGGAAGCCGACGGTGCACACACCCGGGTCCTGGAACCCCAGGGCGAAGTCGACGTTCGCGCCCTTGCGGGGGTCCTCGGTGTTGATGGCGGTGATGAGCGCCTGGATCAGTCGCGGGTACAGCACGAGCACCTGCTGCAGGTTCGGCAAATACACGGCGAGGGTGCGACCGGCGGTGGCGAGGTTGTCGAACAGCAGCGGCAGGCTCTGGTCCATCGAGGCGAACAGTTCCTGCGCCTGATCGGTGACGCCGGGCCCCTTCGCGAGGATGTCGCGCAGCTGGGGGTCGTTCGCCCGCAACTGGTCGGTGAACCGCGCGACGTTCGACGTCCACTGCCGGATGGCGCCGACGGTCGCCGTCTGTGTCTCGAGGAGCGGCGCGGCCTGTTCGACGAGCTTCGCGGTCTGCTCGGAGTTCTTGTTCGCCTCGTCGGCGAACAGCGTCAGCGAGTCGAGCAGGCGCTGCAGATCCTCGCCGGAACCGTTGAAGGCGTTGAACGATTCGTCGAGCACCCGTCGCAGCTTGGTGCTCTGCACCTTCGCCAACAACGCGTTCGACCGGTCGAGCAGCGTCGACACCTCGGTCGGCACCTGGCCGTCGCGGACCACCGACCCGTCGACGAGGTCACGCGAGTCCCCCGACGCGTCGGCGTCGGGCATGAACTGCACGAACTGCTCACCGACCGCCGAGACGCTCTGCACCGACGCCGTCGACGAGACCGGGATCTTCCGATCGCTGTCGATCGACAGCTCGGCGCGGACCCCGGTCGAGGTCAGCGTCACCGACGACACCTTGCCGACGGTGACACCGCGATAGGTGACGTTGGCGTTGGGATAGATGCCGCCTGTGCTCGGCAACTCCACGGCCACCGAGTAGCGGCCGATGCCGAACATGGCGGGCACCTGGATGTAGAAGAACCCGACGACGACGAGCGAGATCACGGTGATGATCGAGAAGATGATCAGCTGCATGCGTACGAATCGTGAGATGGTCACCGGCCCTTCACCTCCGGCGCGTCCTCTCGCAGAGGTGCGGTGAACGGGTTCGCGCCTCGCTTGGCCGCGCCCGCCGGGCTGCCGAGCACCGCCTCGGGTCCGTAGACGGCCGACGGTGCCGCCGCGCCGATGCTGGCGAACACTCCCCGCGAGAGCCTGCCGTTGGTGAGGTCGAGATTGATGACCGCGTTGACGTAGTCGCCCTTGACGATCTTCGGGATCACCGATTCGGCGAACGGGAAGGTGACGAGGATGTTCAGCGACTGCGTCAGCGATTTCCCGCTGGCCTGCAGCTGATCGAGCACCGGCACGAGGTTCTTCACGATCGTGGTCAGGTCGTCGCCGTTGGCCTTGAGGATGTCGTCGGTGTTGCGGCTCAGGCGCCCGACCGAGGCCAGGGTGTCGGTGAGGTGGACCCGCTGGTCGACGAGCACCTTGAGGATCCGCGGACCGTCGGCCAACGCCCGGTCGATGGTGTCGCTCTGGGCGTTGAAGCTGCTGCTCAGTCGATCGAGTCCCTCCACCGCGCTGATGATGTTGCCGCGCTGGCGATCGAGGTCGGTCACCAGTGTCGTCAGTCGCGGTATCAGTGCCCGGATGGTCTCCTGACGGCCGCCGAGCGTCGCGTTGAGTTCGTGGATCACGTCGCCGATCTGCGAGAGACCGCCACCGTTGAGCACCACCGACAGCGAGCTGAGGACCTGCTCGACCGTCGGGTAGGTGCACTGGGCGACCTGCTGCGCGGAGGTGATGTCGGCGACCGGCTTCGCGGTGGTCGGCGCGGCGATGTTGTCCTGCGTGGGGCACTGCGAGGCGGGGATCTCCTGACCGTCGCGCAGGAAGCCCTGCGTCGGCGAATCCGGTTGCACCACCTGCAGGTTCAGCGATCCGAGGACGCTGGTGATCCCGACCATGACATGCGAACCGACCGGGATGCGCGTGCCCTTGTTGAGCCGCAGCGTCACCAGGGCCTTCCAGTCGCGCACGGTGATGGCACCGACACTGCCGACGGTGGCGTCGTTCATGAGGACCGGCGCGTTCTGGACGAGGTTGGCGGCGTTGGGGATCAGCGCGGTGACACGGAACGAACCGTCGCCGGTGCCCTGCGCGCCCGGGACGGGCAGCGAGTTGAGGCCCTGGAACGAGCACGCCGACGTGGCGAGGACGGCGGCACACGACACCGCCACGGCGAGACGGCGCATCACAGCGCCCCGCCGCGTCATCCCTGGCCCCCGAACGGGACAAGCAGGTTCGCCAACCCGACGTTGCCGCCGTAGGAGCGTCGCGTCGCCGCGTCCTGCTGGACGATCCCCTGCTGGGCGCGCGCCTTCACGCTGGAGTTCTGATATTGGATCTGGTTGGGCCGGGCGTTGATCCCGCTCACCGGGTTGATCAGCGCCGGTGGGTAGTTGATCGAGATCGACGACAGGATGGGCCCGAGCACGTCGACGCATTTCGTCACGTCGGCCTGCGATGTCCCGGGGCGGTCGTTGCCGGCCAGGGTGCCGCACAGGAGGTCGACGAGGTTGCCGAACTGTCCGAGACCGAAGACGCCGCTGAGGGAACCGGTCAGCGGGTTGTAGATGTTGTAGAAGTTCGACAGCTGCGTCGGTGCCGAGTGCAGCAGACCGCGGATCTGTTCGTCCTTCTGCGCGAGGATCGACGTCGCGTTCGACAGCCGCCCGACCGACTCGCTCAGTTTCTGGCCGTTGGTGTCGATGAACGACTTCAGGTCGGTGAGCGCGGAGTCGAGGTTGGTGAGCGCGCCGTCGAGATTGGCCGTGTTGTCGGCGAGCACCTGGCTCACCGACGCGATGCGGCCGTTGAACTGCACCAGGTCCTCGTGGCTCTTCGAGAGCGCATCGGTGAGCGTCTGCAGGTTGCGGATGCTGGCGAAGAGGTCGCCGCGGCTGTTGGCCAGTGTCGAGGCGAGGTCGGACAGCTGCGCGACCGAACCGCGGATCGCGGTGCCGTTGCCCTCGAGGTTGGCGTCGGCGGTGTTCACCAGTCGCGCCACCGACCCCTCGTCGGCGCCCTTCGGGCCGACGGCGGTGGTGAGCTGGGTGAGCTCGCGTTTGATGTCGTCCCACTCGACCGGCACCGCGGTGCGGTTCATCGGGATGTCGGAGCCCGTGGCCAGCTGCGGCCCGCCCGCGTACACCGGCGAGAGCTGGATGAACCGGCCCGTCACCAAGCTGGGCGCCACGATGACCGCCGAGACCGTGCGCGGGACGTCGACATCGCGGTCGACGTCGAAGCGCACCTTCACGTCTCCCGACCGCGGCGTCACCGAACCGACCGTGCCGACGTCGACACCGAGCACCTTGACGGGATCACCGGGATAGAGGTTGTTCACCTCGGTGAAGTACGCGGTGTAGCTCTTGTAGAAGGCCTTCTGGTAGCCGATGTAGCCGGCGAGGGCGAGCACGACGATGATCAGCAGCGCGATGGCGATCTGCCACAGGCGACGGCCCGGTAGGTACCTGCTCATGACGGACCCCCGTCCCGTGGGGTGCCGTTCTCGGGGATCGACCGGTCCGGGTCGCTCTCCTGATCGGGGCGCAGGAACAGCTTCGGCGGGAAGAGCCCGGTGTAGCCCAGCGCCTTGGCCGCCTCGGGGTACTTCTGCTGCAACAGGTTCAGGAACAGCGAGGTGTAGTCGCCGAAGCTGGGCACACCGACCAGCGACGAGAAGTAGGGGCCGCTGGAGACGGCCTCACCCAGGACGTTGGCGTAGGGGCCCAGCCGATCGAGGGTCTGCTTCAGGTTGTCGCTGTTGTCGGTGAGGATCTTCGTCACCCCGTCGAGCTTGGTGAGCACGGGCGTGAGCTGCGCGTTGTTGTCGGCGATGAACCCGCTCACCTCGGCGGTGACGTTCTTGATCCCCTGCAGCAGTTGGCCGATCGCGAACCGGCGGGTCTGCAGTTCGCCGAGCAGCGCGTTCGCGTCGACGAGCAGCTCGTTGATCTGACCGCTGCGCTTGGCCACGACACCGGTCACGCTGTCGGCGCGCGAGAGGAGTTGGCGCAGTGCGTCGTCGCGGTCGTTGATCGACTTCGACAGCCGCGCGACACCGTCCACCGCGCCCCGCACCTCGCCCGGGGTGTCGGCGAAGGCCGCCGACACCGTGTTCAGCGCATCGTTGAGCTGCGCGGGGTCGGTCTGTTCGAGAGTCGTCGTGGTGTCGTCGAGGGCGTCGGTGAGCGAGTACGGCGCCACGGTGTTGCGGTTGGGGATCTCGCCGCCTGGTTCGAGGCGTCCCGACCCCCGTGGGGTGATCGTGAGATTGCGGCGGCCCAGCACGGTCTCGGTCTTGATCGACGCCTGGCTGTCGAGTCCGACCGCGACGGTGTCGCTCATGCTGAAACTGATCTTCGCCTTGGTGCCGTCGCGCGTCGAGGCGAGACCGATGCCCGCGACGGTGCCGACATCGACACCCGAGACCACCACCACGTCACCGGTTCTCAGGCCACCGGCGTCGTCGAAGTAGGTGGTGTAGACGCTGCCCGTCGACAGATAGGGCAGCTTGTCGACCTGGAGCGCGACGATCACCACCAGGGCGGTGACGACCACGCCGATGATGCCGATCCGGGCGCGGGAACGAGGGGTGTCGAACTTGCTGACGGTGGTCATTTCGGGGTCGCACACCTCCCGCCCGGGTTGACGTTGTTGCCGGTGTTGTCCAGCGAACGGTAGACGATCTCCTTGTGGTCGGGACCGGTGAAGAAGATGTCGACGCGGCACAGCCAGATCTGCAGCCACGCACCGTAACTGCCGAGATTGCTCAGGGCCTTGAAGTCGCCGGGGAACCGTTGCAGGAGCCCACGGACGAACGGCTCGTCGGAGAGCACCTGCTCGGACACCTGACCGGTCTCGGACACCACACGTTTGAGGTTCGGGCGGTTGGTGTCGAGCAGGCCCGCGAGGTCGTTGGTGAGCGCCGAGGTGTCGGTGATCGCCCGACCGACGGTGTCCCGCTGCGACGACAACCCGGAGATCAACTGCTGCAGCCGATCCAGCGAGGTGTCGAGGCCGGACTTGTCGTCGTCGATCGTGCCGAGTGTCGCGTTGAGGTTGTCGACGACCTCGCCGATCAACTGGTCGCGGTCGGCGAGGGTGTTGGTGAACGACGCGGTGCTGGCGAGGAGCTGGTTCAGTGCCGGCCCCTGCCCCTGGAACACCGCGATGAGCGATCCCGACAGTTGGTTGACCTCGGCGGGCTTGAGGGTCTTGAACAGTGGCTTGAAACCGCCGAGCAGTTTGTCGAGGTCGAGTGCGGGTTCGGTCTGCGACTCGGGGATGTGGCCACCGTCGGGCAACAGCTGCGAGGGGTTGCCGGTGCCCTCACCGAGTTCGAGATATCGGTCGCCGGTGAGGTTCTCGTACCGGATCATCGCCTGCACCGAGGTCGGGAGACGGTACTGGCGGTCGACGGTGAAGTCGACGTTCGCGGCGTTGTCGCGGGTGAGGGTCACGTCACCGACGGATCCCACCTCGACGCCCGCGATCCGCACCTTGCTGCCCGGCTTGATCTGCGAGGCACTGCTGAAGGTCGCGCTGTAGCCGTTGGTCGACCCCGACCGGTACTGACTGAACACCACCACCAGACCGACGAAGATGAGCAGCATCACCACAGCGAACACACCGAGCTTGATCGCGGTCGCACGGAACACGCGGTCACGCCGCGTCCGGTACTCAGCCACGGGGCACCGGTCCGAACATGATCTGGAACAGCTTGCGCGGGTCGGCCTTCGGCGTGGTGCGGGGCTGGTAGGGCTGCGGAGCGGTGTCGCCCACGTAGAACGGGGCGTGGGCGGTGGCGTTGATGTCCGACAACCCCAACGCGCACGTCGGCGGGCCCTGCACGCCCACCTTCGGCAGGTCCTCGGGGTAGCGGTAGGGCTCCTTGCCGGGCAGCACGCCGGCGTTGAGCGAGAGGTAGCCGGTCTTGTCGCCGAAGATGGGCAGCGCCTTGCGGCCGGCACCGTCGGTGGCACGCAGGAAGCAGGCGAGTCCCGGCGAGTAGTAGCCGAGCAGCTGCGACACCGGGTCGAGGTTGCTCAGCGCGGTCATGATCGTGGCCTTCTTCGGCGCGACGATGCCGTTCACCGTGTCGGCGAGGCCGGTCGTGTTCACCAGCAACGCATCGAGGTTCGTCGAGCGATCGGCCAGGGTGTTGCCCGTGCGGGTCAGGTTGTCGATGACGCGGGACAGGTCGGGGAAGGCGTCGGCGTAGGTGTCGGTGACGGTCGCGGTGGCGCGGATGGTGCGGTTCAGTTCCGGCAGGGTCGGATTCGTGCGCTGCAGCAGCTTCGACAGGTCGTCGAGCCCTTGACCGATCTGATCGCCCTTGCCCGACAGCGCCGTGTCGATGGCGCCGAGGGTGGCGTTCAACTTCTCCGGCTGCAGTTTCGCCAGCACGTCCACGAGCCGCGCGAACACGGTGTTGAGTTCCACCTGCACCCGGTCGGCGGCGATGGTCGACCCGGCCCGCAGGCGTGCCGGCGACGGATCGGCGGGCAGGGCGAGATCCACCGATTTGGCGCCGAACACGGTGTTGGAACGGATCTGGGCCTCGACGTTGGCGGGGACCTTGTTCAGCTGGTCGGTGTCGATGTCGAGGTCGAGCTGCACGCGATCGCCCTGGGGGCTGATCCGCGTGACGCGCCCGATGGTCACCCCGCGCAGTCGCACCTTGGCGTCGGGGTTCATCACGAGCCCGGTGCGGTCGGCGGTCAACGTGACACCCGACGTCGAGCGGAAGGTGTTGTTGAACTGCATGACCGCGAGCGCGAACGCCGCGACGATGACCGTGACGAGGACCAGTGCACCGATGCGGCGCTGCGTCGTCGAGTGCTCGGTCCTCATGCGCGAGGTCCCGGCGCCGGCGTGGGGTGTGTTGTCGTCATCATCTGCCTACCCCGAGAGGTTGAACTTCCCGTCGGCGCCGTAGATGGCGAGCGAGAGGAGCAGGGTGATCACGACGACGACCACGAGCGAGGCGCGCACGGCGTTGCCCACCGCGATGCCGACACCGACCGGGCCGCCGGAGGCGTTGTAGCCGTAGTAGGTGTGGATCATCATGACCGCCACGGCCATACAGATCGCCTGCACGAAGGACCACAGGATGTCCGAGGGTATGAGGAACGTCGAGAAGTAGTGGTCGTAGACGCCCGAGGACTGGCCGTAGATGAACACCGTCGCGAACCGGCTGGCGAGGAACGAGGCGACCGAGGCCAGCGCGTAGAGCGGGATGATCGCGATCAGGCCCGCGACGATGCGTGTGCTCACGAGGTACGGGATCGACGAGATCGCCATCGACTCCAGCGCGTCGATCTCCTCGCTGACGCGCATGGCGCCGAGCTGCGCGGTGGCCCCGGCCCCGATCGTCGCCGCGAGCGCGATCCCGGAGATCACGGGCACGGCGATGCGCACGTTGATGAACGCCGAGAAGAACCCGGTGAGCACCTCGACGCCGATGTTCGACAGCGAGCTGTACCCCTGCACCGCGATGGTGCCGCCGGTGAAGAGGGTGAGGAACCCGACGACGACCACCGTGCCGCCGATCATCGCCAGCGCACCTGTGCCCATGGAGATCTCGGCGATGAGACGCAGCGTCTCCTTCTTGTACAACCGCACCGCGCGCGGGATCGCCGCGATGCTGTCGTAGTAGAACATCGCCTGGTCGCCGATGCGATCCCACTCACCGGTCGCGCGTGCGCTCGAGCGCGAGGCGCGCACGAAGATGCTGTGTCCCAGGACCATGGCGCTACCCCGTCGCCTTCAGGCCGACGGCGGTGACCACGACGTTGACCACGAACAGCGCCATGAACGAGTAGACGACGGTCTCGTTGACCGCGTCGCCGACGCCCTTGGCGCCGCCCTTGACGTTGAGGCCGCGGTAGCAGCCGACGAGGCCGGCGAAAAGCCCGAACAGGGCCGCCTTCACCATCGAGATGACGAGCTCGCCGAATCCGGTGAGCAGCGTGAGGTTCGCGATGAAGGCACCCGGGTTCACATCCTGCAGATACACCGAGAACACGAAGCCGCCGCCCAGACCGATGGTGCACACCAGGCTGTTGAGCAGCACCGCGACGCCGGTGGAGGCGATCACTCGCGGCACCACCAGACGGTGGATCGGGTCGATGCCGAGCACCTTGAGGGCGTCGATCTCCTCGCGGATGGTGCGGGCCCCGAGGTCGGCGCAGATGGCGGTCGCGCCGGCACCGGCCACGATGAGCACGGTGACGATGGGGCCGATCTGGGTGATGGTGCCCAGCGCCGCGCCGGCACCGGAGAGGTCCTGCGCGCCGATCTCGCGCAGCAGGATGTTGAGGGTGAAGCTGACGAGCACGGTGAAGGGGATCGCGACGAGGACGGTCGGCACCATCGAGACCCGGGCGATGGCCCACGACTGCTCGATCGTCTCGCGGGTCTGGAACGGTCGCCGCGGCAACTCGCGGGCGGTCGCCACCGCGAGGGCGACGAAATCGCCGACTCCGACGAAGGGAGCCGCCAGGCGTGCGTTCACCGACTCTCCTCACACAACGGTGTACCGCGGGACGTACCCCGGATCGGCCCCGCTCCGCCTGAGGTCCGGCAACTATAACGTGTTCTAGTTACGTTCATGACCGTTTTCCGATTGCCGCCGATAACGGCCTGAACTGCAGTGATCGGCGCATCGTCGCGATCGACGATCTCCGACGAGCTGAACTTAGCATGCGTCCAATTGGTGGCCGGGCGGTTCACCGGCTCACTGCGCAAGAGCCTGGGCGGCGGAGAAGGTGACGCCGGCGTCGCGGCCGTCGAAGTACCGCCCGACCGTGGATGCGAGATCGTCGGGATCCCACGCCGCACCCGGTGCGGTGAACGTCTCGGCGACGGTCGGCGCGGCCATCAGGGTCACCTTCGGGCCGTAGACGACGAACACCTGTCCCGACACCGACGCCGACTCGGGGCCGGCGAGGAAGCCGACGAGGGAGACCACGTGGTCGGTCGACAGGGGGTCGACCTCGCCCTCGGGCGCCTCCCCGAACACCGCAGCCGTCATCGCGGTGCGGGCACGCGGACAGATGGCGTTGGCGGTGGGGCCGTACTTCGCGAGGACGCGCGAGGCCGACAGCGTCAGAGCGGTGATGCCCGCCTTCGCGGCGCCGTAGTTGGCCTGCCCCTCGGGACCGAGCAGCCCGGCCTCCGACGAGGTGTTGATGATGCGCCCGTACACCGGGGCGCCCGCCGCCTTCGAGGCCGACCGCCAGTGCGCGGCGGCGTTGCGGGTCAGCAGGAAGTGCCCGCGCAGGTGGACCGCGACCACGAGATCCCAGTCGTCATCGGACATGTTGAACAGCATCCGGTCGCGCACCACACCGGCGTTGTTCATGACGATGTCGAGCGCGCCGTTGTCCTCGACGGCGACACGCATGATCTCCGTCGCGGTCGCCGAGTCGGAGATGTCGCCCGCGACGGCCACGGCCTTGCTGCCGTGCGCCGCGATCTCGTCGACGACGTCGCTGGCGTCCAGCGCCCCGGCGAGGTCGTTGACGATGACGGTGGCGCCGAGCGCGCCGAGCCCGATCGCCTCCGCACGGCCCAGGCCGGCGGCAGCGCCGGTGACAACAGCTACGCGTCCCTCGAGTGCACCCACGGGCTAGAACCTGTTCTAATTTCGCCCGAATGTCAAGCGTCTGGGGTTGCGTCGCCCGGTCGCGGGCAGCCCTGAGACGTCACTCGATCGACAGTGCCGCCTTCGGGCAGTTGGCGACCACCTGACGCATCTCGTCGAGACGGTCCTCGGGCACCTCTTCCTGCAGGATCACCAGGTAATCGTTGTCATCGAGATCGAACACGTCGGGTGCCATCCCGACACACACGGCGTTGGACTCACAGAGGTCGAAATCGGCCTTGATACGCATCTTGTTCAGACTCCTCGGATCACGGCGCGGTGTTGACGCGCTACGCTGACAAACGCTAGAACGTGTTACAGAACTGCGCACACTCAGGGCTGGTGACCGCAGTTGGAACGTCCGAGTCCAATCGTCTCATGGAGCACCGATGCGCATCGCCTATACCGAGGCACAGGAAGAGCTCCGTCGCGAACTGCGGACCTACTTCGCCGCACTGATGACGCCGGCGCGGCGCGCTGCGCTCGCGTCGGACTCCGGAGAGGTCGGCGAGGGCGACGTCTATCGCGAGGTCGTGGCCCAGATGGGCGCCGACGGATGGCTGGCCCTGGGCTGGCCCACCGAGTACGGCGGCCAGAACCGGCCGATGATGGATCAGCTCATCTTCACCGACGAAGCCGCCATCGCCGGTGTCCCGGTGCCGTTCCTGACCATCAACTCCGTGGCGCCGACGATCATGAACTTCGGTACCGACGAGCAGAAGTCGTACTTCCTCCCCCGCATCGCCGCGGGCGAGCTGCACTTCTCGATCGGGTACTCCGAGCCAGGGGCCGGCACCGACCTGGCGTCACTGCGCACCACCGCCGTCGCCGACGGCGACGAGTTCGTGATCAACGGCCAGAAGATGTGGACCAGCCTCATCCAGTACGCCGACTACATCTGGCTGGCGTGTCGTACCGACCCTGACGCCTCCAAGCACAAGGGCATCTCGATGCTGATCGTGCCCACCGACGCCGAGGGCTTCGGTTACACTCCGGTGCACACGATGGCCGGGGTCGACACCAGTGCCACCTACTACTCCGATGTGCGCGTACCGAAGTCGGCGCTCGTCGGCGAATTGGGCGGCGGCTGGCCGCTGGTCACCAACCAGCTCAACCACGAGCGCGTCGCACTGTGTTCGGCGGCACCGATCCAGCAGGCACTGCTCGAGACGCGACGCTGGGCGCAGGAGACCAAGCGGGCCGACGGTCAGCGGGTCATCGACGCCGAGTGGGTGCAGCTCAATCTCGCACGGGTCCACGCCAAGGTGGAGTTCCTCAAGCTCATCAACTGGAACATCGCCTCGGAGGCGACCCAGGGAGGTTCGCCGTCGCCGGCCGACGCGTCGGCCACGAAGGTGTTCGGCACCGAGTTCGCCACCGAGGCCTACCGATTGCTGATGGAGGTGCTCGGTCCTGCCGCGACCCTGCGGCGCGGGTCACCGGGCGCGGCGTTGATGGGACGGATCGAACGGTTCCACCGCTCGTCGCTCATCCTCACCTTCGGTGGCGGCACCAACGAGATCCAACGCGACATCATCGCGATGCTCGCGCTCGGCCAACCTCCTCAAAAGCGTTAGGGCGCAACATGGATTTCCGACCCACCGAGGCGAGTACCGATCTCACCGGCCTCGCCCGCGACATCGCCGCGAAGATCTCGACCCCGGAACGGATCGCCGAGCTCGAGACCTCGGGCGCCGCGGTCGACGACCAGCTCTGGCGCGCACTCGCCGACGCCGGACTCCTCGCGCTGGAGGCGACCGAGGACGCCGGGGGTGCCGGACTGGGTGCGGCCGAGAACGTCGCGGTCGCCGAGGAGCTGGGCCGGCACCTCGCCGTGGTCCCGTTCGGTCCGCACTCGATCGCGGCGCTGCCCGCGGTGGCGGCCGCCGGCGGCGCGCTCGCCGACCGCTGGCTGAGCGGTATGTGCGACGGGACCACCGTGGTGACCGTCGCGATCGACGACGAACTCGCCGACGATCCCCTGGCCCCGACGACCTCGGCCCGCCGCCAGGGCGACCGGTGGGTGATCGACGGGTGCAAGGTGTCGGTGCCGTTCGCCGAGACCGCCGCGGCGGTCATCGTCACCGCCGCGAGCGACGACGGCCTCGTCGCGGTCATCGTGCCGACCGACGCACCGGGCGTGACGATCAGTGCGGCGCGCACCACGGGACTGGTCCCGACGGCGTTGATCGAGTTCGCCGATGTCACCCTCGGCGACGACGCGGTCCTGGGTCGGCGTGAGGCCGTGGTGGCGCTGGTGGACCGTATGACGTTGGCGCAGTGCGCCGAACAGGCCGGTGTCGTCGCAGGCGCACTGGATCTCACCGCCACCTACGGCCGGGAACGCACACAGTTCGGGCGACCGATCGGCTCGTTCCAGGCGGTCGCGCAGCGTCTCGCCGATGCCTACATCGACGTGCGGGCGGCGAAGCTGACCGTCGTGCAGGCGGCGTACCTCGTCGGCGAGGGACTGCCCGCCGAGACCGAGCTCGCCACGGCGAAGTTCTGGGCCGCCGACGCCGGACACCGGGTGGCGCACACCGCGGTCCACGTCCACGGCGGTGTCGGCATCGACACCAGCCACCCGTTGCACCGCTACTTCCTGCGGGCCAAGCAGAACGAGTTCGCACTCGGCTCGGCCACCGCGGCGCTGCGACGCATCGGTCACGTCCTGGCGGCGGAGCCGGCCTGACCACGCCCACCATCGCCGACCTCCTCGCGCAGCTCACCGACACGGAGACCTCGGGCGTCTGGTTCGAGGGCGAGTTCACCTCGTGGCGTGCCCATCTCGCGCAGGCTCGCGTGTGGTCGCGTGCGGTGCGGGCGCGTCTCGACCCGGATCGACCGCCGCATGTCGCCGTGTTGCTCGACAACGTGCCCGAGTTCGGACTGTTGCTGTGTGCGGCCGCCCTCGACGGCCTCGTGCTGGTCGGGCTGAACACCACGCGACGCGGCGCGGCGCTGCACCGCGACATCGTGACCGCCGACTGCGGGCTCGTCCTGCACTCCCCCGACACCGCGCATCTGCTCGGCGACATCGACCTGGGGCCGTCGGTGCCGGTCATCGACATCGCCTCTCCCGCATGGGCGCATCGGCTGCATCAGGCTGCGAACACACCGGCGGATCGCCGCGATGCAGCACCGGCGCCCGCGGATCTGTTGATGTTGATCTTCACCTCGGGGACCAGCGGTGAGCCGAAGGCGGTGCGCTGCGACCACAGCAAGTTCGCCGGTGCCGGGGTGATGCTGGCCGAGCGGTTCGCGCTCGGTCACGACGACGTCGTGTACCTGTCGATGCCGATGTTCCACTCGAACGCGATCATCGCCGGCTGGAGCGTCGCGGTGGCCGCGGGAGCGTCGATCGCCCTGCGACGTCGGTTCTCGGCGAGCAATTTCCTCGACGACGTCCGCCGCTACGGCGTCACCTACGCCAACTACGTGGGCAAACCGCTGAGCTACATCCTCGCCACCCCCGAGCGAACCGATGACGCCGAGAACCCGCTGCGCGTGGTCTACGGCAACGAGGCCTCACCACGGGACATCGTGGAATTCGAGCGCCGTTTCGGGGTGAGGGTGGTCGACGGTTTCGGGTCGACCGAGGGTGGCGTCGCGATCGCGCGGACCCCCGACACCCCACCCGAGGCACTGGGCCCCCTGGTGGCGCCCGTCGCCATCGTCGACACCGAGACCGGGACACCCTGCGGCACAGACGAGATCGGCGAGATCGTCAACACCTCCGGACCTGGACTCTTCACGGGGTACTTCGGAGATCGCGATGCCTCCGACGAGCGGATGCGCGGCGGGATCTACCACACGGGCGATCTCGGCTGGGTCGACGCCGCGGGCTACATCCACTTCGCCGGCCGTCTCGGCGACTGGGTGCGCGTCGACGGCGAGAACCTGGCCACCGGACCGATCGAGCGAATCCTGCTCCGCCACGACCGGATCCGGCTGGCCGCGGTCTACGGCGTGGGCGCCGACGTCGGCGACGAGATCGTCGCGTCACTGGTGGGCGACGCACTCGACCCCGACGACCTTGCGGAGTTCCTCGCCTCCCAGACCGATCTCGGCCCCAAACAGTGGCCCCACCACGTCTGTGTCGTCGACGAGCTACCGCGCACCGCGACGTTCAAGGTCCTCAAACGGGAACTGGCCGGTGCCGCGATCGACCCCACGTGGACGCTCGACCGCGGCACCCGCCGCTACCACCCGTCAGGCGGGTGAACGCTCGGCGACCGTGGTCGACAGGCGCGCCACGGTCTGCTCGTACTCGGCGACGAGTCCGTCGATGAGTTCGGCGACCGGCGTGATGGCGTTCATCCGCCCCACGATCTGACCCGCCGGCATGGCCACGACGCTGGCGTCGTCGGCGGCCGAGATCCGGGCGTGGGCCTCGCTCACGAGGATGTTCTGCAGCGGCATGGGCAGCGGTTCAGGCGCATCGGCGGCGTCCCAGGCGTCGGTCCATTTGGTCTTGAGCAGGCGTGCGGGTTTGCCCGAGTAGATGCGGCGGCGCACCGTGTCGTGTGATGTCGCGGCGAGCAGCGCCTCCTGGATGACGGTCGGACCGTCTCCGTGGGCGCCGAGTCGGTACTCGGCCGCGGTCAGCCAGTACGAGCCCATCCACACACCCTGGGCACCCGAGGCGAGTGCGGCGGCCATCTGCCGTCCGCTGCCGACGCCACCGGCGGCGAGGACCGACGCATGGCCCTCGACCGCGTCGACGATCTCGGGCCACAGCACGATCGAGGTGATCTCGCCCGTGTGGCCGCCCGCCTCGTATCCCTGGGCGATGACGATGTCCACCCCCGCGTCGACGTGATGCAGCGCATGGGCTTTCGCGCCCGCCAGCGCGGCGACCGACACCCCGTGGTCGTGCGACTTGTCGATGACGTCCTTGGGCGGTGAGCCCAGAGCGTTGGCGATGAGCTTGATCTGGCCGTAGCGGTCGGCGTGCTCCATCGCGATGTCCACATGCGATCGGGCCACCGAGTGCAGCCACCCGAGGACGCCGGCGTTGACCCGTTCTTCGCCCGGCAGTCGCGGCACCTTCAGTTCGTCGAGCGTGCGCTCGACGAACGCGCGGTGCTCGTCGGGGATCATCGAGTCCAGATCGACCTGTGTTCCCTCGGTGGGGATCTTGGCCGGCATCACGATGTCGACACCGAACGGCTTGCCGTCGGTGTTCTCGTGCATCCACTCGAGCACGCGGTTGAGTTCGTCGGCCTCGTTGAACCGCACACACCCCAGCACACCCATGCCACCGGCTCGACTGATCGCCGCGGCGACGTGCTCGGACGGGGTGAACCCGAAAATCGGGTACTCGATCCCGAAGCGTTCGGTCAATTCTGTTCTCATCGTGGATCTCTCGTTTCGTTGATACGCGGTCTAGACGCGGGTCGAACTGACCGCGAGGGTCTCGTCGGCCTCACGCGATTCGGTGATCCCGGTTCCCCACCGATAGTCGGGTTTGCCGGCCGGTGAGCGCTTGATGGTGTCGACGAACCAGACGCTGCGAGGGCACTTGTATCCGGCGATCTCGGTGCGGGCGACCTCGTTGATGCTCGCCAGAGACGGTCGGGCGCCGTCACGCGTGGCGACCACCGCCGACACGCGCTGGCCGTAGCGCTCGTCGGGAACGCCGACGACGACGGCGTCGAACACGTCGGGGTGGGCCTTGAGTGCCTGTTCCACCTCTTCGGGGTAGATCTTCTCGCCACCGGAGTTGATGGACACCGAGCCGCGACCCAGCATCGTGATCGCGCCGTCGGACTCGTACCGGGCGAAGTCGCCGGGGATGGAGTAGCGGACACCGTCGTAGACCTTGAACGTCTTGTCCGACTTCACCGGATCGTTGTAGTAGCGCAGCGGGATGTTCCCGGTGCGGGCCATCACGCCGACCTCCTCGGAGCCGACCGGGATCACCGTGCCGTCTTCGCGCAGCAGCACCGTGTTCGGGTCGGCCTTCACGCGAGGTCCACCGGCGTGGTCGGCCCCCTTGGTGATGGCGGCAAGGCCGCCGAAGCCGGTCTCCGACGAACCGATCGCGTCGATGATCATCGCGTTGGGGAACCTGTCGACGTACTGGTCCTTGACGCTCTGGGAGAACAACGCCGCCGACGAGGCGATCGAGAACACCGAGGACGTGTCGTAGTCCTTCTCCAGCAGCGCGTCGATCATGGGACGCGCCATGGCATCTCCGGTGATGAAGATGACGTTGACCTTGTGGCGCTCGACGATCTCCCACGTCTGGTGGGCCCCGAACTCCGGATAGATGATCGCCTTGCCGCCGCCGTAGAGCGCCTGGAACACCGCCCACTGCGATCCACCGTGGATGAAGGGCGGGATCGGGAAGCGCACCAGCTGGCCGCCGGCGGCGCCGTCGTTGGCGAACTTCCACTCGTCGTCGATGGGGACGCCGTTGAACCAGTCGGTGCCGCCACCGAGGACGCGGTAGACGTCCTCCTGGCGCCACACCACGCCCTTGGGGTGTCCGGTGGTGCCACCGGTGTAGAGCATGTACAGGTCGTCGTTGGAGCGTTCCTCGAAGTCGCGTTCCGACGAGTTGTTCGCGATGGCGTCGGTGAACTCGATCGCATCGGCCGTCAGGTGCCCGTGGTTCAGAGCATCGGCGATGTCGGGGCTGACGCCGTCCTCTATGACGATCAGGTGCTTGAGCTTCGGCGCCTTCGGCAGCACCTTGGCGACCTTCTGCGTGAACTGGCGCTCATAGATGAGCACCTTCATCTCCGAGTCGGTGAAGATGTGCTCGAGTTCGCTCTCCACGTAGCGGAAGTTGACGTTCACCATCACGGCACGCGCCTTGAAGATCGCGACCATCGCCTCGACGCATTCGAGGGTGTTGCGGCTGTAGACCCCGACGGTGTCGCCGGGAGCGATACCGAGGGCGCGCAGCTGGTGGGCCAGCGCGTTGGCGTCGGCCTCGAGCTGGGCATACGTCCGCGCATCACCGTCAGTCTCGAGCGCCGTGCGCTCGGGCATCAGGTCGACCGCGTGCTCGATGAAGTCGGCGATGTTGTAGGCCATGACCACAAAACTAGAACGTGTTACCGTTTTGGGCAAGCGTCCGATCACCCACGTTGCCAGCGGGAAGAAGTGAGCATGTCCGTGTCGACACCCGAGACCCCGACCACCGCGACAGGCGGGGCCGACGCGCAGCCCCACTGCCTCGTCGAGCAGCGCGGACACACCCTGATCGTGACCATGAACCGACCGCAGGCCCGCAACGCGCTCTCGGGCGAGATGATGGAGATCATGGCCGACGCCTGGGACCGCGTCGACGCCGATCCGAGCATCCGCACCGCGATTCTCACCGGTGCCGGCGGCTACTTCTGCGCGGGCGCCGACCTGAAGGCCATGAACAAGCGCGCGCCCGGCGACGGCTTCGCCTCCGGTGGCTGGGATCTCACGAAGATGCCGGCGCTGCTCAAGGGCCGGCGCCTCACCAAGCCGCTCATCGCCGCGGTCGAGGGCCCGGCCATCGCCGGCGGCACCGAGATCCTGCAGGGCACCGACATCCGCGTCGCCGGCGAGAGCGCCAAGTTCGGTGTCTCCGAGGCCAAGTGGGGCCTGTTCCCCCTCGGTGGCAGCGCCGTGCGCCTCGTCCGCCAGATCCCGTACACGATCGCGGCCGACATCCTGCTCACCGGCCGCCACATCACCGCGACCGAGGCGCTCGACTACGGACTGATCGGCTACGTCGTCCCGGACGGCACCGCCCTGGACAAGGCGCTGGCCATCGCCGACCTCATCGCCGCCAACGGTCCGCTCGCCGTGCAGGCGATCCTCAAGACCATCCGCGACACCGAGGGCATGCACGAGGAGGAGGCGTTCACCGTCGACGCCGAACTCGGCAAGCAGGTGTTCATGAGCAAGGACGCGAAGATCGGGCCGAAGGCGTTCGCCGAGAAGCGGACCCCGGAGTTCACCGGGGAGTGACGTCGCGCTCCGCGAGGATCTCGCGCAGTCCCTCGGGGAGGACGTCCGGCGAGAGTCCGGCGACCGCACCGAAGAACGCCGACATGCACATCGCCATGACGTCGTCGGTGCGGACGCGCTTGTCGGACAACATCTCGTAGCTCGCCGCGCGCAGCAGGTAGATCCAGCTGCGCAGCGCCACGAGCACCATCGGCGCCGGATCGTTGCCGCCGCCGGTCGCGACGAGAATGCGTTCGACCTGACGATCGATCGAATTCGCCACGATCGCGACGATCTCGGGGTCGCTGCTCACCGCGCCCCGGAACACCGCCCGCACGCCGAACTCGTGTCGCACGCAGTAGTCGAGAAAAGCGTCGACACCGTGGCGCAGTTGCTCCACAGGTGTGAGTGCCGGGTCGGGCGCGGTCTCGTCCAGCAGGGCCGCGTCCTCACGGACCAGCATGGCGACGAAGAACTCCCGTTTGCCGGGAAAGTAGTGGTAGAGCAGCCCCCGCGAGACACCGGCGAGCTCGGCGACGCGTTCGATGTGGACCTCGTCGTACGGGTGCGACGCGAACAGCTCAGCACCCAGATCGAGCAGCTGATCCCGACGTTGCTCGGGGGTCATGCGTGTACGGGTGGCCACCGTGTCGAGCCTAGTCCGCCCGGGGATCCGACTACTTGACACGGGTTCAGTAGCGGAGCATCCTCGGGTCGTGGTCTGGAGAATTCGCAACAACTGGTCCGGTCAGCAGTTCCCGCATGCCGGTAGGCGCCTCCCCCTGGTCGGTGATCTGCTCACCTTCCAGCCGAGCCGTCCGATCCAGAGCATGCTGGAGAACTCCGTCGGCCTCGGACCGATCTTCGAGTTGCAGGCGTTCCGCCAGAAGATCGTGTTCGTCGGCAGTGCCGAGCTCGCCGCGGAGCTGTGCGACGAGACCAGGTTCGGCAAGGCCCTGCCGCCGGCGGTGGAGGCGCTGCGCGACTACGCCGGCGACGGTTTGTTCACCGCACACAGCGACGAGCCGAATTGGCAGCTGGCGCATGAGCTCCTCATGCCGGCGTTCACGAAGTCGGCGATGGCGTCGTATCACCCGATCATGGTGGAGACCGCGACCGAACTGTTCGACTACTGGCGCCCTCGGATCGCCGACGGCCCGGTCGACATCTCGCGGGACATGACCAAGCTGACCATGGAGACGTTGAGCCGCAGCGCGTTCAGTCACGACTTCGGTTCATTCAGCACGGCCAAGCCGCATCCTTTCGTGAAGGCGATGGTGAGTGCTCTCGAGAACGGGCGTCGCAAGGGGGCGTTCCGAGCGATCCCGGGCGGTGAGGTGCTCGCCCGCCTCGCCGATCGCCGGTACGCGCACCATCAGGCCTACAACGACCGGATGCTCGACGAGTTGATCGCCGCGCGCGACGGTTCGACCGACCAGCACGATCTCCTGGGCATCATGCTGAACGCCGCCCATCCGGAGACCGGCGAGAAGCTGTCGCCGGTGAACATCCGACACCAGATCCTCACGTTCCTCGTCGCAGGCCACGAGACGACCTCGGGCGCACTGTCGTTCGCGTTGTACTTCCTGGCCCGCAATCCACACTGCCTGGCGCGCGCCCAGGCCGAGACCGACGAGATCCTCGGCGACGACCCCGCGGCGATGCCGTCGTTCGAGCAGGTCAGCAAGTTCCGCTACATCCGGCGGGTTCTCGACGAGTCGCTGCGGATCTGGCCCACGGTCCCCGGTTTCGCCCGCAGTCCCCGCGAGACCACCACGCTCGCCGGCAAATACACGATGCGGCCACAGGACTACGCCGTCGTCTCACTCGGTCTCGTGCACAAGGATCCCGCAGTGTGGGAGAACCCCGACGAGTTCGATCCCGACCGCTTCCTCGCCGTGAACGTGAAGAAGCGACCGGCGCACAGCTACAAGCCTTTCGGTGCCGGAGCGCGTGCCTGCATCGGTCGCCAGTTCGCCATCCACGAGGCGGTGCTGGTGCTGGCCTCGATGCTCCACCGGTTCGACCTCAGCGGCGATCCCGACTACCAGCTCGACGTCGACGAGCGTCTCACCATGCTGCCCAGGGGTTTCGAGCTCAGCCTGCGAGCGCGCTCGCCGCAGATGGCCGAGTCGACGACCTCCTAGGCGGCGTCGAGCAGCGCTCGGAGTTCGACCTCCTCGTCGTCGGTGAGCCCAGCCGGTCGGGCGCCCGCTCGCTGGTGCTCGTATCGCAATGCTGCCGCGAGTGTCTCGCGCAGTGGCCTCGACTCGAATCCTCGACTGCGGGCGAGGTCGGAGTTCAGCGTCGCCACGAAGCGCATATCGGGATCGGGAACCCACAGGGGTAACGATCGCTGCCCCGCCCAAGGGGCGACTCCCTGCGCGAGCAGGGCATCGTCGGCGACCGACCGAACCCGGGCCGGCGAACCGACGATCACCCGACAGGTTGCGAACACCCCCGCGAGATCGGTGGTGCGACCCGCCACGTTGAAGATTCCGCGGTCGGAGCGCGATGCGCAGAGAAGTAGCCACTCCGACAGATCGTCGACGTCGACGAGAGCTGTGGGGAAAGCCCCGTCGGGGACCAGGACATCCGCGCCTGTGGGGTTCGCGAACCGCCAGGGGTAATAGCCGGACCGACCCGACTGGTCCCCGAACCCGCCGATCAGTGCGGGACGGACGATGGTCGACGACTCGCCCGCGTCGGCGTAGATCTGCTCGCACGCGGCCTTTGCGGCGCCGTAGTCTTCGAGGCTCGTCATCACTCCGCTCGCCAGGGGTCGGTGTATGGGTGCCGACTCGGATCGGTCCGGCACGTTCGACTGCGCGTACACACTGCTCGACGAGACATAGACCCGATGCCGCGCTCGGACGTCTCGCACCGCTCGTCTGGCGTGCACCGGTTGTGAGGTGAGGTCGATGACGGCATCCCACGTCCGGTTCGAGACCGCTGACAACCCGTCGTCCCGGTCGCGGTCGGCGCCGACGAAGCGAACACCGGGGCGCGGTGGTTGTGTGCCTCGGGCCAAGCAGGTGACGTCGTGGCCGAGATGCTGGGCGCGGGCGGCCAGTGCGCGCCCGAGGAAGCCGGTTCCACCGAGGAAGAGCAGCTCCATCTCTCGACTGTGACAGCGTGAACGTCTCGCTGACCAGCACTTACGCGCAGAGCGAAGCGATCACCGGCTGTGGTCTAGGCGGCGTCGAGCAGCGCTCGGAGTTGTCGTTCGATGAGACTGACGGGTTCGTCGTGGTGACCCGGGGGCGCCGGGGCTCGGGAGACATGGCTGTGGCCGGTGGGTGTGGTGACGGTCGCGGTATGGCGAGTCGTGTCGGTGTGGTCGGCGGTGGTCATCCGCCAACCAGGATTCTGTTTGGCCCGGTTGTGGGCCAGGCACATGCCGCCGCCGTTGGCGGCTGAGGTGTCGCCGCCGCGGGCGTGGGGATCGGCGTGGTCGTATTCGGCAATCGGTGCATCGCAGTAGGGGATGCGACACGATTCGTCGCGCAGATCGAAGAAGTGCTTCAATCCGGTCGGGAACAGGCGCTCGGTGGAGTCCATCGCCACCAGCGCTCCACTCGACGGGGCCTTGTAGAGCCGCCGCAATGTGGTGGCCGCGTCAGCATCGAGGGAGGTGGCCACTATCGCGCGGGCGGTGGCGGCGGGGATCGGTCCGTAGCCGCTCACGTGCGTGGCGGCCGTGCTGTCGCCGAGGAGAACGTCATCGGGCACAACCAGATTGACCGCCACCGGCAGGGCGTCGACTGTCGCGGCGCCGGTGACACGTTCGACGAGGGCGTCGGCCATGACCTGCGCGTGGGTGCGGTCGTCGGCGCCGACGGTGGCATCGGCGTGCTTCTTCAGCGAGGCATAGACCGAGATCCCGGACACCAGCGGCAGCAGCGCCGACAGGCGCACCATCCCGTCGGGCGCGGGTCGGGTCGACACGCGGCGGTCCTTCGCTGCCTGGGCGTGCCGGTCGACTACAGCCTGCGGATCCAGTTCGTAAGCAATCCGTTTCACCTCGGCGTCCAACGCGCGGTCCCCGACACCCTCAAGCACCGACACATCGGCGCACAGGCGGCGGTCGATCTCTCCGCGATCGTGCGGGGTGAGGTGCGCGGTCTCCCGGACGAGGATCGTCGCCCGCCATTCGGTGAGGACACCGGCCGCCAACGCCGCTCGTGTGTGTGGCATCTCGCGCATCACCGCACGCGCAAACCCGAGATACCGACCACCAGCAGAGCCGGACGCTTTGCGGGCGAGTGCGACCTCTGCGGCCAATCCACGGCCCTGGCGCGCCTTCGGTACGCCGGCGGCGGACTCGGATTCGACGCGGAGTTCCTCGAGTCGCATCGTCTCCACGGCCTGTGCCGCAGCGCATCCCGCCTTGATCGCCTCGAGGAGCGAGATGCGTTCGACTGCTTCGGACTCGGTGGAAGCGCTACCCAGATCCCGCAACGACGACACCACGCGCTGCAGAGCAGCGACATCGGTCTCGCCGAGCGCGATCATGAATCCCCCCGGATCTCGAATACATGTTCGAGACTACCGAACACGTGCCAGCATGTCCAGTAAGTGGTTGTCATACAACATGTTTGAGCGAACATGCGTGATCGCGCACATCACGGTGATGACACCCGGGACATACCGAACAGCTCAGTAGCCGTGTCCGGACCGCTCTCCGTCATGCTCGACGCGAATGCCCGGTAGGTACCCGAATCGGTATCCGGCGCGAAGTAGCTTGCGGCGTTTCTTGTTCTCGGACCAGCGGCGGCGGGGCCAGCCGGCGGCGAACACCGATCCCCGCCACACGGACGGGTTGCCGGTGAAAGTCGCCGTGTGTTCGATGACACCGTCGACCTCGCGGAACTCGTGGCCGTCGGCCTGGAGCGCTTCGATCACCCCGCCGTGCTCGTGCTCCACGGGGAAGTGGGGCCCGCGGAGCAGTGCGAGCTGTGCGAGGTACGGCCGGCGGGTGAGGATCTCGGCCATGTGATCGAGGTCGATGTCGGTCACGGCGGTGAAGTCCTCTTCCCACCACAGGGACATCTCCCCCTCGGCCGCGGCACAGGCGGCCCTCATCGCGCGTCCGTAACCGGATCCACCGGTCTCCACGACCGTGCCGAATGTCCGCAAATAGTCGGCGTTCTCACGGTCACCGGAGTCGTCGATGAAGACGAACTCGGTGACACCTGCGACGTGCGCGCGGAGGGAGTCCAGCGCACGGTCGATGTACTGCCGTTTCCGATACGTTCCGATGATCGCCTTCATCGGACTCGTGAACCCATCTGAGCAGACGGGCCCTGAGCCCTCTCGACGATGGACATCTCTCGGCGTCGTTGCATCAGGGCCGAGCCTGACATGTGTACGACGGGCGGTCAAGGGAGCAGGGCCCACTTCGGGGTTACCGCGTCACCGTGGATCGTCGTCCGCGACGATCGAGGGAAGACCCGATCCGACCGGGTCGAGGACGGCGCGGGCTCGCGCCCCCCACCGTTCGTGCGCCGACTGACGACTCATCCCGGTCGCCCGACCGATGGCCGCCCACGGCGCGCCCTGCACCCGGAGCACCACCACCGTCTCGATCCCGTCGAGTCCGGCGGCGACCTGAATGCGCAGGCTCAGCAGGTGCCAGGCGATCGACCTCTCAGCAGGCGTGGCGGTGGCCTGCTCGGCATCCCACTCGGGGGTGCCGGGGAGAGGGCCGGTGCCGATGACATCGTCGGCACAGCGACCCGCTTCGATGGCCGCCGCCGACGTGACCGCTCGGACGTGAGCGGCGACGTCGGCATCGCAGGCCGTGTCGATGTAGGACATTGCTGATCTCCTTCGTGTCAGGTTCAGCCTGACGCACGAAAGGGACCTCTGTCAAGCATTGCCTGACAGTCAGATGGCGCGTTCGGCGCGCTCCCAGTACGGGTCGCGGAGCTTGCGCTTGTACAGCTTGCCATTGTCGTCGCGGGGCATCTCGTCGACGTAGTCGATGGAGCGCGGGAGTTTGAACTTCGCCAGGCGTGCGCGGGCGTAGTCCATCAGCTCCTCGCTCAGCACGTCGTCACCGACCACGCCGTCGGCGGGCAGCACGACGGCCTTGATCTCCTCACCCCAATCGGAGTGCGGGACACCGAACACCGCGACGTCGGCGACCTTCGGGTGCACCACCAGCTCACCCTCGATCTCGGCCGGATAGATGTTGACCCCGCCCGAGATGATCATGTCGTTCTTGCGGTCGAGCAGATAGAGGAAGCCCTCGTCATCCATGTACCCGATGTCGCCGGTGGTGAACATGTTTCCCACCCTTGCCTTCTGGGTCTTCTCCTTGTCCTTGTAGTACTCGAACGAGGAGCCCTTCATCTCCATGTAGACCTGTCCGCTCTCGCCGCGCGGCACCTCGTTGCCGTCGTCGTCGAGAACCTTGACGATCGAGTACGACCACGCCTTGCCCACCGAGCCGGGGTGGGTGAGCCACTCGTCGCCGAAGATGGTGGTCCCGCCGCCCTCGGTGGCCGCGTAGTACTCAGTGACCACCGGGCCCCACCACTCGAGCATCTGTTGCTTCACCTCACGCGGACACGGCGCGGCTCCGTGGATCATGTTGCGCAGCGACGAGACATCGTATTTCGTGCGCACCCCCTCGGGCAGCGCGAGCAGGCGGCGGAACTGGGTCGGCACCATGTGGCTGTGGGTCACGCGGTGCTCCTGGATCAGTCGGAGCATCTCCTCGGGATCCCACTTGTCCATCAGAACGACGGTGTGGCCCAACTGGATCGAGATCATCACGAAGTTGACGACAGCCGTGTGGTAGAGCGGGGATCCACAGATGTGCACGTGGTCGTCGTGGGGCACGAGTCCCATCACGCCGAAGAAGCCGATGCCGCCCATCGCCGCCTGCTCGGGTGCGACACCGGGCAGCGGTCGCCGGACACCCTTCGGTTTGCCGGTGGTACCCGAGGTGTAGAGCATGGGCGCACCGGTGGTCCGGTCGGAGGGTTCGGAGTCGTCGACGTCGGTGACCAACTCGTCGAGATCACGGAACCCGTCGATGGACCCGTGCGCGAAGAGGTCTGCGGCAGCCATGCCGGCCTCGCGGGCCGCGATGACCGCGGACTCGGCGAAGCGCTCGTCGGCGACGAAGATCTTGGCCTCGCTGTCGCCGAGGATGTACGCGATCTCGGGTCCGGTGAGGTGCCAGTTGACCGGCGCGAGGTAGAGCCCGATCTGCAGAGCGGCGAACTGTAGGCACACCGTCTCGATGCAGTTGGGCATCGCGATGACGAGGGTGTCGCCGGTCGACAGACCGTGCGCACGCATCCCGTTGGCGAGCCGGTTGGCCCGCGAGACGAGCTCGCCGTAGGAGATCTGCGAGCCCGACGGATCGATCAGAGCGACCGCGTCGGGTGTTGCGCGAGCGATGTTCCACAGACCGATCGGAGCTTCGTTGTCCGCCATCTGCGACCTCCAAAATGAGAACGTGTTCTACCTGTCGGGGTCAGAGTAGACCAGAGCACCCAACTCGCGAACAAGGTCGACCGAGCGGGCGGTCACCATGAGCATCGAGACCCCCGCCGATTCCCACCGACCGATCTCCGCGCGCACCTCGTCGGCGGTGCCGACGATCATGGTCTCGCGCACCATCTCGTCGGGGACCGCGGCGACGGCGGCCTCCTTCCGACCGGCCCGGAAATGGGCCCCGATCTCGTCGACGGCGTCGCCGTACCCCATCCGCCGATAGACCTCGGCGTGGAAGTTGAGCTCCTCGGCGCCCATACCGCCGACGTACAGCGCGGTGCTGGGCTTGTAGCGCGCGATCGCGGCCGGCACGTCGTCGGTGATCTCGACCTGCACCGTTGCCGCCACCTCGAACTCGTCGCGGGTGCGTCGCGCACCCGGGCGTGCCATGCCCTCGGCGAGGCATTCCTCGTAGTGGTCGGCCAGTCGCGGGGTGTAGTAGATCGCGAGCCACCCGTCGGCGATCTCGCCGGTCAGAGCGATGTTCTTCGGTCCCTCGGCCCCCAGCCAGATGGGGATGTCGCTGCGCAACGGGTGCGTGATCGGCTTCAGGGATTTGCCGAGACCCGTCGACCCGGGCGCATCGGCCGGGTACGGCAGCCGGTAGTGCGGGCCGTCGTTGACGACCTTGCCCTCACGTGTCAGGACATCGCGGATGACCTGCACGTATTCGCGCGTGCGGGCCAGCGGCTTCGCGAACGGCTGGCCGTACCACCCCTCCACGACCTGCGGACCGGACACACCGAGGCCGAGGATGTGCCGGCCACCGCTGAGGTGGTCGACGGTGAGCGCGTGCATGGCGACCGACGTCGGCGGCCGGGCCGCGATCTGTGCGACGGCGGTCCCGAGCCGCACCCTCGACGTGGCGCTCCCCCACCACGCGAGCGGGGTGAAGGCGTCCGACCCCCACGACTCGGCCGTGAACACCGCGTCGAACCCCGATTCCTCGGCCGCGGCGATGAGCTCCGGGGCGTTGTCGATCGGGCCCGCGCCCCAGTAGCCGAGTTGGAGTCCGAGCTTCATGTCCGACCGTCTTTCCGTCGAGGCGAGGGCGCTTCCTTGCGCCCAATTCTAGAACCTGTTCTACTCCATTGGTGACCATCAGTGAGACCACGCCCGGGTACGTCGCCGCGGCGAGAGCAGAGGTGCCTCCACCGGCGACACCGGTGCTCTCCGCGCCGTTGAGGAACAGCTTCGACTACACCCGCTCGCTCGGCCCGGTGTTGACGAGATTCGCCGAGGGACTGCTCGCCGGCGAGATCGTCGGCGGTCGGTCCGCGGACGGTCGCGTGATCGTCCCGCCGAGCGAGTTCGATCCGGCGAGCGGCGCCCCGACGACCGATTTCGTCACCGTCGGCCCGGCCGGGGTGGTCACGACGTGGTCGTGGCAACCCGAACCGCTGCCCGGGCAGCCGCTGTCCGAGCCGTTCGCGTGGGCGCTGATCCGCCTCGACGGCGCCGACACCGACGTCCTGCACGCGGTGCGGGTGTCCACACCCGACGAGATCACCTCCGGCGCGCGGGTCGTCCCCGTGTGGTCGGAGCAACGCACCGGCCGCATCGACGACATCTCGTGGTTCGTGCCCGGCGACACGGCCACCGACGCCCCGGCGAACGCCGGCGAGGGCCCGGCCACACCGGGCATGATCACCACCCCGATCGGCCTCGCGATCGACCACACCGCCACCGTCGAGGAGAGCTGGTACCTCGAGGGCCTCAAGAACGGCAAGTTGTACGGCAACCGCACGGCCGACGGCGTGTACTTCCCTCCGCGACAGGCGAGTCCGGCCACCGGCGAGCCCGCGGGTGAGCGGGTGGAGTTGCCGGACCACGGCATCATCACCACGTTCTGCATCGTCAACGTGCCGTTCCTCGGTCAGCAGATCAAGCCGCCCTACGTCGCCGCGTATGTGCTCCTCGACGGCGCCGACATCGGCTTCCTGCACCTCATCCTCGATGTCGAGGCGAGCGAGGTGCGGATGGGGATGCGTGTGCAGGCGGTGTGGCGTGACGAGTCCGAATGGGACCACACGCTGCGCAACATCAGTCATTTCCGTCCGACCGGGGAACCCGATGCGGACTACGACTCCTACAAGAGCCATCTGTGAGGACGCGACCGTGACCATGCCCCGTATCGCGATCATCGGTTTCGCGCACAGCCCCCACGTCGAGCAGACGTTCGGCACCACCAACGGCGTCGAGATGTTGATGCCCTGCTTCGCGAAGCTCTACGCCGAGCTCGGCATCAGTCGCACCGACATCGACTTCTGGTGCAGCGGATCGTCGGATTACCTGGCGGGACGGGCCTTCTCGTTCATCTCCGCCATCGACTCGATCGGCGCGGTGCCGCCGATCAACGAATCACACGTCGAGATGGACGCCGCGTGGGCGGCGTACGAGGCGTGGGTGAAGATCGCCACCGGCGAGGTCGACCTCGCCCTGGCCTACGGTTTCGGCAAGACCTCCGCCGGCACCATGGATCTCACCCTCGCACTGCAGACCGACCCGTACACCGTCGCGCCTCTGTGGCCCGACGCGCGGTCGTTGGCCGCACTGCAGGCCCGCACCGGACTGGAGTCGGTGGCCTGGACCGAGGCCGACATGGCCGCGGTCGCCGCGCGCACCACCGGCGCCTCGGTCGACGAGCTGCTCGCCGCTCCCCTGGTCGCCGATCCGCTTCGTGCGCACGACCTCTCGCGCTACACCGACGGCGCGGCCGCGGTGATCCTCGCCTCCGAGGACCGTGCACGCGAACTGGTCGCGAACCCGGCGTGGATCACCGGATGGGACCACCGCATCGACTCGCCCAACTTCGGTGCCCGCGACCTCACCGACTCCCCGTCGACGAGGCTGGCGGCCGACGCCGCGCTGGGTGACCACCGCGCGGTCGACGTCGCCGAGATCTACGCGCCGTTCACTCATCAGGAGCTGATCCTGCGCAGGGCGATGAAGCTGCCCGACTCGGTGCGGATCAACCCGTCCGGCGGCGCCCTGGCCGCCAACCCGATGTTCGCCGCAGGACTCGAGCGGGTCGGTTTCGCGGCCTCGTCCATCCTCGCCGGCGAGGCGAACACCGCGGTGGCCCACGCCACCAGCGGTCCACTGCTGCAACAGAACATGGTGGTGGCGCTCTCGAGCGATGCTGCTGCGGGAGATGAGAACTGATGGGGCGCAATCGCGCGGCGGTCATCGGGACCGGCCAGACCAAGTACGTGGCCAAGCGACACGACGTGACCATGGCCGGGATGTGCCGCGAGGCCATCGACGCCGCGCTCGCCGACTCCGGCTACACGATGGACGACATCGACGCCGTGGTGGTCGGCAAGGCGCCCGACCTCTTCGAGGGCGCCATGATGCCGGAGCTCGCGATGGCCGAGCACCTCGGTGCCGTCGGCAAGCGACTCATCCGCGTGCACACCGCCGGGTCGGTGGGTGCGTCGACCGCGGTGGTGGCGTCGTCGTTGATCAGCAGCGGTGTGCATCGCCGGGTGCTCGCGGTGGCGTGGGAGAAGCAGTCGGAGTCGAACGCCATGTGGGCGTTGTCGATCCCCGTCCCGTTCACCATGCCGGTCGGCGCGGGGGCCGGCGGGTTCTTTGCTCCCCACGTGCGCTCCTACATCCGGCAGTCCGGCGCACCCGAGCACATCGGCGCGATGGTGGCGGCGAAGGATCGCCGCAACGGCGCCAAGAACCCCCTCGCACATCTGCACCAGCCCGACATCAGCGTCGAGTCGGTGATGGCCTCGCAGATGCTGTGGGACCCGATCCGCTACGACGAGACCTGTCCCTCGTCGGACGGCGCATGTGCGGTGGTCATCGGCGACGAGAAAGCCGCCGACGACGCCGTCGCGGCGGGGACTCCGGTCGCGTGGATCCACGCCACGGCGATGCGCACCGAACCGTTGTCGTACGCCCACCGCAACCAGGTGAGCCCGCAGGCCGGTCGTGACGCCTCGGCAGCTCTGTGGAAGGCCGCCGGTATCACCGACCCCCTCGAGGAGGTCGACACCGCCGAGATCTACGTCCCCTTCTCGTGGTTCGAGCCGATGTGGTTGGAGAACCTCGGTTTCGCCGAGCAGAACGAGGGGTGGAAGCTCACCGAGAAGGGCGAGACCGACTTCGGCGGACGCATGCCGGTCAACACCTCCGGCGGCGTCCTGTCGTCCAACCCCATCGGGGCGTCGGGCATGATCCGCGTCGCCGAGGCGGCGATCCAGGTGCAGGGCAAGGCGGGCGATCACCAGGTCCCCGACGTCCGCAAGGCCTTCGGCCACGCCTATGGCGGTGGGTCGCAGTACTTCTCCATGTGGCTCGTGGGTGCGGAGAAGCCGTGATGATGTCGACGACGGAGTTTCGGAGCAGCCCACGACTCGATGTCACAGTGGGTGCGGAGAAGCCGTGAGCAACGAAGCAGCGAACAAGCCCGCCTATTTCGACATCGATCGCGAGAACAACCCGGCCGTGGTGGCGGGCAGGATCTCGCGGGAGATGGTCGCCGTCCGCGACAAGCAGGGGTGGCTGGACAACTTCGCCGACGACGCCGTGGTGGAGGATCCCGTCGGCCCGTCGATGTTCGACGAGCACGGTGCCGGCCACCGTGGCCGCGACGCCATCTCGGCGTTCTGGGACATGACGATCGCGACCACCGAGCGGCTCGATTTCGAGTTCGACGAGGAGATCATCTGCGGCGACGAGGTCGCCTACATCGGGCGCATCGTCAGCCACATCGGCGGCCATGTCACCACCTCGCGCGGTGTGTTCACCTATCGCGCCGATGCGAGCGGCAAGCTCGTCGCCCTGCGCGCCTTCTGGGAGGTCCAGAAGACGATGGAGTCCCTCCGGCCCGAGTGAGAGCCTTCAGGCGGCGCGCGCGACGAGCGACGCCACCCGGGCGATCACCGTGTCGGCGGCCGTGGCGTCGGGGACGTCGCGGGCGTTGCGGGTCTGCACGACCAGCAGGATGCGTCGGCCGCCTGGTCCGATGAGGAGTCCGGCGTCGTCGGCGCTGCCGTAGTCGCCGGTCCCCGTCTTGTCCGCCGTGGTCCACCCTGCGGGCAGATCGGCTCGGAACCGCTTGTCCGACGTGCGGGTTCCGCGCATCCACCCGACGAGTGTGGTGCGATCCCGCGGATCGAGACGGGTGCCCACCATGACCGCCCGCAGGCCCGCGGCCCACGCCTGCGGGACGGTGGTGTCGCGCACGTCGCCGGGGAACGCGGTGTTCAGTGCCGTCTCCTGTCGCACCATCAGCGTGGCCGGGTCGCCGGTACTGCGGGCGAACGCGGTCAGCGCGCGCGGGCCGCCGATCGCGGCGAACATGAGGTTCGCCGCGGTGTTGTCGCTGAGCTGCAGTGCGGCGACGGCGATCTCGGGATAGGTCATGGTCCCGCCGACGTGCTTCCCGGTCTCCGGCGAGTTGGCGACGATGTCGCTCGCGCGTACCGGTACCGGCCTGGTCAGCAAGAGGCGTCCGTGGCGTGCGGCGTCGAGGACGGCCGCGGCGAGGTACACCTTCGACATCGACAGGACCGGGAACCGCTCACCGGCGTTCACCGCCGCGATCACCCGACCCGTCCGCAGGTCACGAGCCCACACCCCGATGGTCGTCTCGGCCCGCTTCGCCGACGCCACGATCTGCGCGTCGATCGAGATGGGTTGCGGCGCCGCGCTCGCCGACGCGGCGAGCACCCCTGAGATCAGGGACACCGAGACGAGGACGACGGCGAGACGACCGAACATGCGCATGGCGAACAATCTGCCACCGCACCGGCGCGGTGTCGAGGCTCAGGTGTAGCGGACCTGCATCTCCTTGATGCCGTTGATCCATCCGTGGCGCAGGTAGCGCGGATCGGTGACCTTGGTGATGTCGGGCATGTGGTCGGCGATGGCGTTGAAGATGAGGTTGATCTCCATGCGGGCCAGGTTCGCGCCCACGCAGTAGTGGGCGCCGTGGCCGCCGAACCCCACGTGCGGGTTGGGATCCCGGGTGATGTCGAAGGTGAACGGGTCGACGAACACCGCCTCGTCGTAATTGGCGGAGCCGTAGAACATCCCGACCCGCTCGCCCTTGCGGATCTGCACGCCCCCGAGCTCGAGATCGCGGCGCGCGGTGCGCTGGAAGCAGTTGACCGGCGTGGCCCAGCGGACGATCTCGTCGGCGGTCGTGGTGGGCCGCTCGCGCTTGAACAGCTCCCACTGGTCGGGGTGGTCGAGGAACGCGTCCATGCCGCGCGAGATCGCGTTGCGGGTCGTCTCGTTGCCGGCGACGGTCAACATGATGAAGAAGTAGCCGAACTCGATCTCGTCGAGGGCGAGACCGTCCATGTCGGCGTGCACGAGCTCGGTGACGATGTCGTGCATCGGGCAGGCCTTGCGCGCCTCGGCCATCTGGTAGGCGTAGCCGAGGATCTCCGCGGCCGCGATCTGACCGTCGTCGGCGAACTCGGGATCGTCGTAGTTCATCATCGCGTTCGACCACGCGAACAACTTCTGCCGGTCCTCCTGCGGCACGCCCAGCAGATCGGCGATCGCCTGCAGGGGGAGCTCGACGGCGACGTCGTGGACGAAGTCGCCGACCCCGCCCTTGGCCGCGGCCTCGGTGACGATCTGACGCGCCCGGTCGGCGAGGCCCCCCTCGAGCGCGTGCACCGCCTTCGGGGTGAACGTCTTCGACACCAGCTTGCGCAGACGCGTGTGCTCGGGCGGGTCGTGGTTGATGACCAGCGCCTTGGTGATCTCGAGCTGTTCGGGATCCATGTCGTCGTCGTACCGGATGATCACGCCGTTGTCGTTGGCCGACCACAGCTCGTTGTTCTTCGAGATGGCACGGATGTGTTCGTGTTTGGTGACCACCCAGTAGCCGCCGTCGCGGAACCCGCCACCCTTGCCGTCGGCCTGGGCGTTCCACCAGATCGGCGCGGTCTGGCGCAGCTGCGCGAACAGCTCGGCGGGGATCCCCTTCTGCAGCAGGTCGGGGTCGGTGAAGTCGAACCCGTCGCCGAACACGGGACAGGAATTCTGTGTGCTGGTCACTGCGACCACCTCTTCAGGTCTGGGTGAACGTGTTGCAGTTTCGATTGAAACACTGTTTGCCCAGCTTGACCATGGGTTGGCGGCGCCGAGATGGACTCGAATGGAAACTTGTTCTAGTTTTGCCAGACAACCGATACAGAGATGATCGAGAAGAGGATCCACGATGGGCGTGCCGGTGATCGTCGAGGCAGTACGGACCCCGATCGGGAAGCGGGCCGGGTGGCTGTCGGGGCTGCACGCCGCCGAGATCCTGGGAGCGGCCCAGCGCGGCGTCATCGAGCGTGCGGAGATCGACCCGGCCCTCGTCGAGCAGGTGATCGGCGGGTGCGTCATGCAGGTCGGCGCGCAGGGGAACAACATCACCCGCACCGCCTGGCTGCACGCCGGACTCCCGTGGCAGACCGGCGCCACCACCGTCGACTGCCAGTGCGGATCGGCGCAGCAGGCCAACCACCTCGTGGCCGGCCTCATCGCCACCGACACCATCGACGTCGGGATCGCCTGCGGCATCGAGGCGATGTCGCAGGTCCCGTTGGGCGCCAACGTGATGCTCGAGGGTGCCGGGGAACGCCGTCCCGCGTCGTGGGACATCGACATGCCCGATCAGTTCACCGCCGCCGAGCGGATCGCGGCCCGCCGCGGCATCACCCGCGCCGACACCGACGCCCTCGGCGAGCGCAGCCAACGGCTGGCCAAGCAGGCCTGGGACGAGGGGCGGTTCGACCGCGAGGTCATCGCGATGAAGGCACCCGAACGCGCGAAGTCGGGCGAGCTGACCGGCGAGATGCTCGATGTGACGCGCGATCAGGGGCTGCGCGACACGACCCTGGAATCGCTCGCGAACCTCAAGCCCGTCATCGACGGCGGGATCCACACCGCGGGGACGTCGTCGCAGGTGTCCGACGGTGCCGCGGCGGTGCTGCTGATGGACGAGAGCAAGGCCCGGGCCCTGGGTCTCACACCGCGCGCCCGCCTGCGGGCGCAGGTCCTCGTCGGCGCCGAGCCGTACTACCACCTCGACGGCCCGGTGCAGGCGACCGAGAAGGTGCTCGCGAAGGCGGGGATGTCGATCTCCGACATCGACCGCTTCGAGGTGAACGAGGCGTTCGCCTCGGTGCTCCTGAGCTGGGCGTCGGTGCACAAGCCCGACATGGACCGCGTGAACGTGAACGGCGGGGCGATCGCACTCGGACACCCGGTCGGCAGCACGGGATCGCGACTGCTCACCACCGCGCTGCACGAACTCGAGCGCAGCGACTCGCAGACCGCGCTCATCACCATGTGCGCCGGCGGGGCCCTGTCGACCGGGACGATCTTGGAACGAATCTGAGAGACTGTTCCAATGAGTGCCGAGAACCGCAGTAAAGACACGCCCCGCGCGAAGCCCGATGCCCTCGACTCGGCGGCGGTCGGGGCGATCCTCAAGTGGGGATCGAGGGCCAACACCGCCCTCTACAAGGCGACCGGCGGTCGACTCGGCGCGAAGTGGCGCATCGGTGGCGGCTTCCGGAAACCGGTACCGGTGTGCCTGTTGACGACGACCGGCCGCAAGACCGGCGAGAAGCGCACGGTGCCGCTGCTGTGTCTGCGCGACGGTGACGCGGTGGTGTTGATCGCCTCGCAGGGCGGCCGGAAGAACAACCCGCTCTGGTACCTCAACCTCGTCGCCGACCCGGACGTGACGATCCAGATCAAGAACGACACCCGGCGGTACATCGCACGCACCGCCGACCCCGCCGAACGCGAGCGACTGTGGCCGCGATACGCCGAGATCTACGCCGACGTCGACCAGTATCAGGAGTGGGCCGACCGCACGATCCCGCTGGTGATCTGCGAACCTGCGGGCTGAATCCGACAATGTTCGTCGTGGCCGATCGTTTCGGTCACACGTTGCGGAAACCACGTCGGCGTCGTCGGGGAACGGCCACAATGGCACGGGTGAACTACATGCCACCGACAGACGCCATGTTCCTGCTGGCCGAATCACGCGAGCACCCGATGCATGTCGGTGGACTGCAGCTGTTCACCCCACCCGAGGGCGCCGGGCCCGATTACGTGATGAACATGATCAGCGAGATCCGGTCACGGACCGAGGTCTCGTCCCGTTTCGCGATGCGCCCGGCCGACCCGGTGAGTTCGGTGGGCAACCTGTGGTGGGCGCAGAACGAGACGATCGATTTCGACTACCACATCCGACACTCGGCGGTCCCCCGCCCGGGCCGCATCCGCGAGCTGTTCCAGCTGACCTCGCGCTGGCACGGAACCCTTCTCGACCGGCATCGCCCCATGTGGGAGATGCACGTGGTCGAGGGCATCGAGGACGGCCGGTTCGCGGTCTACACCAAGGTGCACCACTCGTTGTTCGACGGCGTCTCGGCGCTGCGCAACATGCAGAACACCCTCACCGAGGACCCGAACGACACCGAGCTGCGCGTGCCGTGGACCCCGAAAGAACGTCGCCCCAAGCCCTCCGGCGGCGGTTCGCGGAACCCGCTCGCGCTCGTCGGCGATGCGTTCTCCCTCGGCACCACCGCCGCGGGTCTCGTACCCGCCGGCCTGAAGATGCTGCGACAGGCCCTCGGCGACCACAACTTCACCACCCCGCTCGACGCCCCGCGCACGATCTTCAACACCCCCATCGGCGGCGCCCGGCGCTTCGTCGCGCAGTCGTGGGAGATCGAACGGGTCAAGGCCGTCGGCGACGCCGTGGGCGCGACCCTCAACGACGTCGTGCTCGCGATGTGCAGCGGCGCACTGCGCCGCTACCTCACCGAACTCGGTGAGCTGCCGGAGAAGTCGCTCACCTCCATGGTCCCGGTGTCGTTGCGGCCGGGTGAGTCCGCCGACGGCGGCGGCAACGCGGTCGGCGCCGTCATCGCCTCGTTGGCGACCGACGTCGACGACCCGGTCGATCGCCTGATGGCGATCCGCGAGTCGGTGCAGGCCTCGAAGAACCTGATGAAGGAACTGAGCCCCACGCAGATCCTGTTGTTGAGCGCGGTGAACATGTCGGCGCTGGCGCTCTCGCCGGTGCCGGGGTTCGTGAGCCTCACCAAGCCGCCGTTCAACGTCATCATCTCCAACGTGCCCGGTCCGCAGAAACGCATGTACTGGAACGGTTCTCGTCTCGACGGCGTCTACCCG
Organism: Williamsia sp. Leaf354; assembly: GCF_001424365.1. NCBI lineage: Bacteria > Bacillati > Actinomycetota > Actinomycetes > Mycobacteriales > Nocardiaceae > Williamsia > Williamsia sp. Leaf354. Next base: position 656,589 of record NZ_LMPL01000005.1, read on the forward strand.
GCGTCGATCGTCCTCGACGGTCAGGCCCTCAACATCACGTTGACGAGCAACGACGATCAGCTCGACTTCGGGATCATCGGATGCCGCCAGACGCTGCCCAGCCTGCAGCGCCTCATCCATCACATCGAGGACTCGTTGACCGAACTGGAGAAGGCCGTCTCCGCCTGACGCGACACCCCTCTGCGTCCGGTGCCGCTGATCTACGATGACGCCATGACCGATCACGATCGTGCCGCGACCCGTCGCGAGATCACCACTGCCCTGTCGTCCGCATTCGAGCGTCGCCACGAGGTGCTCGACGCCATCGTCGACGCGCCCGACCGCGCCGCGTCGGTGACCGCCATCGCCGAGCTGTTGTCGGTGTCGGCCCTCGGCGCCGAGGCCGTGATGGGAATGTCGTTCGAGCAGTTGACCGTCGAGGCTCGGCGCGCCAACCAGGCGGAGCTCGAGGATCTCGACAGCCAGCTCACCTTCACCCTCACCGAGCGTCCCGCGGCGACCGGCGACTCGGTCACGCTGCGGCAGTTCGACACCTCGGCCGACGCCGATCTGTTCTCTGCGCGCACCGCCGAGATCGGCGCAGCCGGCGACGGGTCGGGCAAGCCCGCGGCCGGCCTCGACGACGAGATCGCCTCCGCCTCGGATCGCATGTTCGCCGAGGAGGCGGCGTGGTTCGTCGCGCACGAGGGCTCGGAGAAGATCGGCCTGGTGTTCGGCGAGCTCGTCGACGGCGAGGTCAACGTCCGCATCTGGATCCGCCCCGAGCACCGCAAGAAGGGTTACGGCACAGCCGCTCTGCGCGCGTCGCGGTCGGAGATGGCGTCGCAGTTCCCCGGCGTCCCGATGGTGGTCCGCGCACCGGGCGCCCAGGCCTGACGTGCCCGTCGCCGCCGCGGTCTTCGCGGCCCTGGCCGCGGTCCTGCACGTCGCCATCTTCGTGATGGAGTCCGTGCTGTGGACACGACCGGCCGTGTACCGCCGCTTCGGCCTCGCCTCCGCCGACGAGGCCGCGGCCACCCAGTCGATGGCCTACAACCAGGGCTTCTACAACCTCTTCCTCGCCCTGGGCATCGTCATCGGCATCGCGGTGGGCGGCAGCGTCGGTACCGCGCTCGTGGTCTTCTGCTGCGCGTGCATCGTCGCGGCGGCGGCAGTACTGCTCACGACAGGACTGTCGTATCTGCGCGCCGCCGCGACGCAGGCGGTGTTCGCCGTCGTCGCACTGGTGCTGTTCGCGGTCCTGTAGACCCGATCAGCCCTTCACGACGTCGTAGCGGTCGGACATCATCACCTTGTCCCACACCGCGACGAAGTCGTGCACGAACCGCTCCTGGCCGTCGCTGCCGGCGTAGACCTCGGCGACCGCGCGCAGTTGCGAGTTCGACCCGAACAGCAGGTCGCTGCGCGACGCCTGGAACCGGGTCTCACCGGTGTCGCGGTCGTCGACGGTGAACGCCGTCGGACCCGACGCGCCATCGGACCCCGCGACGGGATTCCACACGTAGTCCATGCTCGTCACCGCGTCGAAGAAGTCGGTGCTCAGCGTCCCGACGCGGTCGGTGAAGACACCCGTCGACGAACCGTCGTGGTTGCAGCCCAGGACCCGGAGACCGCCGGTGAGTGCGACCCACTGCGGCGCCGAGAGATCCAGGAGCGCGGCGCGGTCGAGGAACATGCGCTCGGGCGCCACCGACGACACCGAGTGGTACTCGGGCAGCACGTAGTTGCGGAACCCGTCGACGACCGGTGCGAGCCACGCGAACTGCTGCGGGTCGGTCTGTTCCTGGGAGGCGTCGACACGTCCGGGGGTGAACGGGACGGTGACCGTGACCCCCGCTGCGGCCGCGGCCTTCTCGACCGCGACGCAGCCGCCGAGGACGATGACGTCGGCCAGGCTGACCGGCGTCGGGCTCGAGTCGGCGATGCCGCGCAGCGCGGCGACGACATCGACGGTGCGGGCGTTGACGGCCCAGTCCTTCTGCGGCGCCAACGCCAGGCGGGCACCGTTCGCGCCGCCACGCTTGTCGGAGATGCGGAAGGTGACCGCCGACGAGAACGCCGTGTAGGCGAGGTCGGACACCGACAGTCCCGACGCCTCGATGGCCTGCTTGAGGGCGGCGATGTCGGAGTCACCGAGGGCCGGGCCGTCGGCGGCGGGCAGCGGGTCCTGCCACGAGAAGTCGTCGGCGGGGACCTCGGGGCCGAGGTAGCGCGACTTCGGTCCCATGTCGCGGTGGGTCAGCTTGAACCACGCCTTGGAGAACTGTTCGGTGAAGTAGTCGAAATCGGACAGGAACCGTTGGCAGATCTCGCGATACACCGGGTCGACCTTGAGGGCGATGTCGCTCGTCATCATCATGAGCGGTTCGCTGCGACCCTCGATGTGGGCGTCGGGGGTCTTCGGGGCGTTCGGGTCGACCGGCGTCCACTGCAGGGCGCCGGCCGGGCTCTGGGTCTTCTCCCACTCGAATCCGAAGAGGTTCTCCAGGTACGTGTTGTCCCACTGCGTCGGGTTCTGGGTCCACGAACCCTCGATGCCGTTGGTCATCGTGTTCTCGCCGTTGCCCGCACCGCGGGGGTTGTGCCATCCGAGACCCATGGCCTCGATGGGGGCGATGTCCGGCGGCGCGCCGATCTCCTCCGACGGCACCTTGCCGTGGCTCTTGCCGAACGCGTGTCCGCCGGCGATCAGCGCGACCGTCTCCTCGTCGTTCATCGCCATGCGGCCGAACGTGATCCGGATGTCGACGGCCGACGCGGCGGGGTCACCCTCCTGATTCGGACCCTCGGGGTTCACGTAGATCAGGGCCTGGTGCGACGCGGCGAGCGGCTGCTCGAGCTCGTAGTCGGCGTCGCCGGGCTGCCCGGTCCAGCGCTTGCTGCGGTCGACCATGGCGTCGTACGACTCGGGGCTGGTGTTGTCGATCCACTCCGCACCCCAGTAGGTGGCGTCGTCGGCCTCCCACGCGTCGCGGCGACCGCCGCCGAAGCCGTACGTGGGGAAGCCCATGATCTCCAGCGAACAGTTGCCGGCGAGGATCATGAGGTCGGCCCACGACAGCGCGTTGCCGTACTTCTTCTTGATCGGCCACAACAGGCGACGGGACTTGTCGGTGTTGCCGTTGTCCCACCAGCTGCTGATCGGCGCGAAGCGTTGCAGCGCCTGCCCGGCGCCGCCGCGACCGTCGGCGATGCGGTAGGTGCCCGCGGAGTGCCACGCCATGCGGATCATCTGCGGGCCGTAGTTGCCGTAGTCCGACGGCCACCACGACACCGAGGTCGTGAGGAATGCCTTGATCTCGGACTTCAGCGCCTCGAGGTCGATGGCGGTGAAGGCGGCCTCGTAGTCGAAGTCGCGCAACGGGTTCGCGGCCGGGCCGTCGGCGTGGAGCTGCTCCACGCGCAGGCGGTCGGGGTACCAGTCCGACAACGTGGGCTTCGAGGTCTCTGCCCCGCCGATCGTGTTGCCACCGAAGGGACACTTCCCCTCGAGGACCTCGGAGTATTCGGAGTAGGTGGTCATGGCGCGGACCTCTCGTCGAGCGATGGTGTGCGGGGGCTTGCCTCCATTCATACCCATCCGCGCGCGAGGGGGTGAGGAAAGTTGCGACCCTGTGCCCGAGGTATCGGTTCGGACACAGCGCCTAGCGGCGGCGCGGCGTCGAGATGCGTGCGGTGATCCGGGTGATCGCGCCGCCGGCGTCGAGATCGAATCGTTCACGCACCCGCGCGGCGAGTCCGAGTGCCACGACCACCCGGAAGTCGGCGTGCACCGCACGATCGCGCTCCACGATCTCAGCGATCTCGACACGCTTGATCACCCGATATTTCCGGCTGCGGTCGAGATCGCGGATGATCGCGGGCCCGCTCGATCCGGTGGGGATGCCGTTCTCGACGCGACGACACCCGTCGGCGAGACGGACCGCCGACACATCGTGACTGGCCAGCGCCTCGATGTAGGCGCGTGCCGCATCGACCGGGGTCGTCGAGGGCATCGTCACCGGGCTCCGTACACCGGGAACGGTGTCGGCGCCTCGGCGAGGATCTCCGCGATCACGGGACCGAGTTCGGCGGGATCCCACCGGGAACCCTTGTCGCGCAGTGCGCTGCGTTGCCATCCGTCGGTGACCGACACCGTGCCGCCCTCCACCTCGAACACGCGACCGGTGACGTCGCGCGACTCCGGCGAGCCGAGCCACACGACGAGCGGCGAGACATTCGCCGGGTCCATGGTGTCGAACGAGCCGTCGATCGGCGGGGCCATCTGGGCGGCCATCGCCTCCCCGGCACTGGTGGTCATACGGGTGCGGGCCGACGGCGCGATCGCGTTGACCGTGATCCCGTAGCCACCGAGTTCAGCGGCGGCCTGAATGGTCATCTGCGCGATCGCGGCCTTCGCCGCGGCGTAGTTGCCCTGTCCCACCGAGCCGTACAGGCCGGCCCCCGACGAGGTGTTGACGATGCGTGCCTCGCGCTGCGCGCCGGCCTTCGACTGTTCGCGCCAGTGGGCCGCGGCGTGGCGCAGCATCGCGAAGTGTCCCTTGAGGTGGACGCGGATGACGTCGTCGAAGTCGTTCTCGCTCATCGACACCAGCATCTTGTCGCGCAGGAAACCGGCGTTGTTCACGAGGACGTCGAGCGCCCCGAACTCGTCGATCGCCTGGGCCACCAGGTGGGCGGCGCCCTCCCAGCTCGCGACGTCGTCGCCGTTCACCACGGCCTCACCACCGGCCGCGATGATCTCGGCGACGACCTGCTCTGCGGGGGACTCCCCTGTTCTGCTGCCGTCGAGGCCGGCGCCGATGTCGTTGACGACCACCTTCGCGCCGCTCGCGGCGAACGCGAGTGCGTGTTCGCGGCCGATACCGCGGCCGGCGCCGGTGACGATCGCGACGCGTCCGGAATTGATCGTGCTCATGGTCTGGTCTGTTCCCATCGGTTGTCGGTGGTGGCGGCGTCGAGGAACGCGGGGCGCTCCCCTCCGCCGTGCACGGTGAGGGTCGATCCGGTGATGTAGTCGGCCATGGGTGAGAGCAGGAACGCCACGGCGCGGCCGACGTCGGCGCCGGTCGCCATCCGGCCCATGGGGATGGTGGCGCCGACCGCGGCGATGCCCTCCTCGTCGCCGTAGTGCAGCGCGGACTGTTCGGTGCGGACGGGACCGGCGATCACCGAGTTGATCCGCACCCGTGGCGCCCACTCGACGGCGAGCGATCCGGTGAGGCTGTCGAGACCGGCCTTCGCCGCGCCGTAGCCGGCGGTGCCGGGTGACGGGCGGTGGCCGCTCACGCTGGACACGTTGACGATCGAGCCGCCCTCGTCCTGGTAGCGCATCACGCTGTAGGCGGCCTGCGCGACCACCAACGGCGCCAACATGTTCAGCTCCACGATCTTGCGGTGAAAGTTCGGCGAGGCGTCGGCGGCCGGCGCGAAGGGTGAGCCACCCGCGTTGTTCACGACACCGTCGAGTCGGCCGTGGCGTTCGGTGATGCGGTCGATCATCGCGTCGACAGCGTCGGGGTCACGCACGTCGCACGAGACGAACTCGACCGCGCTGTCCGCATCGTCGGCCGTGCGGCGGGCGCAGGCGATCGGGACCGCCCCCAGTGACGTGAGCACCTCGCAGATCCCGGCGCCCACACCACGGACACCACCGGTCACGACGACCACCTTGCCGGCCAGTCCGATGTCCACGCAGTCTCCGATCGTCGCTCTCACCGCCTGCTACGCTACCAAGCAAGTGTTTGGTTGGTAACCACCAGCCGAGCCACAGTATGCGAGAGAGGACGTGGGAGCGCACATGCCGATCACGACATCGACGATCGAGCCGGGCGTCGTGGCCGTCACGGTCGATTTCCCGCCGGTCAACGCCCTGCCCAGCGCCGCATGGTTCGACCTCGGCGACGCGATCATCGCCGCGGGCGCCGACCCGACGACCCACGTGGTGATCCTGCGGGCCGAGGGCCGGGGCTTCAACGCCGGTGTGGACATCAAGGAGATGCAGGCCACCGAGGGGTTCGACGCCCTCATCGGCGCCAACCGCGGCTGTGCCCACGCCTTCGGTGCGGTGTACGACTGCGCGGTGCCGGTGATCGTGGCGGTCAACGGGTTCTGCGTGGGCGGTGGCGTCGGCCTCGTCGGCAACGCCGACGTGGTGATCGCCTCCGACGACGCCGTCTTCGGACTCCCCGAGGTCGACCGCGGCGCACTCGGCGCGGCCACGCATCTCGCCCGATTGGTACCGCAACACCTCATGCGGACGCTGTACTTCACCGCCCAGAACGTGACCGCGCAGCAACTCGAGCACTTCGGTTCGGTGTACCGGGTGGTGCCGCGCGAGGGGCTGCTCGACGCTGCACTCGAGGTCGCCCGACTCATCGCCGCGAAGGACACGCGGGTGATCCGCGCGGCGAAGGAGGCCATCAACGGCATCGACCCGGTCGACGTGAAGACGAGCTACCGCCTCGAGCAGGGCTACACCTTCGAACTCAACCTCGCCGGTGTCGCAGACGAACACCGCGACGCCTTCGTCACCACAGGAAAGGCCCGCGCATGACAGCGGCCGTGCGGACGCAGACCGACAAGAGTTGCTCGCTCGAGGAGGCCGTGGCCGAGATCTCGAGCGGGATGACGATCGGGATCGGTGGATGGGGATCGCGGCGCAAGCCGATGGCCCTGGTGCGGGCGCTGGCCCGGTCGGGGGCCACCGACCTCACCGTGGTCACCTACGGCGGGCCCGATCTCGGGTTGCTGTGCGCCGCAGGCAAGGTCAGCAAGGCCTACTACGGGTTCGTGTCGCTGGATTCGCCGCCCTTCTACGATCCGTGGTTCGCCCATGCGCGCACCACGGGCGCCATCGAGGTCCGCGAGATGGACGAGGGCATGGTGAAATGCGGGCTCGAGGCGGCCGCGTCGCGACTGCCGTTCCTGCCGATCCGTGCCGGCCTGGGATCGTCGGTGCTCGACTTCTGGGGTGGCGAGCTGCGCACGGTCGCCTCGCCCTATCCCGACGCCGACGGTCGCGTGCAGACGCTGATCGCCATGCCCGCCCTCGACCTCGACGTCGCGCTGGTGCATCTCGACATCGCCGACGTGCACGGCAACGCGGCCTACACCGGTGTCGATCCGTACTTCGACGACCTGTTCTGCGGGGCCGCGCGGCGACGCCTCCTGGAGGTCGACCGGGTGGTCGAGACCGCCGAGCTCGTCGACGAGGTTCCCCTGCAACGCATGCTGCTCAACCGCATGAACGTCGACCGGGTGATCCACGCGCCGGGCGGTGCGCATTTCACCTTCGCCGGCGACTACGGCCGCGACGAGGCCTTCCAGCGTTTCTACGCCGAATCGGCGGCCGACCCGGCGTCATGGGAGGCCTTCTCCGACCGCTTCCTGCGGGTCGACGAGGCGACATATCAGGAACGGGTGCTCGAATGGGCGGCCCGGCGAGACGCCGAGCAAGCGGGAGGAAAAGCATGAGTGACGTGACCCGCGCGGAGATCTGCGTGATCGCCTGCGCCGAGATCTTCAGCGGCGCAGGGGAGATCATGGCGTCACCCATGGCGACGACCCCGCTCATCGGTGCACGCCTGGCGCGGCTGACCACCGAACCCGACCTGCTGATCACCGACGGTGAGGCGTTGATCTTCGCCGACACCCCGGCCGTGGGACGTTCGGCGCCCATCGAGGGGTGGATGCCGTTCCGCAAGGTGTTCGACGTCGTCGCATCGGGTCGGCGTCATGTGGTGATGGGCGCCAACCAGATCGACCGCCACGGCAACCAGAACCTGTCGGCGTTCGGGCCGCTGCAGCACCCGACCCGCCAGATGTTCGGCGTGCGTGGGGCTCCCGGCAACACCCTCAACCATCCGACGAGCTACTGGGTGGCCAAGCACTCGTCGCGCGTATTCGGCGGCGAGGTCGACGTGGTGTCCGGGGTGGGCTACGACCAGGTCGACCCGAACAACCCGGCGTACCGATACCTCGACATCCATCGCGTGGTCACCAACCTCGGTGTGTTCGATTTCGGCGGGCCCGACCACACGATGCGAGCGCGCTCACTGCATCCGGGTGTCACGGCCGAGGAGGTCGCCGCGAACACCGGCTTCGAGATCGCCGACCTCGAGTCGGCGGGCGTGACCCGCGAACCCGACGCGGACGAACTCGAGTTGATCCGCACGGTGATCGACCCGAAAGGCCTGCGCGAGCGAGAGGTCAAGCCGGTCGAGGTCAGCCGATGACCGGTCGGGCGGCGCCGATGCGGACCGCCTTCACCGAGCTGGTCGGATGCGACTACCCGATCGTGCAGACCGGCATGGGGTGGGTGTCGGGGGCATCGTTGACCTCGGCGACGTCGAATGCGGGGGGGCTCGGGATCCTCGCCTCGGCGACCATGACCTTCGACGAGCTCGAGATGGCCGTGAAGAAGACGAAGTCGTTGACCGACAGGCCGTTCGGGGTGAACATCCGTGCCGATGCCACCGATGCGGGCGAACGGATCGACCTGCTGATCCGCGAGGAGGTGCGGGTCGCCTCGTTCGCGCTGGCGCCGAAGAAGGACCTCATCAGCAAGCTCAAGGACCACGGCATCGTGGTGATCCCGTCGATCGGCGCGGCGAAACACGCGGTGAAGGTCGCCTCGTGGGGTGCCGACGCGGTGATCGTGCAGGGCGGCGAGGGCGGCGGTCACACCGGTCCGGTCGCCACCACGTTGTTGCTGCCGTCGGTCCTCGACGCTCTCCAGGGAGGAATTCCCGTCGTTGCGGCGGGTGGGTTCTTCGATGGTCGTGGTCTCGCCGCCGCACTCTCCTACGGCGCGGCCGGTGTCGCGATGGGCACCCGCTTCCTGCTCACCTCCGACAGCACCGTGCCCGATTCGGTGAAGCAGGAGTACCTGGGCCGCACCCTGAACGACACCGTCGTGTCGACCAAGGTGGACGGCATGCCACACCGGGTGCTGCGCACCTCGCTGGTGAACAAGCTCGAGGGCGGCAACCCGGTCAGCGCGCTCGTCGCCGCCGCGCGCAACGCCAACGAGTTCAAGCAGATGACCGGCATGAAGTGGACCGCGATGCTCACCGACGGCCGCAGCATGCGGAAATCCGGCGAGCGCAGTTGGCAGCAGATCATCATGGCCGGCAACACCCCGATGCTCCTCAAGGCGGGTCTGGTCGACGGAAGCACCGACGCCGGCGTCCTCGCCTCCGGTCAGGTTGTCGGCATGATCGACGACCTCCCCAGCTGCGAGGCACTGATCCAGTCGATCGTCGGCGACGCCCGTGACCGGATCGCCGCACTCGCCCGAATCGACTGATCGAGCGCGGCGACCCCCTCGCGCCGCTGGTTACGCTGGACGCCGTGGCCGACTCCGATCCCCTGTACGCACAACGTGATCGCGCGGATTCGTTCGGTGCGGTGGCGCGCGCCTACGACGCCCACCGCCCCCGATATCCCGATGAGGTGATCGACGACATCGCGGCCGCGGCCGGAGGTGGGCTCGTACTCGACGTCGGGGCGGGCACCGGCATCGCCTCGGCACAGCTCGCCGATCGCGGACTCGAGGTTCTCGCGCTCGAGCCGGATGCGGCGATGGGGGAGGTGGCCGCGGCCAAGGGGATCGCGGTCGAACAGGGCACCTTCGAACAGTGGGACGCCGCGGGACGGACGTTCGATCTCATCCTGTTCGCTCAGTCGTGGCACTGGGTCGACACCGCCGTCGCCATTCCCACGGCGATGTCGCTGCTGAACCCGGGCGGTCGGCTCGTGTTGTTGTGGCACATGACCAATCCCGAGTCGCCGTCGGCCGAGGAGTTCGACGCGGTTTATCGGCGGTACACCCCCGCCACCGCTCCGCGCAGTTCGAGCGACGACGTCTCGCTGGCCGACGCGTTGACCGCGGGCGGCTTCACCGTGACGGAGAAGACGTACCCGGTACGCGCGGAGTACACGACCGACGACTGGCTCGACATGGTGTTCACCTTCTCCGCGCAGATCGTGCTCCCCGACGCCGACAAGGTCTCGCTGCGCAGCGATCTCGCCGCGCTCGTCGGTCCCGACGGGGTGACCGTCGCCGGCGTCGCCTACGTGGCGACCGCCACCGCACCGACTCGTCCGGTGCACACCGATCGCAGGCTCGCCCTGAGTTTCGGGGCCGAGGCCGACAACTACGAGCGGCATCGACCGGACTTCCCGGGCGAGATGATGGACGCGGTCGCCGAACTGGGTCCGCGGGTGCTCGACGTCGGGACCGGCACCGGGAAGGCCGCGGCCGCACTCGTCGCGCGGGGATGCGAGGTGCTCGGCGTCGAACCCGATCCGCAGATGGCCGCGATCGCCCGCGCGAAAGGTGTTGTCGTCGAGGAGGGTACGTTCGAGCAGTGGGATCCCGACGGTCGGCAGTTCGACCTCGTGGTGTTCGCGCGGTCCTGGCACTGGGTCGATCCCGAGGTGGCTCTTCCGCGGCTCGCCGCGATCGTGCCGCCCGGCGGCCACGTGGCGCTGCTCGCGCACGAGGCGAGTTGGCGCTCGTTCGACGATCCCCGGATACGGGCGGTGATCGAGCGTGTGATGCCCCTCGGCGACACCGCCGCCCGCCGCGCGACCGACGAGGTGGTGGGGCGGTTCACCGCAGCCGGATTCGACGTGCGCACCGAGGAGTTCCCGATGACGCAGTCGGTGTCGACCGAGGAGTGGCTCGACTCGGTCTTCACCTACTCGCGGTTCCTCGTGCTCGAAGAGACCACGAAGATCGATCTGCGCCACGAGCTGATCGACGCCGTCGGCGCGAGCGAGATCACCGTCTCCGGCACCCCCCGCGCCATGATCGCGCGGCGACGCTGATGTCAGTCGACGTCGTCGGTGCGGTGCGCGAGTCCGATGGCGATCTCGTGCAGCACCGGCAGGGCATCGGCGACCGCGGTCAGTTGCGCGGTCGTGAGCCCGGACAACACCGTGTCGATGAGCACCGAACTCGCGCGGTCGTACCGCTCCAGCAGATCGCGCGCATGGTCGGTGGGCGCGATCCACGCCTGGCGCATGTCGTCGGCCCCGGGCAACCGGGTGACCAGACGGGCGGTGGTCATCGCCCGGAGCACATTGCTGATGGTGGGGCGGGCCAGATTGAGGCCGGCCGCGAGTTCCCCGGAGGTCTGCGGTGATCGTTCGGCGAGGGCGCGCAACACCTGGATGTGGGCGTCGGGCAGGTCGGGAAGGCCTTCCGCCGATCGCGCGGACCGCAGGATCGCGCGCCGCAGCGGGCCGATGACCCGACCGAGGTCGGTCGCGATCTGCGACGTCGAGGGTGCCGATGCGTCGCCGTTCACCGCTGTTCCACTGCCGGACACGTCAGACCTCCCCTGGTGAGGAGACAGTAGCCATCGCGAAGGACTATTGCCACAGGTAATGATTTTGTGACAAAATTATCGACATGACCACCACATCCGTTGCGCACCCCATCCCCACCCAGGACCTGTCCGCCATCGTCGGGCACCGGTTCATCTACACCTACGCGAACTCGTGGCAGTACGAGATGTATGTGAAGAACGCGACGACGATCGACTACCGCATCCACACCGGCATGGTCGGCGGCCGCTGGGTGAAGGACCAGGGGGTCGATCTCGTCGCCCTCGACGACGACGTCTTCAAGATCTCCTGGAACGAGCCGACCGGCACCTCGGTCGTGGTGAACGTGCTCCCCGGCAAGCGCCGACTGCACGGCACGATCTTCTTCCCGAAGTGGGTCGAGGACGCCGGTTCCAAGACCGTCGTGTTCCAGAACGACCACCTCGACGAGATGCGGACGTTCCGCGACGCCGGGCCCACCTACCCGATCTACGTCGTCCCCGAGTTCGCCTACATCACGCTGTTCGAGTTCGTGGGCGCCGACGACGAATCGGTGATCTCCGTCGGTCCGTCGGACCTGCCCGAGGGATTCGCCGACCGCACCAACTGATGGTCACCCGCTCCGCACCGCCCCTGGAGTTCGTCGCGCACCTCGCGATCGACGTGGGGCCGGCGATCGATCTCGGCGACCTCCCCGACGGCCATCGGCGCATCGTGCCGATCCTGGGTGGATCCGTCACCGGCCCGCGGTTGCGCGGGCGGGTGCTGCCGACCGGCGCCGATCACCAGTACCTGCGCTCGGAGCGGGTCACCGAACTCGACGCGCGGTACGCCCTCGAGACCGACGACGGCGCACGTGTCGCGGTCGAGAACGTCGGTCTCCGAGTGGGCAGCGCGGACGACGTCGCCGCGCTGCTCCGCGACGAGCCGGTGGATCCGGATCGCATCTACTTCCGCACCCAGCCACGCCTGTCGAGCGCCCATCCGGAGTACGCCTGGCTCGGCGACACCCTGTTCGTCGCCACGGGGGAACGCACACCGACCACGGTCGAACTGGACGTGTTCGCCGTCGGGTGACCGGTGTTCAGTGCAGGACCTTCAGTCCCACAACACCTCCCACGATGACCGCGAGGAGGACGATCTTCGTCCACGAGGCCGACTCGTCACCGGTCAGCATGGCGTAGGCGACGGTGAGCACCGCGCCGATGCCCACCCAGACCGCGTACGCGGTGCCGATCGGGAGAGCGCGCATCGCGTAGGCGAGACCGGCCATGCTCGCGACGAGCCCGATCGCGAAGACGACGGACGGCGTCAGACGACTGAAGCCCTCGGACTTCCCGAGCGCCGTCGCCCAGATCGCTTCGAAGACACCGGAGATGATGAGAACCAACCACGCCATGACGGACTCCTGAGCACCGTCTTGTCGCTGGTCGGGTACGGCGCGCTCGTCCGAGTGCCGTTGTGACTGCCGTCCACGGTAGCAAATCCGGGGTCGGGGCCGGTCTCAGCGATCCAGCCAGTGGTCGACCGTCAGATCGGTCCCGGCGGCGAGAGCCTGGGCCTGCGCGCCGAACCCGACGATGTCGGACCCGTCGGCGAGCTCGATCGATCCCAGCAGCATCGGCGACGGCAGCTCCGCGAGGAAGCCACCCAGTGCGGCCGACGACAGCACCCACTTCTCGCCGCGGATCGCCCGCCCGTCGACATCGTCGCGGACCAGTCCGGGTTTCGGCGGCGTCGTGTCGAGTGCGACGAGACGATAGGCCGGTGCGGTGAGCAGCTCACCCGCCCACCGGGCGCCGCGATCGATGAGCTGATGATCGAGCGGTTGCCCCCGCAGGTGTGCGCCGAACACGGCGAGTTCGACCGTGTCGCTGACCTTCTCGGCCCAGCTCGCCTCGGTCACCGCCCCGGCGATACGGCGGGCGAGATCGACGAGCACCGCGTCGCGATGGGCCCCCGAGAGCAGCGTGACACCGAACTGTGCGGGCCCGGCCGTGCCGGCGGGGACCGCGAGGGCGCACATGTCGAAGAGGTTGCAGAAGTTCGTGAACGTGCCCATGCGCGAGTTCACGCCGACGGGGTCGGCGGCCACCTCGGCCAGCGTCGGATGCGCCGGGGCGGTCGGGACCACGAGTGCGTCGACGCCGTCGAGGAGTGCGAGTGCGGAGGCCGCGAGATCGGCGACGCGTCTGCGGTCGGCGAGCAGGTCGGTTGCCGAGAACCGTGACGCCGCACCGATGATGCGCGCCACGGTGGGATCGAGATCCGGTGCACCCGTCCCCACGAACGCACCGACGGCATCGTGGCGTTCGGCGACCAGCGCACCGTCGTAGAGCAGCGCGGCCGCGGCGAGGAAGTCGCTCATGTCGATCTCGCGGACCGAACAGCCTGTTGCCGCTGCTGTCTCGACGAAATGTCTGAACGCCGCCCGCCACTCCGAGTCGAGCATCGACAGGTCGGCGGGAACGGCGATCACCGGATCACGGGTCGCGGCGAGTGCCGTGTCGGAGGGGAATGGCCGCGGGCCGGCCGCCGTCGCCATCACACCCATCGCCCGGTCGGCGGTGTCGAGGTCGGCGGCGAACACCGTGACGCAGTCGTAGCTGGCACACGCCGGCACGACACCCGCGGTGGAGACGACCCCCACCGTGGGCTTGATCCCGACGATGCCCTGCAGACCCGCGGGCACCCGACCCGAGCCGGCCGTGTCGGTGCCGATCGCGATGTCGGCGAACCCGAGGGCCACCGCCACCGCCGACCCCGAGCTCGAGCCACCGGAGATGTGATCGGGTCGACGCGAATCCCGCACAGCACCATAGGGGCTGCGCGTCCCGACCAGACCGGTCGCGAACTGGTCGAGGTTGGTCTTCCCGATCACGACCGCACCCGCGGCACGCAGGGCGGCCACGGCCGGCGCGTCGGTGTCGGCGATGCGCGCGAACGACGGGCACCCGGCCGTGGTCGGCAGGCCGGCCACGTCGACGTTGTCCTTGACGGCGAGCACGACACCGGCGAGCGGTCCGGCGGCGGCCACCGATGCGGCCAGCTCGGCCTCGACCTCACGTTCGGGGCGCAGGTGGATGAACACCTCACCGCGCCCGGTGCGTGCGATCTCGGCGTGGATGTCGGCGATGCGGCCGGTCGCGACGGTCGCGGTCACGCGACACGCTCCCGGGCGACGGAGACCTCGCCGCCGTCGGACCAGCGCAGGCGTTCGAGCGCGCGTGCGGCCTCCATCGCCGCCCGCGATGCCGCGATGTCCTCGGCGTTCGCGTCGAGGAACGCCTGGTGCTCGGCGATGGAGAACCGCCCGTCTTCGATCCGGATGTGGCCGCGACCGGCGGCGGTGTCGGCGCGCATGTCCAGCAGTTCCTCCGCGCTCACCGGGTACCAGCGGATGCGGTCGAAGAACCGCAGCAGCCAGGGGTTCTCGGGATCGAAGCCGACGGTGGCCTGCGGGTGACGGTGGTTCCAGACCTGCGTGGTGCGACCCACGAACTGGTAACCGCCGGGACCCTCCATCCCGTAGACACACAGGTACGCGCCGCCGATGCCGACGGCGTTCTCCGGCGTCCACGTGCGGGCGGGGTTGTACTTGGTGGTGACCAGGCGGTGTCGCGGATCGGTCGGGACCGCGACCGGCGCACCGAGATACACGTCTCCGAGGCCGAGGACGAGGTACTCGGCGTCGAACACCACGCGGTATACGTCGTCGACCGACGGAAGTCCGTTCATGCGTCGGATGAACTCGATGTTCCACGGGCACCACGGCGCATCGGCGCGGACGCCGTGGATGTAGCGCTCGGTGGCCTCGCGCGTCGCCGGGTCGTCCCACGACAGGGGCAGATGCACGGTGCGGCTCTCGACGACGAGATCGGTGACCGACGGGAGTTCGGCCTCGCACTCACGCAACCACGCGAGCACGGTCTGCTGCCCGATGCGGGACGGATCGAACTTGACCTGCAGCGAGCGGATGCCGGGTGTGAGATCGACGAGGCCTGCGGGACGGTCGTGCTCGATCCGTTCGGCCAGCGCGTGCACCCGTGCCCGTGATGCGAGATCGAGTGCCATGTCGCCGTATTCGACGAGCACGTTGTCGTCACCGCTGCGGCGGTAGGTGACGGTGGATCCGCCGTCGACGGTGTCGGCGGTCGCGAGCACGCCGTGGTCGTCGTCGCCGCCGGTGGAGACCACCGGGATGTACTGCGAGCGTCGCGATCCGCCGATCGACCGCGGATCGGCGGCCTCCGACGCGCGCACGGGGACGAACCGCACGCGGTTGCCCGGGGCGATCTGGCCCAGCTTCCATCGGTCGGCAGTGGTCACGGTCACCGGGCACACGAAACCGCCCAGGCTGGGGCCGTCGGGGCCCAGCAGGATCGGGGTGTCGCCGGTGAAGTCGAGGGCGCCCACCGAGTAGGCGGTGTCGTGGATGTTCGACGGGTGCAGGCCCGCCTCTCCCCCGTCGTCGCGCGCCCATCGCGGCTTGGGCCCGATCAGGCGGATGCCGGTGCGGTCGGAGTTGAAGTGCGCCTCGTAGTCGGTCGCGTACAGGGTCGCGATGTCGTCGTCGGTGAAGAACTCCGGTGCACTGTGCGGACCGACGGTGACCGCGAGCTCCCAGCGCGACCCGATGGCGGGTTCCTCCTCGTACTGGATGCGTCGCGCGGCACCCGCGGGGGCGTGATCGGCGACGGTGAGCTGATCGCCGTCGCGCAGGGAACGTCCGTCCTTGCCGCCGAAGCGACCGAGGGTGAACGTCGCTGCGCTGCCGAGGAACTCCTGTGCGGCGAACCCTCCGGCGACGGCGATGTACGCCCGCATGCCGAGGGTGACCGCGCCGACCGCCAGCACCGATCCCGCCGTGACGGCGATGGGGGCGCACTGCGCGACCGGCTCGCCGTCGAGGGTGACCGGTGCCGGGGCGCCGGTCACGGCGACGACGGCGTCGCCGGTGAAACGCAGGGTCGGGCCGATCATGGTCGCCTCCAAGCCCGGCGCGCCCTCGGGATTGCCGACGGCGATGTTGGCGAGCCGGAACGACAGGTCGTCCATCGGCCCCGACGGCGGCACGCCGACGTCCCAGTACCCGATCCGACCCGGCCAGTCCTGCACGGTGGTCATCGGTCCGGCCCGGTCGACGACGATCGTCGACATCAGCCGGCCTCGGGACGGGTGACGATCACACGCACGGCGGTCGGGTCGAATCCGTTGCAGGGGTTGTTGATCTGCGGACAGTTCGAGATCAGGACGAGGGTGTCGACCTCGGCACGCAGGGCCAGTCGCTTGCCGGGCGCCGAGAGACCGTCGACGATGCCCAGCGCGCCGTCGGGATCGACCGGGACGTTCATGAAGAAGTTCACGTTGCCGACCATGTCGCGCTTGCCCAGGCCGTGCCGTGCGCCCTCGATCAGGAAGTTCTCGACGCACGCGTGCTGATGCTTCGTGTGGTGGCCGTACCGCAACGTGTTCGACTCCTGCGAGCAGGCGCCGCCGAGGGTGTCGTGATTGCCGACCTCGTCGGCGACGATGGTCATCAGCGGGTTCGACTCCTGGTCGCGGATCACCGAACCGGTCGTCAGGAACACGTTGCCCTGCGCGCTGATCGTCGCCTGCGCCGAGTAGCGGGCCACGGGATCGACCGTCCCGCCGGCGGTCACGCCGTAGAACAGGGTGTCGACGGCCTGGTTGCCGTACAGATCGACGATCGTGAGGACGTCACCGGCGGCGACGACCTGCGACCACGGGCCGCGGGGGTCGACCTCGGAGTCGGTGATGACGGTGCCGGGGACCAGCGCCTGATCGGCGGCGGTCGCTACAGCGGGGGCAGACATGGTGAGCTCCTCTGGTCAGGACGCGGCGAGGGCCGCGTCCTCGGAATTGGCCACGGCGCGTCGGTATTCGGGATCGGCGTCGGCGGCGCGGGCGATCAGGTCGGCGAGGTCGGCGTGGGCACGCCAGGCCAGCACCTCGAGCGGACCGGTGTCGAACTCCGGCGCCGGGTCGACCGGGTGTGCGGTGTTGGCGATCGCGACGATGCACGGCAGGTGCAGGACGAGGTCGACGCACTTGTCGAGTCCGGCCGACCCCTTCGAGGTGAGGTTCCCGTCGGATTCGACGACGACCCCGTGGAAGAACGACACCGACGGCGCGACGTCTGCGGGGGTGAGTCCGTGTTTCGCGGCGGCGACAGTGAACAGCTCACGCCCGGCCGGGCTCTGCGAATGCAGTTGTCCCGAACCGTACTTCGCCGCGTTGCCGGCGAGGGTGGTGGTGCCGCAGAGGGCGTCGTGGTGGCCGGAGTCGTCGGCGACCACGGTCGCGAGCACCCGACCCTGGTCGCTCAGCAGGGGGTGACCCTCGCCGAGGTAGGCCTGCCACGGCACCTTCACGGTGTCGGCGACGTTGAGTCGCTCCCACGGGGCGTCGGCGCGCCACAACAGGATGTGCGCGCACGCGCTGCCGGTGACGTCGCGCAGACGCAGGCGGGTCCCGCGGGCGAGGACCTTGGTGGCGTAGCGACCGCCGGGAACGGTCTCGGCCCAGGTCATGGCGTCGGGCGCGACACCGCTCGGAGGCTGCGGCCAGCGCGACGCAGGCACCACCGGCATCGAGTCGGTGATCGCACCCTCCTGCGCGCGTGCGTGGGCCTTGGCGCCGGTGGTGGAGGCGGTGGGCGCGCTCATCGCGACCGCTTCGCGCCGACGAGGGCGTCGGTCGGGACCGGTGCGCCGGGGAGGTTGCGGACCCGCAGGTAGGCCGCGGCCCCGACGACGAGGGTGAGCGCCACGAAGATGATCGCGAAGTAGTGCAGGAACCACGACGTGCCGTCGGGGTCGTACACCTCGGCGCGTGGCCAGGCGATGTTGATCATCAGCAACGTGCCCATCACCACGGCGATGACGTTGACGAGGATCCCCCATCGACCCAGGTCGAAAACCGGGCGACCGAAGCTGAGGCTGGTGCCGCGGAGCCGGTGGATCAGTGCGGGGATCGTGACCATCAGGTAGGCGATGTAGACGATGACCACCGAGACGCTGGTGATGGCGGCGAACACGCTGGCCTGCCCGAGGTTGACCAGCAGGACCGCGATCGCCAGTGCGCTCACCACGATGCCGGTGTTGACGGGGGTCCCGGTGCGGGAGTTGACCTTCGCCAGGAACGAGCCGAACGGGAGTCGGTTGTCGCGGGCCATGGAGAACATGACGCGCGACGCCGAGGCCTGGATGGCGAGGGTGGCCGAGAAGATGGCGATCGCGACGATCGTCAACAGCGTCTTCCCCATCCACGTGTCGAGCTGGCTCGTGATCACCCAGGCGATGCCGTCGGCCGACAGCTCGGGAGCACCCAGCGAGGGGGCCGCCATCAGTGCGCCCAGGATCATCAGGCCGCCACCGATGAACGAGACCAGCAGCGCGTTCACGATCGCCTTCGGCGCGGTACGGCGCGGGTCGCGGGTCTCCTCGGACAGCTCTGCGGCAGAGTCGAATCCGTACATCACGTAGGCGGCCATCAGCATCGAGGTGAGGAACCCGGGCAGGTAGCCCAGACCCGTGCCGTGACCTCCGGTGTCGAGGACGGCCTGCGCGGGCGTGCGCTCGGAATGGACGAACATGAGCACCACGAGCAGGACCACACCGATGATCTCGATGGTGACGCCGATGATGGTGATGCGGCCCATGAACGACACACCCACGGCGCTGATGACGGTGCACAGCGCAATCGTGATGCTGCCCAGGATGATCGCGTTCGTCGCGCCCGAGACCGAGGCGAGTGCGGTGTCGCTGCCGACGAGTTGGAAGCCCGACCAGATCGACGGGAGCACACTCTGCATCGCGATCGCCAGCGCCGAGACGCTGACGATGTAGCCGATCAGCATGAACCACCCGGCGAACCAGCCGACCCCGTTGCCGGCCAGACGCCGCGACCACTGATAGATGGCGCCGGCGACCGGGAACTTGCCCGACAGTTCGGCGAACACCAGGCAGACACAGAACTGGCACACGAACACGATCGGCCAGGTGAAGAAGAAGCTGGGCCCACCGAGCCCGAATCCCAATGCGAACAGGGCGAACACGGTGGTGAGGATGGACACGAAGGAGAACCCGGAGGCGAAGGCCGCGTATCCGCCGATGCCTCGGTGCAGCTCCTGGGTGTAGCCGAGTTGCGAGAGGGCCTCGGCGTCGGCGGCCGAGGAGTACTGCTGGTTGCCGTCGTCTCGCGTGGCCATGGTGGGTGGTTCGAGGGCGGTCATGTCAGCACTCCTGTGTCTCGTGCCCGCTGCATCACCGGAGCGGTTTTCTATCGGATGATCGAAATGTAACGACCTCCGGGTTTCCGGCGGTTTCGCGTCTGTGAACACCGTGTCAACGAGTGCTCACCGCCGAGACGAGGGCTGTTCGGCAGTAACCTCGGGCGGGTGAGCATCCGTCAGCCCGCCACGACGGGACCCGGTCGACCGCGCCTGGTGGCGCAGCGCCGCGTCGGCGGCAACCCGCGCGAGGAGATCCTCGACGCGGCCGGGGAACTGTTCACCACACAGGGTTTCGCGGGTACGTCGACCCGCGCGATCGCCGAGGCGGTGGGACTACGCCAGGCGTCGCTCTACCACCACTTCGGGACCAAGGAGGACATCCTCGCGGCACTGCTACAGGAGACCGTCTCCCCCACCATGGACTTCGCGCTCGCGCTGGATCCCGACGCCGACGCGCGGGACCGGATGACCGACCTGGTCCGCTTCG
Source organism: Williamsia sp. Leaf354 (assembly GCF_001424365.1). NCBI lineage: Bacteria > Bacillati > Actinomycetota > Actinomycetes > Mycobacteriales > Nocardiaceae > Williamsia > Williamsia sp. Leaf354. The sequence goes on from NZ_LMPL01000005.1 coordinate 676,670, forward strand.
ACGTCGACCAACTCGTCACGTCGCGATGGAACCTCGGTGCCCTGTACCTGTTGCCCGACGTGCGCGGTGAGCGGTTCGAGGACTTCCGGTCGGCACGCCTCGCCCTGCGCGACGTCTACGCGGCGATCGCCGGCGAGATCGTGGGCCACGACGACCCGCGCACCGCGGTGCCGTTCCGCCTGGTGGAGTCGGTGATCGCCCTGCGGTCCGACGGGGAGCTGGGCGCGAACGAGCCGGCCGGTCGTGCCGCCGTCACCGATCTCGTCGTCGGCGCGGTGCTGCGGATCCTGCGCTGAGCCACTCGCGCCCCACGCATCCGCGCGACCGGTACGTTCGAGGCGAAGGTGTCGGCGCCCGCCGAGACCTCGAGCGCGAAGGAGCGTTGTCGATGAGCGATCTGCATGTGGTGGCGACCATCCCGGCCAAGCCCGGTTTCGAGAAGGAGGTCGGAGACGCACTCGCCGAGCTCGCCGCCGCCACCCGCGAGGAAGCAGGGTGCATCTCCTACGACCTGTACGAATCACAGGCCGAGCCGGGCACTTTCGTCACCGTCGAGCTGTGGAAGGCGCAGTCCGATCTCGACGCCCACATGTCCTCGCCGCACCTGACCGCCGCCATGGGCAAGGTCGGCGAGCATCTCGGCGCACTCAAGATCCACCCGCTCACCGCGAAGTAGCACCGCGGCCCGCTGATCGGGCGACCAGCGATCGATCAGCGCGGGACGAGTCCGTGCAGGACGACGCCGAGATACTGATCGGCCACCGTCTGCGCGGGCATCGTCCCGCCCGGGCGGTACCACCGCACGGCCACCCACACGGTGTCGCGGAGGAAGCGGTAGACCAGCTCGACGTCGAGATCGGCCCGAAAGGTGCCGTCGCGTACGCCCTTGGCCAGGATCGTCTCCCACAGTCCGCGGAACTCGCGGTTGCGTTCGGCGATGTAGCCGAACCGTTCCAGCGACGACAGGCGCTTGGCCTCGTCCTGATAGATGGCCACCGCATGGTGGTCGCGATCGATCGACTCGAACGACGCGACCACCAACCGGGTCAGGGCCTCGTCGGCGGGCGGATCGGCGTCCACGATCTCGTGATAGCGCGCGAACAGGTCGTCGAGGAACTGCCGCAGGATCTCGTCGACCATCGACTCCTTGGAATCGAAGTGGTGATACAGACTGCCCGACAGGATCCCCGCCGCGTCGGCGATGTCGCGGACGGTGGTGGTGCGCAGACCCTGCTCGGCGAACATGCGCCCGGCGAGGGCGAGCAGCTCGTCGCGTCGTGACGAGGCCACGGGCGGCCACCTTCCCGATCGAGGGTCGATCGCATCGACCCTAGCAAGCGCTCGGTTTGGTGACCTGCCCGTCAGCGGTCAGCGGTTCTTGCGCGTCGCCCGTCGCGTGATCCACTTCCACATCGACAGCTGCAGATTCGTCGATCGGCTGTCCATGGAGGTGAACGGCGCCGACATCAGCTGTCCGAAGCTGATCGGCATCCGTGAGTGGGTGACCGCGCGGGCATGCGAGAACGTCGCGAAGCCGAATTTGCCGTGATAGCTGCCCATTCCGCTGCCGCCGACACCGCCGAACGGGAGTTCGGCGCTGAGCAGGTTGAGCGCGAAGTCGTTGCCGTTCACCGATCCCGAGCGTGTGGACCGCTGCAGCGCCTCGTACCGCTCGTTGTCGGGGCCGAACCAGTAGATGGTCAGCGGGTGTCCGTGGCCGTTGATGTGGTCGACGGCCTCGGAGAGGTCGCGGTAGGGATAGAGCGTCAGCACGGGCCCGAAGACCTCGTCCTCCTCGATCTTCATCCCCGCCTTCACACCGGTCAGCACGGTCGGCGGGATCTTGCGCGCGTCGGCGTCGGGCAGCTTCTCACCCGGCGGGACGACCTGTCGCTTGGTGGCGCCGAGGCTGACGGCGTCGTCGATGAGATCGACGATGCGCGTGTAGTTCTTCTCGTTGACCGTCGAGGTGAACTGCTCGTTGCGCAGGATCGAGGGGTAGTTCTGTCGCCACCGCGCGACGATGAGATCGGTGAAGCGCTGCAGGTGAGCCTCGGGCACGAAGGCGTAGTCGGGGCAGAGGCAGACCTGGCCGCTGTTGACCATCCGGGCGTCGGCGAGACGCTTGGCCGCATCATCGATGTCGGCGTCGATGTCGATCACGACCGGGTTCTTGCCGCCGAGCTCGAGGGTGACGGGCACCAGGTTGCGGCCGGCCTCGGTGGCGACCGAGGCGCCCACCCCGGGCGAACCGGTGAAGAACATGTGGTCGACCTTGAGCTTCGCGAAGTCCGAGCCCGAACCGTGTGCGCCGGTGAGGACCGCGAACTCCTCCAACGAGAAGTAGTCGGGCGCGTGCTTCGCCAGCACCGCGGTGGTGCGGGCGGTCACCGACGATGGGCGCATCATCACGCGGTTGCCGGCGGCGAACGCCGAGCCGGCGGGGACCACGGTCAGCTGCAACGGGAAGTTCCAGGGGCCCATGATGCCGACGACTCCGAGCGGATCGTGCCGGATGCGCTGCGAGAACCCGGCGGCGCCCATCGCCTTGGCTACCTTCTCGGTGCGCATCCACTGTGCGACGTGCTTGCGCTGATGGGCGAGGTCGATCATGCAGCCGGCCACGTCGGTGGCGATCGAGAGGTCGCGCGGTCGGGTGCCGAAGTCGGCGTCGAGCGCCTCGGCGATCTCCTCGGCGTTGTCGAGCAACAGGGCCGACAGACGGTTGATCCGGTCGATACGGGTGGCCGCGTCGGGGATGCCGTCGCGCAGGAAGGCCGCGCGCTGCAGTTCGAGGAGCTCGTCGAGCGACCGCTCGTCGGCCGACCGGAAATGCGCGGCCGGGGCCTTCTGCGTGCTGGGTGTGCTCATGGGGGTCGATCTCCTTCGATCGTCAATGACACAAACTCATCGATGTGTTGCTTTGCAGTATGCGCCACATCACACCTCCCGCGCCACCGGGTGGACCCGGACCGTAGAGTTCGGCCTCATGAGAGACCTGCTCCCGGTCATCGGTCTGTGGTCGCTCGCCGTCGGCGCGCTGTCCGGCTTCGCGATGGTGCTCGTCGTCGACAAACCGCAGTGGCTGCACAAGGTCGGCATCAAGCACCACCGTCGCGTGTTCCAGACGCACCTCGACTGGATCCTCATGGGCCTGCTGCTGATCGCCGTCGGACTCGTCGCGACCGACACCCCTGCGTGGGTCCTGGTGCTCGTCACCATCGGCGCGATCGTCAACCCGCTGCTGTTCGTGCCGCTGGCCTTCGAGGAGAAGATCCAGGAGACGCTCGTCTACCGCACCGCGTCGGGGCTGTCGTTCGTGTCGCTGTCGGCAGGCCTCGTCGCCGTCGCCATCGCGCAGACCATCGCCTACTGACAGCGCACGGCGACTGATGGTGCCGAGTGCGTGAGCCACAGGTGCTGACTGTGACAAAACTCGAGTCGAGTGTGCAGACAACACAGCGCTCGCCGAAAGCGAAACGACGCACACTCGGCGAAGAGTTTCGGCACAGTCACTGCGCGACATGAGCCGGAGATGCTGACTGGACGGAAACGGCCGTCGAGTGTGCAGACCGCGCAACGCGGGACGACGACGAAACAACGCACACGCGGCGCCTGGCTTCCGCCCCGTCAGCGACAGGAGAAGACGACCACACCGCGACGGGAGTCGAAGTGCCGACTGTGCTTGGTGCCGAAAGTCGGGTCGAGTGTGCAGACAACACAGCGCTCGCCGAAAGCGAAACGACGCACACTCGGCGAAGAGTTTCGGCACAGTCGGCGGTAGTAGACGGCAACCGAAGAACCCCAAATATGCTCACAGCGAACAACATTCGCGAAAATCAATCTAGCACACCTCGAACACGCGTGCTAGAATAGACGTACAGTCACACCTGGGGAGGGGGCAGTCCGTGAGCGATCTCGTGGCGAAATACGCTGCCCTGCAAGCCCTGGTGAAGGAGATCGCCGAAGAGACCGCAGACGCCCACGACGACGAGACCGTCGCACAACTTGCTATCGACCACCACACCGTTGTCCGCCAATTCGAATCCATCGGCAACCAGCGCATCCTCGAGGTCTCCGACCGCGACGCCCACCGGACCGTGGGATGCGTGACCGTCACCGAGTTCCTGCAGACGAAACTGCGGATCAGTCAGCCGAAGAAGCGGTTACAGGCCGTGCAGGCGTTGGAGCCGATGCACGCGATGACCGGTGAGAAGCTGCCACCGGTGTGCCCGAACACGGCTCGCGAGTTGGCGGCCGGTTCAATCGGGCCAGATCACGTGCACGCGGTGTTGGACGTAATGAAGAAGATCCCCTCGGCCGTCGATGTGGAACAGCGAGCGCGGGCAGAGGAAGTCCTGGCCGAATTCGCAACCACACTGACCCCGAAAGAGATAGGCGCCGCCGGTGTACGGATCTTGGCTCACCTCGATCCCGACGGCACCCTCACCGACGATCGCGACCGCGCACGCAACCGGAAACTGAACCTCGGTTGCCAAGACTCGCAGCTGATGTCGAAACTGACCGCAACGCTCGACCCGATCACTCGCGCACTGTTCGACGTCGTCCTCGCCAAATGGGCCGCGCCCGGGATGAACAATCCCGACGACGATCAGTCACCGAAAGGCGATCACGCCGACGCCGACCCGCAGTTGCTGAAAGAGGCAGCTGACCGAGACTGCCGCAGTCAGTCCCAGCGCAACCGTCGGCTAGGTGCGCGACGATGCGCTGACCGTGCCGAAAAGCGCGATCGAGCGTGCTCTGTTCGGAGGTGACCTGCGCGTGTTCGAAGCACGCTCGATGTCGCTTTTCGGCACGGTCAGCGGTTTTTCAGAACCAATGACGTCATCAAGCTCGCTGCTGAAGCGCAAACCCACCCCGCGGTGTTCAGCGACGTCACGAACGAGCCCCTGTTCTTCGGCCGCGGCCGGCGTCTCGCGTCGCAGACGCAGCGCTTGATGGCGTTCGCCCAGTACAGGGGATGCAGCAAGGACGACTGTCGTGTCCCGTTCGCCCACACAGAAATGCATCACGCGGAAGCTGATTGGGCCGACGGCGGACTCACCGATGCGACCGACATGGCACCCGCCTGCGGACGCCACAACCGGGCCGTCGGATCCGAACCGCATCAGTGGAGCACCGAGAAGATCACCGAAGGCCCCGACCGCGGCCGCTACGGCTGGCGCCGCAACACCGACCCACCGGAAAAGCTCCGCGCCAATCACCTACACCGCATCGACGAACTGCTCCAACAGCATTCGACGAGTAGTGACCCGTGGGTCGAACTTCCAGACATCGAAGGACCATCGCCACAGGTCATCGATGTCGAACACCAGCGTGCGCCACGCATCGACATCACGTGGCCAGACGCTCCGCTGTACCCCGCGGCCTAGCGGTCGACCCGTTCTGTACGACAGTACGATCGGATGTCGTGAGAAAGCGCCCACGTTTCCTGTCGGCAGACCCGGCCGAGAGTCCACGGTGGAACCACAACATCCACTACCACCGGCTGATCCTCGACACCGTGCCGGCCGATGCTCAGACCGCACTCGACGTCGGGACCGGGAACGGGCTGCTCGCTGCCGACCTCGCCGAGATCGTCCCCGAGGTGACCGGGATTGATGTCCACGCGCCGGTCGTCGAAACGGCGAAGGCCGAGAGTTCCGACGTGCAGTGGATCGTCGACGACGTGATGACCCATCCGTTCGAGCCCGGGTCGTTCGATGTGGTGGCCTCGATCGCGACCCTGCACCACATCCCCGACGTCGATGCGGCGCTGCGACGGTGCGCGGAACTGACCGCCCCGGGCGGGGTGGTCGCGATCGTCGGCCTCGGTCGCACGTCACGGCCGAGGGAGATGGCTTTACACGTCGCCGGACTCGTGCAGCACCAATACCTGTCGCGCCGACGAGGACTGTGGGAACACACCGCGCCGATCGTCTGGCCGCCTCCGCACACCTACACCGAGATCGACGCTGCCGTCGCGCGCGTCATGCCCGGCGCGACCTTTCGCCTTCTCCCCATGTGGCGGTACATCGTCGAGTGGCACAAACCGAGATAGTCACATGCCCAACTGCGGGCGTTACCTGCCCAACTGCGGGCGTTACGTGCCCAACTGGCGTCAGAGGCGTTCGATGATGGTGACGTTGGCGGTTCCGCCGCCCTCGCACATCGTCTGGAGGCCGTAGCGGCCGCCGGTGCGCTCGAGTTCGTGCAGCAGGGTCGAGAAGAGTTTCGCGCCGGTGGCACCGAGGGGGTGACCCAGGGCGATGCCGCCGCCGTTCGGATTGACCCGGGCGGGATCGGCGCCGGTCTCCTTCAACCAGGCCAGCACGACCGGAGCGAACGCCTCGTTGATCTCGACGACATCGATGTCGTCGATCGACAGTCCGGTCTTCTCGAGCGCCCACTTCGTGGCCGGGATGGGCGCCGAGAGCATCATCACCGGGTCGTCACCGCGCACCGACAGGTGGTGGATCCGGGCGCGCGGGGTGAGGCCGTGCTGCTTCAGCGCCGCCTCCGACACGACCAGCGTGGCCGCGGCGCCGTCGCAGATCTGTGACGCGACAGCGGCGGTCAGCGACGATCCCTCGGCCAAGACCTTGAGCCCGGCCATTTTCTCGAGCGAGGTCTCGCGGGGACACTCGTCGACGACGCACTCCCCCAGCGCCACGGTCTCCTTCTCGAAACGACCCTCGGCGATGGCGGCCAGCGCACGCTGATGCGACTGCAGGGCCCACCCCTCCATGTCCTCGCGGCTGATCTCCCACCGCTTGGCCATCATGTCCGCACCGGTGAACTGCGAGATGTCGGCGTCGCCGAAACGTTCGGCCCAGCCGTTCGATCCGCTGAACGGGGTGTCGAACCCGTACTCGCGCCCGGCGAGCATCGCCGACGAGATCGGGATGGCGCTCATGTTCTGGATGCCGCCGGCGAGCACCACGTCCTGGGTTCCGCTCATCACCGCCTGGGCGGCGAAATGGATTGCCTGCTGCGATGATCCGCACTGGCGGTCGACAGTGGTACCGGGTACGTCCAACGGCTGACCGGCCGCCAGCCACGCCGAGCGGGCGATGTTGCCCGCCTGCGGTCCGATGGTGTCGACGCACCCGAAGATGACGTCGTCGACGACATTCGGATCGATGCCGGTGCGCTCGAGGACGGCGTTGATGACGTGGGCACCCATGTCGGCGGGGTGCGTCTTCGCCAGCGACCCGTTGCGTTTGCCGACCGGGGTCCGGATGGAGTCGACGATGTAGGCCTGCGGTTGTGACATCGAGAATTCCTTTTCGCTCAGGCGCGTTGGCTGGAGATCGAGACGATCTCGCCGGTCAGGTAGGTGGTGTAGTCGCTGGCGAGCATCGCGATGGTGGCGGCGATCTCCCACACCTCCGCGGCCCGGCCGTAGGCCTCCCGGGAGGCCAGTTCGTCGAGCAGTTCGTCGCTGGTCACCTTGGCCAGGAACGGGTGCTTCGCGATCGACGGCGCCACGGCGTTGATGCGCACGCCGTACTCGGCCGCCTCGATCGCCGAGCACCGGGTCAATGCCATCACACCGGCTTTCGCTGCGGCGTAATGGGATTGACCCTTCTGCGCCCGCCAGCCGAGCACCGAGGCGTTGTTGACGATGACACCACCGTGGGGCACCGAGGCGAAATACCGCAGCGCCGCGCGGGTGGCGCGGAAGGTGCTGTTCAGCGTGATGTCGAGGACGCGGTCCCACGCCTCGTCGGTCATCTCGACGATCGGCGTCTCACCACCAAGGCCGGCGTTGTTGACCAGGACGTCGATCCGGCCGAGTTCGCGGGCCGCGACAGCGATGAGCTCGTCGACCTGGCTGGTCTCGGAGACGTCGCAGACCGCCTGGGCCACGGTCTGATCCGGGAACTCGCCCACGAGTTTCTCGACGGTCTCACCGAGCCGGCGCTCGTGGAAGTCGCTGACGAGGACGTCGGCGCCCTCGAGCAGCGCACGACGTGCGGTGGCGAAGCCGATGCCGGTCCCCGCCGCTGCGGTCACCACGACCTTGCGGCCCGCGAGCAGTCCGTGGCCGGGGATCTCCGCGGGCGGCTGCGACAGATCCACGGGCGACAGATCAGAAGTCATGGTCGCGCCTCTCGCGGCAGGCCGAGCACCCGTTCGGCGATGATGGTGCGCTGGATCTCGTTCGAGCCACCGTAGATGGTGTCGGCGCGGGTGAAGAGGAACAACCGTTGCCAGGGACCGAGTTCGACACGTTCGGGGGTGGTGATGTCGTTGACGACGCCCTCGCTGGTGTGGTCGGGGGCGATGAGCGCCGGAGCCCCCGAGATGGCCATCGCGAGTTCGCCGAGATCGCGATGCCAGTTGGCCCACAGCAGCTTCGACACCGACGCCTGGCCGCCGGCGCCTCCGGTGTCGACCGTGGCGAGGGTGCGCAGGGCGTGGGCGCGCATCACCCGCAGGCCCACGTGCGCGGACACGAGTCGCCCGCGGATGTCGGGATCGGACGCGGCGCCGGTGGTCTTCGCCAGGTCGATCAGTCGGTCGAGTTCCCGGGCGAAGCCGACCTGCTGGCCGAGGGTCGAGACGCCGCGCTCGAACTCGAGGAGCCCCATCGCGACCTTCCACCCGTCGCCCGGTGCACCGACGATGAGGTCGGCGTCGGTGACGGCGTCGTCGAAGAAGACCTCGTTGAACTCCGATGTGCCGGTGAGCTGTTGGATGGGTCGCACGGTGATGCCGGGCTGGTCGAGCGGCACCAGCAGGAAGCCGAGGCCGTGGTGGCGCGTCGACCCGCGCTCGACGCGACACAGCACGAACACCCACTGCGCGACGTGGGCGAGTGAAGTCCAGATCTTCTGGCCGTTGAGGACCCAGCGTCCGTCTTCGAGCCGTGCGGTGGTGGACACGTTCGCGAGATCGGATCCGGCGCCGGGTTCGGAGTATCCCTGGGCCCACAACTCGGAGACGTCGGCGATCGGTGGGAGGAACCGTTCCTTCTGGGCGTCGGTGCCGAAGGCGATGAGCGTGGGACCCAGTAGTTCCTCACCGAGGTGGTTGACCCGGGCCGGGGCGTCGGCGCGGGCGTACTCGGTGTGGAACGCGATGCGCTGGGCGAGAGTGGCGTTGCGGCCGCCGTGTTCGGTCGGCCAACCGAGGCAGGTCCAGCCCGCGCGGGCCAGGTGCCGGTCCCAGTCGAGGCGTCGGTCGAAGAACTCGTGTTCGCTTCCCGGTCCGCCACGTCCGACGAGGGACGCGAACTCCCCGGTCAGGTTCTCGCGTAGCCAGGTGCCGACCGACGACGCGAAGTCGTCCACCGATCCCGGATGTCGACCCAGGTCGACACCTCGGTCGGCAAGATTGGTCGCAGTCATGAGCCCTAGCGTAACCTACCAAGCACTTGCTTGTTTTTGCTGTCTCGTGACCCGAAGGAGAGCCGCGTGACGAATCACCAGACCAGCGTGGCCGCACTGCGCGCGGTCGCCGCCGAGCACCCCGACGGTGTCGCGATCGTCGACGACCAATGGGGCGAGGACGTCACGCTGACCTGGTCGCAGTTGCTGGCGGCGGTCCGCACGTTCGCCGGAGCGCTCGTCGAGAACGGTGTCGCAGCGGGCGATCGGGTCGCGATCTGGTCGCCCAACAGCGTGCACTGGCCGGTCGCGGCACTCGGGGCGCACTACGCGGGCGCGACACTGGTCCCGCTGAACACCCGCTACACCGCCACCGAGGTCGTCGACGTGCTCGTGCGCACCCATACCCGCGCCCTGGTGGTGGCCGGGACGTTCCTCGGCACCGATCGGCTCGCCGAGCTGACCGAGCAGGTCGACCTCGCCGTCGACACCGACGTGCGGGTCGCGGTCCGGATCCGACTCGACGACGAGCCACACGCCACGGTCGACCACAGCCGCGGCGCGGGGATCGACTGGGACGACTTCCTGGCCGGCGCGACCGACGGGTCGCGTGCGCAGGCCGACACCCGCGCCGACGCGGTCGCGCCGGAGGACCTGTCCGACATCCTGTTCACGTCGGGCACCACCGGGCGCAGCAAGGGCGTGTTGGCCGAGCACCGCCAGTCGATGGCCGGCGCGTACGCGTGGGGCGCCAACGGGCGACTCTCCCACGACGACCGCTACCTGATGGTCAATCCCTACTTCCACACGTTCGGTTACAAGGCCGGCATCCTCGCGTGCACGATGTTCGCGACCACGATGGTGCCGCTCGCGGTCTACAGCGCCCAGGCGGCGATGACCGCCGTGGAGCGACACCGGGCGACGGTGTTCCCGGGAGCGCCGACCATCTTCCAGACCATCCTCGACGACCCCGGTCGGTCGGCCGCGGACCTGTCGTCGCTGCGGCTGGTCGTCACCGGCGCGGCGATCGTGCCGGTGGTGCTCGTCGAGCGCATCCAGCGCGACCTCGGCGTCGACACCGTCATCACCGCCTACGGGCTGAGCGAGGCGAGCGGGTTCGTGTCGACATGCACCCCCGCCGACGACGACCTGACCGTCGCCACGACGTGCGGCCGGGCGTTCGAGGGCATGGAGATCGCACTGTCGGATGCCGGTGAGGTGCTCACCCGCGGCGCGATGGTGATGCGGGGTTACCTCGACGACCCCGTCGCGACGGCCGAGACCATCGACGCCGACGGGTGGCTGCACACCGGGGACATCGGCACCCTCGACGACCGGGGCAATCTGTCGATCACCGACCGACTCAAGGACATGTACATCTGCGGCGGATTCAACGTCTACCCCGCCGAGGTCGAACAGACCCTGACGCGCATCGCCGACGTGACCGAGGCCGCCGTCGTGGGGGTACCCGACGAACGACTCGGAGAAGTGGGGCGCGCATTTCTCACGGTGCGATCAGGAGCGACCATCGACGTCGACTACGTGATCGAACACTGCCGTTCCACTTTGGCGAATTTCAAGATCCCACGCAGCGTGATCGTGATCGATGAATTCCCGCGTAACGCAGCCGGAAAGATTCTCAAACGCGAACTTCTCGGCGGGACGGCGAATTCGGGGGCGAAATAGCCCGGCCGAAAGAGGGGGTCAGTGGGCCGCGTTGTAGAGCTCGACGATGTCGCTCGACACCCGGCCCCGGGCCGACACCCCGTGTCCGTTGCGCCGTGCCCATTCGCGGATCGCGGCGCTGTGGCCTGCGTCGACACCGGTCGATGCGGACGACGAGCGGCCTCGGCGCTTCCCGCCGACCCGGCGCGCGTGCTCGACCCACGTGTCGATCTCGGCGCGCAGGCGTGCCGCGTTCTCGGCGGAGAGATCGATCTCGTAGCTGATGCCGTCGATGCCGAATTCCACGGTCTCGTCGGCCGATGCGCTCTCGTCGACGTCGTCCACCAGGGTGACCGTCACCTTTTTCGCCATCTTGCTGCCCCCACCATGAATTGTTCGACTCGTGCATTGCCGCGGGTGGTCAGGGAGAACACTCGTGAGTGCCCCCGGTTACAGCCCCCCGGCCGAAACCCACTGTAACCACATATTCCGGGTACGACAATTGTCACCGGGTAATGACGACAGAATTCATTCGTTCGGCTTCACGAACGGAAACAGGATTGTCTCCCGGATTCCCAATCCCGTCAGCGCCATGAGAAGTCGGTCGATACCCATTCCGGTACCGGTGGTCGGCGGCATTCCGTGTTCCATCGCGGTCAGGAATTCTTCGTCGAGGACCATTGCCTCGTCGTCCCCCGCCGACGCGAGTCGCGCCTGGTCGACGAACCGCTCCCGCTGGATCACGGGGTCGATCAGCTCCGAGTAGCCCGTGGCCAGTTCGAACCCGCGGACATAGAGGTCCCACTTCTCGACCACGCCGGGGATCGAGCGGTGATCGCGGGTGAGCGGCGAGGTCTCGACCGGGAAATCGCGGACGAAGAACGGGCGGTCGATGTGTCTACCGACCTGCTCCTCCCACAGTTCCTCGACGAGCTTGCCGTGCCCGTAACCCTTGTCGCGCGGGACGGCCAGGCCGACCTTCTCGGCCAGTGCCAACAGGGTCGGCACCGATGTCTCCGGGGTGATCGCGGTACCGACCGCCTCCGACAGCGACGGGTACATCGAGATGGTGAGCCATTCGCCGGACAGGTCGTAGACCGTGCCGTCGGCGAGCGTGGGGGTCAGGGTGCCCAGCGCCCGCTGCGCCACGTCCTGCACCAGTTCACGGGTCATCACCGCCGAGTCGTCGTAGGTGCCGTAGGCCTGATAGGTCTCCAGCATCGCGAACTCGGGCGAATGGGTGGAGTCGATGCCCTCGTTGCGGAAGTTGCGGTTGATCTCGAAGACGCGCTCGAGCCCGCCCACCACACAGCGCTTGAGGAACAACTCCGGCGCGATCCGCAGGTACATGTCGATGTCGAGGGCGTTGGAGTGGGTGACGAACGGGCGGGCCGCTGCGCCACCGTGTTGGGCCTGCAGCATCGGCGTCTCGACCTCGATGAAGTCGCGCTCGGCGAGAGCCGCACGGAGCTCGCGGATCACCGCGACCCGGGTGCGGGCGGTCTCGCGGGCGGACGGACGGACGATGAGGTCGACGTATCGCTGGCGGACGCGCGCCTCCTCGCTGAGTTCCTTGTGCGCGACGGGCAACGGCCGCAACGCCTTCGAGGCGATCTGCCAGGCATCGGCCATCACGCTGAGCTCACCGGTGCGCGAGCTGATCACCTCGCCGTGGACGTAGACGAAGTCACCGAGATCGACATCGCTCTTCCACGCCGCGAGCGCCTCCTCGCCGACACCGTTGAAGCTGATCATCACCTGCAGCTGGGTCCCGTCGCCCTCCTGCAGGGTGCCGAAACACAGCTTTCCCTTGTTGCGCACGAACATCACGCGCCCGACGACGCCGACCTGCGTCCCGGTGGCGTGGTCGACGGGCAGGTCGGGGTGCTCGGCGCGCACCTGCGCGAGTGAGTGCGTGCGCGGGATCGACACGGGGTACGCCTGGCCGCCGTCGGCGAGGATCCGGGCACGCTTCTCGCGTCGGATGCGCAGCTGCTCGGGCAGGTGGTCGATGTTGTCGGGCGAAGTGTCGGTCACCCGCACGACCCTATCGGCACCGGAATCAGTGGGCCGAGATCACCGCGAGGTCGCGGCGCTGCGATGCGCTCAGCGGTCGATGACCGAGGTCACGGGCGCTCCGCAGGGCACGGTGACCACCGAGCAGGAACCGGGCACCCGGTACCCCACGGGCGTGCAGGTGCCAGGTGAGCCACTCGGCGTCGTGCCCGTCGGCGCCGACGAGCAACCAGCGGGTGTCGGCGGTGACGCCGCGCAGCGATTCGGCGGTGTCGGGGACGAGGCGGTCGACGACGATCGCGGCGTCGATGGCCAGCGCGCCGGCGATCACGCCGTGGGTGTCGCGCTCACGCTGATCGCGGATGTCGACGACGCGGTGACCTGCGGCGACGGCTGGCAAGAACTCGTCGACGCGGAGCGACAACACGCCGATACGACGCGTGGTGACGGGGTGGGAGATGTGCGCACGGGGTGCCAGGACAGGCATGGGATACCTCGAGGTGAGATGTGGGGACAGCAGGAGTCGATGAGGGCTTTCTCAGCCCCGACAACACTCCGCGCCACGACACGTCTTCACGGGGCAGAGTCTGCCACAGGTCCCCGCTTGCGCGCACGCGCAACGTCGTTCTGCCGTTCGAACACCAGCCGTAGTCCCTCGAGGGTGAGGTGGCCGTGGTGGACGTCGAGGGTGCGGCACTCGTCGAAGACGAGCGGCGCGAGGTAGCCCGTCGCGACCACGGTCACCTCGTCGGTGTCGGCGAAGCCGGGGATCTCGCGACGGACCCGGGTCACCAGCCCGTCGACCTGCCCGGCGAAGCCGTAGAGGATGCCCGACTGCAGCGCCTCGACGGTGTTCTTGCCGACCACGCTGCGCGGCGGAAGCAGTTCGACGGTGCGCAGGGTGACGGTGCGGGCCGCGAGCGCGTCGACGGCGAGGTCGATGCCGGGGGCGATGGCCCCACCGAGGAACTCCCCCTTCGCCGACACCACGTCGACGAGAGTCGTGGTGCCGAAATCGACGACGATGCAGGCGGTCCCGTAGGTGGCGTGCGCGGCCAGCGCGTTGGCGACGCGGTCGGTCCCGACCTCTTTGGGGTTGTCGACGAGCAGTGCGACACCGGTGCGCAGCCCCGGCTCGAGAAGGACATGCGGGCCCGGTCCGAAGTACTTGCCCACCACCACACGCATCTCGCGCAGCAGCGACGGGACCGTGGACAGACCCACCACCGACACGACGCGGTCGACGTCGTCGCCGAGCAGACCCCGCAGGGTGAGAGCGAGCTCGTCGGCGGTCATCCGCGGTTCGGTACGGATCCGCCAGTCGCGCACCAGATGTGCGTGGTCGCCGCGGCCGGCGAACACACCGAGGTGGATGTTGGTGTTGCCGACGTCGAGGGCGAGGAGCATCTGACGCTATCCGACGAGTTCGCGGGGATCGAGCAGGCCCGACCCGGCCGGCGCGTGGGCCGGGTCGGCGCCGGAGGAGACGATGCGGTTGTCCTCGTCGACGAAGACCACGTGGGGACGGTACGTGGTCAGTTCCTCGGGGCTCAACACGCCGTAGGCGATGATGATGACGAGATCGCCGGGGTGGACGAGGTGGGCTGCGGCCCCGTTGATCCCGATCACACCGCTGCCCCGGGGCCCGGCGATGGCGTAGGTCTCGAGGCGGTTGCCGTTGTCGATGTCGACGATGGTGACCTGCTCGCCCTCGAGGATGTCGGCGGCGGTGAGCAGATCGGCGTCGATCGTCACCGAACCGACGTAGTGCAGATCGGCCTGCGTGACCCGCGCGCGGTGGATCTTGGAGGTCATCATGGTGCGGAACATGGTGTCTCAGTGCCCTTCCGGGTGATCGGCCGACACGGTGTCGGGGTCGCCGCTGCCGCGGTTGAGGAATCCGGTGCCGACCGCGACACCGACGTTGTCGAGGAGTCGGGTGGTCCCGACGCGGGCGGCCACGAGAAGTCGGCCGTCGCCGTGCTCGGGTGGCGGACCGAGGTCCACGCCGCGCACCTCGAGGTAGTCGACGTCGATGTCGGGACGCTCGGCGAGCACGCCGCGGGCCGTGGACAGGATGGCCTCGACCCCACCGGCGGCCGCGTAGGCCCCGGCGACCAGGGCCGCCGACAGCGCCGTCGCCGATTCTCGTTGCGCAGGTGTGAGATAGCGGTTGCGGCTCGACATGGCCAGCCCGTCGGACTCGCGCACCGTGGGCACCCCGACGATCGCGATGTCGAGGTTGAGGTCGGTGACCATCTGCCGCACCAGGACGAGTTGCTGGTAGTCCTTCTCGCCGAAGTAGGCGGCGTGCGGCGCGGCGATGGCGAGCAGTTTCGCGACGACGGTGAGCATGCCCGCGAAATGCGTGGGCCGGGAGGCGGCCTCGAGTTCGGCACCCGCCGGCCCGGGGTGCACGGTGGTGCGGGGGCCGTTGGGGTACATGTCGGCCGCGGTGGGCGCGAACAGCAGTTCCACACCCATCTCCTCGCAGATCGCACGGTCGGCGTCGAAGGTGCGCGGGTAGGCGTCGAGATCCTCACCGACCCCGAACTGCAGGGGGTTGACGAAGATCGACACGATCACGACGGTCGGCCCCTGCGCCTTCGCCGCGCGGATGAGCTCGCGGTGGCCCGCGTGCAGGGCGCCCATGGTCGGCACGAGGACCACCCGTTTGCCGGTCGATCGCAGCGCCCGGCTGATCTGGGTGAGCGTCGCCGGGTCGCGGTGCACGGTGAGCGATCCCGCGACGTAGGGGCGTCCGGGTGTCGTGGAGGCGGGCGGAGCGGGCGGGGTCACAGGTCACCTCGAGGTGGGGTCGAACCGGTCAGGACGTCGATCAACGCCGACGGGGCGTCGGTGCGGGCGGCGGCGCGCAGCGACATGGCGCGATAGGTCTCGGCGAGATCGGGATCGGCCGCGCCCAGGGCGGCGAGGTGCGCGGCGACCGCGGCGGCATCCCCCCGGGCGACCGGCCCGGTGAGAGCCGACGGGCCGAGTTCGAGCACGTTGGCCAGCGCCGCCGACACCAGCGGACCGAGGATGCGCTCCGGCACGCCGGACGCGAGTGGATCGGAATCGATGGCGGAGAACCCCTCGCCCGCAGACTGTTCCAGGGCGATGCGCAACGCGGCGACGGCGTCGGACACCAGCGCCACAACATGATTCGCGCCGTGGGCCAGCGCGGCGTGGTAGAGCGGGCGGGCCTGCTCGGCGACGGCGACGGGTTCGCCGCCCATCTCCAGCACCAGGGAGGTTCCGACGGCGTGGCCGATCTCGTCGGCAGCGGTCACACCGAAGCAGGCCGAACGCAGTCGGGTGATGTCGTCGTCGCTGTCGACGAAGGTCATCGCCGGGTGCAGGGCGAGCGGCGTGGCGCCGAGTGCGGTCAGGGGTTCGAGGATCGCGACGCCGCGCGCGCCGGCGGTGTGAGCGACGATCGTGCCCGGGCGGACCGCGCCCGATCGTGCGAGATCGGCGATCACGGTCGGCAGGGCGGCGTCGGGCACGCTGACGATCAGCAGTTCACTGCGGGACGCGACGGCGGCGAGGTCGAGGACCTGCGATTCGGGCAGGCGGCGGGCGGCACGCGATCGGGACTGCGGTGAGCGGGCCACCACCGCGCCGACCACGTGGTCGGCGCGTTCGAGGGCTGCACCGAGGGCGGTGCCCACCCGACCGGCCGACACGATCCCGACGGTGAGTCGGGCCGGCGCGGGCCAGTTGGCGATACCCGGTGAGGTCACCGATGTCCTCCGATGCTCGTTCCGGTCCCAGCGATCGGGTACCGGACGTTCCTGGGCGAGGATAGGTCGCCGACCACCTCAGCAGCCAACGCGTGTGAGCGGGGTCACCGCCCCGACGGTGTCGTTCAGTCGCGACGACGGCGGCGACCACCGGGGGTGGGCGCACGGAACTGCTCGATGAGTTCCGACACCGACCGACCGTTGGCGTGCGCGCCCGGCTCGGTCTCCGGTGCGCGGTGACGATCACGACCGCGGGTCGAGGCCGAGGTGTCCCACGCGGCGGTGGTGTCGGCGACGGCCTCGGGCTCGGGCTCCGACGCCGTCTCGGGCGCGACGACCGGCTGGGGTTCGGGTTCCGGCGCGGACCCGGGGGCCGATGCGGCGACCGCGGCGGATCGACCGTGGCGACCGCTGCTCGCGGCGGGGGTCTCGACCGGCGGGGTGGTGACCGGCGGCTGGGGAGGGCGCGGGGTCGCGACCGGCGGCGGCTCCGGGGCCGCGGTCGGCTCGGGTGTGAGCGGCGCGGGAACGGACGGGGCGGGAGCGGACGGGGCGGGAGCGGACGGGGCGGGAGCGGACGGGGCGGGGGTGGCCCACTCGTCGGTCGGGGTCTCGTCGGTGAAGACAGGGGCCTCGGTGAACGCAGGGGCCTGGGGTGATCGGGACGCGGGCGTCTCGGTGGGTGCGGTGCCCGCGAAGTCCCGCTCGGCCACGACGCTGTCGTCGAGGATCGCGGTCTGCTGCTGGGGTCCGCGGGTGCGCTCGAGTTCGGGGTAGCGCTCCGTCGACAGGGCGACCCGCTGCTCGGGCAATTCGCCGACCAGCAGCTCGAGGCTCGACCGCAACGCCGCGACCTGTGCCTGGAGCTCGTGGAGTTCCTCGTTGGTCTCGGCGCGCACCTCTTTGCGGATCTGGGCCTCGACGCCGAGTTCGTACTGCCGACGCGCGGTGATCTCGCGTTCGAGCTGCAACTCGTAGACCAGTCGCAGGTCGCGGGTCTTCGCCTCGGCCGAATCGGCCTGGCGGCGGAACTTGGTCACCAAGATCGCCCCGATCACCGCGGCCCACAGCGCCGCGATGACCGCGAGACTCGCGACGATGCTGCGGGTCGGGCTGAAGATCATCGCGACGCTCGCACCGATGGCGAGGGCGAGCAGCAGACCGAGCAGATACTGGGCCGGACCACGGCGCTGACGGCGTGCGTCGGCCTTGCGGCCACCGGAGGTCGTCATGGGCGTCAACATACCTGCGTTCTCGTGACGGTTGTGCGAGGTCGATCGGTGGTTCCCCGACCGAAGTTCACGAGGAGTCGAACCGGAGGGTCAGACCGCGGGTCCCGAGACGCCGGCGTCGGTCGGATCGTCGGGTGTCCGACAGCAGTATTCGAGCCACAGGGCCGCTGCGCCGAGCGCCACCGCACCGACCAATCCGACGACCGCCGACGGGGTGTCGTGGTCGGCGGCCGAGGAATCGTTCTGCGCGAGCAGGTATGCCAGCAGTCCGACCCACACGCCGAGCGCGAGTGCGGCCAGCAGCGCCGACGATTTGGCCAGCGCGAGCACGCGGGCGGCGGTGATCGGGTGCAGTTGTTCGCGGCTCGAGCCGACCTGTGCCCGCGCCACGCGGGATCGGACGACGAATGCAATCACCACCTCGAGGGCGGCGAGGACATACAGGATGAGCCCGGCGAGCAGCGGCAGCGGCGGCAGTTCGCCGTAGCTGACGCGGACCAGCAGCCACACGACGACCGCGACGACGGCGGCGACACCGAGCAGATCGCGGACGCGAGTGGGCTTGAGGCCGGGTTCGTCGGGGTCGTCACCGCGACGGTTGCCGCGAGGCCCGGGGCCGCGGGTGGTCACGAGACACCCCGCACCGTCGTCGACCACGCCTCGACCTCGCGGCGACGGACACCGTCGCGGTCGGCGGGATCGAGGGCGGCGGCGAGGTCGGTCACCGCGCGCACACCGTCGGGGGTCCACAGTGTGGCGTCGGGATCGGCGTCGAGCCACGGGATGAGCACGAACGCCCGCAGGTGTGCGCGTGGGTGCGGGAGGGTCAACACGGGGTCGTCGCTGACGACGACATCGCCGTCGACGCTCGCGGTGATGACGTCGACGTCGAGTGTGCGCGGTCCCCACCGTGTCTCGCGGGTGCGTTGGGCGGCGCGCTCCAGGGCGAACCCGGTGTCGAGCCAGTCGGCCGGTGACCGGTCAGGGTCGTCGACCACGAGCACGGCGTTGTCGAAGTCGTCCTGGGCCACCGGACCCCACGGAGGGGTGGAGAACACCGCCGAGACCGCCAGGAGGTGATCGGCCAGGTCGTCGCGGACCGACGTCAGCAGCTCGAGGCGGTCGCCCATGTTCGACCCGATCGACAGGACCGCCCGACTCATCGGTCCCCTCGCGGTGAGCGCGAACGCCGCGCGACGACGGCGACGTCGGCGAAGGTGAGCGGGATGGGCGCCGACGGCTTGTGCAGCGTGACCTCGCAGGCTGCCACCCGGTCGTCGCGCATGGTGTCCTCGGCGATCTCGGCGCTCACCGTCTCGATGAGGTCGCGCGGTTCGCCCGCGACGATGTCATGGGCGCGCTGCGCGAGACCGCCGTAGTCGACGGTGTCGGCGAGGTCGTCGCTCGCGGCGGCCGGGCGCAGGTCGAGCCACAGCACGATGTCGACGACGAAATCCTGTCCGTCGCGACGCTCGTGGGCGAACACGCCGTGATGACCGCGAACGGCCAACCCGCGCAATTCGATCCGGTCAGCCATCCACTCGCCCTCGCCGTCCACCGTCGTTCCATGCCGTCGCGACGGCGATGGCGTCGCGACTCGAGACCACATCGTGCACACGCACGCCCCACGCCCCGTTCATGGCGGCCAGCGCACTGATCGCCGCGGTGGCGACCTCACGACCGGCCGGCGGGCGGGGGTCGGCGTCGCTGCCGAGCAGCGCACCGAGGAACCGCTTGCGCGATGCCCCGACGAGCACCGGGAATCCCAGACCGACCAGCGTTGGCAGGGCGTGCAGCAGAGCCCAGTTGTGTTCGGTGGCCTTGGCGAATCCGAGCCCGGGGTCGAGGATCACCGATCCGGGGTCGACCCCCGCCGACACCGCGGCGTCGACCTGGGAGAGCAGCTCGCCGCTGACCTCGGCGACCACGTCGCGGTAGCCGCCGACGTCGTCGACGCGGTGGGCGAAGCGTTGTTCGCCGGTGCGGTCGACCGCCGGTCGCCAGTGCATGAGGATCCACGGCACGCCCGCGTCGGCGACGACGCGCGCCATGTCGGGGTCGGCGCGGCCGCCGGACACGTCGTTGACGATCTGGGCGCCTGCCGCGACGGCGGCCTCGGCGACCGGGGCGTGCATGGTGTCGACGGAGACGATGATCCCGTCGGCCGACAGCGCGCGGACCACGGGGACGACTCGGGCGATCTCGGTCTCGGGATCGATGCGGACGGCGCCCGGGCGGGTCGATTCCCCGCCGACGTCGACGAGGTCGGCGCCCTCGTGGGTGAGGCGGCGCCCGTGCGCGACGGCGGCGTCGATGTCGAGGTAGCGGCCGCCGTCGGAGAAGGAGTCGGCGGTGACGTTCAGGACGCCGATCACCCTGGTCCGACCGCCGATGGTGGCGATGGACGCACGACGTGCGGGCTCCGGTGACACCCGGTCAGCGTAGGCGAGGGACACCGTCGTGCGGCTCGGTGGGACCGGGGAGCTAGCGCACCGCGGAGCGGCGTGCGATCAGGTCGAGTGCCTCACCGCGGCTCACCGCGCTCGTCTTGAAGATCCCGCGCACCGCGGAGGTGGTCGTCGAGGCGCCGGGCTTGCGGATGCCGCGCATCGCCATGCAGAGGTGCTCGGCCTCGATCACGACGATCACCCCGCGAGGATCGAGTTTGCGGACGAGGGCGTCGGCGATCTGGGTGGTGAGGCGTTCCTGCACCTGCGGGCGCTTGGCGTAGAGGTCGACCACACGCGCGAGTTTCGACAGGCCGGTGACCTGTCCGTCCTTGCCGGGGATGTACCCGACATGGGCGACACCGTGGAACGACACGAGGTGGTGTTCGCAGGTCGAGTACATCGGGATGTCCTTGACGAGGACCAGCTCGTCGTGACCGACGTCGAAGGTCGTCGCGAGGACCTCGTCGGGTTCGACGTGCAGACCGCCGAACATCTCCTGGTACGCCCGTGCGACCCGCGCCGGCGTCTCCTTCAGACCGTCCCGGTCGGGATCCTCACCGATCGCGACGAGCAGTTCGCGCACCGCCGCCTCTGCGCGGGGCTGGTCGAAAGGTGCGATGGCAGCACGGTTCTCTTCGGTTCTGGTCATCAGGAGCTCGCTCTTCTGTGAGTGCCCGGGGTGAGAGTGTTCGGGTGAGGGGTGGATGTGCGATGCGTCGCCGGCCACGGTGGGCCGACGACGCATGACGGTCATCGCGGCGGCTGGGATCCGTTGCCGTCGCGCGGGGGCCAGCCGGGAGCCGACCAACCGTCCGGGGCGCCGTAGTCGGGACGCGTCCCGCCATGGGGTTGGTCCGGGCGAGTTCCGCCGTTCGGGCCGGTGTCTGGCGCGGGGTACCCCGGGTTCTGCTGGCGCGGAACGGGTTGCGGCTCGGGCTGGTGGCCGGGGTTGCCGTATCCGGGTGCCTGGTAGCCGGGGGCGGGATAGCCCTGCGGGTACCCGGGGTAGGCCTGACCCTGCCCGTTGGGCTGGGGCTGACCGTTCGGCTGGGGTTGGCCATAGCCGTTCGGGCCGTAGCCGTTCTGGCCGTAGCCGTTCGGGCCGTTCTGCCCGTAACCGTTCGGCGCGTAACCGCCGCCGTTGTGGCCGTTGCCGTTCTGTCCGTTGCCGTTGTAGCCGTTCGGCGCATAGCCGGCCGTGACCGGCTCCTTGCGGAGATCGGGCGCGGGCTCGGGCGGCCACGGCTCGCCGCGTTCGATGGCGAGCTCGCCCGGCGTCTTCACCGGCGGCTTGTCGCTCGGCGTGCGGTCGCCGAACTCGTTGAACGTGGTGATGCGCGGACGCTTCTCGACGTTCGAGAAGATGACCTCGAGGTCCTTGCGGGTCAGCGTCTCCCGCTCGAGGAGCTGGGTCGCCAGCTCGTCGAGGGTGTCGCGGTACTCGTTGAGGATCGCCCACGCCTCGGTGTGTGCGGCCTCGATGAGGCGGCGGACCTCGTCGTCGATCTCGGCGGCGACCTCCGAGGAGTAGTCGCTCTGCGCGCCCATCGAGCGGCCGAGGAACGGGTCGCCCTGTTCCTGGCCGTAGCGGACGGCGCCGAGCTTGGCGCTCATGCCGTACTCGGTGACCATCGCGCGGGCGATCTTCGTCGCCTGGTCGATGTCGGACGAGGCGCCGGTGGTCGGCTCGTGGAACACGAGTTCCTCGGCGGCACGGCCACCCATCGCCATCACGAGGCGCGCGATCATCTCCGAGCGCGTCATGAGGTCCTTGTCCTGCTCGGGCACGGCCAGCGCGTGACCGCCGGTGCGTCCGCGGGCGAGGATGGTGACCTTGTAGATCGGGTCGAGATCGGGCATCGCCCACGCGGCGAGGGTGTGCCCGCCCTCGTGGTAGGCCACGATCTTCTTCTCCTGCTCGCTGATGATGCGGCTCTTGCGACGCGGTCCGCCGACGACGCGGTCGACCGACTCCTCGAGCAGCTCGGCGGTGATCGTGGTGCGGTTCTCGCGCGCGGCGAGCAGGGCCGACTCGTTGATGACGTTGGCCAGGTCGGCACCGGACATGCCCGGGGTCCGCTTCGCGAGGCCGTCGAGATCGGCGTCGGGGTCGATCGGCTTGCCCGCGGCGTGCACCTTGAGGATCGCCTTGCGGCCGGCGATGTCGGGATTGCCGACGGGGATCTGCCGATCGAAGCGGCCGGGACGCAGCAGGGCCGGGTCGAGGATGTCGGGGCGGTTGGTCGCCGCGATGAGGATGACACCGGAGCGCTCACCGAAGCCGTCCATCTCGACGAGCAGCTGGTTGAGGGTCTGCTCGCGCTCGTCGTGTCCACCGCCGAGGCCGGCGCCGCGCTGGCGGCCGACCGCGTCGATCTCGTCGACGAAGATGATGCAGGGGCTGTTGTTCTTGGCCTGCTCGAACAGGTCACGGACGCGCGATGCACCGACACCGACGAACATCTCGACGAAGTCCGAACCGGAGATCGTGAAGAAGGGGACGCCCGCCTCGCCGGCGACGGCGCGCGCGAGAAGCGTCTTGCCGGTACCGGGAGGGCCGTAGAGCAGCACGCCGCGCGGGATCTTCGCGCCGAGGGCCTGGTAGCGCGCGGGGTTCTGCAGGAAGTCCTTGATCTCGTAGAGCTCCTCGACCGCCTCGTCGGAACCGGCGACGTCGGCGAACGTGGTCTTCGGGTGGTCCTTCGAGAGCTGCTTGGCCTTGGACTTGCCGAAGCCCATGACCCCGCCCTTGCCGCCACCCTGCATGCGGCTCATCACGAAGAAGAAGAGGCCGAACAGGATCAGCATCGGGAGGATGAAGATCAGGATCTGCCAGAGGGCCGATTCCTGGGTGACGTTGGTCTGGTACTTCGCACCGGACTCGCGGACGGAGTCGAAGACGAACTCGCTCCCCCGGGCCGGGTACTTGGCGCTGATCTTGGTGGTGCCGTCGACCGGGTCGCGGAGTTCGAGACGGAGCTGCTGCTCACGGTCGTCGATCTCGACGTTCGACACGTTCTTCGTGTTCAGCTGGGTGAGGGCGACAGACGTGTCCACGCTCTTGTACTCGCGATCACCGTCGCGCAGGAAGGTCCACCCCCAGATCGCGAGCACGATGACGGCGACGATGGCCAAATTGCGGAATACAGTCTTACGGTTCATCACGTCCCAGCCGGCGCCGGCGCGTCCCTTCGATGTAGGTACACCTGAACTGTCAGGCTACCTGTCAACGTCGCGGCACGACGCAGCGTTCCCGGACGACGGTACGACCTTCCGGCGAAGCGGACTCGCAGGTCAGCGGTCGGCCGCGGCACCCACAGAGCCCGTCGGGCCGACCGGAGGAGACCCACCACCCATGACCGGACGCCGCATCGACGTGGTGACGATCCCCGGCGACGGCATCGGCCCCGACCTTCTCGCCGGCGCCGTCGCGGTGATGCGTGCGGCGGCGGCACAGGTCGGCGTCGCCCTCGACATCGAGACCATCGACGCAGGTGCGGAGGTGTTTCGGGCGACCGGCTCGGCGTTTCCCGCCGATCGTCTCGACCGGTTGCGCGCTGCCGACGGCGTGCTGAAGGGGCCGGTCGGGCTGCCCGAGGTACGCCACCCCGACGGCACCGAGGCGGGCGTGCTCGGCGGGATCCTGCGCCCCGAACTCGACACCTACGCCAACGTGCGACCGGTGCGGCTGCTGCCCGGGATCGCCGGCGCGACGCGGCATGCACCCGGTGAGATCGATTACGTCATCGTGCGCGAGAACACCGAGGGTCTCTACCTCTCGCGCGGCAACGGCGTCGCCACCGCCGAGGCCGCCGTCGACCAGTTGATGGTGACCCGGGTCGGCGTCGAACGCGTCGCGCGGTTCGCGTTCGAGCTCGCCCGCACCCGCGCCGGTGCACCCGCCGACGGCGTGCGCCGGGTGACCTGTGTCGACAAGAGCAACGTGCTGCGCAGCTACGCGCTGTTCCGGTCGGTGTTCGACAGCGTGGCCGCGCAGTACCCCGACATCGCCGCCGAGCACCTCTACGCCGACGCCGCCGCCCACGACCTCGTGGTGCGCCCCGGGCGGTTCGACGTCCTGGTGATGGAGAACTTCCTCGGCGACATCCTCAGCGATCTCGGCGCAGGGACGGTCGGCGGTCTGGGGATGTGCGCCTCGGGCAACATCGGCGAGCACGCCGCCTACTTCGAACCGATCCACGGCAGCGCACCCGACATAGCGGGCACCGACCGCGCGAACCCGATCTCGCAGATCCTCAGCGCCGCACTGCTGTTCGACCACGCCGGTGTCGGTGACGCCGCCGATCTGATCCGGACCGCCGTCGTCGGGGCGCTGGGCGAGGCGACGCTGCGGATCGGTTCCGACGGATGCCCGGTGGGCGGGACCGCCGCCGCGGTCGCCGAGATCCTGCGCCGCATCGACGGCTGAGCGGCGCGCCGGTCGCTACCGTGGTGTCGTGGCCAGAAACATAGCGACCAACGAGTTCGTCGAGCTCGACGAACTGCTCGACTTCGTCCGCACCCGACACAACCTCGTCCTCACGACGACCCGTTCGGACGGCACCCCGCAGATGTCGCCGGTGACCGGCGGTGTCGACGCCGAGGGACGCATCGTCATCTCGACCTATCCGGGTCGGGCGAAGACCCGCAACGCCGAGAAGCACCCGGAGGTGTCGGTGCTGGTCCTCTCGGCCGAGTTCAACGACGCCTGGGTGCAGGTCGACGGGACCGCCGAGGTGCTGCACCAGCCCGAGTCGCTCGAGGGACTCGTGGAGTACTTCCGGTCGATCTCCGGCGAACACCCCGACTGGGACGAGTACCGGGCGGCGATGGCGACGCAGAACAAGTCGCTCATCCGCGTCACCCCCACCCGCTGGGGCCCCATCGCGACCGGCGGCTTCCCCCAGGACGTCGCCGACAAGCTCGACGCCCAGGACTCCTGACCCCCGATCGGGCACTTATCCCTATCGATCGGGCAGTTACGCACGTCGATCGGGCAGTTACCCCCGTCGAACGGGCATTTCCGCACGTCGAACGGGCACATATCCGCATCGAGCGGGCAGAAACTCAGGAGCAGGGGATCTAACTGCCCGTTCGATCGATGTAGGTGCCCGATCGACGCACTTAAGTGCCCGATCGACGCGTATTAGTGCCCGATCGACGCAGTTAAGTGCCCGATCGACGGGGTTTACTGCCCGGTCGGCGGGGTGGGCCAGCGGTCGGTGAAGAGGAGGTCGTCGAGGGGGCGCTCGGTCGCCCATCCGGTCTCGACGAGCATCGGACGCTCGTAGAACTCCTCGACCGGTCCGAGGCACAGGATCGCGACCGGCTCGGCACCCTCGGGGAACCCGAGGAGATCGCCGAGTGCGGCCGGGTCGAACAACGACACCCAGCCCATCCCGTACCCCTCGGCGCGCGCGGCGAGCCACAGGTTCTGGATCGCACACGACACCGACGCGAGATCCATCTGCGGCATCGTGCGGCGACCGAACACGTGTCGTTCGCGGTGGTCCCCGAGCGCGACGACGAGCACCTCGGCGGCGTCGGATATGCCCTCGACCTTCAGCGCCATGAAATCGTCGGACCGCTCCCCCAGCGCGTCGGCAGTACGCATCCGCTCGTCTTCCACCAGGTCGCGGATCGACGCGCGGACCTGTGCGTCGGCGATGCGCACGAATCGCCATGGCTGCATCAGCCCGACGCTGGGCGCGTGGTGCGCGGCCGCCAACAACCTCCCCAACACGTCGTCGGGCACGACACCACCCGCGAAATGCCTGATGTCACGGCGCTTCTCGATCACCCGGTAGACCGCGTCGCGGTCGGCGGGCGGGAACCGATCGCACGGTCCGGGAGCGGTCACAGCCCGTCGAAGCCGGGTGCGATGCGGGGCCACGGTCGGGCCTGTTCGATCTGCGCGGCGAGTCCGAGCAGGGTCGCCTCGCTGCCCGGTCGGCCGAAGACCTGCACGGCCATCGGTGTCTTCGACGCCGGGTGCACACCGAACGGCACCGACATCGCCGGCCACCCGAGCAGGTTGATCAGTCCGGCGAACGGCGCGTAGCCGATGTTGGCGTACATGTTCGCGAGCCAGCCGCGCTCGCTCCACCGCGCGGCGTCGATCGGGGGTCGCGCGAGCATGGGGGTCATCGCCACGTCGGCACCGGTCTCGTCGAGGTAGCGCTCCACGCGGGCCACGGTCGCGGACTTCTGCTGCTCGGTGACGAGTCCGCGCCGGTTCACGATGCGACCCAACGCCGTGTGCCGGCGGCTGCGCTTCTGCAGCTTGCTCAGGTCGCCACCCTGCCCGGCGATGTCGTCGGCATCGGCGGCCGCACCACCCACCCACCGCAACATCAGTGGTGCGGGGTTCGTCGGGTACGGCAGGTCGGCGGTGGTGATGTGGTGACCGATCTCTGCGGCGACCTGCGACGCCGCGGTCAGTGTGGCGGCCCAGTGCGGGTCGGTCGACCCGATCGCGAGGGGGAAGTTGTCGGCCACCACGATGCGCAACGCGGAGGCGTTCGACCCCGTCGCGGCGGTGGCCAGGGACATGTCGTCGGCCATCACCGCGAGCATCAGCCCGGCATCGGCGACGGTGGTGGCGAGCGGGCCGTTCTCGGCCATCCCGTACCAGCCGTTGCCACCGACCTGCGGCGGGACGACGCCCGACCCGGGTTTGATGCCGAACAGTCCGCAATCGGCGGCGGGGATGCGGATCGACCCGAGACCGTCGTTGCCGTGCGCCAGCAGCACCTGCCCGCTGGCGACCGCCGCGGCCGAGCCACCCGACGACCCACCCGCGGTGAGGTTGCGGTTCCACGGGTTGCGGGTGATCCGATCCGGGCTGTCGGTCGCGCCGAACAGACACAGTTCGGGCACCGCGGTGATCCCGACGACCACCGCGCCGGCGGCGGTCAGCCTCGACACGATCGCGTGGTCGGCCGGTTGCGGATCGTGCACGGTGGCAAGGGATCCGATGGTCATCGGCTCACCGGCGACGGCGACGTTGTCCTTGATCGCGATCGGCACACCGGCCAGCGGCAGCGAGCCCAGGTCGGTCCGTCGGGAGAGTGCGGCGGCCTCGGCGCGGACGGCGTCGGCGCGCACCCGGACGAATGCGCCGACGTCGGAGTCGCGGGCCGAGATCCGTGCGAGCGCGTCGTCGACGGCCTGCTCCGGACGGACCCGACCGGCGGCGACGTCGGCGGCGAGAGCGATCGCGGTCGTCATGGCCATGCCGCTCAGCCCTGGTAGACGTTCGGGTTCAACCGGCCGATGTAGGGCAGGTCGCGGTAGCGCTCGGCGTAATCGAGTCCGTAGCCGACGACGAACTCGTTGGGGATGTCGAAACCGACCTCGGCGATCTCGACGTCGCGGCGCACGGCGTCGGGCTTGCGGAGGAGCGTGCACACGGCGATCGACTTCGGGTGCCGTGCGCTGAGGTTCTTCAGCAACCACGACAGGGTGAGGCCCGAATCGATGATGTCCTCGACGATGAGGACGTCGCGACCGGCGATGTCGCGGTCGAGGTCCTTGAGGATCCGGACCACACCCGACGACGACGTCGCCGAGCCGTACGAGCTGACGGCCATGAACTCCATCTGCGACGGGATCGGGAGTGCACGTGCGAAATCGGTCATGAACATGATCGCGCCCTTGAGGACACCGATGAGGACCAGGTCGTCGTCGATGTCGGGGTACCGGGCAGCGATGGCCTGCGCCAGCTCGTGGGTGCGTTCGGCGATCTGCGCCTCGCTGATCACCACGGCCTCGATGTCGTCGCCGTAGGGATCGATCCCGTAGCGGTCGCGGTTCTCGGTCACCCGTCAGCCCTCTCGCCGTCGACGCGCTTCTCGCCGTGGGCGCGTTCGAGGACAGCTTGTCACGTCCTGCCGTGAGGGCTGCAGACGAGGCCGGATAGTGGATAAGCTGCCCATCACGAGACGATCACGAGCAAAATTCGGGTTGGTACAACAGCGTGAATTTGCTGCAGCTAATATCGAATTTCTCCGACACCCCGGACGAACGCACGAGAACGCAGCTCTCGTGAGAAACCTCAACGGAGAGAACGCGAGATCGACACCGGAACACGTGTCGACCGAACGCTCGACAAGTGAACGGATGCACGGCCATGAAGATCAGAACCGCACTCGTCTCCGCAGCGGTGACCGTTGCCACCGCGACCGGCGTGGTGACCGCGACACCGGCGAACGCAGCTCCCGCAGCGACCCCGCGCGTCGATGTGTCGATCGCAAAGCAGTCCGTCTCGCTCTCCGCGAAAGACGGTTCACTGCGAACCAAGGACGACATGCTCGAGGTGCTGAACACGAACGGGCGCGTCGTGCGCTCGATGCCGCTGAAATTGACGATGAACAACGTGTCGACCCCGGTCAAGACCTCGATCAAGGGGCGCACCGCGACGCTGACGCCGCAGATCCCGGGGCGCGTGAACGCCAACGCCTACTTCAGTGATCCGCCGCGCACGCGCAAGCAGCGTGACGACCAGGCGCTGGCGACCCTCGCCGACAACCTCGGTGTCGCGACCGGCGTCGGCGGACTCGTCGGGTCGATCATCGGAGGCGGCCTGGGCTGCGTCATCCTGATCGCCACAGGTTGTCTACCCGGCCTCGTGACCGGTGCAGGTATCGGCGGCACCATCGGATCGCTGTCCGCCGGTGGACCGGTCCTGATCGGCAACATCAACGAGTACTTCAAGACCATCCGGTCGCCGTTCACCCCGCCGCCGGCCACGCCCGCGCCGGGGCGGCCGAATCCGGTGCCGCCACCCACGGTGCCCCGCCCGATCCGCTGACGCACTCCGCGATTCAGGTCTGATCAGCGCGGCGTCCGTTCGACGGTCAGCTCGACACCGTCGGCGACGACGCTGAGGCGGTGCGCGCTGTCGCCGCCGATGGCGACCGCGGCGTGCGGACGCGGGTCGAAGACGAGGTCGTCCACGGCCAGGATCAGTCGTTCCGTCGGTTCGGTCGCACCGACCGAGATCATCCATCGGCGGACCACCCTGCGCCGGATCGCCGCAGGTAGTGCCGCCAACACCGTGCGGTCGAGACCGTCCGTGCCACCACCTGCGTCGACGTCGTCGGCGAGAGCGTCGAGCACCTCGGCGTCCTCGCGGAGGCGGCGCGCGGTGCGCGCCAACGCGGGCGCCACACCCCCACCGAGGATGTCCTCGAGCACCGGCAGCACCTCGGCGCGCAGCCGGGCACGGGCGAAGCGCGGGTCGGTGTTGTGGGGGTCGTGCCAGGGTTCGAGGCCGAGCTCGTCGCAGGCGGCGTGCGTGACCGACCGGCGCAGCGCGAGGAGCGGCCGACCCCAGGGCGACGCCCACGCGACCATGCCCGCGATCGAGCGGGGCCCCGAACCGCGGCCGAGGCCCAGCAGCACCGTCTCGGCCTGATCGTCGAGGGTGTGGGCCAGCAGCACCGGCGCACCGTCACGGGCGTCGTCGAGGGCGTCGTGGCGTGCGCGGCGGGCCGCACCCTCCGGACCACCCCTGGTCGACACCGACACCCCGATCACCTGAGCCCGGGCACCGAGGCCGCGCGCCTGCTCGGCGGCGCGGTCGGCGACGGCACGCGAATCCTTTTGCAGCCCATGGTCGATGACGAGGGCGGTCACGGCCAACCCCGCCGCGACCGCGCCGGCGGTCAGCGCCAACGAGTCGGCGCCGCCGGACAGACCGACGCAGACCTCGTCGCCGATCGGGTGGCTGTCCGCGAGATCGACGACGGCGCCGACGATCTCGCGGAGCGGGCTCACAGGACCCGGTCGATCCATCGTCTCGGTTCGTCGATCTCCTCGGGGAGCGGCATCGTGTCCGGTCCGGTCCAGATCGCGTTGAAGCGCGCCATGCCGACCGTCGCGACGACCTCGTCGGTGAACGCCTTGCCCCGGATGTACTGCGCGAGTTTGGCATCCATGCCGATGAGCGACCGCAGCAGTTTCTGCAGCGGGTTCTGGGGACGCTTGCGGCGCTGGTCGAAGGCCGCGCGGATGCGTTCGACGGTGGGCACGTGGCCCGGCCCGACGGCATCCATCACGTGGTCGGCGTGCCCCTCGAGGAGGGTTCCCAGCATCATCAACCGGGTGAAGGCGTCGTACTGCTCGGGCGTCTGCAGCAACTGCATCGCACCGAGAACGCCCTTCTCCCGCGGCTTCTCGGACTTCAACGCCGCCGAGATGCGCGCGACCATCTCGCCGCCCGACTCCCCGTTGTCGGCGCTGATGAGCGCGATGTTGTCGAGCATGTAACCGCGCAACCAGGGGTTGGCCGAGAACTGGACCCGGTGGGTGACCTCGTGCAGGCACACCCACAGCCGGAAGTCCGACGGCACCACCTTCAGTGACCGTTCGACCGCGATGATGTTGGGCGTCACCAACATCAGCACCCCGTCGTCGCCGGTGCGCGGGTCGGGCGAGAAGGGGTCGTACTGGCCGAGGATCGCTCCCGACAGCAGCGCGAGCAGTCCACCCGCCTGCACGCCGCCGAGACGGCCCGCGAGGTTCAGACCGCCGGGCGATCCGGGTTGGCCGCCGCCGAGCATCGACGACATCGACCGGGCGGCGGCGTCGATCCACTGACCGCGATCGAGCACCGACGCGGTCGGGACGGGCAGGCCGTCGGCGAGACCGGTCACCTCACGCACCGGGGCCTCGGCGGCGACGGCGGCCGAGGCCAGCTCCGACCGCGCCGCCTCGAGGGTGTAGCGCGTGGTCAGCGGGCCGGGCCGGGCGATGCGGCGACCGATCCCCGCGGCCACGCCCCAGTCGATCTGCGCGCCGGGCGGCCGGGCATCGGGCGACGGGGCGGCGGACGCGTCCGGGGTGCTCACCGGCAGCCGCAGTCGCGCAGGCGGGTCACGACGGCGTCGAGGGCCGGGCGGGCCCGGTTCGCGTCGGTCCCGTTGGACAGCAGGGCGAAGGTGAGCACGCGGTTCTCCCGTGTCTGGACGATGCCGGCGAGGGTGTTCACGTCGGTGAGGCTGCCGGTCTTGGCCTTGATCCATCCGGCACCCGACCGGGCGCCGTTGCCGAAACGGTCGGCGAGCGTGCCGGTGGCGCCGGAGATGGGCAGCATCTCGACCAGCGGACGCAGTTTCGCGTTGCCGCTGCCGGCGGCTGCCCGCAGGATGCCGTCGAGCACCGCGGCCGAGAGGCGATCGCGGACCGACAGCCCGTTGGTGTCGCTCAGCGAGACCCCGGCGGTGTCGAGTCCGGCCGAGGCGAGGGTCGACTGCACGGCTGCGACACCACCGTCGAGGCTCGAGGGTCCGCCGGTGGCCTGGGCGACCTCGATGGCGATGGTCTCGGCGAGCACGTCGTCGGAGTCGACGAGCATGTCGCGCAGTCGGGTCTCCAGCGGTGCCGAGCGCACCGAGGCGATCTGCCGGGCACCGGCCGGGGCGGTCGCCTCGGTGACCGCGCTGCTCGGCACGCCGAGATCGGCGGCGAGCGCCTTGCCCGCGGCGACGGCCGGCGTCGCGCTGCGCGGGGAGTAGAGCGCGGTCGGGTCGATGCGTCCCGAATCGGCCATCACCGACTGGATCGGCGCGATGCTGCCGCCTGCGATGTCGGCGGTCTCCCACGACGGCGCGAACGACGTCCCGGTGTAGAGGCCGGTGTCGACGGCGACCGAGGTGACCCGGACGCCTGATCTCTCGATCTGCGCGGCGAGGTCGGAGATGCGGGCGGCGTCGGTGAAGAAGCTCGCGGTGCCGTCGGGCTGCACCGACAGGGTCGGATCACCGCCGCCGACGAGCACCACCTGACCGCCCGACCCCACCACGACCGAGGTGGTGATCTGCTTGTCGAGCGGAAGGGTTAGCAGCGCGGCGGCCGCGGTGAGGACCTTCGTGGTGGAGGCGGGGATGAACGACCGCTGCGGTGACGCCGACCAGAGCACCTGGCCGGTGACGGCGTCGGAGATCTGACCGCCGAGGTCGCCGAGCGCCGGGTCGGCCGCAGCCGACGCGATCTGGGCGGTGATGCCGGCGCCGGTGGGTTCGGGCGCGTTCGCCGCGACCGGTTGCACCACGGGCGAGACCGTGACCAGCGCGGGACGGGTGGGGACGTCGGCCGACGACGTGCTGCTCTCGGAGTCGACCGACAGCGCGACCACGACGACCACCGCTGCGACGACCACCACGGCCAGCAGAGGGATCACCGTCCACCAGACGTTGCCGCGCCTGCCCGCTCGTGCGTTCACACAACTCCTCATCGCGTCTCGCGGGCGACACCGCTCGCCACGGCCGATCCCGCCCTCGCCACACCTGCGACCAACAGTATCGTTGTCGACGTTTGCAGACGCCGGTCGACAGTGGGCCGGGTCCGCGCGCAGCGCAATCCGCCGGAACCGACCGGCGATCCCCACCGGAGAGGACACCAGTCGTGGAGTTCGACGTCACCATCGAGATCCCCAAGGGCGCACGCAACAAGTACGAGGTCGATCACGAGACCGGCAAGGTCTATCTCGATCGCTACCTGTACACCGCGTTCGGCTACCCCGCGGATTACGGCTACATCGACAACACCCTGGGCGAGGACGGCGACCCGCTCGACGCGCTCGTGCTGCTGCCCGAGTCGGTCTACCCCGGCGTGATCGTGCGCTCACGCATCGTCGGTATGTACCGGATGTCCGACGAGGCCGGTGGCGACGACAAGCTGCTCGCCGTTCCCGCCAAGGACGTCCGCTGGGATCACATCCAGGACATCGGCGACGTCTCGAAGTACGAACTCGACGCCATCTCGCACTTCTTCGAGCACTACAAGGACCTCGAGCCCGGCAAGGAGGTCACCCCGGGTGGCTGGACCGGCCGCGCGGACGCCGAGAAGATCGCCGAGGAGGCCATCGCGCGCCTGGCCGAGCAGCCCGATCACGCGAACGATCCCTCGCGCGGCTGACACCGTCCCCACCTACGACTCGACCCCGACACTCGCGTGGAGTGTCGGGGTCGAGTCGTCTGTGCGATCGGAGGGCCGCTCAGGCCTCGTGACGACCGGAGTGGTCGTTCCCGCCCAGCGGCGGCACGTTGTCGGCGCCGGGCGCGCGTCCCACCTCGTGACGGCCCGGTCCGGCCGCGTCGGCCTCGTGGCGGCCGTGGTCGGCGGCCGGTGTCGCGGCGGCCACCGATTCGGCCGGTGAGACCTCGACCGGCGCGGATTCCGCGTCGAGCGCCTTGGCGTCGGCGAGATCCTGTGCGGCGGCCTGCGATCCGGAACCCGAGCGCAGCGGCACCTCTTTCCAGGTGAACACCGCGATCAGCGCGATGATCGACATCAGCGACACCGACAGGAACACCAGGTCCATCGAGTCGGCGAAGCCGTCCTTGATGGGCGCGGCGATCGCACCCGGCAGCTTGGCGATGATCGAGGTGTCGTTGAGGACCCCACCCGAGGCGCCGGTGTTGCCCGACGCGAGGCCCTGACCGAACTGGGCGACCGACGGGTCGGAGCTCGCGGCGGCCTGGGCGATGCCCTGACGGAACTCGGCCGAGGGCGCCACCTTCTCTATCTGGTCCTTGATGTTCGGCCCCATCGCCGAGAACAACACGGAGAAGAACACGGCCACACCGAGCGTGCCACCGATCTGACGGAAGAACGTCGCCGACGACGTCGAGATCCCCATGTCCTTGGCGGGCAACACGTTCTGCATCGCCAGGGTCAGCGGCTGCATCAGATTGCCGAGGCCGAAGCCGAGGAAGAACGCCATCAGCATCACGAGCCACAGCGGCGTGGCGACGCTGACGTAGTGCATCAGGAACGTGACCACCGTGATCAGCACGACGCCGATCATCGGGAAGATCTTGTAGCGACCGGTCCGCGAGATCGTCTGGCCGGAGATGATGGAGGCGCTCATCAGGCCCACCACCATCGGCAGCAGCTGCAGGCCGGCGATCGTCGGGCTCGACCCGCGGATCACCTGGAAGTACTGCGGCAGAATCGAGATGGCGCCGAACATGACCGCACCGATGACCACCGAGATGACGATGCCCTGGCTGAAGATCCGGTTCTTGAACACCCGCAGCGGGATGATCGCGGCCTCGCCCATCGCCTTCTCGACCGAGATGAACGCGGCGATGCCGACGATGCCGATGATGTAGCAGACGACGGTCTTGTAGTCGCCCCAACCCCATTCGCGTCCCTGCTCGGCGGCGATCAGCAGCGGCACCACGCCGATGGCGAGAGCCAGTGCGCCCCACCAGTCCAGGCGACGACGCTCACCCTTGATCTGGTTGTAGTCGAGGACCTTGAACACCACGACGAGCGCGATGAGACCGATCGGCACGTTGACGAGGAACACCCAGCGCCAGCCGGTGATGAACAGGATGCTGTCCTGGCCGGCGAACAGGCCACCGAGCACCGGGCCGAGCACGCTGGAGGTGCCGAACACGGCGAGGAAGTAGCCCTGGTACTTCGCGCGTTCCCGAGGGGGCACGATGTCGCCGATGATGGTCAGCGCCAACGAGAACAGGCCACCGGCGCCGAGACCCTGCAGGGCGCGGTAACCGGCGAGCTCGTACATCGACGTCGCCGTGGAACACAGCAACGATCCGATGATGAACAGCGTGATCGCAGTCATGAAGAACGGCTTGCGGCCGTACATGTCGGAGAGCTTGCCGTAGAGCGGCGTGACGATCGTCGAGGTGATCAGGTAGGCGGTGGTGACCCACGCCTGGAGTGAATACCCCTGCAGGTCGTCGGCGATCGTGCGGATCGCGGTCGAGACGATCGTCTGGTCGAGCGCGGCGAGGAACATGCCGATCATCAGCCCACCCATGATGGTGAGGATCTGACGATGGCTCAGGCCACCGGGTTCGGTGGCGTCTGCTGCGCCCGCCTTCGGCTTGGCGCCGGAGATGGCTGCGTCGTGACTCATCGTGATGCCTTTGCGTGTCGTGACCGTGCAGCGAGATCGTCTGTCGTGTCGTGAATGTCGGAATCTGTGGTGGTCGTGGTCGGGTGGTCGGCGGGTGCGCCCACGGAGATGATCTGTTCATCATCGACCTGACCGGCGAATTGTTCGGCGGCATCGACGAAACGCGTCATGAGGCTCGCGAGGCTCCCGATGTCCCCGTCGGAGAACTCTCCGAGCATCGAGTCCATTCCGCTCATCCGATGGGCGCGGACCGCCTCGACCTGTCGACGACCCGAGTCGGTGAGGACGAGGATCGTGGCGCGGCCGTCGCGGGAGTCGGCCTCGCGACGGACGTATCCGAGCCCGACCAACGAGGCGATGTGCCTGCTGACCGTGGAGGGATCGGCGAAGAGCCGTTCGGCCAGCTCCCCGGAGCGCAGTGGCCCGACAGCGAGCTCGAACAGGCACTGGAACGCCGCGGTCTCGACCGTGCCGTCGGGCGTCCTGAGCTTGGTGACGACGAGACGCTCGCGGATGCGAGCCCACCGACCCAGCACCGCGATCAGCTCGTCCACGTTCTCGGGACGGGACATACTTCTCACCTCGAAAGAGTTTCATGCCGCAACTACTTGAACGGTGCAAGTATGCCAACGCACGGCGGAGCGCGCAAACGAGCTGCCGGCGCGGTACGGATCGGGCAGTAATCTTGGCGCTCGTGACCGACTCCACACCCCCCGCCGCGTTCACCGCGATGCCCGATCTCGCCCTGCGCAGCCTCGGCGGCGCCGTGATCACCAGGACCGACGCGCTGTTCGCCGAAGCGGAGAACCTGATCGTCCCCGCGGCGTCGGAGTACCGACCCGCCACCTTCGGGCACGTGGGCCAGATCTACGACGGCTGGGAGACACGGCGACGCCGACCGGGCGGCTCTGCGCCGGACGCGTCGGCGGTCGACCGCGCCATCGTGCGACTCGGTGTGCCCGGCGTCATCCACGGCGTCGTCGTGGACACCTCGTGGTTCGTGGGCAACTTCCCGCCGACGGTGTCGGTGGAGGCCGCCGTCGTCACCGGCTTCCCGCCGGCACACGAGGTCGTCGACGCGGACTGGCAGACCATCGTCGAGCGGCAGCCCGTCGCCGGCGACACGGCCAACCCGATCGAGGTCGCCTCCCGCGACCGGTTCACGCACGTGCGGCTGTCGATCTACCCCGACGGCGGTGTCGCCCGACTGCGCGTGCACGGACGCGGTGTCCCCGATCCGCAGTTCCTCGACCACGGGCCGTTCGATCTCGCCGCGCTCGAGAACGGCGCCCGGATCAGCGCCTGCTCCAACATGTTCTACGGCTCACCGAACAACCTGCTGATGCCCGGGCGGGCACGCTCGATGGGCGAGGGCTGGGAGACCTCACGACGCCGTGACGACGGCAACGACTGGGTCGAGATCGACCTCGCCGCCCAGGGCGTGGTCTCGCTCGTCGAGCTCGACACCAGCTGGTTCCTCGGCAACGCGCCCGGGGAGGCGAGTGTGCGCGGGCGCGACGGGGACGACGGCGAGTGGTTCGAGATACTCCCCCGCACCCCGCTGCAACCCGACACACGACACCGCTTCACCGTCGACGTCGATCGCCCGATGACGCAGGCGCGCATGGACATCCACCCTGACGGGGGCATGGCGCGGTGTCGGCTGTACGGCACCGCCACCGACGCCGGCCGCGCCGATCTGCACCGCCGATG
The DNA here is from genome assembly GCF_001424365.1 of Williamsia sp. Leaf354. NCBI lineage: Bacteria > Bacillati > Actinomycetota > Actinomycetes > Mycobacteriales > Nocardiaceae > Williamsia > Williamsia sp. Leaf354. Next base: position 713,723 of record NZ_LMPL01000005.1, read on the forward strand.
GGATCACGGCGAGACACGCTGACTGTGACGACAATCGAGTCGAGTGTGCCGACAGCGCACCGCGAGCCGACGACGACACGACGCACACTCGACGACGGGTTTCGGCACAGTCGGCGGCACTGAGAGGCGAGCGGTCAGGTTATGTGCGAGAGACCAGATCGGCGAGCGCGGCAGTGAGACGATCGATGTCGTCGGACCCGGTGCCGACGCCGAAGCTGACCCGCACGGCGCCTTCGGGGTGGCCCAGGTGGTGCAGCAGCGGGTGGGCGCAGAAGCGGCCGTCGCGGACCCCGATGCCGTGGGCGTCGTTGAGGTGTTCGGCCACCGCGCGCGGTGAGTGACCGTCGACGGTGAACGCGGCGATGCCGACGCGGTCGCGGCTGTCGGACCAGATGGAGAGTCGCCTGACGCCGTCGATCGCGTCGAGCGCGTCGTCGAGACGGGTGCGCAGTCGGTGCTCGTGCAGCCCGATCCGCTCGAATCCGAGATCGTCGATCGCGACGCATGCCGCGGCGATCGCGATGGCACCCAACACGTTCGGGGTTCCGCCCTCGTGACGTGCGGGCCCGTTGCGCCAGGCCACCTCGACGGTGTCGTCGGTGGACGGATCGGTCGGGGGCACGTCGGCCGTCGCGCCGCCGCCGGCGAGGTAGGGCTCGGCGGCGTCGAGCCAGTCGCCGCGACCGACGAGGACGCCACATCCGAAGGGCGCGTACAGCTTGTGGCCCGAGAACACGAGGTAGTCGATGCCGTGTCCGGCGACGGTGATCGCGCGATGCGGGGCGAGCTGGGCGGCATCGACGAGGATGCGGGCACCCGCGTCGTGGGCGATGTCGGCGAGCTTCGCCAGGGGCAGCACCTCCCCGGTCACATTCGATGCGCCGGTGACGGCCAACAGCGCCGCGGGAGCACGGTGGAGTTCGGCGGCCAGCGCGTCGAGCGTCTCCGCGACGGTGGGTCGGCAGGTCACCACGCGGCACGTTCGGTCCAGCTCCGGCGTCGCCTTCGTGTCCGCCCCGGAACGCTGCCACGGCAACAGGTTCGCGTGGTGCTCGACATCGAGGACCACGGTGTCGCCGGGGACGGCACGGGCCAGGAGGTTGATGCCGTCGGTGGTGTTGCGGGTGAAGATCACGTGGTCGTCGGCGCGGGCACGCACGAACCCGGCCACGACCGCCCGGGCGTTCTCGTAGCGCGCCGTCGTGAGCTGCGACAGGTGCCCGGCACCGCGGTGCACGCTCGCGTACTGCGGCAGCGCCCGGGCGATCTCGGTGGCGACGGCGGTGAGGGCGGGTGCGCTGGCGGCGTAGTCGCCGTTGACGTAGCGCACGCGACCGGCGGCACAGTCGACGGTCTCGTCCGCACCGACGACGTCGGCGATCGGGTACACCGGCGCGAGCGCGGCGGGGGCGGGTGTGATGTCGGTGACAGACATGGTGGTCCTCGTTCTCGTCAGAGGACTCCGTGCGAGGAGTCCGCGCTTGCACACGTCCACCTCGGACGCGGCCTGGTCGTCACCCGGAGCACCCCACCGCGGTTGGAGGGTTGCCGGTCAGCAAGCCGGGGCTGTGCGCTGACACTCATGACCTGGCGACGAGAGTGACCGTCGGCCGCACCCGGTGTCAATTGCACTGTGGCGCGCGACACACCGCGGCGACCTCACGACGGCGTCGTGGTGGGCGGAATTGCGGTCACGGTGATCGCAATGCCCCCGGGTAGCGTTGATCGCGTGTCCTTCCATCTGTCCCGCCCGCACGGTGCCGTGCACGCGGGCACCCCGGTGGCGCGATTCGCCGACGCCGCCGACGCCGTCGCCGCGATCGCCCGGGGCCGCCGCGACGGCACCCCGATCGCGGTGGTCGGGGCCATCGCGTTCGACGAGGCCGCACCCGACGCGCTGATGGCCGTCGACACCCTCGAGCACCGCGAGCCCGATGCCGGCTCGGCCGCTGTACACGCCGTACCGGTCACCCTCACCGCGACGATCCCGACACCAGGGGTCCACGTCGCCCGCGTGGCCGCGGTGATCGACCGGATCGCCGCGGGCGCGGCCGACAAGGTGGTGCTCGCCCGGGCCATCGAGTTGTTCGCCGCCGCGCCCGTCGACATCGACGCGGTGGTCGCCGCGCTGGCGGCGGGCAACCACGAACACAACGCCTTCCGGGTCGACCTCTCGGCCGCCGGCGGCGACTTCGTCGGGCGCACCCTGGTGGGTGCGAGCCCGGAGTCGTTGGTGCACAAGACCGGTGACCGGGTGACGTGCCGTCCCTATGCAGGTTCGGCGCCACGGTCGAGCGACCCGGCGATCGACGCCGCCCGGGCGGCCGCACTGCTCGACTCGGCGAAGGACCGGCACGAGCACCGGATCGTCGTCGACTACCTGACGTCGGTGTTGGGACCGCTGTGCACGACGTTGTGCGTCCCCGACGAACCGATCCTGCTGAGCACGGGCGAGATGTGGCACCTCGCCACACCGATCGAGGGCGTGCTGCGCGACCCCACGATGACGTCGTTGGATCTCGCGCTGCGTCTGCACCCGACCCCGGCCATCTGTGGCACGCCGACCGCGGCGGCTCGCGATCTGATCCTCGTCACCGAGGAGCCCCGCGACTTCTACGCCGGGGCCGTCGGCTGGTGCGACACCGCCGGCGATGGCGAGTGGATGGTGAGCATCCGCTGCGCCGAGATCGCCGCCGACCGTCGGACGATCCGCGCGTGGTCAGGGGGTGGCGTGGTGGCGCAATCCGATCCCGAGGCCGAACTCGCCGAGACCACCGCCAAGTTCGGCACCATCCTGCGCGCTCTGGGCGCGATGGATCTGCTCACGGTCGACGACTGATCGCCCCAGATCACCGGGGCTGCGGGAGCAGGCGGATCAGCATCTCGTCACGAATGGCGGGCCGACTGGCGCAGACCGCGCAGAACAACGCCTCTCGGACGAGCCGAGCGGGCGTGGATCCCGTCAGCACCGAGCGACTGCCCGTGGCGGCGGCGACCGACGTCGCCAGTCGCATGGCGAGTTCATTGGCGGCGGCGCGATGTCGGTACAGCGCGTCGCCGTCGTCCATCGACGAGTCGAGATCGCGACGGATCCGCGACAACTCACGGTGGCCGGCGGCGGCGGTGTCGGCGAACTCACCGCGGCGCGCGGCCACCGCATCGAACTCACGAAGCGCCGACCGGCAGATGCCCAGCGCCAGCGCGGCATTGAGCCGGATGGTGATGTTGGCACCGCGGGGGCGCCGGTCGGCGGGCATGGAGGTGACGAGATCGTCGGCGCCGACCGCGACCTCGTCCCAGGCGAGGCTGACGGTGTTGCTGGCCTGGGCTGCGGCGAGATCGAGTGGCGTCGCGGCGAGACCCGCCGACGTCTCGGGACGCTCGATGGCGAACAGGTGCACCTGTCCGGTCGACTCCTCGTACGCCCAGACGCCGATCATGTCGATGATGCCCCATCCGGTGACGAGGGCCGACGACCCCGACAGCACGTACCCGGCATCGGCTCGGCGGGCGCGCAACGTCTGTCCGTGTGAGGCCATGCCCGCGTAGCTGACGCCGGCGATCATGTCCCCAGACCTCAACGCGGGGAGGAGATCGGTGCGTGCGCTGCCCGCCACCGCGAGCGCGACACCGTGGTGCTGCGCCCACACGAACCCGGTGGCCAGGCAGCCGGAGATGACGGTCTCGGCGACCTCCGCGAGGTGCGCACGGTCGTCGCCCAGCGCGACACCGAAGAGCCCGGCGCGGGCGAGTGCCTCGAAGTGGCCGGCCGGGATCGTGCCCGATGCGTCGACCTCGCCGGCCGCGGGAACCAATCGGGAGTCCACCAGCTCGCGGGCGGCGTCGATGCTACTGGGCATCGCCAGAGGATAGGGCATTCCGGTTGCGCCACCAGGCGATACCGACGTAGACCAGCACCGCTGCACCGACGATGAGTCCGCCGTAGAGCAGCAGTCGCGCACCGACGGCGGCTCCCACCAGATACCCGATCATCCCGACCGCGATGACCCAGATCAGTCCACCGATGACGTTCGCGGTCAGGTACAACTTCACGGCCATGCGGCTCATCCCGGCGACGAACGGCGTCAGCGTGCGGACGTATCCCACCCAGCGGGCGGCGATCACCGCAGGGATGCCCCTGTGCTGCACCGCGTGGGCGACCTTGTCCCACCGCTCAGCGCCGATGCGCCGCCCCAGTCTCGACTCGAGCATCCGCGGCCCGAAGTGCCGGCCGAGCGTGAAACCCGTTGCGTCGCCGCTGATCGCGGCCACACATGCGCCCGCGATCAGTACACCGATGCTGGTGTCGCCGACCGCGGCGGCCACCCCTCCGGTGAGCAGCGCGGTCTCACCGGGGAGCACGAGACCCACCAGTGCGGCGGACTCGAGGTACACCAGCGCCCACACCAGCAGGTACACGACCCAGGGCGGTGTCGTGGTGATGATCTCGACGATCCAGTCGATGACCGCCTGCATGAGGTGCGTCCCGCGGCGGCGGGTTACAGCGCCCGGTCGAGGTCGGCGAGCAGGTCGTCGACGCCCTCGAGGCCCACCGACAGGCGAACGACCCCGTCGGACAGGCCGATCGCCGCCCTGCCCTCGGGGCCCATCGCCCGGTGGGTGGTGGTCGCCGGGTGGGTGATGAGCGACTTCGCGTCACCCAGGTTGTTCGAGATGTCGATGATCTGCAGACCGTCGAGGACCTCGAAGGCGCGCGCCTTGCCGCCGATCCCGGTCGGGTCGCTGAGCTCGAAGGTGACCACGGTGCCACCGCCGGTCATCTGCGACGTCGCCAGCTCGTGCTGCGGATGTGATTGCAGGAACGGGTATTTGACCCACTTGACGCGCGGGTCGTCCTCGAGGAACTGCGCGATGCGCAACGCCGAGGCGACCGACGCGTCGACTCGCAGACGCAGGGTCTCCATGCCCTTGAGCAGGGTCCACGCGTTGAAGGGGCTCATAGCGGGTCCGGTATGCCGCATGAGGGTCTGCACCGGCCCGTCGATGTACTCCGTGGAACCCAACACCGCGCCACCCATCACCCGGCCCTGGCCGTCGATGTGTTTGGTGCCGGAGTACACGACGACGTCGGCGCCGAGATCGTGACCACGCTGCAGCAGCGGCGTGGCGAACACGTTGTCCAACACCACCTGCGCGCCGGCGGCGTGCGCCATCTCCGACACGCGCGCCACGTCGACGAGGGACTGCATCGGGTTCGACGGTGTCTCGAAGAACACCGCGGTGGTCGGCACCGACAACGCCTCTTCCCACTGGTCGAGGTCCTCGCCGTCGACGAAGACGGTCTCGACACCCCAGCGGGGCAGGATCTCGTTGCACACCACGAAGCACGATCCGAAGAGGCTGCGCCCGGCCACGAGTCGGTCGCCGGCCTTGAGCAGTGCGCCCAGGGAGACGAACACCGCGGCCATACCGCTGGCGGTCGCGAAGCACGCCTCCGACCCCTCGAGCAGGCGCAGTCGTTCCTGGAACATGGCGACCGTGGGGTTGCCGTAGCGGGAGTAGACGAAGCGTTCGTCCTCACCGGTGAACGCGCGTTCGGCGGCAGCGGCCGAGGAGTACACGTAGCCGGAGTTGAGGAACATCGCCTCGGAGGTCTCGTCGAACTGCGAGCGCATCAGCCCGCCGCGCACCCCGATGGTCTCTGGTGAGACGCCTTCGGGCAGTGGCGATCCCCCGCCGATCACCGTTGCGCGCCTGTCACGACCGACGCCCCGTCACGACTGGCGCCAGGGCAGGCCCTGGGCTTTCCAGCCCACGACGCCGCGTTGGCCGTCGGGGCCCAGACCGCCCTCGAAGCCCTCGGAGATGTTGTACGCCTGGGCGACACCGTCAGCGGTCGCGGCCTCGGCGGCACCCACCGAGCGCTGGCCCGACCGGCAGAGGAACAGGACCTGCTGGTCGTCGGTCACGCCCGCATCGCGGAGCTGGGAGACGAAGTACGGGTTGCGCTGCCCGTCGGGGAAGCCGACCCACTCGATCAGCACGACCTGCTTGCCGATCTCGGACAGCTCGGGAATGCCCACGTAAGACCACTCGGCGCGGGTTCGCACGTCGACGAGCACCGCGTCGGCGTCGGAACGAAGGATGTCCCAGGCCTGCTGGGGGGTCAGATCACCTGCATAGCTCACCGGAGAAGCGTTGCACACACCGCACCCGTCGCGCATCCGGGCACCGACCTCTGCCGGGTCGATCGGGTCACGGTCCCTTCGCGCCGCAGACCTTCCAGTCCTCGCTCGCCTTCACCAGCGTGATCGGCAGCACCTCGTCCTTCGGGTTCTTGGTGTAGCGCCAGTGCATGTTGGCCGTCGCCGACGACCCGGTGACCGCGGTCTCGGTGATGTCGGTGATGGTGATGTTCCCGTGCTCGGCGCGGGAGGCCTGGCCGCTCTTCTCGAAGGCCTCGTCGGTCGGGAACGAGGGTTGCAGCAGGTCGGCGGGGCAGCTCAAGGTGCGGAACTGGTCGTAGTTCACCGCGTTCTTCGCCGTGTAGTAGACGTTGATCGCCCTGGTGACCTTGGCGCTCTCGGTGAGACGCTCAGAACCGGGCTTGATCACGTGGAACAGCGCGATGGTCCCCACTGCGAGGACCACGATCACGACGGCCACCAGGAACGGCCACGCCGCCTTCCACCCGGGGTCGTCGGACGCGCCGGGATCGAGGGACGGCGAGGGAGTGTCGGTCGAGGCCATGGCAGCGATCCTATCGACGCGGCGGGCACGGCGGATTTGCCCGGATCGGCTCGCACCTGTCACTGTGGAGGTGAGGCTATCCTTAGGAGATTCGATGCACCGCCGCCGCGTACTCACCCCGCTCGTCGCCACTGCCACCGCTGTCGGTCTCGCGGTCGCCATCGGGGCGTGCTCGGCTCCGGACGACTCCGCGGCCCCGAGCAGCTCGATCTCGGCCGAGCCGAACGCACTGCCGGTGACGATCGACCACCGCTACGGCGACACCACCATCGACGCCACGGCTGCCCGCATCGCAACGCTGGGCCCCGGCGACGGCGACACGCTGCTGGCGCTGGGCATCACCCCGACCACGATGGTCCCGTTCTCCGACCCCACGGAGAAGACCGTGATCGCGCCCTGGAACGAGAAGATGCTGGAGGGCAAGGAGCCGGTGGTGCTCGGACAGGGGTCCCAGGACCTCTCCTCGGCCATCCCGAAGGCCCTGGCCACCGACCCCGACCTGATCCTCGCCGTGAACAACGCGGTGACGCAGTCGCAGTACGACAACCTCGCGAAGGTCGCGCCGACCGTCGTACGGCCCGCGCAGTACCAGGACTGGACGGTGCCGTGGACGGCGTCGACCACCGAGATCGGCCGGGCCGTGGGCAAGCCCGCCGAGACCGCGAAGCTCATCAGCGACACCCAGAGGGGTTTCGCCGACGCCAAGGCCGCGAACCCGCAGCTCGCCGGTCGTACCGGTGCGGTCGTGATCGGTTCGGCCGGCGGGGGCCTGAGCATCTACAGCCCCGGCGACGGTCGCGGCCAGATGCTCACCAACCTGGGCCTCGAGTTCCCCGCGTCGCTGCAGCCGAGCATCACCAACGGGTTCTACGGCTCGATCTCCGACGAGAACCTCGGCCTACTGGGCGGGCTCGACAAGCTCGTCGTCGTCGACTGGCAGGGCTCGACCGACGCCCTGCGTGCCAACCCCGCGTTCATGAACCTCGACGTCGTCAAGCGTGGTGACGTGGTCTTCCTCGACCAGGTGACCGGCAGCGCGATGTCGGTGCCGACCGTGCTGACCATCCCGTGGGTGCTGCAGAAGCTGGTGCCGCAGCTCGCGAGCTGAACCCCTCGACCGCAGGTGATTGGCACCGCACGCCGCCCGACGCCTACCGTGGAGGGCGATTGTCGGCCCCGGAAGAATGCGGCCCCAGCAGAACGAACAGAAGGTAAGCCCGAATCATGAGCGCAGACACACGTCCGTTGCGAGTCGCCATCGTCGGCGCCGGACCCGCCGGGATCTACGCGGCCGATGCGTTGATGAAATCCGACACCGCTTCCGAGCGGGGTGTGTCGATCGATCTGTTCGAGCGGATGCCGGCGCCGTTCGGCCTGATCCGCTACGGGGTGGCTCCGGACCATCCGCGGATCAAGGGCATCATCACCGCCCTGCACAAGGTCCTCGACAAGCCGCAGGTCCGACTGCTCGGGAATGTCGACTACGGCACCGACATCACCCTCGACGACCTACGCAGCTTCTATGACGCGGTGATCTTCTCCACCGGCGCCACCGACGACCGCGGAATGCAGATCCCCGGTATCGACCTCGACGGCTCCTACGGTGCCGCGCAGTTCGTCGCCTGGTACGACGGGCACCCCGACTTCTCCCGCACCTGGCCCCTAAACGCGGAAAAGGTCGCCGTCATCGGCGTCGGCAACGTCGCACTCGACGTCGCACGAGTCCTCGCGAAAACCGGTGACGAGCTGCTGCCCACGGAGATCCCGCCGAACGTCTACGACGGACTTAAGGCCAACAAGGCCGTCGAGGTGCATGTGTTCGGGCGTCGCGGACCCGCCCAGGCCAAGTTCACCCCGCTCGAGCTCAAAGAACTCGACCATTCCCCCAACATCGAGGTCATCGTCGACCCCGAGGACATCGACTACGACGAGGGCTCCGCCGTCGCGCGGCGCGGGTCGAAGATCACCGACCAGGTCGCCACGATCATCGAGAACTACGCCATCCGTGAACCCGGTGACCGCCCCCACAAACTGTTCCTCCACTTCTTCGAGAGCCCCGTCGAGATCCTCGGTGAGGACGGCAAGGTCGTCGGGTTGCGCACCGAACGCACCCAGTTGGATGGCACCGGGAATGTGAAGCCGACCGGGCGCACCACCGACTGGGAGATCGGCGCGGTCTACCGCGCTGTCGGCTATCTGTCGGACAACCTGCCGGCGATCCCGTTCGATGACCAGGCCGGGGTCATCCCCAACGAGTCGGGCCGCATCTTCGACGAAGGCCGACATTTGACCGGGCTGTACACCACGGGGTGGGTCAAACGTGGACCCATCGGGTTGATCGGGCACACCAAGGGTGATGCGAACGAGACCGTCGAATGCATCCTCGACGACATGAAGGCCGGGGCGCTCAACACCCCGGCGAGCCCGTCCGAGGCGTCGGTGGTCGAGCTCCTCGAATCCCGCAACGTGCCGTTCACGACGTGGGACGGCTGGTACCGCCTCGATGAACACGAACGCAAACTCGGCGAAGCCGAAGGCCGCGAACGCATCAAAGTCGTCGAACGCGAAGACATGCTCGCCGCCGCCGAACCCGACAAGGTCTGACCCCGCCAGTTGGGCACGTAACGCCCGCAGTTGGGCACGTAACGACCGCGGTTGGGCACGTAACGACCGCAGTTGGGCATCGGCCGCCGAGTAGTCGGCCGAAAATCACTGTCGCCGGGCGACATCGAGCCGCTAGCGTCTCGCATCATGCGCTCCACACTTCGAGCTGACCTGCGTACCGCACTCGCGGCCGGTGATCGGACAGCCGTCGCCGCACTGCGATCGGCGATTGCCGCCATCGACAACGCGCAGGCCCCCTCTCTCGACGGGACGGCGTCGTCGGGTCCCGCCGGGCCAGGCGGTGTCGGTGTGGGTTCGACCGAGGTCGACCGCCTCGAGCTCGACGACGACGAGCTGCGATCGGTGCTGCGCGCGGAAAGGGACGAGAGCCTCTCGGCGGCGGCGCAGTTCGACGCCCTCGGCCGACCCGACGATGCCGCGGCGATGCGAGCGCGCGCCGACGTCGTCGGACGCTATCTCGCCTGAATCCTCACCGCGACTGCCCAACTGCGGGCGTTACCTGCCCAACTGCGGGCGTTACGTGCCCAACTGCGGTCTTTACGTGCCCACCTGGCGGACGAGAACGGCGGTGACCCCCAAGGGGATCACCGCCGTCACGTCGGTCGCGGTCGGGACTCAGTTCGTCCAGTAGCCGAAGTTGTCGAACACGTTCTCGCGGATGTCGGAGATCGTGTATCCGGCGATCGACGACGGGAAGCACCCGCGCTGCTTGGTGGTGATGTTCAGGGTCTCGCCGGGCTTGAGGGCCGGGGAGAAGCGACGCTGCCCGTTGATCTCCTGCAGCGTCGTGTTGCGCATGGTCACGCCACCGACGTTGCGGGCGGTCATCGAACGGACCAGTGTCGGGACGAACTCGGTGCGGTCGCAGTACACGGCACCGGTGATGCGCAGCTCCGGCGGCGCGACGGCGTTCGCGGGTCCGGCCGCGATCATGCCCGCGGTACCGATGGCGGCAGCCGCCAGAACCGTGGCCGCCGCGCGTTGTGTCGTCTTGCGTGCGTTCTTCATCGAATCCCACTCTCTCGGCCTGGCCCGCTCGTGGTCGAGAGCAGGCGATGTGGACGGCCGGCTCGTCTCCTCGACCGGTCGCTGCTGACAGTTCACTGCCAGGCTGCTGTGTTCATCGCCACATCGTCCGTTTCGGTTACCAAATGTTGCGCTTTGGTTATCGAACCCTCCTGGCGACCGCCGAGCGGAACGCCGAATCGACTTAGGCTATCCTTGCCATACTGATGATCGATGTGGTCGAGGAGGGTCCGGCGGCGGTGGTGTCCCCACGCGCGAGGCGCGGTCGTGACCTGACCGTGCTGCTGGCCTTCGTGGGACTGCTCGCGGTTCTGGCCGTCGCGTCGATCGCGATCGGCTCGCGGGCACTCTCCCCGGGCATGGTCGTCGACGCCCTGTTCTCCCCGTCGTCGGCCCCCGCCGACGTCGTGGGCATCGTGCGCGACCTCCGCATCCCGCGCACCGTCCTGGGCATCCTCGTGGGGCTGGCCATCGGGGCGGCCGGCGCGCTGGCCCAGGCCCACACGCGCAACCCCCTCGCCGACCCCGGTCTCCTCGGCGTCAACGCGGGTGCGGCCTGCGCCGTCGTCGCCGGCGTCTACCTGCTGGGGATCACCGCCCCCATCGAGTACATGGGCTTCGGACTGCTCGGGGCGATGATCGCCGCGGGTCTGGTGTTCGGGACCTCGGCACTCACCCGCGGCGCCTCTCCGCTGACCCTGGTGCTCGCGGGCACCGGACTGTCGGCGATGCTGCTGGCCATCACCTCGGCGATCGTCCTCACCGACACCGCCTCGCTCGACGCCTGGCGCTTCTGGAACGTCGGATCGGTGGTGGGGCGCGGCACCGACGTCATCTGGGCCGCGACACCGTTCATCGCCGCCGGCCTCCTGCTCGCGCTCGGCAGCGGATTCTTCCTCAACGTGCTGAGCCTCGGCGACGACATGTCGCGGTCGCTGGGGTCGCGGATCGTGACCGTGCGCATCGTCGGCATCGCGGCCATCACCCTGCTCGCCGGCGCAGCGACCGCCGCCTGCGGACCGATCGTCTTCCTCGGCCTCGTGGTGCCGCACCTCGCACGCGCCGTGGTGGGCCCCGACTACCGGTGGATCGTGCCGTATTCGGCTGTGCTGGGGGCGATCCTGCTCGTCGCCTCCGACGTGATCGGACGGGTCATCGCGCGACCGGCCGAGATCCAGGTGGGCATCGTCCTCGCCGTCGTCGGCGCACCGATGCTCATCAAGCTCGTCCGCTCACGACGTCTGGTGGCCGTATGACCGAGACCCTCAGACACCCCGTCACGACGACGGCGACCGTCCGTCGACGCGGTGTGGTGCGCCTCGGGTCGTTCTCGTTCCTGGTGGCGCCGCGGACGGTCTTCGTCGGTGTCGTGGTCACCGCGCTGGCGCTGGTGCTGTTCGCCGCGGGCATCGGTGTCGGCGACTACCCGCTCTCGGCCATCGACGTCGGCCGGATCCTGCTCGGCGGCGGCACCCGCGTCGAGAACGTCATCGTCTTCGACGTCGGTCTGCCGCGGGCGCTGGTGGCGTTGCTCGTCGGCGTCGGACTCGGGCTGTCGGGCGCGCTCACCCAGACCATCGCCCGCAACCCGCTGGCCACGCCCGACGTCCTGGGCATCACCGCCGGCGCCAGTGCCGCAGCGGTGTTCGGCATCGCGTTCGGATCGGGTTGGGGGTCGTGGTTCGCCGACGTCGGCACCCCGATATCCGCGCTCGTCGGTGCGGGCATCGGCGCGCTGCTCATGTACCTGCTCGCCTGGCGCGGCGGCATCGACGCGTTCCGGCTCGTCCTCGTCGGTGTCGCCCTCACGTGGGTGTTCCAGGCGCTCGTCGCCTTCGGGCTCACCCGCGCGCGCATCAACGATGTCGGTCGCGCCCAGCGGTGGCTCATCGGATCGGTCTCCGACGCCACGTGGGCCTCGGTCACCACGCTGAGCGTCACGCTCGTCGCCGCGGTGATCGCGGTGACGGCCGTCCGACGCGGCAGCGGGGTGCTCGGGCTCGGCGAGGATCTCGCCCGCGGCCTGGGGGTGCGCACCTCGGGTGTCACCGCCGTCGCGCTGATCGTGGCCGTCGTGGTCGCGGCCATCACCGTCTCCGCCGCCGGACCCATCGCCTTCGTCGCGCTCCTCGCACCGCAGATCGCGCTGCGACTCTGTGCCACGCCGGCACCGCCACCGATCATCTCCGGCATCGTCGGCGGTGTCCTTGTGGTCGGCTCGGACCTGCTGTGCCGCAGCCTGTTGCCGCCCGGCCTGTCGGTGGGTGTCGTGACCGCGGGCATCGGCGGCCCGTTCCTGATCTATCTGATGATCGCCGTCTCGCGAAAGGCGTCCGCATGACACCCGCTGCCACCACCGACGCGCGGCTCACCTCGCCACGCCTGTCCGCGACCGGCCTCACCGTCGGATACGACGCCGACCCCGTCATCTCCGGTCTCGACGTCGCCATCCCCGACGGGCAGGTCACCACCGTCGTCGGGCCGAACGGTTGCGGCAAATCGACCCTGCTGCGATCGCTCGCCCGATTGCTGCGTCCACGGTCGGGGACGGTGCTGCTCGACGGCACCGACATCGCCGGCCAGAAACCGCGCGACGTCGCCCGCACACTCGGTCTGCTCCCGCAGAACCCCATCGCGCCCGAGGGCCTGACGGTGGTCGATCTCGTTGCGCGCGGGCGTCATCCGCATCAGAGCTGGTATCGGCAGTGGTCGGCCGGCGACGAGGAGGCCGTCGCGACGGCGATGGCGATGACCGGCACCGACACCCTCGCCGACCGGCCGGTCTCGGCGCTGTCGGGTGGGCAGCGCCAGCGGGTGTGGATCGCGCTCACCCTCGCCCAGGAGACCGACCTCCTGCTGCTCGACGAACCGACGACGTTCCTCGATCTGGCACACGCCGTCGACGTGCTCGACCTCGTGCACACGCTGTGCGCCGAGCACGGCAAGACGATCGTGATGGTGCTGCACGATCTCAATCTCGCCGCCCGCTACAGCGACCGGTTGATCGTGATGCGCGACGGCAACGTCCTCACCGAGGGATCGCCCACCGACGTGGTGACCCCCGAGCTGCTCGAGGCCGCGTTCGGACTGCGGTCGATGGTGCTCACCGACCCGGTGTCGGGCGGTCCGCTCATCGTGCCCCTGGGTCGACCGCACGCCGCCTGACCCCGCAGTCGGGTCGTCATTCCTCGCCGTGGGAAACGAGGGCCCATCTGGCGGGTGGGATTACAGGGCGATGGCTCCGGTGAGCCAGGTGCCGGCCGCGAACAGCGATGCGGTGAGCTCGATCCCGATCGCGACGACGGCGGCACGGGCCGCGGCGATCGCACCACGACGTCCGGCGGTGACGCTGCGGGCCGGGGCCCACTCGGCGGCGAACGCGCCGGCGAGGAAGCCGATGGGCAGGCCGATCACCGGGATGACGAAGAACCCGACGATGCCGACGAGACCGCCGATCATGATGGTGCGGTTGGAGATCCCCGACTTCTTCATCGACGAGCCTGCGACGAGGTACTTGAGCACCGCGGCGGCCACGATCAGCACGACCGCGACACCGGCGACAGCCCAGGCCCATCCGCCGTCGAAGGCTGCCCACACCACGATCGCCAGTCCCACGAGCGAGGGCCCGGGCAGCATCGGGATCACCGTGCCCACGAGGCCGATGGCGATCACGAGCGCGACGATCAGTTCACCGGCGACCGGCATCTACTTCTCCGCCGGTGTGTTGCGGCCCGACGGTGCCGGTTCGCGCGCCTCGGCGGCGGTGTCGAACAGGGCGGTCGTCGGCGAGTCCGCGTCGGGGCGATCCTGCTGCCCGTCATCGGATCCCGTTGCCTGCGTGTCGTTCTCGTCGGCATCGGGCCGCGCGAGCGGGCTGCGCTCGGTGTCGACGCCCACCGACGACACACCTGGGACATCCGGCGCCGGAGTCGCCGGTATCCGATCGGTGGTCGGCCCGACGGGCGGACCGTCGAGGACGGACGGCGCGGGGGGCGGTGGGACCGAGACGAATGGGGTGGCCGCGGTGCTGACCGGACGCACCAGTGCCGCAGCGTCGTTGGCGCGGCGACGCGCGCCGGCGATGTCGTCGGCCGTGGCCACCACGACCCCCATCCGCCGGCGGGTGTAACTCTCGGGTTTGCCGAACAGGCGGATGTCGGTCTCGGGGATCGTCAGTGCCGCAGCGACGTTCTCGAATCCGATGGCCGCCTCGTCGCGTCCGCCGTAGATCACCGCCGACGCACCCGGGCTCGCGAGGGTGACGTCGACGGGCAGTCCGAGGATGGCGCGGGCGTGCATCTCGAACTCCGAGAGACGCTGGGTCGCCAAGGTGACCAGGCCGGTGTCGTGCGGGCGGGGGCTCACCTCGGAGAAGTAGACGTCATCGCCCTTGACGAACATCTCGACACCGAAGATGCCTCGGCCGCCGAGCTTTCCGTCGCCCAACGCGGTGACGATGCGCGCCGCGATCGACATCGCCGCGCCGTGCGCCACCGGGCTCATCGGCTGCGGCTGCCAGCTCTCGACGTAGTCGCCGCGTTCCTGGCGATGACCGATCGGCGCGCAGAAGTGGGTGGTGAGGGTGCCGGTCGCGGGGTCGACCGCGCGCACGGTGAGCAGCGTTATCTCGTAGTCGAAATCGACGAATCCCTCGACGATCACGCGGCCCCCGGCCACGCGCGCACCCGACGCCGCCGTCTCCCACGCCGCGGCCAGATCCTCGGGACCCCGCAGCATCGACTGGCCCTTGCCCGACGACGACATCGTCGGCTTCACCAGACACGGGTACCCGACGCGATCGGCGGCGACGGTCAGCTGCTCGAGCGAATCGGCGAAGGCGTACGCCGACGTCGGCAGGCCCAGCTCGGAGTCGGCGAGGCGACGGATGCCCTCGCGGTTCATGGTCAGTGAGGTGGCGCGGGCGGTCGGGATCACCTCGGTGATCCCGCGACGCTCGGCCTCCTCGAGTGCACTGGTCGCGATGGCCTCGATCTCGGGCACCACGTAGTCGGGGCGCTGGTCGATGATGAGCCCGAGCAGCGCGTCGTGGTCGGTCATGTCCATCACGAAGCCGTGGTGGGCGACCTGATGACCGGGCGCATTGTGATAGCGGTCGACGGCGATCACCTCGACGCCGAGGCGCTGGAACGCGATCACGACCTCTTTGCCGAGCTCGCCGGCACCGAGCAGCATCACCCGCGTCGCCGAGGGCGAGAGCGGCGTGCCGATCCGCGGCGAGCCGGCGGGCACGGGCCCGATCGCGGCAGGCGGGATCGGCGCGGGCGGGGTGCCGGGCCGCTGCGGAACCGGGCCACGGCCGGTGGGCGGACGCGACACCGGCGGACGAGGGGGCGCACCGGGGACGGGCGCGCCGGGGCGCGGGGTGGGTCGCGGGCCGGGGGAGGTCATGGGTTTCTCGTTTCTCGGGCCGGCTCTAGCCGAGCTCGGCGTGCACGTAGCACCAGCGCCAGGTCTCGCCCGGCTCGGCGGAGCGCATCACGGGATGCTGTGAGCTCGCGTGGTGGGCGGTCGCGTGCTTGCGGGGGCTCGAATCGCAGCACCCGATGTAGCCGCAGGTCAGGCAGCGACGCAGATGCGCCCAGTGCTCGACGCCCTCGGCCTCACAGCCCTCGCATTGATCGGGGCGGCCACGCACGGGGTCGCCGGTGGGATCGGCCGAGGTCGCGAGCAGGTCCGCGCACGCCTCGGGTTCGGGCGTGCCGGAGGCCACATCTGACGGGCCGATCAGTCGGTGCATCACCGATCGTCGTATAGATCGCACCTGCACAGTGTCCCGTATCCGAAGGGCATTCGGCCACCTGGTCACCGAACGAGGTCCGGGCGAGAAGATCTCGGCGAACGGATACTGTCAGCCCTCATGGACGCCTCGATCCTCGTGGTGGTCGTCGCCGCGCTGGCTGTCGCGGCACTGGCCCGCCGCTATCAGCTCGCCTCACCACTCATCCTGGTGCTCGTCGGCCTGGGCATCAGCTGGATCCCCGGGCTGCCGATCGTGGGCCTCGATCCCGACGTCGTGCTGTTCATCATCCTGCCGCCGCTGCTCTATTCGGCGGCCCAGGACAGCTCGTATGTGGCGTTGCGCCGCAACGTGCGTGCCATCGGCCTGCTGGCGGTGGCGCTGCCGCTCGTGACCACCGTAGTGGTCGGATTCGTCGCGTACTGGTCGCTGCCCCAGCTGCCGTTGGCCGCCGCGCTCGTCCTCGGTGCGGTCGTCGCGCCACCCGACGCCGTCTCGGCCACGGCGATCGGCCGTCGACTCGGGCTGCCCCGCAAGGTCACCACGTTGCTCGGCGGCGAGAGCCTGCTCAACGACGCGACCGCACTGACCGCGTACCGGCTCGCGCTCGGTGCGGCGGTCGGGGCCACGACGAGCGTGTGGGGCGGCATCGCCCTGTTCGCCGAGGCCGCCATCGGCGGTGTCGTGGTGGGCCTCGTCCTCGGCGTGGTGGTGTCGAAGATCCGTCAGTGGCTCACCGACCCGCCGATGGAGACCGCGCTCGGCATCGTCATCCCGTTCGCCACCTACTTCGTGGCCGAGGAGGTGCACGCCTCGGGGGTGATCGCGGTCGTGGTCGTCGGGCTGTACCTCGGCCAGCGCTCGGCCCGCGAGGGGTACGCCACCCGCCTGCAGGACAGCGCGGTGTGGCGGTCGATCGACGTGATGCTCGAGTCGTTCGTGTTCCTGCTCATCGGGCTGCAGCTCCCCGAGGTCATCCGCGGTCTGCGCGGGCACTCCGTCGGCGCCATCATCTGGGCGGCCGTCGCCGTTCTGGCCACGGTGATCGTGGTCCGCATGATCTGGATGTTCCCGGCCACCTACCTGCCGCGGATGTTCTCCGCGACACTGCGCGAACGGGAGAGTGCCCCGCCGCCGGGCGCGGTGTTCGTCGTCGCGTGGTCGGGGATGCGTGGGGTGGTGAGTCTGGCCGCGGCGTTCGCGATCCCGCTGACCACCGACGACGGCTCGGCGTTCCCCGCACGCGACGAGATCATCTTCCTCACCTTCGTGGTGACGGTCGGCACGCTGCTGCTCCAGGGCACCACCCTGCCCTGGCTGATCCGACGGCTGGGTGTGCAGGGCAACGAGCGACGGTCGGACCTCCTCGCGCTGGCCGCCGCCCAGGATCGCGCCGGCCGTGCCGCCGGGGCCCGGTTGAACGAGTTGGCCGAGGAGATCCCCGAGAACGACGCGATGCACGAGCAGGTCGAGATCCTGCGCCGCTGGTTGCGGTCACGCAAGAACCTGGCCTGGGAGGAACTCGGCCGCGGCGAGGACGAGTTGGGCGAGAGTCCGACGGTCGCGGTGAACCGCATCCGCACCGAACTGCTGCAGATCCAGCGCGAGGTGTTCATCGCCGAACGCGACGCCGGACGCATCGACGACGAGGTGATGCGCCGCGTGCTCAGTCAGCTCGACCTGGCCGAGGGGCTCTCCGACCGCCGGTCGCGATCAGGCGAGTGACTCAGCCGAGCAGCGTCTTGCGGTCGGTGTGGAAGAACGTCACGAGCGTCGCCGCTCCACACAGCGCGGCCGCCCCGAAGAGCAGGTAGCCGCTGTCGATGATGGTCCCGACGATGCCGCCGAACACCGCGCCCGCGATGAACCCGGCGTAGAGCAGCGCGTAGCCCAGCCAGTCGTAGACGGTGCCGCCGCCGCGGAAGTGCCGTTCCATCCCCTGGCCGAGCTTCACCAGTGTCCCGGTGACATAGCTCAGCGGTATCGACACCTCGCCGTTCTTCACGAACGCCGCGTTGAGTGCGCCGACGGAGAACGCGACGATGATGATCGGCCAGTAGGTGACGTTGTTCTCCTTGAACCCGCTGAGCACCAGATCGGCCATCCCCGCGACGAACAGACCGATGGTGGTGAGCACCGTGGTGCCGTGCGGGTGGTTGGTCCAGAAGCGGCGGCGGCAGTACATCGCGACGAACACCCCGGCCACGAAGGCGACGATGATGAAGCCCGCGTTCAGGGCAGTGGGGCCGATCACACCGCGCGCGCGGGTCGTCTCGAACCCCTGGAGCGCCATGCGCTCGGTGTTGCCGGTCATGAACGTGACGAAATATCCGTCGGAGTCGAGAAACGCTGCCGCCCCGATCATCCCGGCCACGGCGGCGAGGACCCACGACAGCCGGGCGTCGGCGCCGACTGCATCTTCTTTGCTGATCATCAACCCGAATCTAGGACACTTCACGCGCTCCGGCACCACGGCCGGACAGCATCACAAAGTCAGACCGATGCGGCTGTGGAGGAGTCGATGTCCCCGTCGTCCGTCGCTGCGGCAGGGGGTGTCGCGGCGAAGACGATCGTCTCCGCGGTACGGCCCCGCAGGCTCACCGATTCCTGTTCCTCCCAGTGCCCCGACTCCGCGTCGGCGGCGCGCACCGCGCGTTCGGACGCGAGCGGTCGGGTCGGGTCGCGCTTGGCGAGTTCGCTCAGGCGGGCCGACTCGTTCACGGCGTCGCCGATGACGGTGTACTCGAATCGCTGGATGGCACCGACGTTCCCGGCGACCACCGGGCCGTAGCTGACCCCGATACCCGCACTCAGCTCGGGGACCTCCTGCGCCAGGCGCTGCGAGATCGCGCGGCTCGCCGCGAGCGCCGCGCCCGCGCAGTCGTCGAGGTCGATGGGCGCTCCGAAGACCGCGAGGACGGCGTCGCCCTCGAACTTGTTGACCAGGCCGCTGCGCTCCTCGACCTCCTGCACGATCACCGCGAAGAAGCGGTTGAGAATCGAGACGACCTCCGACGGTGAGCGTTCCGAGGCCAGCGTGGTGGAGCCGATGACGTCGACGAAGACCACGGCGACGGTGCGTTCGGTACCGCCGAGTTCGGGGTCGCTGGTGAGTGCCGCCTCGGCGACGTCGCGTCCGACGTGACGGCCGAACAGGTCCTGCAGACGCTCCCGTTCCCGCAGTCCGGTGACCATCGAGTTGAACCCGGCCTGCAGCTCACCGAGCTCGGTGCCGTCGAAGATGACGACCTCGACGTCGGTCTTGCCGTCGCTGACCTTCTTCATGCCCGCGCGCACACTGCGGATCGGGGCGACCACGTGCGTGGTGTTGAGGATGGTGAGCAGCAGCCCGGTGAACAGGGCCGTCGCCACCAGCACGGTGACGCCGGTGAAGATGTCGACCTTGTCGGTCTCGGAGCGGAACAACGAGAACCCGGTGACGAGGAAGATGCCGACGATGGGGATGCCCGACCCGACCGACCACGAGATCAGCGCGCGGGTACGCAGCGCGCTGCGCTTGCGACGCAGCTTCACGTCGGCGTTGATGACCTGCGCGGCGATGGGCCGCAGCGAGAACTCGCTGAGCAGATACGAGATCGCGCACACCACCGTGCCGGACAGACCCACGACGAAGAAGATCTTCGGGATCAGCGCGGGGTCGAGAACCCCGTAACAGATGGTGAACATGATCAGCGCGCCGATCCAGAACGACGCCTGCAGAGCGGTCAGCTTCCACGGGGTGCGGCGCGCGCGGCGGGCCTCCTTGCGGGTGGGCTCGCGGTCTTTGATCGCCCAGCGCAACTGCCGCACGATCGCGGTGGTGCCGATGATGACGCCGAAGACCAACGCGGCGAGAACGTAGATCGGCAGCGCGATGAAGTTGACCCACCAGAACTTCGACTCGAACACCGACGGTTCGGGGATGCCGACGCTCGCCAGCACCACGGCCATGATCGCGCCGATCGTGTTGGAGATGACGATCGACCCGGTCAGCAGGATCTGGATGCGGATGCGCTGTTTGCGCGGGCTGTCGTCGACCGAGCCCAGGATGACCGACCCGAAATCGGCGTTCCGGCGGTTGCGTCCCATGGCTCCCTGTTCCGACGTCCACCGCAGGCATCCGCCGGGGTGGCTTGGGAGCAATCTACCCCGGCGAGGGGCTACTCCCGGCGGATATCGGTGCGGTGCAGAACGCGACCACTGGTGTCACACAGGTCGACGGTCATGGTGGTGCCGAACCCGTCGATGCGGACCTCACCGAAATGCTGGAACTCCGTGGTGATCGGCGAGACGTTCGCGGTCGTCGGTGCATGGACGAACACCTGGTCGACGCCGAAGGTGCCGTCGAGCTTCCCGGCCGGGAACGCACCCGCGTGCAGCGGTCCCGAGACGAACTCCCAGAAGGGATGGAAGTCGGTGTAGGCCGCGCGCGACGGGTCGTAGCGGTTGGCCGCGGTGTAGTGCACGTCGGCGGTCAGCCACACCACGTTGCGTACCTTCTTGGTGCGCGAGAGGATCTGCGCCAGTTCGGTTTCCCGGCCCAGCGGCTTGCCGTTGTCGCCCTGGGCGACCGCCTCGATGCCGTCCTTGTCGCCGTAGGTCGTGTCGGGGACGACGATGCCGAGCGGCAGGTCGTTGGCGACGATCTTCCACACCGCACGCGACGAGTTCAGTCCATCGGTGAGCCAATGCGCCTGGCGTGCTCCCAGGATGTGGCCGGAGGTGTTGCGGGCGTGGGAGTTCGAGTCCTTGTAGCTGCGCATGTCGAGGATGAAGATGTCGAGCAACGGACCGTAGGACACCTTGCGGTACACGCGGCCGTCGACGGCGTCGACCGGGGTGACCGGCTGCCACTCGTGGAACGCCTGCAGTGCGCGACGCGAGAGGACGTCGGCGCGGCGCTCCTGCGTGTAGGCCGGGTTCGCGACGATCTCGCCGGGGAACCAGTTGTTGAACGTCTCGTGGTCGTCCCACTGCACCAACTGCGTGGTCGTGGCGGCGAACCGGCGGTAGTTGGTGTCGGACATGTTGTAGCTGTGGTTGCCGCGGAACTGCTCGAGGGTCTGTGCCACATCGGATTTGGCCTCGGTGACCACGTTGCGCCACACGCGTCCGTCGTCGAGGGTGACCGTCTCCTTCAGGGGGCCGTCGGCGTAGACGGTGTCGCCGGAGTGGATGAACAGGTCGGCGTTGCGGTCGGCGAGGGTGGAGAAGCCGTGCAGGCCGCCGATGGCCTCGTTGATACCCCAGCCCTGACCGACGACGTCGCCGGACCAGTTGATCGTGATCGCCCCGGGCAGGACGGGCGCGGTGCGGAAGGTGCCGGTGAGCGGCTGCGACCGGGTGCCGCGGTCGGATTCGAGGGTGACGCGGTAGTGGATGGTCGCGCCGGCGGGGTGCCCGGTGACCCGGACGCGTCCGGTGCCGTCGGTGGCGGGCGTGACCATCGGGCCCACGAAGCGGCGCGCGAAGGTGAAGTTCTCGAACAGCGACGTCTCGACGATCATCCGCGCCGGGGTGTCCGACCGCGCCCAGATCAGGGCGCCGTCGGGTCGCGGGTCGCCCGAGGCGATGCCGTGGGTGAGCGTCGGCCGGGCGCGGATCAGGGCCGGGCTCGCGGCCGCCTGGGGCGCGAGCAGTCCGGCGGCGGGGATCAGCAGGCCCGCGGCGGCGGAAGAGCGCAGGAACGTACGACGTGAGACAGACACGCTCGAATCCTTCCCCGGTGACACGAACACCGGGTTACAACCTGGTGGCCGCTGATGCTGACCGTGCGGAAAGCCGAGTCGATCGGCGGTGCTGACGGCGCGGAAAGCCGAGCCGAGCGGCGGTGCTGACGGTGCGGAAAGTCCAGTCGAGCAGCGGTGCTGACTGTGCGGAAAGTCGAGTCGAGTGTGCTTACCGGCTCACGTGAGCCGACATTCGGGCAGCGCACACTCGACGCCGACTTTCCGCACAGTCAGCGGCGGTAGAACGCAACCACCTACGAGGCAGCCAAATGCAGCGGCACCCGCGGCCAGGTGACATCCAGTCGCGGAGCACGAGGGAGCCGCTCGGCCGCGAGGTGGGCGAGCTGGTGTTCGATGTCGCTGACCAGTGGTGGTGGTTCGACGACGTCGGGCGGGTCGACCCACGGGTCATCACTCGTTGAATCCCGGTGCAGAAACTCGTCGATACGGTGAAGGTGATTGGCGCGCAGTTGATCGGGTGGGTCGGTGTTCGGTCGCCAGCCATAGCGGCCCTTGTCGGGGCCGTCGAGGATCTTCTCCGTCGTCCACTGGTGAGACTCCGGCCCTACAGCCCGGTTGTGGCGTCCGCAGGCCGGGGCCAGGTGAGGGGAGTCGGTGAGCCCACCGTCGACCCAATCGGTTTCGGCGTGATGCATCTCGGTGTGCGCGAACGGGACGCCGCAGTTGTCTTTGCTGCAGCCCTTGTACTGGGCGAAGGCCATCAACCGTTGCGCTTGAGATGCCAACCGCCGGCCGCGGCCGAAGAACAGGGGCTCGTTCGAGACGTCGCTGAACACCGCGAGGTGGGTTTGCGCTTCAGCAGCGAGCTTGATGACGTCCGACATCGGGAGGTCGGCACCGGTGGCGGTACGTGCGATGCCGGCATGCTCGCGCAACTGTCCGTCGGTGATGGAGACGATGATCTGCGGCGGCAACCCGCGATAGGTTCCACCGAGCAGTCCACCGTTCACCGCGGCATCCAGCAAAGCCTTGAAGGCGTCATGATTCCGCTGACTCTGGCTGCGGCAATCCCGATCAGCGGCATCCTTCAGCAACTGCGGGTCGGCATCGCCGTGATCACCCTTCAGCGACTGATCGTCGTCGGGATTGTTCATCCCGGGAGCCGCCCATTTCGCCAACACCACATCGAACAGAGCACGAGTGATCGGATCCAACGTGGCGGTGAGTTTCGACATCAACTGGCTGTTCTGGCAACCGAGGTTCAGTTTCCGGTTGCGTGCGCGATCACGGTCGTCGGTGAGGGCGCCGTCGGGGTCGAGATGGGCGAGGATTCGCACGCCGGCGGCGCCGATCTCTTTGGGCGTGAGTGTGATTGCGAATTCGGCCAGGACATCCTCTGCCCGCGCTCGCTGTTCCACATCGACGGCCGAGGGGATCTTCTTCAACACGTCCAACACCGCGTGCACGTGATCGGGGCCTATCGTTCCGGCGGCCAACTCGCGAGCGGTGTTCGGGCAGACGGGTGGCAGTTTCTCACCGGTCATCGCTTGCAAGGGCTCCAACGCCTGCACCGCTTGCAAACGTTTCTTGGGGTGGGTGATCCGCAGTTTCGTCTGGAGGAACTCGGTGACCGTCACGCATCCGACAGCCTTGTGAGCGTCGCGGTCGGAGACCTCGAGGATCCGCTGGTTGCCGATGGATTCGAATTGGCGGACAACGGTGTGGTGGTCGATCGCCAGTTGCGCGACGGTCTCGTCGTCGTGGGCGTCTGCGGTCTCCTTGGCGATCTCGTCGACGAGGGCCTGCAGGGCAGCGGATTTCGCCACGAGATCGCTCACGTACTGCCCCCTCCCCAGGTGTGACTGTACGTCTATTCTAGCACGCGTGTTCAAGGGGTGCTGGGTTGATTTTCGCGAATGTTGTTCGTTGTGAGCATATTTGGGGTTCTTCGGTTGCCGTCTCCTACCGCCGACTGTGCCGAAACTCTTCGCCGAGTGTGCGTCGTTTCGCATTCGGCGAGCGCTGCGCTGCCTGCACACTCGACTCGACTTTCGTCACAGTCAGCCCAACCAACACCTTCTCGACGGCCGTTTCCACACAGTCAGGCAACCGTTGCCCACGCACTCGACAGGAGCTAGAGGATCTCGCGGCGCACGATGGTCTGATCGCGTCCCGGGCCCACGCCGATGCACGAGATGTGGGCGCCGGCAAGCTCTTCGAGGCGCAACACGTAGTCCTGCGCGGTCTTCGGCAGATCCTCGAAGGTCCGGCAGCCGGAGATGTCCTCCCACCAGCCGGGCATCTCCTCGTAGATCGGCTTCGCATGGTGGAAACCGGTCTGCGTCATGGGCATGTCATCGACACGCTCGCCGTCGACGTCGTAGGCGACGCAGATCGGGATGGTGTCGAGGCTGGAGAGCACGTCGAGCTTGGTGAGGAAGTAGTCGGTGATCCCATTGACACGCGTTGCGTAGCGGGCGATCACGGCGTCAAACCAGCCGCAGCGACGGGCACGGCCGGTGGTGACACCCACCTCGCCGCCGGTCTTGGCGAGATACTCGCCCCACTGGTCGAACAGCTCGGTCGGGAACGGGCCAGACCCGACGCGGGTGGTGTAGGCCTTGAGGATTCCCAACACCGTGGTGATGCGGGTGGGCCCGATACCGGAACCGACCGAGGCGCCACCCGACGTCGGGTTCGACGACGTGACGTACGGGTAGGTGCCGTGGTCGACATCGAGCAGGGTGCCCTGCGATCCCTCGAGCAGCACGGTCTCGCCGCGTTCGAGTGCCTGGTTGAGCAGCAGTCGGGCGTCGGCGATCCGGTGCGTGAAGCCCTCGGCCTGGCCGAGCACCTCCTCGACCACCTGCTGCGGATCGAGTGCACGCCGGTTGTAGATCTTGGTGAGGATCTGGTTCTTGATCTCGAGAGCCGCCTCGACCTTCTGGGTGAGGATCTTCTCGTCGAGGACGTCGGCGACACGGACACCCACGCGGGCGATCTTGTCCTGATAGCAGGGACCGATGCCGCGACCGGTGGTGCCGATCTTGTTGTTGCCGAGGAATCGCTCGGTGACCTTGTCGATGGCCACGTGATACGGCATCAGCAGATGCGCGTCGGCGGAGAGGATCAGGCCAGAGGTGTCGACGTCGCGGTCCTCGAGGCCGCCGAGCTCGGTGAGCAGGACCCCCGGATCGACCACGACACCGTTGCCGATCACGTTCTTCACACCGGGCGTCAGGATGCCCGACGGGATCAGGTGTAGGGCGAACTTGTCGCCGTTGGGGAGGACGACGGTGTGGCCGGCATTGTTGCCGCCCTGGTACCGGACCACCCACTGCAGCTTCTCGCCGAGCAGGTCAGTGGCCTTGCCCTTACCTTCATCGCCCCACTGTGCACCGATCAGTACGATCGCAGGCATCTCCACGTGCTCCTTCCGGTTCGGGCATACCCGAACCGTGGGGTAACCCTACTGGCTTTGTACGGCAGATACCGCCTCGTTCGTCGCGCGTCCGCTGACGCCGACCACCCGCGAGGCGCTCGCTCCGACGTCCGAGAAGGCGACCGACACCCTCATGACCATCAGCGTGATGTGCGCGAACGATGCCGACCTGCCGGATGCGCTGGCACACCTCACGGTCACCCGGGCCGGCCTCGACCGCGACACCCTGCGCGCCGGTGTCGCCAAGGCCATGGCGCCGCTCGACGTCGACCGGGTCATCGTGGTGGGCGGCGCCGAGCTCTCCGACGCGTTCTGTGGTGGCGTGGTGTCGCGGCTGATGATCGCCGAACGGCTCGACGTCGAGATCGCCTATGTCGCGCCCGCCGCGACCCCGGGTACCGCGGCATGGGGCCTCCCCCACGGCTCGGCCGCGGTCGACCTCGCGCTCACCGGCACCGCCGTCGGCGTCCCGCTGATCCGTGACGACGCCGCGGTCGTGATCATCGGTGGCGCCCGCCACCTCGGCGAGAACGGTGCGCCGTTCACCGGCGAATCGATCGTCGACAGCGAGCGATTGGCCCTGGGTGAGATCACGACCGTGCTGATCCGTCCCACGAGGGCGGAGCCCGGTGTCGAGGGCGCGCTGCAGAAACGGTTCCGGCAGAAGTGGATCGCCGGACGCGCGGTGCAGACCGGTGGCATCGACATCGTCGTGGAACGCGACGGCGTGCGCGCAGACCTACCGGTGAAACGCTCCACCATCTATCGCCACCACGAGGACTGGAAGCTGGTGTCCCCATGAGCACGACGACCCAGATCGCGCGGGCGGTCCGCCCCGGGCCGGTGTTCCTCGGCGTGGTCGCCGCGACCGTCGCCGGTGGTGTCGTGCTGGCGAGTTCCGACCCCGGCCGCAACGCCACATCGATCATCGGCGCACTGCTGCTGGTCGTCGGCGGTTGGGTGATCTCGTTGTGCCTGCACGAGTTCGGGCACGCGGTGACCGCGTTCGCGTTCGGCGACGCAGGCGCCGAGAACCGTGGTTACCTCACCCTCGATCCGCGCAAGTACGCCCACCCTGGATTGTCCATCGCGTTCCCGCTCGTGCTCATCCTGTTGGGCGGCATCGGTTTTCCCGGCGGTGCGGTCTACGTCAACCAGGCCGGGTTCACGAAGGCGCAGCGGACGATCGTGTCGTTGGCCGGGCCGTTCGCGAACATCGTGGTGGCCATCGCTCTCCTGGCCTACATCCGGTCGCAGGTGGAGACGATCGACCAGTCGAGCATCAACCTCTACTCCGCGCTCGGGATGCTGGCCTTCCTGCAGATCACCGCCGCGGTGCTCAACCTCATCCCGATCCCGGGCCTCGACGGCTACGGCGCGATCGAGCCGTACCTGTCGATGCAGACCCGTCGCTCGATCGCACCGATCGGGCAGTACGGCTTTCTGGTCGTCTTCCTCATCCTCCTGCTACCTCCGATCAACCGGGCATTCTTCGACCTCGTCTACTGGCTCTTCGAGTTGTCGGGGGTCAGTTCGACACTGGCCTCCATCGGCTACGACCTGGTCGTCTTCTGGCGCTGAGTTCCCGCCACCAACACGCGAACCCGCCTCGTGTTGGAGGCGGGTTAGCGTGCTCGGGGCGGGTTTGGGAGTGTTGTCCGCGCTACGCGTCGCTTCCGGACGCGTCGGCAGTCAGTTCTCCCCGACGAGCCTCCGGACCGAGTCCGGCGGTTCATCTCCTGTCGAGGTGATCGGTGGGTCGTAGGCGATTCGAGCAGGCACCACGCCCGTCCACTGCGACGGGTCCTCGGGTTCGCCCGGCGGACCGCTGCGAGCCTTGGTGATCCACTGGCCCTCCCGGATCGGCAACGCCAGGACCGCGGTGGCGGCCATCTCCTTACCGGTGTGCGTACGCACCTCGTCGGGGCGACCCGGAATCAGCTTGTCCGACAGCACGTCCAGCGCGTGCGAGGGATCGACGTCGACCTCGTCGAGAGTCCCCCGCACAACCGCCGAGCGGTAGTTTGCCGAATGGTCGAACAGCGTGTCGGCGATGACGAGGCCGTCGAGGACGAAGGCGGTCAGCGTCACCGGCGCGCCGGTCGCGACGTGTCGCAGCGCGCCTGCGCCGGTCGATCCGTGGATCAGGATCCGGTCACCGTCGCGGGCGAACAACATCGGCACCGACCACGGCAGGCCGTCGATGACCGTCGACAGCGTGCCGACCTTCACCTCGTCGAGGATCTCGTCGAGCAATGCGCGGTCACCCGCGCGATCGGGCTTGCGGTGCAGGCGGGTCAGCGCGTCGGTGCTCATGGCGAACATCTTCGTGGCCCGCGGTCACGACCGCCACCGAGTTACCGCGGCCGCCCCGGATCACCAGGTGAGGTCGCGGTGGCAGCGCTTCTGGATCTCGATGGGGTCGACCTGCACGGTGGCGTGGTCGAGGCCGTGACGTTCGAGGACCTCGCGCGCCGCGGTGAGGACCTCGCCGTTGGGGTGGTCGCTGCCGAGGTGCACGGTCGTGACGTCCATCCCGGTGGTGAGCGTCCAGATGTGGAGGTCGTGCACGTCGTGCACCTGCGGCAGCGCCTCGAGTTCGGAGCGCACCGCCTCGACGTCGACATGGGCCGGAGCGCGCTGCGACAGGATCCGCAGCGCGTCGAGCGCCAGGCGGATGGCCCGCGGCGCGACCCACAGCGCGATCAACACGGCGACCACGATGTCGGCGTAGCCCCATCCGGTGGTGAGCGCGATGATGCCGGCGACGAGCACGCCGACGCTGCCGACCGCGTCGGCGAGCACCTCCATGTAGGCGCCGCGCACGGCAATACTGTCCTGCGAGTCACTGCGGAGCAGTTGCATGACAACGAGGTTCGCGGCCAGCCCCGCCAGTGCCACGATGATGAGCGTGAGCCCGGGGACCTCCGGATCGGAGCCGATTCGCTCGAACGCCTCGTAGAGCACGAACACCGCGACACCGATCAGCAGCACGGCGTTGGCGACGGCGGTGAACACCTCGGCGCGGTGCCATCCGAAGGTCTTCTCACCATCGGATTTCCCGTGGCGCGCCAGCAGCAACGCGACGAGTCCCATCGCCATCGCGACGACGTCGGTGAGCATGTGCCCCGCGTCGGCGAGCAGCGCCAGCGAGTTCGCCCACACGCCGGCGACGACCTCGACGACGAAGAACGTCGCGATGATCCCCATCCCGATCGCCATCGGCCAGAGTCGACGGGCGCTGCCGTCGGCCGCGGCCGGCGCGTGGGAATGACCGTGTCCATGACCCATCGCGCCAATATATGCGTGATTGCGCATATATGACAAGTGGGTCAGGCCGATCCGACCGCCGACCGCGTCGTCGTCCTTCGTGCGAGCAGGTCGGCGCCGCCCACCGCCGCCAGCGACACGACACCCAGGACGAGCCAGAGGATCGTCGATCCGGCCGACAACAGCGCCGTGAACAGCACCGGGGCCACAGCCATGCCGAGGTTCCACGAGAGTTGGAAGACACCCTGATACCGGCCGGCGATCTCGGGGCGGGCCAGGGACACACTCAGGTCGCTGATGGGTGGCGTCGCCACCACCTCGGCCAGGCTGTAGACCACGATCGCCACCAGCGCGAGCACTGCCCCGGCCACGTACCCACCGCCGGGCAGTGCCCCCGCGGCGGCGAACACCGCGTAGCCCACCACGTTCACCCCCGACGCGACCGCGATGACCCGTCCGGGCGCGAACCGTTCGGCGAAGCCGGCGATCGGGTTGTTGAGCAGGGCGACCATCGCGGTGTTGATCACCACGAGCGCCCCGGCGTACCAGGCCGGCGCCCCGATGGTGTCGGTCACGTAGATGGTGACGACGAGCGGCAGGACCATCGCCGCGAGGACGAAGGTCAGATTGATGCCGAGCAACAGCACGTAGTCGGCGTCGGTGACCACCGTGCGGAACCCGCCCCGCGAGGGTGTGCGCGCACTATCCTCGCCGACCGCGGCACCGTCGCCGTCGGAGGTGGTGGGTGGCTTCCACCGGCTCAGGAGGATCGCCGCGAGCAGGAACGCCGCACCGCTGGTCGCGACCACGACTCGCAGAGTGGTCGGCGATCCGAAACTCACGAACAGCGCTGTGATGGCCGATCCGAAGCCGGTGCCGACATTTCGGAGGGCGCCGAGCAGCGCGTACCAGCGACGTCGCGCCTCTCCCGCCGCGGCGATCTCGACCAGTCCGCGACTCGCGGTCCAGTAGGCGGTGATGCCCAACTGGGAGAGGAACTGACCCACCACGATCTCCGGGGCGTGCGCTGCGAACGCGCACACCACCAGTCCCGCGAACGAGACCACGTTGCCGATCATGACCACGCGACGCGGACCGATGCGATCGATGACGACGCCGACGAGTGGTGGGGTGGGCATCGCCAGCAGGCGTCCCACGGTCAGCGCCGCTCCGATGTCGACCAACGACAGGTCGGTCACCCGCTGGAAGTAGATGATCAGGAAGGCGAACACCAACCCCGCCGCCAGGCTGTCGACAACCGTCGAACCGACGAAGAGCCGACGACCCGACAGCGGCGGCAGGCCCAGGACATCGCGCCGGGTGGCGGTGGTGGTCATCGGATCCCGGAACCGGTCCGCGGGCCCCGACGAGGTGCGGCGTCGCCGCGGCGGCACACTAGGCGGCCCCCCGCACCAGCATCATCGCGCACGTCAGCGCCGACCTGGCCTCCATGCTGACCTCGGTCCGGATCTCGGAGGTCTCCGTTCCGCCGGCGATCATCTCCGCGGCGGATCGGGAGCATTTGATGAGGTGCAGCAGCGCCGACATCTCCGGCGTGTCCGACTCGTCCTCGACGATGCGCAGAGCGTCGGCCAGCAGGACCACCACCCTGTCCGCGGTGTCGATCATGTCGCCTCGATCAGGGTCGGGCGCAACCGGGGCTCATCAGCCACCAGCCGCGCGACAGCCGCGAAATGCGTTCGCAGGAACGACGCCTCGGCATCGGACAGGTCGAGACCGAGGTAACCCGGATCGTTCTGCTTCCACCGCCGCAGCAGGTATTCGGCACTGGCGGTACGCAGATCGGACGGCCGCATCTCGTTGATCACCTCGACGATGCGGCCGCGGCTCACGTCGTCGAGGAACATGTTGTAGGCCACCAGCATCAGACCCGCATCGCGCAGGAAGGCGTCGCTCACCGATCCCAGCTCGGCGATGGCCCGTCGGTGGTCACCGGCGCGGGCGGCATCCTCCACCGCGAAGACCGTGGCGAGATCGGCATCGAAGGCCGCGACCGTGTCCGAGGTGACCGGGAGGTGCTCGACGCCGAAGTCGTAGACGCTCGTCCCGCGGACCGCCTCGGCGATCTGCCACGCCTTCGAGTAGTGCCTCTCGTAGATGTGCAGCGATCCGGCGAACCACGAGAGGTTGCCGACGCTCGAGCCGGTGACGTTGGCCATCAGCTCGTGCAGAACACTCCACTCGAAGTAGTTGATCCCCGAGAATCCCCAGAAGGCGTCGTTGGCCCGCACCGACACGTTGAGGTGGAGGTCGATGCCGCGTCGGATGAAGTGCAACCAGTTGTTGCAGGGGACGTCCTTGGTGTCGGTGTAGTCGACGGCGGGGTCGAAGATGCTCATGACGGCGCGTTTGGTGTTCAGGTCCTGGCCGATCCGGTCGGCGACCGCGGTGACCTGATCGACCTCGCCGTTCCAGTTGCGCAGCCGCGGACCGTATCCGGCACGCCAGGTCCGGCCGTCGTCGGAGAACTCCGCTGCCCGGGGAAGGTAGCGCGACAGGTAGGCGATGTCGTTGCGGCCGTGCAGGACCCACAGGGTCTCGGCCACCTGTGCGAACACGTTGTTGTTGCGCACCGGGATGATCATCACGCGTTCGTGGGGATGGCTGATCGTCAGGAGTTGGGACAGCAGCTCTTTCTGATGCTGACCGCGGGCGACGACGTTCGTGCCCTCGGTGTGGATGCGCGCGACCACGTCGACGAATGCATCGGTCAGATTCCTATACATGGGCCAACTCCTGCGAGAAGTAGTCGTCGATGATGGTGAGGGCTTCGCTGATGTCGGTGTAGAAGTGGGTCGTCACTCCCCCGCTGCCGGCGATCATGGCCGACAGGTCTCCCTGCTCGCCGCGGTGCAGCGCGATGACCGGGATCCCGTGGGCCGTGGCGAGGGCGATCTCGTACCCCACCCCCAGACTGGGGACGGTGGTCTCGGCGATCACGACCTGCGACGAGAGCAACCACTCGACGTCCCGGTCGTGGATGAAGGTGTCGCTGAGCACGTGCTGCCCCTTCACCGAGAGCCGGTAGTCGCCGACGTGCTCGGTCAACACCTCGCCGTACCCCTTGATGCGACTGATCAACTGCTCGTAGACGGGCACGTCGTCGCGACCCGCACGGATGGATCCTGCGAAATAGACCTTCATGGTGGAACTCCGTTCTCTCATCGGATGATCGGCCTCGCGGCCGATCGGGTTCATGTCATACGGGGACGGGGATCGGTGACATCGAGTCCCACAGCGCGGCGATCTTCTCCAGCACGTCGTCGGCAGACCGGGAGTGCGGCCTCGTGTCACCCCGACACCAACCGGCGAAGTCATCGACGTGCCCGTGGTCGACACGCAGCAGCGTGTTCGCGTAGTCGAGGCCGTCGACCGAGAACGCGTTGTCCCGCAGGACCTCGACGTACGTCGGCAGGGCGAGCGGGTGCAGATCTGACGGCGATAGCGGGATCTGCCACGCCACATGCGCATTCGACCGGCTACCGGGGGCATCCCAGCGACCGTCGAGTCCGATCCGCGCGAGTTCCCAGTAGGTGTTGACTCCCGAGGCCGCGATCGACATGCCCGTCGAGCCCGACACCCGAGGGTTGACCTCGATGCAGAAGAAGACACCGCCGACCTCGATGAACTCGAACTCGAGAACGCCGTACACGGCCTCGGCGGCGCACAGCGTCGCGATACGCAGCTCGAGCTCGGCCACCTGACGTTCGAGTCCCGACGGGACGACACCCGCGATCCGCAGCTGCTCGAAGGCGAATTCCGGCCCGGCAGTGGTCGATCCCTTCCAGACCAGTGGTTGGCAGTGCACCGATCCGTGAGCCGCGATCACCTCCATCGAGCACAGACGCCCGTCGAGGCATTGTTCGAGGAGCACGTTGCCCGGAATGGACGACGACGTCAGGGCCTCGGCGAGCTGCGCCCGATCGGAGAGCACCGACATCCCGTTGGCGAGGCAATCCCAGATCGGCTTGACGATCACCGGGAAGCCCGACTCGGCCACGCGATGGACGATCGCCGTCGCGTAGTCGTCGTAGGCGGGTGAGCGCCCGTTGAGCAGATCGCCGTCGACGTAGACCGATGCCGGCGTGGCGATCCCGTATCCGGCCAACAATGCCTTGGTCTCGTGCTTGTTGGCGAACGTGGCGGCGAGGTCGACGGTGTGGGCGACGACGTCGATCGTGTCGCGGGCGCTGCTGATCTCACGCACCGCCGCGTCGCGCAGACTGCTGTTGTCGGGGATCGAGATCGACACCGCCACATCGACACCCAGGTCGCCGAGGGTGTCGGCGAGACGCTCGGACCGGATGCCGGGATCGAGGCGCAGCGCCTCCCCGGCGAAGTCCTCGGGTCCGACGTCGCCGTCGGTGTAGAGGAGGACAGGGGTCACCCCCGTGCGGGCGAGTCGCTCGCTCGCGAGACGGAGGAACGGTCGCGCCTGCTGGGTCTCGATCGACCGGATGTAGGCGAGCCGGGTCATCGCAGCTCCACGGTGATCTCGCCGAGGAGATGCTCGGCGCGTGTGGCCAGCGCGTCGGGGTCGTCACCGCGCAGCACGAAATGGCCCAAGCGCGACACGTTGTCGCTGACCGCGGCGATCTGGTCACCGGGCTCCTTGGCGAACACCGCGGTGACGACCTCGCTTCCGGTCGGCAGGTTGTCGAGCCTGGCCACCACTCCCTCATGCGGCGGAACGATAAAGCGCACGAGCGACGCCGTCGACGCATGCGGCTCCCGCGTGATGGACGGGCGTAGACCGGTCGCGGCGGCCACGTAGGCGTCGAGCAGGTCGACCTCGCCGGCCAGGTGCACCAGCACCGGGATGAGGTCGCCGCCGGGCCGCACGCCCGTCTCGATGATCCACGCCTCCCCGTCGTCGACCTTGACCTCGGTGTGGGCGACGCCGTAGCGGAACCCGACCGCCCGCAGCGCCGAGGTCACCTCGGCGACGATCCTCTCCCGGACATCGGGTGCGACCCGCGCCGGAACGAGGTGGCCCAGTTCGGCCCGGCTCGATCCCGTCGTCGTCAGCTTCTCAGTCACCGCGACGTGGTGGAACTCCCCGTCGAACGCCACGCTCTCGACGCTGTATTCGGATCCACCGACATAGGACTGCACCAGCACATCGGTGTCGAGGGGGATGTCGTGGGGGAACTCCGTCGGCCACGATCGCGCCCGGCGGATCGCGTCCGGCAGCTCGTCGAACGTCTCGACCACCGATACACCGCACGATCCGGCGTTGTCGGCGGGCTTGACCACGACAGGGAAGTCGAGCCCGGCCGCAGCGATGTCGATCGCATCGTCGGGACCGACGACGGTGGTGCGCGCGTGACGGACGCCGGCGTCGGAGAACGCCTCCGCCATCGCCTTCTTGTTG
The DNA here is from genome assembly GCF_001424365.1 of Williamsia sp. Leaf354. Lineage (NCBI taxonomy): Bacteria > Bacillati > Actinomycetota > Actinomycetes > Mycobacteriales > Nocardiaceae > Williamsia > Williamsia sp. Leaf354. The sequence goes on from NZ_LMPL01000005.1 coordinate 747,640, forward strand.
CGCGCCGCGAGAACCCGCGACGGATCGTTGGCGGGCAGCCCCAGGCCGTCGGCGACCACGGCGGCGAGCGGTGTGAAGAACTCCCACCCCGTCACCACCCCGGCGATGTCGACGCCCGACGACCGCTCGATCAACGATGCGGCGATGTCGGCCGCGCGGTAGTCGACCTCCCAGAACTCGTCCACCGCAGCGATCACCGCGGGAGAGAAGGAGTCGATGAGCGAGCGATGCGAGGCGACGATGACGCGGTGTCCGGCTCGCTTGACGGCGTCGATGATCGGCGGACCGTTGACACCGAAAGCTTCCAGTACGAGGACGTTCGACACGGGATCTCCTGAGCCAGTTGGACTGTTGTTCGGGGACCCGCCGAAGCTAGCGCTGTTACTTCGGCGAAACATACAGTTAGGTTCCGCGTGAACATAAGCGGGATGAACTCTTCGTCCGATCGAGCGCGGAGGCGTCGGTGCTGGTCGTCCGCGACGCCGTCACCGTCGTGTCGAACGGCGTTCCCCTCATCGTCGGCAGGACGACATGCCGGGGTCACCGGCACGCAGCACAGCCGATCCTCGATGTGGACGGCCGGTGCTAGCATCGCAGATTTCATCACCCGCACGAGCCGCTGTGAACGCCACACCACCGGCGTCGCAACAGGTTCCGACCAGTCGCCGCCACACGGTGGCCGAGAGGAGAACGAACCCGATGACCGCGTACGTCGAACTGTCCGATCCCGTCCTCGAGTACCTCCGCACGGGCACGCGCACAGCGCATCTGGGCTACCTCGGCTCCGACGGGCGGCCGCTGGTGGCCCCGGTGTGGTTTGTCATCGTCGACGACACCGTTGTTTTCGCCACCGGACGGACCACTGCGAAAGGCCGTGCGCTCGCACGCGATCCGAGGGTGACCGTATCCATCGACGCACCACACGCGCCCTACAGCTTCGTCCAGATCCAGGGACATGCCGAGTTCGACACTCGACCCGACCACGTCCTCGCCGTCACCACCGCGTGCGGGGCCCGCTACATGGGGGCAGCCAGGGCGCAGGAGTTCGGCGATCGCAATGCCGACGAGAACGAGGTCGCGATCCACATCCGACCTGTGCGTGTGCTGTTCAACCCCGACGTGACCGCCTGATCGCGGCCGCACGGCCCCGTCAGCGCAGGGTGGCGATCGCCGATTCGCGTTGGAGGCCGGCGACCATCAGCAGGTCGACGAGAATCGACCGCAACTGACCGAGGATCACCGTCTCCGACAGACCGCTGTCGGCGACGAGTTCGGGCTTCGCCTTGCGGGCGATGGTGCGCAACACGCGTGCGGCGTCGGCGGCGTCGGGCTTGTCCCCCGGGTCGGCCAGCAGCATCTGCCGAACGACATCGAGCGCGCCCACCACCTCGGCGAGGACGTCGACGACGTCGTCGTGCATGGTCTCGCCGTGCTGGATCCCCGAGAGCGCGCGTCGCGCCATCACCCGAATGTTGCGCACGGCGTTGTCGATGGGGTCGGCCGTCGCCTCCAACCGCGACAACCGGTCTCGCGAGTTCCAGTACAGCGGCGAGATGTGGCTGATCTCGCGACCGCCGCTCATGTCCGAGCGCATTGTGTCGATCGCGCCCTGCGTTCCGCGGGCGCGGGTCAGCGCCTCGGAGATCAGCTGGGCGTCGGAGGCGCGCAGACCGTCGACGACGCCCTGGACCACGAGACCCATCGTCGCCAGGACCGACGCGGCGTCACGACGGGCACGCAACACCGGATGGGTGGGTATCAGCGCGACGATGACCAGTCCGACCAGTCCCCCGATGAGCGCGTCGATCATGCGGTTCACCCCCGCCGGCCCACCCGGCGGCAGCAGGGTGGCGACGAGCACCGCCGAACTGGCGGCCTGGATGGGAACCAGCGGACCGCGGTCGAGGGAGACCGCGACCGTCATCGCGAGAGCGACGACCACCGTGATCTGCCAGGCGCCGGTGCCGATGACGCTGATGATGAGGTCGCCGACACCGATGCCGACGGTGACACCGCCGACCATCTCCACCGCCCGCCGCCAGCGCTGACCCAGCGACAACCCGAGCGACAGCACCGCCGCGATGGGTGCGAAGAACGGGCGCGAGTGGCCGACGAGGTCGAAGGCGATGAACCAGGCGACACCCGCGGCGATCGAGCACTGGGCTATCGGCAGCAGCGAGTACCAGACCCGCCGCGTGCGGGTACGGATCGCGGGCGGCAGCCGGTTGTGACGGGTGCGCAGCGATGCCGCAACAGCGTCTCGACTCGCCGCACCGGAGGCGCCGCGATCGGCGCGACCGGGATCAGGCGAGGCCGAGTTCGGCTGCCGCCGCCGGGTCACTGTCGTTGAGCAGGTCGAGGCAACGCAGGTACTCGTCTTGTTCACCGATGGTCTGGGCGGCGCGCGCGAGGACGGCCACGCAGCGCAGGAAGCCGCGGTTGGGCTCGTGGCTCCACGGCACGGCACCGAACCCCTTCCATCCGTGGCGACGGAGCTGGTCGAGTCCGCGGTGGTAGCCGGTGCGTGCGTAGGCGTAGGCGGTGATCGTCTCGCCCGAGTCGATGGCCGCCTCGGCGAGGTACGCCCAGGCGATGGAGGCGGTGGGGTGTGCGGCGGCGACCGACTTGGGGTCGGTGCCCGCGAGCAGGTCCGATTCGGCGTCGTCGTCACCGGTGAGCAGGGTGGGCTGGGGGCCGAGGAGATCTCCGAAGGACGTCACCGCCCCATTGTGCACACGACGCAGCTGGTCGGGGTACTCCGGGACCTCACGATCACCGCGTCCTTCGATAGGGTGAGCGACGCGGTCGACACCTCCCGGCGCGCGGTGCGTCAGGAGAGGCGACCCGACACGCGAGCGTGATGACGAAGGCGAGGCAGCACGGATGTCGCATCCCGATGACACTGGTTCCACAGGAGTCGGCAAGGCCCTCTCCGCTCTGCGACGACTGCGCCGCACCCCGTCCGAACCCCCCGTCCCCACCCCGAAGTCCGAGCAGGGGGTCCCGTCGACGCCGCGCGCCCAGGCCGAGGACGCCTCTGCCGTCGAACCGGAACCCTCCGACGTCGACCACGCGCCGCGGGCCGATCACGAGGACGCCACCGGGACCGACTCCGATGACGAGGACGCCGACCCCGACGACGCGGATCCGGTCGCGAAAGATCCCGTCGAGCCCGAGTCCGAACCCGCCGAATCCGCGGCTGCCGGTGGCGAATCCGAGGCCGATGCCGGGTCCGATGACGATGTCGAGGCCGATGACGACGCGGTGACCGACGAGCCGGAAGCCGCGGCCGAGCCGGACACCGACACGGATTCAGAGCCGGAGCCGGAGCCGACACCCGCCGACGAGCCGCCTACCGAGCCGGAGGCCACCCTCGTCACGGAGCCGGAGGCGACCGACGACGCGGAGCCGGAGGCAACTGTCGACACCGAGCCGGAGACGACCGCCGATGAGCCCGTGGCGACCGTGGAACCGGAGCCGACCCCTGAGCCCGAGAGCGACGCCGAGTCGAAGCCGGAACCCGAGCCCCAGCCCGAGCCCGAGACGCAGGCGGCGCCGACACCCGCGCCCGTGGACCAGCCGGAAGCCGTACGTCCCGACGACGGGCCGTGGCGATCGGACACCGTTGCGCCGCAATACATCCCGCCGTCGACGACGCCGAAGCCGGAGAGCAACACCGGCCGTTCGCGGCGGACGTTGCTGTGGGTGTCGTCGATCGGGGTGATCGTGGTCGCCGTCGCGGCGGTGGTCATCGCGGTGTTCGCGACGCGGGGCGAGCCGAGTGAGCCGCAGGCCGATCGTGCCGCGTCGTCGGCGATGAAGTACGCCACGGCGCTGGGCGACGGCGATCTCGCCACGCTGCGGTCGGTCACCTGCGGTGAGCGCAAGCAGTTCTACGACGGTGTCGCCGACGACGCGTTCCGCCAGCAGTTCGAGACGCAGAAGGCGAACAACGAGCTGATCGTGGTCCGGAAGGTGCAGGCGTCGAAGATCGTCGATCCGAACACCGCGGTCGTCGAGCTCCTCGCGGCGAGTGCACGCACCCCGAACACGACCACGCCGGTCTCGGTGCGGCTGCGCAACGAGAACGGCGACTGGAAGGTCTGCACCGCAGGCTGATCCGCCCACCCCACGCAGAACGCGGCCCCCGATCGGATCGATCGGGGGCCGCGTCGCGTCGTGCGGGAGATCAGGCGCTGATGGACTTCCCGGCCGACTTGAGGTCGTTGCAGGCCTCGATGACGCGCTCGGTCATCCCGGCCTCGGCCTTCTTGAGGTAGCTACGTGGGTCGTAGACCTTCTTGTTGCCCACGTCGCCGTCGACCTTGAGGACGCCGTCGTAGTTGGCGAACATGTGCCCGGCGAGCGGACGCGTGAACGCGTACTGGGTGTCGGTGTCGACGTTCATCTTGATGACGCCGTAGCTCAGCGCCTCCTCGATCTCGCTCTTCAGCGAGCCCGAGCCGCCGTGGAAGACGAAGTCGAACGGCTTGTCGCCGGCGCCGGAGCCCAGCTTCTTCACCGCGACCTCCTGGCCGGTCTTGAGGACCTCGGGCTTGAGCTTCACGTTGCCCGGCTTGTAGACGCCGTGGACGTTGCCGAAGGTGGCGGCCAGCAGGTAGCGGCTGCCCGCGTCACCGGCGCCGAGCGCGTCGACGGTCTTCTCGAAGTCCTCGGCGGTGGTGAACAGCTTGTCGTTGATCTCGTTCTCGACGCCGTCCTCCTCGCCGCCGACCACACCGATCTCGATCTCGAGGATGATCTTCGCCGCGGCCGACTTCGCGAGCAGGTCCTTGGCGATCTCGAGGTTCTCCTCGAGCGGCACGGCGCTGCCGTCCCACATGTGCGACTGGAACAGCGGGTTCTGACCGGCGTCGACGCGCTCCTGGCTGATGGCGATCAGCGGGCGGACGTAGGTGTCGAGCTTGTCCTTGGGGCAGTGGTCGGTGTGCAGCGCGACGGTGACGTCGTACTTCGCGGCCACCACGTGGGCGAACTCCGCGAGCGCCACCGCGCCGGTGACCATGTCCTTGACGCCGAGACCCGAACCGAACTCCGCGCCACCGGTCGAGAACTGGATGATGCCGTCGCTCCCGGCGTCGGCGAAGCCCTTGAGGGCCGCGTTGATCGACTCCGAGGAGGTGCAGTTGATCGCGGGGAACGCGTAGCCGCCCTTCTTGGCGCTGTCCAGCATCTTCGCGTACTGCTCGGGGGTGGCGATGGGCATCGGGGTCGTCCTCCAACCGGTAGGTCTTCGTGGTGCTCGCGTAGGTCTCGCGTCCGCAGACAGTATGGCAAGTCACCTGCGGTGCGGTGCAGGTCCGGTGGACACCGGCACCGCACGCACAGCGTTTCCTCAGGCCCGACCGGCTATCGTCAGGGCCGTGAATTCCACCGCGCTCGCCGATGCCGCGAGCACCACCACCGTGAACACCGCCCTCCTCCCGGGCTTCCTGGACCCGATCACCCTCCTCGGATACTTCGGGACCTGGGCGTTGGTGGGGTTGCTGGTGGTGATCCTCATCGAGTCGGGCGTGCTGTTCCCGGTGCTGCCGGGCGATTCGCTGCTGTTCGTCGCCGGCCTGGTCGCCGCGGGCGAGTCGGCCGAGGTCGAGAAGTTCGCGTCGCTGTGGCAGCTGCTGCTGTTCATCCCGATCGCGGCAATCATCGGCGGGCAGATCGGCTACTGGATCGGTCGGTACGCCGGCACCGCGATGTTCGCCGAGGGCAACCGCTTCCTGAAGAAGCGCTACATCGACGAGGCGCACGCGTTCTTCGAGAAGCGCGGACCGGTCACCATCTTCCTGGCGCGTTTCGTGCCGATCGTGCGCACCCTGGCGCCCATCGTCGCCGGTGCCGCCCGCATGAACGCGGCCCTGTTCACCGCCTACAACGTGCTGGGCGCCATCGTGTGGGGCTGCGGCATCACGCTGCTGGGATACTGGCTCGGCCAGTTCGAGATCATCCAGAAGCTGATCGAGCCGATCTTCATCCTCATCGTGCTGGTCTCGATCGTGCCGATCATCTGGGAGTACTACAAGCGCCGCAAGGCCTCCGGTCCCCCGCCGCCCGTCGAGGCCGACGCCCCCTGATCATCGGCCGCTGACCGAGATCGTCCGAATACAGCCGAGGTTCCGGCCATACGCCGGAACCGACGCTGTGACCGGACGATGTCCGTCGATCCGCGGCTACCAAGCCTGGTCGAGATCGGCGTGCGCGCGGATCCAGCCGTGCATGGCGATACCCGCTGCGACGCCGGCGTTGATGCTGCGGGTCGACCCGAACTGCGCGATCGAGACCGTCAGGTCGGCGGAGGCGTGCGCCTCCGGGCTGACGCCGGGGCCCTCCTGGCCGAACAGCAGCACGCAGTCGCGCGGGAGGTCGGTCGTCTCCAGCGGAATCGAGCCGGGGGTGTTGTCGACGGCGACCACCCGCAGTCCCGCCTCGTGCGCCCAGGCGATCAGCGATGCGACATCGGCGTGGTGCGAGATGTGTTGGTAGCGATCGGTGACCATGGCGCCGCGTCGGTTCCAGCGCTTGCGACCCACGATGTGCACGGCGGCCGCCCCGAAGGCGTTGGCGGTGCGCACGACGGTGCCGATGTTGGCGTCGTGGGCGAAGTTCTCGATGGCGACGTGGAACGGGTGGCGACGGGTGTCGAGATCGGCGACGATCGCCTCGCGCCGCCAGTAGCGATACCGGTCGACCACGTTGCGGCGATCACCCTCGGCGAGCAACTCAGGATCGAAATGCTCCTCGGTCGGGAGCGGCCCGTCGCGCTCGATCGACCACGGTCCGAGCCCGACCTCCTCATCGGCCGCGGTGGCCCATTCGGTCGGTCCCTGCTCGTCGGTGGGACCCGACTCAGGCGAGTCCGATGTCATCCAGGCCCAGCAGTGACCGGTACTCGACACCCTGCGCCTCGATGACGGCGGCGGCACCGGTGTTGCGATCGACCACCGTGGCGACACCGACGACCTCGGCCCCGAGGTCACGCGCTGCTGCGACCGCGGTCAGCGGGGAGTTGCCGGTGGTGGTGGTGTCCTCGACGATGAGGACGCGCTTGCCGACGATGTCGGGGCCCTCGATCTGTCGTTGCATCCCATGGGCTTTCGCGGCCTTGCGCACCACGAACGCGTCGATGTCCCGCCCGGGGGCGTGCATGATCGCCGTCGCGACGGGGTCGGCGCCGAGGGTGAGACCACCCACGGCCGCGAAATCCCAGTCGACGGTGAGCTCACGCATCAGCACACCGATGAGCCGAGATGCCTCGTGGTGCAACGTCGCTCGCCGGAGATCGACGTAGTAGTCGGCCTCCTTGCCCGAGGACAGCGTCACCCGACCGTGGACCACGGCGAGTTCGGCGACCAGTTCAGCCAGTCGCTGCTTGCTCACTCGCGTCACTCCGATCGGTCGTCGCGAGAGAAGCCCTCGCGGGGGATGTCGCGATCGGGATCGACGCGACGACGCACGGGCATCGGCTGGACACCGCGACGCGGGGCATCGGACGACGGCGCAGCCGCGCGCGGCCGGTCCGCCTCAGCCGCCCGCGGCTGGGGACGGGGCGGGAGGGTTCGCGGCGGGCCACCGGCGACATCGACCGGCGAGACCGGCCGTCCCGCAGGCGCTTCGGTACGCGCGTTCTCGGCCCGCACTCGGTCACCGCGGGGACCCTCGGGGCGAGGGCTGTCGACGCGAGGACCATCGGGACGGGGAGCAGCGGCGCGCGCACCCGCGGTGGCCTGGAGCTGTTCGCGCGCAATGGCTTCGGTCTTCGGCTCCGCCAGTCCACGACGTGCACGTCCGGTGGGGCTCGAGGGATCGCGCGGGTCGGGACGCGGCGCCGGATCGGTCGAGGGCGGCAGCACGCGGAGCAGATCGGTGAAGCGACGCACCGTCTCCAGCGCGGTGTCGAGTCGGTCGGGATCGTTGGTCAGCGGCATCGACGCGACCGACCAGTTGCCCTCGTTCCAGATGATCTCGATGTAGTCGGGGGCGTTGGTCGCCAGCGCGATCATGCGGCGGTCGCAGACGCGGCGGGCGATGTCGAGGTGGGTAGAGAACATGACGCGTCGACCCATGGCGCCGAGCAACTCGACGTCGTCCTCGGCGGGGGCGAGCACCTTCTCCTGCCGCACGTCGATCACGACCGACGACGCGACCGACCGGCGCACGGCGACGATGGTGCCGATGTCGACGAGATCGAACACGACGGCCTCGTCGCCGAAGTAGCGGCCGTGGGTGATGTCGACGATCTCGACGTGCTCCTCGATGTCCATCGCGGCTCGGTGCAGCTCCGAACGGAGGTCGCGCACCTCGTCGGGCGCGGCGCGCTCGGTGGCGACGAATCGGAACCCATGGCCGTCACCCCACACCGCGCGCTCACGACGGACCACCGCGGCACGACGGCGGTCGAGCCACAGGAGTACGGCCGCACCGGCGAGGGCGAGAGCGGCGATCACGAAGTAGACGGCGGTCATCGCGCTACAGCCTAGTCACTGGTGACCGCGGAGGTCAGTTTCCCGGACGCGACGCGGTCACGCGTCCGTCGACCACGAGATCGGCGACCATGCGCTCGCCGTCGATCAGCACGTGGACGACCACCAGATCGCCGAGCTTCAACGGCGAGGCGGCGGCCTTGTCGGCGGTCTCGTAGTGGGTCGAGTCGGTCAGCGCGATGCGGTGTCGCCGACCGTCGCTCATGTGGATGCCCATCTCCGACGTCGACAGGCTGTCGACCGTCCCGAGCAGCATCTTCGAGCGGCTGATGGCTGTCGGGGTCACACCGCCGGCCGCGCTGCCCGAGGCGGGGGGTTCGACGGGCGCGGGGCCCACCGTGTCGGGGACGGCCGGGGTGGAGGTGGGCGGGCCGATGAACTTCATCGCCGCGGCGGAGGTCGATTCGGCCTCGGAGTCCTCACCTCGATCGGCACCGAGATGAACGCAGTAGGCCAGGCCGATGCCGGCGACCATGAGACCAGCCACACACAGCAGCGTCGTGCGGGTTCCGCTGTTCGGTTTCCAGGTCAGTCGCAGTCGTCGCTTCATGACGCGCTGACCTCCTTCTCCATGTCCTCCGGGATACCGCCCCGAGGCTAGGAGCCGAGCCTGAGATACGTCTGTGAATACGCCTCGAGCACGGCGCGTCGGCGTGCCCGGCGGTCAGCGCACGTAGCCGCGTTCCTTGTCGACCGGGTGGTCGGGAGCCTGCCCCGCCGCGTAACGCCGCAGATGCGCGAGAAACTGGTCGGCGAGTTCATCACGCCAGCCGACGACGTCACCGCTCATGTGGGCCGAGATCGCGACCTGTTCGAGGTCCCACAGCGGGCTGTCTGCCGGCAGCGGTTCGGTCTCGACGACGTCGAGCGACGCCGCCGCGATGGCCCCGTCCCGAAGGGCCTCGATCAGATCGGCCTCGACCACCAACTGCCCACGTCCGACGTTCACCAGATGCGCCGAGGGCCTCATCGCGGCCAACACTCGCGCGTCGACGAGTCCGGCGGTCTGCTCGGTCAGCGGGGCGATGAGGACGACGTTGTCGAAGGCGCCGACGTGCTCGGTGAGGTCGTCGGTGTCGATCACGGTGCCGAAGTCGGCGTCGTCGGTGCGCGCGGTACGACCCGCGCCGGTCACCTGCAGACCCGCCGCGCGCAGCAGTCGGGCGACGGCGCGACCGATGGCACCGGTTCCGATCACCAGGGCACTCGATCCGGTGGTGCGCCGCGTCTCGCGCCACACCCACCGGTGCTCGCGCTGCAGTGCACGGGACTCGTGCAGGGATTTGTCGCGGGCCAGGATCGACGCGAGGACGAACTCGGCGATCGGGCCGTCGAACACGCCGCGGGCGTTGGTCATGACGACGTCGGAGGTGCGCAGCTCGTCGAAGAGCATGGCGTCGACGCCGGCGGCGCACACGTGGATCCATCGCAGCGCCTCGGCGTGCGGCCACGCCTCTCGGAGGGCCGCAGAGAAGTAGTCCCACAGCATCAGCACGTCGGCCCCGGCGACGGCGTCGGCGAGGTCGTCGGCGGTACACAACCGCACCTGAGCCAGCTCGGCGATCGCGTCGAGGTTGTGCGGGTCGGCGAGCCCGTCGCGGGTCAGGACGGCGACGCGGATGGGGCGGTCCGCCGGGGTCGCTTCTGGGGTCGGATCTGCGGTCACGCCGCCCACCGTAGACAACGCCCCGGCCCCGCCCTGAACCGGATAGTCCAATTGTTGACAATCCGACCATCCAACGGTCACCGTGTACCCATGACCTCCACCCTGGGCACCGTCGCGCACACCTCGAGCGGCGACAACACGACCGAGATCCACCGTGCTCGCGCCACTCTCAGTCCGGCGCTGAAGCAGGCCACGCCGGTCGTGGTCGACCACGCGACGGGGTCGTGGATCCACGGCACCGACGGGCGTTCCTACCTCGACTTCACCACCGGCATCGGCGTCACCAGCACCGGTCACTGCCACCCCCGCGTGGTCGCCGCCGCCCAGGAACAGTGCGGCAAGATCATCCACGCCCAGTACACGACCGTGATGCACCAGCCGCTGCTCGAACTCACCGATGCCCTCGGCGAGGTGCTCCCCGACGGCATCGACTCCGTCTTCTACGCCAACTCGGGTTCCGAGGCGGTCGAGGCGTCGATCCGGTTGGCGCGCATGGCCACCGGCCGCCCGAACATCGTCGTGTTCCAGGGCGGGTTCCACGGCCGCACCGTCGCCGCGGCCAGCCTCACCACCGCGGGCACCCGCTTCTCGGCCGGGTTCTCCCCGCTGATGAGCGGCGTGCACATGGCGCCCTTCCCCTACGCCTACCGCTACGGGATGGACACCGACACCGCCGTCGATTTCGCGCTGCGCGAGCTCGACTACCTCTTCGCCTCGCGGGTCGCCCCCAACGACACCGCCGCCATGCTCATCGAGCCGGTCCTCGGCGACGGCGGCTACCTGCCGACACCCCCGGCCTTCCTCGCCGGCCTCCGTGAGCGCGCCGACCGCCACGGCATCGTGCTCATCGTCGACGAGGTGCAGTCCGGCGTCGGACGCACCGGCAAGTTCTGGGGTCACGAGTTCTGCGACGGTCTCGTCCCCGACATCCTCATCACCGCCAAGGGCATCGCCTCGGGCTTCCCGATCTCGGCGATCGCCGCACCCACCGAGCTGATGGCCAAGGCGTGGCCGGGTTCGCAGGGCGGCACCTACGGCGGCAACGCCGTCGCCGCGGCCGCCGGTGTCGCGACACTGGCCGTCCTTGCCGAGGAGAACCTCGTCGACAACGCCCGCGAGCGCGGTGATCAGCTGCTCGCCGGTCTGGCGACCCTGGCCGAGCGGGTCCCCGCCATCGGCGACGTCCGCGGACAGGGCCTGATGGCGGGTATCGAGTTCATCGACCCCGATGCGTCGGGCTCCGTGCCGACCGCGAACGCGGCCGCCGCGGCCAAGGTGCAGCAGGCGTGCATCGATCAGGACCTGCTGACGCTGACCTGTGGACCGCTCGGCAACGTCGTGCGACTCATCCCCGCGCTGGTCGTCACCGCCGACGAGATCGACTCCGGGCTGGCCCGATTCGGCGCGGCGGTCGACGCCGTGCTGGGCTGAACCGCGCGGTGACCCTCACCCCGCACCGCGAGACCACCGGGGACGCCTCCCGGACCGCCACCGCGCTCCGGGGGCTCGGCCTCGACGCCGACGACTCGTCGCGTCGCCGGACCGAGTACTCCTACGACGCCTCGAATTACCGGCTGTCCCCCCTGTGTGTCGTGTTCCCGCGCACCGACATCGACGTCGCGACGGCCGCTCGCTGGTGTCACGAGCACGGTGTGCCGATCATCGCCCGCGGCGGCGGGACGGGTATGGGCGGCAACGCCATCGGCGAGGGCGTCGTGATCGACTTCTCCCGACACATGGACGTCGTCACCTCCGTCGACGTCGAGGGGCGCACCGCCGTCGCCCAGTCGGGCGTCGTGCTCACCGCCCTGCAGAAGCGGGTCCGCGAGATCAGCGGCGGTGCCCTGACGTTCGCGCCCGATCCATCGAGCCAGTCGCGGGCCACCGTCGGCGGCGCGATCGGCAACGATGCCTGCGGTAACCACTCGGTGCGCTACGGCCGCACCACCGATCACGTCGTCGCGATCTCGCTGGTGACCGCGGACGGGGTGCGCCTCACCGCCACCAGAACGGGCTTGACGGCCACCGATCCCGCTGACAGCGCCGCGGTCCGCCGCGCCGAGGATCTCACCGACGCCCTGCGTGATCTCGTCGGCGACAACCTCGCCCCGCTGCGCACCGAACTCGAACGCATCCCACGACAGGTGTCGGGCTACCACCTCGCACACCTGTTGCCCGAGCGCGGTTTCGACGTGGCCCGCGCGCTCGTCGGCAGCGAGGGCACCTGCGCGATAGTGGTGTCGGCGACGGTGTCGCTGGTGCCCGTCGCGGCGCACCCGCAGCTGCTGTGCCTGGGGTACCGCGACGTCGTCGACGCCGCCCGCGACGTCCCCACCATGCTGAGCTTCTCCCCCTCGGCGATCGAGGGCATCGACGAACGCATCGTCGCCACGATGCGGGCCCGGCGCGGCCGGTCGTCGGTCGAAGGCCTGCCGGACGGAAAAGCCTGGATATACGTCGAACTCGACGAGTTCAGTGCCGGCGATGTCCCCGCGGCGATCTCGGATCTGCTCGAGAAGTTGCGCGCGGAGGGTCGTCTCGTCGACGCGCGCACCGTGAGCGATCCGACGGCGCGTTCGATGCTGTGGCGTGTGCGCGAGGACGGCGCCGGGCTCTCGTCACGTCTGGTCGATCTCGACGACCCGGATGCGGGCAGCGGATACGAATCGTGGCCGGGTTGGGAGGACTCGGCCGTCGCACCGGAGAACCTGCCCGAGTACCTCGAGGGTTTCCAGGACCTGCTCGCCCACCACGGCCTCACCGGCGTGATGTACGGCCACTTCGGCGCCGGCTGCATGCACGTGCGCATCACCTTCGACCAGCGCACCGCATCGGGTCGGGAGACCATGCTCGCGTTCTGTCGCGACGCCGCGCACCTCGTGGTGGCCCACGGCGGATCGCTCTCGGGCGAACACGGCGACGGCCGCGCACGGTCGGAGCTGCTGCCGATCATGTACTCGCCCACCATGATGTCGATGTTCGCCGCGTTCAAGGACATCTGGGATCCGGCGCGCGTGCTCAACCCGGGCAGCATCGTCGACCCCGACGCGATCGGCGACCACCTCGCCCTCGACGGCATCCCGGCCCGCAACTGGACCACCGCGTTCGATCTCGGCATCCCCGGTCCCGGGGACAACGGTCGCGCCGATCACCCGCTCGAGGCCCCCGGACTCGATCCGTTCGTCCATGCGACACAGGCCTGTATCGGCGTCGGTCGGTGTCGCTCACACTCCGGCGGGGTGATGTGCCCCAGCTACCGGGCGACGCGCGATGAGAAGGACTCGACCCGCGCCCGCGCCCGGGTGCTGCAGGAGATGACGCGCACCGCCCCCGACATCAAGAGCGGGTGGCGCTCGAAGGACGTCCGCGAGTCCCTGGACCTGTGCCTGTCGTGCAAGGCGTGCTCCACCGACTGCCCCACCGGTGTCGACATGGCGACCTACCGGTCGGAGTTCTTCTCCCACCACTACCGCCACCGCCTACGGCCGATGTCGCACTACGCGTTGGGGTGGATGCCGGCCTGGCTACGACCCGCCACCGCCATGGCCCCGATGATCAACGCCGTTCTGGGAAGCCGGTTGTCGGTACCCGCCGCGCGTGTCGCCGGCCTCGACGCGCGGCGATCGATGCCCCGTTTCGCCCGCCGGAAGTCGGTGCGGGCGGCTCTGGCACCCCTGGTCCGCCGCACCGACGCACCGGTCGTGTTGTTCCTCGACTCGTTCACCAAGGCCTTCCGGCCCGACGTCGCCACCGCCGCCGCCCGCGTCCTCGGCGGCGGTGACACCGAACAGGTCAGCTGCGAGAAGGACAACTGCTGCGCACTGACCTGGATCTCGACCGGCCAGCTCGATCACGCGAAGAAGGTCCTGAACCGCACGGCCACTGCTCTCGACGACGGCACCGACCGACCGATCGTGGTGCCCGAGCCGAGTTGCGCTGCGGCACTGCGCAAAGACCTCCCCGAGCTGGTCCACACCGACGCCGCGAAGCGAGTCGCGGCGCGCGTCCGGAGTTTCGCCGCGCACGTCGGCGAGATGCTCGACGACGGCTACACCCCGCCGCCGATGCCCGAGTCGGTGACGGTGCAGACCCACTGCCACGAGTACGCGGTGTTCGGTCCCGCGACGCAGGTGTCGGTGCTCCGGCGACTCGGTGTCTCCGAGGTGACCTCGGCCGACGGATGCTGTGGCGTAGCAGGCAACTTCGGCTTCGAACGCGGACACTACGAGGTGAGCATGGCCGTCGGCGAACAGGCGTTGGCTCCGGCGCTGCGGGCACGCTCCGACGGCGCCCCCGTGCTCACCGACGGTTTCAGCTGCGCCATGGCCGTCGACCACCTCTCGGGCGTCGACAGCGCGATCACCTCGGTCACCGGAACCCATCTCGCCCAGCTCCTCGATCCCCGTACCGATACCCTGCGCCCCGACCCCCTGCGCACCGCACCCTCACGAAAGGATCCGACGTGACCGACCCCCGTGCCGCCGAACTGATCGGTAAGCTGAACACCGGACTGTTCATCGGCGGCAGCTGGAGCGCCGCCGAATCGGGCGCCACCTTCGCCGTGGAGAACCCCGCGACCGGCGAGCAGATCGCGACCGTCGCCGACGGCGGGGCCGCCGACGCGCAGCGCGCCATCGAAACCGCCGCGGCCACCCAGAAGAGCTGGGCGGCCACATCTCCCCGGTCGCGCAGCGAGATCCTCTACCGGGCACACCGGTTGATCCTCGAGCGCGCCGACGATCTCGCGTTGATCATGACCACCGAGATGGGCAAGCCGCTCGCCGAGGCCAAGGGGGAGGTCGCCTACGGCGCGGAGTTCTTCCGGTGGTTCGCCGAGGAGGCCGTCCGCATCGGGGGCGACCACACCACCACCGGCGACGGTGCCAACCGCATCGTGGTCACCAAGGAACCGGTCGGGCCCTGCGTGCTGATCACGCCGTGGAACTTCCCCCTCGCGATGGGCACCCGCAAGATCGGCCCGGCGGTGGCCGCCGGATGCACGATGGTGTTCAAGCCCGCCGAGCTGACCCCGCTGACCGCGCTCGCCCTGGCCGACATCCTCACCGAGGCAGGGCTTCCCGAAGGCGTGCTCAACATCGTGACCACCAACACCCCGGGTCCGGTGGTGACCACCTGGATGGACTCGGGACTGGCCCGCAAGCTCAGCTTCACGGGGTCGACCCAGGTCGGCAAGCTGCTGCTCGAGCAGGCGTCGCACACCGTGATGCGGACGTCGATGGAACTCGGGGGCAACGCCCCGTTCATCGTGTGCGCCGACGCCGACATCGACCGCGCCGTCGAGGGCGCGATGGTGGCCAAGATGCGCAACATGGGCGAGGCCTGCACCGCCGCCAACCGGATCTTCGTCGACCGTTCCGTCGCCGAGGAGTTCGGCACCAAACTGGCCGAGCGCATGGGTGCGCTCGTCGTGGGTGACGGTGTCGTCGAGGGCACGCAGGTCGGCCCGCTCGTGGAGGACAAGGCGCTGACGAAGGTCCGTGACCTCGTCGCCGACGCCGTCGAGCGCGGCGCGACGGTCATGTGCGGCGGTACCGCACCCGACGGCCCCGGCCACTTCTACCCGCCGACCGTGCTCAGTGGCGTGAGTCCCGAATCGGACCTGATGGCGACCGAGATCTTCGGTCCGGTGGCACCGCTCATCCCGTTCGACAGCGAGGACGAGCTGATCGCCATGGCCAACGACACCCCCTGGGGACTGGTGGGATACCTCTTCAGTCAGGACATCGACCGCGCGCTGCGACTGTCGGCGGCACTCGAGGTCGGCATGGTGGGTCTCAACACCGGCCTGGTCTCGAACCCGGCGGCGCCGTTCGGCGGCGTGAAGGAGTCGGGCCTGGGCCGTGAGGGCGGCCGGGTCGGCATCGAGGAGTTCCTCGAGACCAAGTACCTGGCCATCCCCAAATCTGCTCCTGTGTCGGGCACCTGAGAGGCGAGAACCCGTGTACCTCGGATCCCAGCTCTTCACCGACGACGAATACGCCACCCGGCTCCATCGTGTGCGCGAACTGATGGAACAGCAGGGACTCTCGGCCGTCATCGTCACCGACCCCGCGAACATCTTCTACCTCATCGGCTACAACGCGTGGTCGTTCTACACGCCGCAGATGTTGTTCGTGCCCATCGAGGGCGAGATGGTGTTCTTCCTGCGCGACATGGATGCCCATGGAGCGCACCGCACCACGTGGCTCCCGGCCGACCAGATCGTCGGCTACCCGGAGAGCTACGTGCACCGGCCGCACGTCCACCCCTTCGACTGGGTGGCATGGGCGCTGCGCCAACGACATCAGATCGCCCCGGCATCGCGGCAGGGCTCGGTGGGCCTCGAGATGGACTCGCACTTCTTCTCGCCCAAGGCCTACCGGGCGCTGTACAACGCGATCCCCGAGTGGAAGCTCGTCGACAGTTTCGAGCTCGTCAACTGGGTGCGGTCGGTGAAGTCCGACGCCGAGATCCAGCTGATGCGACAGGCCGGGATGGTCTGCTCGCAGGCCATGCGCGCCGCGATCGACACCATCGACGTCGGTGTGCGGCAATGTGATGCGGCGGCTGCGATCTCGCAGGCACAGATCACCGGCACCGACGACTTCGGCGGCGACTACCCGGCCATCGTGCCGATGATGCCGACCGGCGCAGCGGCCGACACCCCGCACCTCACCTGGCACCAGGGCACGTTCAACGACGACGAGGCCGTCGTGATCGAGCTGACCGGCGCGCACAACCGCTATCACTGTCCGCTGGCGCGCACGGTGTCGCTGGGGACGCCGAACAAGGATGTCGACTACGTGGCGGGCGCCACCGCCGAGGGCCTGAACAACGTCCTCGACGCGATTCGCCCCGGCGTGCCCACCCGTGAGCTCGCCTCCACGTGGAACTGGACGCTGGCGAAGTACGGGCTCGAGAAGCCCTCGCGTCTGGGCTATTCCATCGGGATCGGCTACCCACCCGACTGGGGCGAGCGCACCATCAGCATCCGCACCGAGGACGAGACGATCCTCGCCGAGAACATGACGTTCCACATCGTGTGCGGGATGTGGATGGACGGCTACGGATTCGAGCTGTCGGAGTCGGTTCGCGTGAGTGCGACCGGCGTGGAGACGTTCACCAGCTTCCCGCGTGAACTGATCCGCAAGTGACCTGATTTCTCTCTCGATCGAAGGAGCACGCCATGACCGCCACCGAGATCGCACGGACCGCCCCCACCCTGCCCCTCGCCGGACGGGCGAAGGACCTGGTGGGTTCGATGATCGACTCGTCGACGTCGCTGCTGGCGGCGCAGACCCACGACATCGTGCGCTTCGCGATGGGGTCGCCCGCCGACGAGGCGGTGCCGTCGGAGGAGTTCCGCGAGATCGCCGGGACGATCCTCGACGCGTCGTCGTTCACCTACGGCGCCACCGAGGGCGAGCCCCGTCTGCTCGAGCTCTTGGTGAAATACCTGGCGGGAACGCCGGATCCGTCGAGCGAGGACCGACTCGTCATCACCACCGGCGGGATGCAGGGCCTCGACCTGGCGTGCAAACTGTTCATCGATCCGGGTGATCTCGTGGTCGTGGAATCGCCGACCTACACCAACGGCAGCGCCACGGCGTTGTCGTACGGGGCGCAGCTCCTCGAGGTCCCCGTCGACGACGAGGGCATGCGGGTCGACATGATGCAGGATCTGGTCGCCCACCACCACCGGCCGCCGAAGGCGATCTACACGATCCCGACCTTCCAGAACCCGTCCGGCGTCACGATGTCGCTCGAGCGGCGGAAGGCGTTGCTGGAGTTGGCGCATCGGTGGGGCTCGGTGATCATCGACGATGACCCGTACGGCCTGCTGCGCTTCTCCGGGCAGGACATCCCGACCTTCCAGACGCTCAGCCCGCAGGACCCGCTGCTGTTCTCGGTGCGCACGTTCTCGAAGATCCTCGCGCCCGGTTGGCGAGTGGGGTGGGTCGATGCCGATCCGTCGATCCGGCAGCTGCTCATCAATGGCAAGCAGGCCATGGACACGTGTACCAATGTGCCCAACCAGCACATCGTCGCCGAGTACATCGCGCGCGGCGGCCTCGACGATCACCTCGCGTCGATCCGGGTGCTCTACCGCGAGCGCAAGGACGCGATGCTCGACTCCATCGCGCGACATCTCGGCGATCGGGTGACCACCACCAACCCCGAGGGCGGGTTCTTCCTCTGGTTGACGCTCGCCGGCGAGTTCGGCGAGATCGACACCCGGGAGCTGTTCGAGGTCGCGTTGGCCGACGGTGTCGCGTTCATCCCCGGTCCGGCGCTCTCGCCCGGCGGGCGTTTCCGCAACGCCCTGCGGCTGTGTTTCGCCTCGAGCACCCCCGAGCGGATCGACGAGGGCATCAAGCGGCTCGCCGGAAGCCTTGAGAAGATGGTGGCGTGACCGACGCGCTCCCCCTGCTCACCGCACAGAACGAACGCGAACGCGCGGTGTGCGCGACGATCACCGCGGAGTCGATCGTCGAGCTCACGCGCGCGCTCGTCGAACAACCCAGCGTCAACCCCGGCGGCACCGAGGCCTCGACGGTGGCCGTCCTGGCCGAGGCCGCCCGTGGCGCGGGTGCCTCGGTCGACGTCGTCGAGGTGGCGCCCGATCGCCCGAACCTGGTCGCCACCCTGCCCGGCGGGGACGGGCCGGGACTGATGTTCCTGGGCCACTCCGACGTGGTACCCACCGGGCCGGGCTGGACCGCCGATCCGTTCGTGTCGCGCGTGGTCGACGGCAGGATCATCGGCCGCGGGGCCACCGACATGAAGGGCGGGCTCGCCGCGATCGTCGTCGCCATCAACGCGTTGCGCGACGAGACGCTCAGTGGCCCGGTGCGTCTCACGTGCACGGTCGACGAGGAGGAGCACGGGATCGGTGTGCGCGACCTGGTGTCGCGGCCCGACGGGGTGTCGTTCCTCGGCTGCGTGGTGGCCGAACCCACGGGCCTCGACACCGTGATCGCGTGCCGCGGAGCGTCGTACATCTCGATCGAGATCTGCGGGCGGGCAGCGCATTCCGGTAGACCCGCCGACGGGCGTAACGCCATCAACGCCGCCGCGCGCATCATCGAGATCATCCGCGCCGACCACGACGCCATGCAGACCGAGCTCGACCCGCTGCTCGGCGCGGGCACCTGGAACGTCGGGACGATCACCGGCGGTCAGGGCATCTCGGCCGTCGCACCCGACGCATCGATCGGGATCGACCGACGACTCATGCCCGACGAGGACGCCGAGGCGATCGCCGCCGCGTTGCGCGAGCGGGTCGCGGCCGACGGCATCGACACCGACGGCATCGAGGTCGACATCGCGGTCACCATGCAGATGCCGGGCTTCCGCACCGCCGAGGACCATGCATTGGTGACCTCGGCCGTCGACGCCGTCCGCGACGCCGGCGGCACCACCTCGATCGGCGGCTGGACCGCGGCGTGCGACGGCGGGTTCGTCACCCGCGACCTCGGGATCCCGTGCATCGTCCTCGGTCCCGGCGACATCAACACCCAGGCCCACCAACCCGACGAATCGGTCGTCATCGACGACCTCGTCACCGCCGCGCGCGCCTACGCCCTCATGGCCCTCCGCCTGCTTTCCTGACCCCCACCCGCCAGTTGGGCACGTAAAGCCCGCAGTTGGGCACGTAAGGCCCGTCTGTCGGGCCGACGTTCGGCGCCGGGTCGCTACCCGACGACGATCTCCGGCAGGTGTGCGATCGCGACGTTCACCGATCGCGCGATGAAGCACATTCGACCGACGTCGTCGTGCAGCGCCAACGCGGTCGAGGAATCCGACGACGGACTGACCGTCACGGTCGGTCGCAGTGTGATGGCCGTGAATTCGCCCGAGCCGTCAGGGTTCACCCCCATCGTTCCCGTCGGATGGTCTCGGTAGTCCGTCACCACGACCCCCGCCCGAGACGCCAGGTGGAGGTACCAGAGCAGGTGACAGTTCGCGATCGACGCGAGAAACAGTTGTTCGGGGTTCCACCGCGAGGGATCACCCAGGAAATGCGGGTCCGCGGACCCCATGATGGCGTCGGTGAGGGGCGAGCTGACGATGTGGTCCCGCCCGTATGCACGGTAGCTCTCGGTCCCGAGACCGCGATCACCCGTCCACAGCAGTTCGAGCTCGTAGCTGTGTTCTGCCATCGTCACCCCATCCCGTCGTCACCCGCCGACATGCCATTCATCCCGGACATGTCACATACTGGTCGATTCACGACACGGTCCGCGATGTGTTTTCGCCGGCGGGGGTCCGCAGCTGAGCGATACCCGGTGAACGATTCGAAGGGGCCCGAACAATCTCGGGCAGACTGGAACCATGAGTTCATCGAGCGACCGCATCGTGCACGATCCCGCCACCGTCGATCCGGGCGATTTCTACAAGCTGTTGACCGCGTCGGTCGTCCCGCGGCCGATCGCGTGGGTGTCGAGTCGTAGCTCCGACGGCATCGACAACCTGTCGCCGTACAGCTTCTTCTCGGTGTCGTCGACGAGTCCGCCGGTCGTGCAGTTCACATCGGTCGGCGGCGCGAAGGACAGCGCGCGCAACGCCATCGACACCGGCCAGTTCGTGATCAACATCGTCTCGACGTCGTTGATGCACCTCGCCAACGACAGTTCGGCCGGGTTCGATTCCGACGTCGACGAATTCGTCGAGGCGGGCATCCCGTCCACACCGGCGACCGTGGTCGATTGTCTGCGCGTCGCCGACTCCCCCATCGCGATCGAGTGCCGCCTGCACAGGTCGATCGAGGTCGGGAACAGCGTCGTGATCATGGGCGAGGTCGTCGCGCTGACCGTCGATCCCGCGATCGTCGCCGACGACGGACTACCCGACTACGACAAGCTCGCCGCCGTCAGTCGCCTCGGCCGCATCGAGTGGGGTATGCCGGGCGAGACCGTCGACCTCGACCGCCCCCACTAGGGCCCACTCGACGCGAACGTCCGCCCACCTGCGGTCGTCACGTGCCCAACTGCGGTCGTTACGTGCCCAACCGCGGGCGTTAGGTGCCCAACTGGCGGGGGTCAGGCGTGGGTGAGGGCCTTCTCGGCGTCGGACTCCTCGCCGGGGATCTCGGTGCCGCGGATCGAGCATCCTGCGGTCTCGCGCAGGAACAACAGGGCGACCATGCCGATCGCGCAGGCGATCATCATGTAGCCGGCCGGGAAGAGGTCCCAGCCGTCGTTGTTCTCCACGACGGCGTCGTTCACGAGCGGCGCGGTACCGCCGAACGCCGCGGTCGCGACGTTGTAGGAGATCGCGAAGCCGGCGTAGCGCACCTGGGTGGGGAACATCGCCGGGAACGTCGCCGAGATGGTGGCCAGCTGCGGGATGTAGAGCACACCGAGGACCACGAATCCGATGATGGCCCAGACGAATCCCTGACCCATCAACCAGAACATGGGCAGCGCGAACACGAACAGACCGATCAGCGACACCCACCACATCGGTTTGCGGCCGGTGCGGTCGGAGAGCCGCCCGACGAACGGGATCAGCGCCATCATCACCAGCTGACCGATCAGCATGGTCACGGTGCTGTCGTTGCCCTCGAGCCCGATGGTGTTCTTCAGGTACGTCGGCAGGTAGGCCAGCAGCGTGTAGTTCGCGACGTTGAGCGCGATCACCATGCCGAACATGATGATGATCGGCCGACGGTAGTCACGGAGGAGATCGACGAAGCGCGTCCACGCGGTGCCCTCGATCTCGCCCTTCTGTTCCATCTCGCGGAACACCGGGGTGTCCTCCATCTGATTACGGAGGTAGAGACCCACGAGACCCAGTGGCAGCGCGAAGAAGAACGGGATGCGCCAGCCCCAGGTCTGCATCTGATCGTCGGTGAGGTTCAGTTCGAGCACCAGCACGAACGCGGTACCGAGCACGAAGCCGGCGAGCGTCCCGAACTCCAGGAACGATCCGTACTTGCCGCGCTTCTTGTCGGGGGCGTACTCGGCCATGAACGTTGCCGCGCCGCCGTATTCACCACCGGTCGAGAAGCCCTGCACCACACGGAGAACGATCAGCAGGATCGGCGCCCACACACCGGCGACGGCGTGCGTGGGCAGCACGCCGATGAGGGCGGTGGCGATCGAGATGAGCATGATCGTCATGGCCAGCACGGCTTTACGGCCGATCCGGTCGCCGATCGGTCCCCACACCATGCCACCCAGCGGTCGCAGCGCGAACGACACCGCGAAGCCGAGCATGGTGCCGATGGTGCCGAGATCGCCCGGGAAGAAGGCCTGCGTCAGGTAGGTGGCGGTGGCGGCGTAGACGCCGTAGTCGTACCACTCGGTCGCGTTGCCGATCGCCGATGCGCCGATCGCCTTGCGGAGCAATTTCTTGCCCTCGGGGGTCTCGGGATCGGGCAGACCGGGAGCATCTCCGGCGTTCGCGGTCTTGGTGGTCATGTGGTGCCTCCGGCGTCGGGAACTACGCGGGTCGATGTGGGCGCTCGGTGTGCGCTCTCGTTGTCGGTGCGCGTTGTTGCACACCCGAACAGGTGAGGCAACGGTAGCCGGTTCGCGGTGCTCACGAGGCGGATACCCCCGTCCTCGCAGGTAGATCGACCGCCCACGACGGCGTGGCGCCACCGATCACGGTGCGTGGCCCGGCGGAACGGTCTGCGCGACCACCGCGGACTCATCGGGCATGAGGCGCGCCAACCCGTCTCGCATGTGCGCGATCATCAGTTCGTCAGCGGTGGCGAGGTCGCCGGTGACGATGGCGTGGACGATCTCGGTGTGTTCGTCGATGCGCGCCTGCGCCGACGCGTAGGTTCCACGCATGGCGCCCAGGCACATCCGTGTCTCGACCAGGATCGTCTCGTGGATGCGCGAGAGTCGTGGACTGCGAGCACATTCCACGAGCTTGGCGTGGAAGGCCATGTCCGCGTCGGCGATCTCGCGGCCGTTCGGGTCGTCGGCGAACGCCTGCATGTGGTCGATCGTCGCCTCGAGAGCAGTGATGTCGGCGGGATCTCGCCGCGCCACCACCTGCGCCAGCGCCGCCCGCTCGATCGCCGAGCGGGCCACGTACATGTCGTTGATGTCGTCGTCGTCCATCGAGATCACGAAGAGCCCGCGATTGCGGTAGCTGACCAGCAGCCCTTCCTGCGTGAGACGCTGCATGGCCTCACGTAGAGGACCTCGGCTCACACCGAGGTCGGCGGCGAGGCCGGACTCGGTCAGCTGGGTCCCGGGCGCGAAGTCTCCCGCCGCGATGGCCGCGCGCAGCTTGCGCGCGATGATCGCCGGCGTCGACTCCTGCACCAGCGGGTCGAGGACCCGTTTGCGGGTGCTCGGCCCTCCCTCGAGGTCAGTCATGGCCCGTCACATTCATGCACCGATGGTGCGAGCTGAATCGGTAGATTGTCAACAATCTACGTCGTGGACGCCCGCGGTGCTCACGGGGGCTCGGCGACAGCGCCTCTATATTCGAGCGATGAGTGGATCGCACCGCCGCCACGCCTTCACCGACGACGCCCTCGGAGACCTCGACGCCACCGGGGTGGCCGCCGCCATCGCCTCAGGTGAGATCTCGTCCGCCGAGGCCGTGGCCGCCGCCATCGCACGCGCCGAGGCCGTCAATCCGCACCTCAACGCCATGCAGACACCCGACTACGACCGTGCGACGGCCTTCGCGCGCAGTCCGGGCACCGGGGTGTTCGCCGGCGTCCCGACGGTGATCAAGGACAACACCGACGTCGCCGGACTCGCGTCGAACCAGGGATCGCTGGCCGTGAACGCCACTCCCGCGAAGCGCAACGCCGCCGTCACCGACCAATACCTCTCGACCGGTCTCATCAGCCTCGGCAAGTCGACGATGCCCGAGTTCGGGTTCAACGCAAGCACCGAGTACGAGGATCTGCCACCCACCCGCAACCCGTGGGACACCACGTTCTCGGCCGGTGCGTCGTCGGGCGGATCGGCCGCGCTGGTCGCCGCCGGGGTGGTGCCGATCGCGCACGCCAACGACGGCGGCGGCTCCATCCGCATCCCCGCCGCGGCGTGCGGACTCGTCGGCCTGAAGATGACGCGGGGGCGCGAACTCCCCGACGCCCACGCGAAGGATCTGCCGGTCAACCTCGTGTCGAACGGCGCACTGACACGGTCGGTACGCGACACCGCGCACTTCGCCGCACAGATCGAGCGGTACCGACCCGCGCCGTCGCTGCGGCCGATCGGCCTCGTGGAGGGTCCGTCGCCGAAACGACTGCGCATCGGTGTCGTGAACCGCTCGCTGAGCGAGTTCCCGGTCGACGCGGCCACCAGCGCCGCCGTCACCGAGACCGCCCGGCGCCTTGCCGATCTCGGCCACGACGTCCGCGAGATCGGACTGCCGCTGCCCGAACGCGATCTCACGCGGTTCAAGGACGACTTCATCCACCTGTGGGGGCTGCTGGCGTTCGGCGTGCAGAAGTTCGGGTCGCGGGTGATGAGTCCCGATTTCGACGGCGACCGCACCGAGTCGCTCACCCGCGGACTGTCGAGCCAGTTCCTGCGCAACGCCTGGCGTACACCGACCGCGCTGTGGCGTTTGCGAGCCGCTGAGGCGAAGTACCACACCAGCTTCGCCGATCTGGACGCGATGGTGTCGCCGGTGGTCGCGCACACGACACCCGAACTCGGATACCTCTCCCCCGCCAACGGTTTCGACGTCCTCTTCCCGCGTTTGATCGCCTACGTCGCCTTCACCCCACTGAACAATGCCGCCGGCGGGCCGGCGATCTCGTTGCCGCTGGGCCGCACCGCCGCGGGAATGCCGTTGGGCGTGCAGATCTCGGCCGACCACGGCGACGAACGGACGCTGCTCGAGCTCGCGTGGGAACTCGAGGCGGACCGGCCCTTCGCCCGGATCCAGGATCCGGTGTCCGAGGGGGCTTGACCCTCACACCGTGTGAGGGCTCAGCGTGGACAGCGTCATGATCACCATCGGAGACCTCGCCTCACTCGCCCGGGTGTCGGTGCGGATGTTGCGGCACTACGACGCGATCGGGCTGCTCACGCCCGCACACGTCGACCCACACACCTCGTACCGGTACTACGACCTCGATCAACTGCGTCGGCTCAACCGGATCGTCGCGCTGAAGGACCTCGGGTTCACCCTCGAGGCCGTCGGACGCATCGTCGACGACGAGCTGACCGGTGACGATCTGCGGACCCTGCTGCGCACGCGGCAGGCCGAGATCGCCGCCTCGATCGCGGCCGAGGAACACCGCCTGGCGCGTGTGGCGGCGCGGATCCGCATCATCGAGAGCGAGAACGCAATGACCACCGCACACATCACCACCACCGTCGTCACACCGGTCCGCCACGTGGGGCTGACCGCCGTCGCCGAGAGCGCGACGAGCGAGGCCGTCGGGCCGGTGATCCAGCCGATGTACCCGCGGATCATCGAGGCGTTGACCGCGGCAGGCGCGACGCCGACCGGGCCCAGCGTCGCCTACTACCGACCCGAGCCGACCGCCGGAGAGGAGGCGGTCCGGGTGCACGCCACGTTCCCCGTCGGCGACGTCGACATCGCCGGCCTGGCGACCATCGACCTCCCCGGCGGTGAGTACGCGTCGATCATCCACACCGGCTCGATGGACACCGTCGACTCCGCCTACCAGCAGCTCAACCGCTGGGTCACCGATCAGGGACTGCACCTCACCGGCGAGGGCCGCGAGATCTACCTCGAGATGTCGGACGACCCTGCCGACTGGGTGACCGAGGTGCAGGTCGCCTTCACCCGCTGAGGCCAGCGGTCACTTCTTCTTCGTGCCCGGGAGGACCCCGGCATCGATGACCGCCTTCACGAACGGTCGCGCCGAGGCCATGAGGTCGTCGAAGTCGTCGACATCGGCCCATGCTGCGGCCGCGGAGTCGTCGGTGATCTCCTCGATCTCGGCGTAGAGCGCGGCGCCGGCGTCGGTGAGGGTGTCGGTCACCTTGCCGGCGTCGTCGGTCGAGCGCGACAGCAGTCCGCGGTCCACGAGGCCGTCGGCGGCGGTGTCCCACTGCTCGTCGGACCAGCCGCGCGTCAGCTGCGACATCCGACGCCCGAGTCCGCGTTTGCGGATCGCCGGGTCGGGGTGTCGGGCCTCGTGGAACACGACGGCCTCGAGCCGGTCGAGGGTCGCGCCCACCAGTGCGGCGATGTGGCCGTCGCCGCGCCATTCACGCAGGATCGCGACGGCGTGCCACAGCGCGACGGCCGGGTCGTCGGGGCGCGGGACGTGCGCCCACGCCGAGGCCAACGTGCGACCGGCCATCGGTGCGCGGGCGGCGATCGCATAGAAGCGGTCGGCGAGTGCGGTCAGTGTCGCGGGGTCGGCGGCGTCGCCGTAGACGTGTGCGAGCGACTCGGCCAGCATCGCGTCGCGGCGTCGCGCCACGTCGTCGAGTCCGACCGCCTTCGCCGCCTCCCAGCCGGGGTGCACGATGTCCTCGCTGAAGTTGTAGAACGCCGCCGAGACCACCGACGGCACACACTCGCCGAGCGGCGCCCCGCGGGCACCCACGTAGAAGGCGTAGGCGTCGAGTCCGGTGTCGGCCTGGGCGGCGCCGAGCCCCGGGTTGAAGTAGCACAGCACGTGCATCGGTTCGAGCGTCTCGTAGGCCGTGCGCGCACGTGCTCGCGCGGTCGCGTCGAATCGGTGCGCCATCTGCAACTCCTCGTGCCAGCATGAGTGGGAACCATCTCACGGTAGCCACACCGCCTGCCGCGACGCGCTCGACCTCACACGAAGGGCCTTTGTGACCACCACCCCCACACAGCCCGCCTCTCTCGGCGCGAACCTCAAGCCGCGTCACATCACGATGATCTCCATCGCGGGCGTGATCGGCGCGGGACTGTTCGTCGGGTCGGCGACGGCGATCAAAGAGGCCGGCCCCGCCGTTCTCATCTCCTACGGCCTCGCCGGCACGCTCGTGGTCCTGGTGATGCGGATGCTGGGCGAGATGGCGACCGCCAACCCCGACACCGGTTCGTTCTCGGTGTATTCCCAACGTGCGCTGGGTCGTTGGGCCGGCTTCTCGGTCGGATGGCTCTACTGGTGGTTCTGGGTGTTGGTGATCCCGGTGGAGGCCACGGCCGCGGCCGACGTGCTCAGCCGACTGATCGGCAGCGAGCAGTGGGTGTGGGCGCTGGCCGTCACACTGCTGCTCACCGCCACGAACCTGGTCAGCGTGGGCAACTACGGCGAGTTCGAGTTCTGGTTCGCGCTGATCAAAGTCGTTGCCATCGTGGCGTTCATCGCGATCGGCCTCGTCGCGATCCTCGGCATCTTCCCGGGCTCCGACGTGAGCGGGGTGAGCAACCTGTGGCAGCCCGACGGGTTCTTCGCCAACGGCTACTCCGCGATCGTCGCGGCCATGCTCACCACGATGTTCTCGTTCATGGGCACCGAGATCGTGACCATCGCCGCCGCCGAGTCCCCCGATCCACGCAAGGGGATCAGCCGCGCGGTCAACTCCGTGATCTGGCGGATCTTCCTGTTCTACATCGGCTCGATCTTCGTCGTCGTCGCGCTGGTCCCCTACGACCGCCTCGACGACGGCTCGTATCAGACGGTGTTGCAGGCCATCGGCATTCCCGGTTCGGCGCGCATCATGGACATCGTGGTGCTGACCGCCGTCGCGTCCTGCCTGAACTCGGCGCTCTACACCGCCTCGCGGATGCTGTTCTCGTTGGGCGAGCGCAACGAGGCGCCGTCGGTGGTCCGTCGCCTCACCCACAACGGTGTGCCGTGGGTGGCGGTGCTGGCGTCGATGGTGGTGGGTTTCCTCGCCGTCATCGGCAACTATGTGTTGCCCGACAAGATCTTCGGATACCTGCTCGCCACGAGCGGCGCGGTGGCGCTGTTCGTCTACCTCGCGATCGCGGCCAGCCAGTTCGTGCTCGGCCGGCAGATGCGCGCCGCGGGTGACCTCCCGCCGGTGCGCATGTGGCTCTTCCCGTATCTGACCGTCGTGGCGATGGTCTTCATCGTGGCGGTGCTGGTGCTGATGGTCTTCGACGACAACCAGCGTGAGCCGATCTTCTTCTCGGTGATCTCGGCGGTCGTCATCGTCGCGATCGGTGTGTGGCATCACCGCCGCTCCGACGCCCCGAAGGATCTCGTGTCGGGGTCGACCCGTGGCTGACCCCGACGCGCGGCCGGTACACCGCTACGTCAGCGGCGACCCCCGACGGTTCCTCACCGACGCCCTCGCCGGCTTCGTTGCCGCGCATGACCACATCGCATGGGAACCCGACCCAGGCTTCCTGTACCGGACCGATCGCGAGGGCGGCGGGGTGGCGCTGGTGTCGGGCGGCGGATCGGGTCACGAGCCGATGCACTCGGGACTGGTCGGCGCCGGCATGCTCGACGCCGCCTGTCCCGGACTGGTGTTCACCTCCCCGAACGCACTGCAGGTCGCCGCGGCGACACGGCATGTCGATCGTGGCGACGGTGTGCTGCACATCGTGAAGAACTACACCGGCGACGCCATGAACTTCCGTGTCGCCCGCCGACTCGTCGACGGTGACGTCGAGACCGATCACGTCCTCATCGACGACGATGTCGCCACCGACTCCGATCACGACGGTCCCGGTCGCCGCGGTACCGGTGCCACGGTGATCGTCGAGAAGGTCTGTGGCGCAGCCGCTGCGCGCGGCGACAGTCTCTCCGCGGTCGCCGATCTGGGTCGCCGCGTCGCGGCGGGTGCCCGCAGCTTCTCGGTGGCGTTCGCGCCGTGCACCGTCCCGGGCGCCGACCGTACGAGTTTCGACCTCGCTCCCGACGAGATGGAGTACGGGGTCGGGATCCACGGCGAGAGCGGGGTCGACCGGATCCCGCAGCAGCCCGTCGACGAGCTGGTCTCCGGCATGCTGGGGCGCATCCTCGACGCGTTGGCACCCGACGACGGTGAGCCGCTGATCGTGTTCGTCAACGGGTTGGGATCGACCCATCCGCTCGAACTCGGCGTGGTGTTCGACCAGGTGGTGCGACAGCTGACCGCGCGTGGTCTCGAGGTGCGGCGCAGCCTCGTCGCGACGCTGGTGACCGCGCTCGACATGGCCGGCTTCTCGCTCACCGTGGTGCGCTGCGACGACGAGGTCGTCGAGCTGTTCGACGCCCCCACCGACGCCCCGGGATGGCCCGCGCGCACCGCCACGACGTCGGCGCATCCGGTCGATGTGGCGTTCGCCGAACCCGACGACGCCGCCGACGACGGGCCCGAATGCGGTTGGCTCAGTGCGTTCGTCGAACGTGTGCAGGGCTCGATCGACGAACTCACCGACCTCGACCGCCGCGCCGGTGACGGCGATTTCGGCGCGAACATGGCTGCGGCGCTGGATCATCTGGATCTGCCGTTGCGCGGCTCGGAGGCATCGGTCGCTCGGGCATTGAGCACGTCGTTCCTGGTGCGTTCCGGTGGCACCTCGGGAGCGGTGTTCGGCACCCTGTTCGCCGAACTGGCGACCGCCGCTTCGGATTTTGGCGGTGCCGATGTCCTGGCGAACGGCGTGGCGAACGCCCTGCGCGAGATCACCGACCTCGGGGGTGCACGCGTGGGCGACAACACCCTGGTCGACGCGCTGGCGCCCGCGTCCGATGCCCTGGCCTCCGGGGCGTCGCTCGACGATGTCGCCGCCGCGGCCGAGGCCGGTGCCGAGTCGACGCGGGACCTGGTCGCGTCACGGGGGCGCGCGAGCTACGTGGGCGACCGGGCGCGCGGCGTGGTCGATCCCGGTGCGCTCCTGATCGCCTGGCTGTTCCGCGCCGCCGCCGACCACCGGTGAGGCCTCGACCACGGACCGGGGGCGATCCGGTCCGCGTCGCGGCATGTCTGTGGCTTGTCGGCGGGGTGGTCTACGTCGTGTCCGAGGTGCTCGCGGTGGCCGCGTATCCCGGCTTCAGCCTGACGCGGGACTACATCAGCGCACTCGGCATCCCCGGCGACTCCCCGCGGGCGACGACGATGAACGTCGGTGCGTTCATCGTGCACGGTGCCCTGTTCGCGGTCGCCGGTGTCGTCGCAGCCCGCGGTCTGAGCGGAACGCGGCGCGCGCGTGTGGCTTTCGCGGGGCTCGCGGTGACGAACGGTGTCGGCAACGTTCTCGTCGGCGTGTTCCACTCGGGGACGAGTCCCCTGCACGGAGTCGGCGCGTTCCTCGCGATCGTGGGCGGCAACGCGGCGATCATCGTCGCCGGTGGGCTGTTGCGGACGTGGGATGCCCCCGCGGTCCACTGCGTGGCGAGCCGCGCGGCGGGTGTGATCGGCATCGGATGCTTCGTCGCGCTGCTCGCGGTGAGCGGGGCCGACACCGGGATCGAGGGCGCCATCGAACGCGGCAGCGTCTACACGATCATCGGGTGGGACCTCGTGACCGGTGTGGTCCTGCTGGTCAGCGGGCGTCGAAGCCCATCACGGGTTTCGGCCGCCGCACGACGGGGCACTATGGAGAGATGACTGATATCTCGGGCAAGGTGTACGTCGTCGTCGGTGCCAGTGGAGCCCTCGGTTCGCGGATCGCGCGGTCGCTGGCCGAGCAGGGTGCGACGTTGACGATCAGCGGCCGGTCGACCGAGACGCTCGACGGGCTCGGCATCGACGGCGCCCACGTGGTGGCGGCCGATCTGCGCGAACCCGATGCCGCGCGCACCGTGATCGCCGAGGCGAAGGCGAAACACGGTCGCATCGACGGCGTCGTGAACGCGGCGGGTGTGGCCGCCTTCGGTCCCGTCGCCGACATCGACGACGACACCGTCGACGATCTCGTGCTCATCGATTTCCTCGGCCCCCTGCGCCTCCTGCGTGCCGCGCTCGGCGAGATCGAGGAGGGCGGTGTCATCGTCGGGATCAGCGCCGTCCTCGCCGAGCAGCCCGTCGGCGGGATGGCGACCTACTCGGCGGTGAAGGCGGCCGCCTCCACCCTCTATGTCGCCGCGGCAAAAGAGGCGCGGCGCAACAAGATCCGCGTCGTCGACGTCCGGCCGCCGCACACCGAGACCGGCCTCGCCGACCGCGCCATCGCGGGCGATCCGCCGAAGATGCCCGAGGGCTTGAGCCCCGACACCGTCGCCGACCGCGTGATCGCGGCGATCACCGGCGGCGAGCGCGAGGTCGCCAGCTCCGACTTCAGCTGACGTCTACCTCCGCAGCGACGACCGTGCGACGGGGAAGTCGAAGTAGGTTTTCGGGAACCGTTCGGGTTTGTAGGTGAAGTGCCACCACTCGTAGGGATACGGGGCGAATCCCTGCTGCACCAGTCCGTTGAGGAGCAGGACGCGGTTGCGCAGCTGCTGCCCCTGGACGCGGGAGTCGAGTGGCCACGCGAGGGTGTTGAAGCAGTCGAAGCCGGTGCCCATGTCGATCGAGTTGTCTCCGAATCGTTTCGCCTGTGGCGCCGTGCAGTCGACGAGCCGCTGTCCGCGGACGTACGGCGGGGTGGGCCGGGCCGGCAGGCGGACGAGGGTGAGGTCCATGGTGCTGCCGCGACTGTGGCCGGATTGCTCGGCGATGTAGCCGTCGCGGAACAGGTTCGACTTGTCGACGCCGGTGTAGAAGTCCGCCTTCATCCGTTGATCGTCGAGACGCTTCGCCCACGCGACGAAGTCGTTCACCGCGCGCTGCGGGCGGTAGCAGTCGTAGACCTTCAGCGAGTAACCCTGCAGGAGGAATTGCAGCTGCGCTCGGTGCAGTCCCTCGGCGGCCTCGCGGGTGAGGATGCACATCGGCGCGCGGTAGCCGTCGACCGGATCACCGGTGAAGTTGTGCGGCGTGAAGTACCGGATCTCCTGCAGGATGGTCGGATCGACGTCGCTCAGCGCGACGAAGTCGCTCGGCGCGCGCGTGGTCGAGGGTGTCGCGGGAGCGGCCGCCGCGGTCGGCGCCGCCAGGGAGAGCGCGACGAGAACGGCGGCGCCGAGGCCGAGGAGTCTGGATCTCATACCTCCGATTACCTCACGAACGAGGTGGTGGGCGCCGACTTCGGCCGAAAACTGCTCCGAGACCGATGCCCGAGGGGAATGGTCCCTCGGACCGTCGACTGGGGGCAGATTTCAGTCGAAAGCCGGCAGCACGTCGGTGATCGGGGTGTTCTGACCGGCGGCGAGCCACCACATGCCGTCACGGCGGACGAGCACGTACATCGCCATCTCCGAGAAGGCGCCGTTGATGGCACGCCTGTGGATCTGCGCGATCACGACGTCGTCGGTGGGTACCGACGCCTGCGCGAGTTCGAAGACCGAAGCCGGAGATGCCGGCGTCCTTGTCAGCTGGGTGTGATGGATGGCGTTGAGGCTCGCGAAACCCTGCAGAACCCGGCCTTTCGGCGAGCCCCAGAGGACGTCGCCGGCGAACACAGCGTCGTAGGTGTCGGCGTCCCCGGTGTCGTGACCACGCTGGAGGTGGTCGATGAGGTCTGCGATCGCGTCGCGGTGTTCGCCGCTGTCGAGCGTCGGGCGGAGGGTTCGGTCGTTGTCGATGTCCATGGTCGAGACGGTAGGACCTCAACCTTACTTCGGGTCAAGAAGGCCTTTGACCGATGAGTTCCGGTAGCCCGGCGAGTCGATACATGGGTACCCGTTCCCCAGCGAAAGGCAGACCCATGTCCATCGAGCATCTGCTCGCCGTCGTGCGCGTGACCGACCTCGCGGCCGCGAACAGCTGGTACGAGAAGCTATTCGGCCGACACGCCGACAACAACCCCATGCCGAGCCTGGTCGAGTGGCAGGTCGTCGACCACGCGTGGGTGCAGGTGTTCGTCGACGTGGACCGCGCCGGATCGAGCCTGCTCAACCTTGCCGTCGACGACATCGACACCCACATCGCCGAGCTGGCCGATCGAGGAATCCATGCCGGCGAGGTCCAGACCGTGACGAAAGGCGTTCAGCTGTCGAACATCAGCGATCCCGACGGCAACGCGATCACCCTGATCGGCCGGTTTCGTGTGGCCTACTGAGACTCAGATGTCCTTGACCGCAACGCGGAACGCGTCGTAGGTCGACTGCAGCGCCTCGGCGCGCGCGGCCTGGCTGCCCACCTGCGAACCCGCACCGCACAACTTGTCCATGGCGAGGTGCATCAGCGACAACCACACGGTCGCGATGACGCGGACCTGCATGTCGTCGGTGCTCGCGCCGGTGCGCTCGGCGATCTTCTCGCTCAGGCGGCGGAACTTGATCTCACCCATCTCGGCGCTGCGGCCACTCACCGACGGCGACGACTGCGCGATGCGGTTCATCACCTCGAAGCGGTTGAGGTCGACACTG
This sequence comes from Williamsia sp. Leaf354, assembly GCF_001424365.1. Lineage (NCBI taxonomy): Bacteria > Bacillati > Actinomycetota > Actinomycetes > Mycobacteriales > Nocardiaceae > Williamsia > Williamsia sp. Leaf354. Next base: position 781,064 of record NZ_LMPL01000005.1, read on the forward strand.
GAGATGTCCGGACACCCGCCGCACATCACCGACAGGTGCGCGTCGAGCAGGGCCTGGAACTCGTTGCCGGTGCGCGGCTGAGCGTCCATCGCTGCCGCGACCGCGGCGACCATGTCGTCGATGGGGGCGAGGATGACGTCCTCTTTGGTCGCGAAATAGCGGTTGAACGTGCGCGGTGAGATGTCGGCGGCGTCGGCGATCTGCTCGACCGTGGTCGCGTCGAATCCCTGCGAATCGCACAGTTCGAGCGCGACATCGATCAACCGAGCCCGCGTCTGTACCTTCTTGCGCTCACGCAGACCGGCTCTGGCCTGCGGATTCTCGGTCTCCACCACTGTCACGAGCCCCATCGTACCCGTCCGCTCGCGACAAGCGCCGCAAACTGCCAAATGTCACACGGCGCCTTCTGTCGCTTGACGCCAAGTGTCTGGCTCTGCCACTATTGCCGAGCGCCGCCCGGCACACCCTCTCCAGATTCGAGGAATCGTGGCAATCACCAGTCCCCCAGAAGTCGACAACACAGAACTCGACCGCACCGACCTCGTCGACACGACGCAGGCCGGCACGTCGACCAGCAACCGCAAGTGGTGGGCCCTCGGCGTCATCGCCCTGGCCCAGCTGATGGTCGTGCTCGACGCGACGATCATCACCATCGCTCTCCCCTTCGCGCAGACCGATCTCGAGATCTCCGACGCCAACCGCCAGTGGGCGCTGACGGCCTACACGCTGCTGTTCGGCGGGCTGCTGCTGCTCGGTGGCCGGATGGCCGACTACCTCGGGCGCCGCAAGATGTTCCTCATCGGCCTCGCCGGCTTCGCTTTGTCTTCTGCCGCAGCGGGTTTCGCGTGGAACGGCGCCTCGTTCTTCGCCGGCCGTGCCCTGCAGGGTGTCTTCGCCGCGATGCTCGCACCGGCCGCCCTGTCGCTGATCACGGTCACGTTCGTCGAGCAGAAGGAACGAGCGCGCGCACTCGCCGTGTACGCCGGGGTCTCCGGCGGCGGTGCTGCGATCGGCCTCATCGCCGGCGGCGCCCTGACCGAGTTCTTCTCGTGGCGGTGGACGTTGCTCATCAACACACCCATCGCACTCGTCGCCGCCATCGGCGGACTGTTCCTCGTCGTCAAGGACAAGCCCAGCGCTCGCACCGGTGGGTACGACCTGCCCGGCGCGGTCACCGTGACCGCCGCATTGGTCAGCCTGGTCTACGGCTTCACCAAGGCTGCCGAATCCGGTTGGGGCGCAGCGTCGACGGTGTCGCTGCTGATCGCCGGCGTGGTGCTCCTCGCGGTGTTCATCGCCATCGAGATGCGGGTGTCGAACCCGCTGCTGCCGTTGCGTATCCCGGGTGAGATCAACCGCGGTGGCGCGTTCCTCATCTCGTTCATCGTGCCCATCCCCATGTTCGCGATGTTCCTGTTCCTGAGCTACTACTTCCAGAAGACCCTCGGCGAGACCCCCTTGCGCACCGGCGTCCTCTTCCTGCCGTTCCCGATCTTCATCGTGATCGGTGCGGGCGTGGCCAGTTCGCTGCTGCCGAGGTTCGGTCCGCGTGCACTGCTGGTGGGTGGATCGGGACTGGCCACAGCGGGCCTGCTGTATCTGGCCCAGCTGGACGTGGACTCGACGTGGTTGGTGGACGTGCTCCCGGCGATGATCCTCATCGCCGCGGGCATGGGACTGGTGTTCGTCTCGATGCAGACCGTCGCACTGCACCGTGTCGACGCCGACGACTCGGGCGTGGCCAGCGCGTTGGTCAACACCACCCAGCAGATCGGTGGCTCGATCGGCCTGGCGCTGTTGAGCACGATCGTGGCGCAGGTGTTCGCCGGACGGCCGAACACCGACACCCCGGCGGGCCTGAAGGAGGCGGACATCTTCAGCTACGACGTCGCCTTCTACTCCGGAGCGGGATTCATGGCCGTCGCCCTGGTGGTCGCGCTGTTCACGATTCGGATGCGCAAGGAGGATCTGGCCGACGAGTCACCGGATCCCCTTCTCGTCGGCTGACGCCGCGGCCACCCGCACTGCTGAGAACTGCCCCGAGAGCGACGTGCGAGGGAACATTCCCCTCGGACGTCTGCCTCGGGGCAGTTTTCGGCAGATGGGCTACTCGACGTGCGGCTGACCGGTCGAGGCGCTGGTTCCGCCGTCGACGGTGAGCATGGTGCCGGTGATGTAGCGGGCGTCGTCGGAGGCCAGGAACAGCACCGCGGGTGCGACGTCGTCGGGCTCGCCGGGGCGGCCCAGCGCGATGCGGTTCACGAACGGCGCCAACGCCTTCTCATCGCGGCCCATGCCCTCGGTCATCTCGGTGAGGGTGAAGGCCGGACCGACCGCGTTGATCCGCACGCCGCGGCCGCCGTAGTCGAGGGCCAGGGATTCCACGAACCCGTTGACCGCGTGTTTGGTCGCGTTGTAGGCCGCCTGTCCCCAGTCGCCGGCGATCCCGGACACCGACGACACCGCCACGAGGTTGCCGCCGGTCTTGACCAGTTCGGGCAGCGTCGCCTGTGCGACGTGCACGAAGCCGTCGATGTTGACCCCGCGCAACAGCGCCCAGCTGTCGTCGGACATCTCGGTGATGTCGCCACCGCCATCGTGGACGCCGGCGTTGCTCACCACGATGTCGATGCGGCCGAACCTGTCGAGGGTCGCCGCGACGAGCGCGTCGACGTCGGCCCGCTGTGCCACGTCGGCGGTGACGACGAGGGCGCGGTCATCGCCGGCGTCAGCGACGGCCTCGTCGAGGGGTTCGCGTCGGCGGCCGGCGGCCACGACCTTCGCGCCGTTGGACAGGAACGCGCGAGCGATGGCGCGCCCGATACCGGTTCCGGCGCCGGTGACGACGACGACCTTGTCGGCGACTGCGTAGGTGTTGTTGGTCATGCGCTGCGTGCGCCTCCCTCGACGTGGATGGTCTCGCCGCTGACGAATCCGGCGGTCAACAACCATGTTGCCGCATCGACGATGTCGGCCGTCGCGCCGACGCGGCCGGCCGGGATGCTGCCCGCGACGCCGTCGAAGAGTGCGGCGCGGTCGGAGTCGGGCATACCGTCCCAGGTGCCGGAATCGATGATGCCCGGCGAGACGGCGTTGACCCGGATGGGTGCCAGCTCCTTCGCCAGGTGGCTCGCGGTGAACGACACCGCGCCGTTGGTGATGCCCATGATCGCCTTGCCGGGCGACGGCTTCCACGCCGCGACCCCGGAGAACAGGACGATCGAGCCCGACGCAGGCATCGACGGCGCGAAATGCTTGGCCAGCAACAGCGGACCGATCACCTTCGCCTCGAAGGCGGTCACCGTGCGGTCGTGGTCGAGATCGGCGACGGCCACGTTATGGTGCGCCGCGGCCAACGACACGATGTGGTCGAGCGCGCCGAGGTCGGCGGCCGCCGAGGCGATGGTCGCCTCGTCGGTGACGTCGATCGCGATGCCACGGGCGCCAGGCAGGGAGGCGGCCGCCTTCTCCGCAGCGTCACCGTCTCGGGCACCGATCACCACGTGTGCCCCGAGTTCGGCTGCGCGCGTGGCGATCGCGAGTCCGAGATTCTTCGCACCGCCGACCACCAGGACGGTCGCTCCGGTCAGGTTGTCGCTCATGGGTGTCCCCTGTCGATGTCGTCGTAGACTTGCACGAGCAACGGTATGGATTTGATACCGGTATCTACAACGAAACCGACTCCCACCAGGAGGGACACCATGTCGAAGGCCTACACCGTGATGGCGCCGACCTGTCCGAGCCGCGTGGTGCTGCACCGCATCGGGGCGCGGTGGACGGTCTTCGTGGTCACCGCACTGGCAGACGGCCCGATGCGTTTCACCGAGCTCAAGGCCCACATCCAGGGCATCACCCCGAAGGTCCTCACCGAGACCCTGCGGGCGCTGCACCACGACGGGCTCCTCGAGCGCACCGATCTCGGTGGTCAACCACCCCACGTGGAGTACGCGCTCACCGACCTGGGCCGCTCGCTGCTCGAGCCGTTGGCCGCCGTCCGGGAGTGGGCAGAGACCCACGTCCCGGACGTGCAGGCGGCCAACGCCCGACACAGCAGCTAGCCCAGAACCAGACTCTCACCGTCGGCGGAGACGTTCACCGGCACGACGTCGCCGTCGTGGATGTCGCCGGCCAACAGGCCGCGGGCGAGCGAGTCGCCGATCGACTTCTGCACCAGCCGTCGCAGGGGCCGAGCACCGTAGAGCGGATCGAATCCTCGTGCGGCGAGCCACTTCTTGGCGTTGTCCGACACCTCGAGGTCGAGGCGTCGCTGCGCCAGCCTGGTCTTGAGCTGACCGATCTGGATGTCGACGATCGATGTCAGCTCGTCGGGGTCGAGCCCGTCGAAGATGAGCACGTCGTCGAGCCGGTTGATGAACTCCGGCTTGAACGCCGAGCGCACCGCCGCCATCACCTGCTCCTCGCTGCCACCGGCACCGAGGTTCGAGGTCAGGATCAGGATCGTGTTGCGGAAGTCCACCGTCCGCCCCTGGCCGTCGGTGAGGCGACCCTCGTCGAGCACCTGCAGCAGGATGTCGAACACGTCGGGGTGGGCCTTCTCGATCTCGTCGAAGAGCACCACCGTGTAGGGACGGCGGCGCACCGCCTCGGTGAGCTGGCCACCCGACTCGTAGCCCACGTAGCCCGGAGGGGCACCGACGAGCCGTGCGACGCTGTGCTTCTCGCCGTACTCGCTCATGTCGATACGCACCATGGCGTGTTCGTCGTCGAACATGAACTCCGCCAACGCCTTCGCGAGCTCGGTCTTGCCGACACCCGTCGGTCCGAGGAACATGAACGAACCCATCGGACGGTTCGGGTCGGCGACACCGGCACGCGAACGTCGGACCGCGTCGGACACGGCCTCGACGGCCTTGCGCTGACCGACGACGCGCGCACCGATCTCGTCCTCCATCCGCAGGAGCTTGGCGACCTCACCCTCGAGCATGCGGCCGGCGGGGATGCCGGTCCACGCCGAGACGACCTCGGCGACGTCGTCGGGGCCCACCTCCTCCTTGAGCATCACCGATTCCCCTGCCGGGGTGCTCTTCTCGGCAGCGACCGCGAGTTCCTTCTCCAGGGCCGGGATCTGGCCGTAACGCAGTTCGGCGGCCCGGCCGAGATCACCGTCGCGTTCGGCGCGATCGGACTCACCACGCAGCGCCTCGAGCTTCTCCTTCAGATCACGGACACCGTCGATGGCCTGCTTCTCGCCCTGCCACCGCGCCGAGAGTTCGTTGAGCTTCTCGCGCTGATCGGCCAGTTCGCGACGCAGCTTCTCGAGCCGCTGCTTCGACGCATCGTCGGTCTCGTTCGACAGTGCGACCTCCTCGACCTCGAGACGGCGCACGATGCGTTCGACCTCGTCGATCTCGACCGGACGCGAGTCGATCTCCATGCGCAGACGCGATGCGGCCTCGTCGACGAGGTCGATCGCCTTGTCGGGCAGGAACCGCGACGTGATGTAGCGGTCGCTGAGCGACGCCGCGGCCACCAGGGCCGAGTCGGTGATGCGGACACCGTGGTGCACCTCGTACCGCTCCTTGAGTCCACGCAGGATCCCGACGGCGTCCTCGACCGAGGGCTCACCGACGTAGACCTGCTGGAACCGGCGCTCGAGGGCGGCATCCTTCTCGATGTACTTGCGGTACTCCTCCAGCGTTGTCGCACCGACCAGCCGCAGCTCGCCGCGGGCGAGCATCGGCTTGATCATGTTGCCCGCGTCCATCGCCGAATCGCCGGTCGCGCCGGCACCCACGATGGTGTGCAACTCGTCGATGAACGTGATGACCTGTCCGGCAGACCCTTTGATCTCCTCCAGGACGGCCTTCAGTCGTTCCTCGAACTCGCCGCGGTACTTCGCGCCGGCGACCATCGAGGACATGTCGAGGCTGACGACGGTCTTGTCGCGGAGGCTCTCCGGCACGTCGCCGGCGATGATGCGCTGGGCGAGGCCCTCGACGATGGCGGTCTTGCCGACGCCGGGCTCGCCGATGAGCACCGGGTTGTTCTTGGTACGACGGCTGAGCACCTGCACCACGCGGCGGATCTCGGTGTCGCGGCCGATGACCGGATCGAGCTTGCCCGCGCGGGCCTGCGCGGTGAGATCGGTGGAGTACTTCTCCAGCGCCTGGTAGGTCGACTCGGGGTCGGGTGAGGTGACGCGGGCATTGCCGCGCACGGCGACGAACGCGTCACGCAGGGCCTGCGGGGTGGCGCCGACATCGGCGAGGAGCTTCGCGACGTCACCGTCGCCGGTCGCGAGACCGACCACGAGGTGCTCGGTCGAGACGTACTCGTCGCTGAGCTCACCGGCGAGCTGTTGCGCGGCGGTGATGGCCGCGATCGTCTCGCGGGTGAGTTGCGGCGCGGAACTGCTGCCCGATGCCGTCGGCATCCGCGACACCAGGTTCGCGGCCTGGGCCTTCACCGACGCGGGATCCACGCCGACCGCGCGCAGCAGCGGCGCGGCGATGCCGTCGGGCTGGTCGAGGAGTTCGACCAGCACATGGGCCGGTCGGACATCGGGGTTGCCGGCGGCGGTGGCCGCCTGCACCGCGGCCGACAGCGCGGCCTGGGTCTTGGTGGTGGGGTTGAACCCGCCGGAGTTGGGGTTGGTCATGGGCTCACCTTTCTTGAGTGAGGTTGGTGCAAGTTTGTAAGTCTGTCGGGCTTCTGTGGCCCGTCATTGACCTCAACGCCTTTTCACTTGAGTCTGTTCCGCTCAAGTATGCGGATCTGGCCCTGTTCGTGCAACCACGCCCACCGCACCTCGATCAGCCCGCCGGCGATCGGATCATTTCGATCCGCGTGCCCACTTCATGCCCCACCCGTAAGCCTCGTCGAGCTTGCGCTGGCCACCGTTGATGTAGCGGACCTCGCGGGTGATGCTCAGCTCGCCGTCGCGGACCTCGAGCATCGCGATGGCACAGGTCATGGCGGTGTTGTCGGCGCTGTCGAGGCGGACCTCGACCTCAGCGCCTCCCGGCGGGAACAGCGTGACCACGCCGTCGGCGGCCGACCAGTTCGGCGTGCCCTCGTAGATGAACGCGAACACGAGGATCCGACGGAACTCGGCGAGGCGGGACAGGTCGATGAGGAGGTTCTCGCCGCCGGACACGGTGCCACTGCGGTCGTCGCCGTCGAGCAGGATCCAGGGCGGTCCGTTCAGGCTGCCGAAGGAGTTGCCGAGCGCCTGCACCACGCTCTTGCTGCCGTCGGCGAGTTCGTAGAGGCATCCGAGGTCGAGATCGACGCCGGTCTGTTTGCGGAAGAGCCCGCCCTTGGCCGCGCCGCGACTCCAGTTCAGGTTGATGCGCATGGTGCCGCTCGGTTTGTCGCGCACCTTCGCCAACGAGATGGTCGGTGCCGACTTCGTCAGCGTGATCTTGCCCAGGTTCACCGGCGGTGTCGCGGGAGGCGGGCTTGCAGGAGGCGGGGCCACCGGTGGCGCGGTGGCGGCGGGCGCGTCGTCGACGCTGACGCCGTGCTCGGTGACCAGGGCCGTGAAGCCGGCGTCCCAGCCGGCGGAGACGTTGCGGACCTTCCACGCGTCGCCGCGCCGGTAGATCTCGGTGAGGACGGCCGCGCGTTCGGTGGTCAGGCCCTCGGCGGGCAGGTCGAGGGCTCCGATCGCGACCGACAGTCCGCGTACGTCGGCCAGCGTGCCGGGCGCCGAGTCGTCGAGAACCACGGCCAGTCGCAGTGTGTGCACGTCGGTCGGCACAGCGGTGAGATCCACCTCGACGGCGTCGGTTCCCGCGAGTCGTACCGCACCGCCCGGCGCCACCGGGTTGTTGAAGAACACGAAGTCGTCGTCGGAGCGGACACGGCCGGCCTCGGTCACCTGGAACACCATGAGGTCGCACGTCCCCGCCGACGGTCCCGACACCGTCGCCCTGAAGCGGCGATCGCTGAGTGGGGCATTGGCACCGCGGCTCAGCGTCGTCATGTTTCGACCGTAGCCGCTTCGGTCAGGTGCGCGGGGCGGCGGACGGGCGACCAGGGCGAGCGGGAACGTGGGGGTGAGCGCGAGCGGTCAGCAACCCCAACCGCAGACCGCGACACCCTTGATGGTGCCGTCGAGATGCGTCACGAGATGCGAGTCGATCCCGATGTCGTTGACGCCCATCCAGATCTCACCGCCGTCGTCGCCGCCCACGGTGACGCGGAACTGCTCGCGCGCGGAGTTCGCGGGGGTGAGCCGCAGACGCGCAGGCGCCGAGGCTATGAGCGACACCACCTTGTCGACGTCGATGCGGGCGAGATCGACCGGAGCGCTCGAATTGCTCACCGCCAGGCCGCCGTAGAAATCCGGCGAGTAGAACTCGCCACCCGGGGAGTAGTCGTACTGCGTGCTGCCGTTGGGTGATGCGGGATCGAACACGTTGAGTACGGCGCGGCTGCCGTAGAGATGGATGCCCTCGACGGTGGTGGTGTGGAAGCGATCTCGTGTCGCCTTCACCACCCCGCGGATACCGTCGGCGGTGAACATGCCGCCCGCGAGCATCGGATCAGCGGCGATCGCCGCGGCCGGCGACGGCGAGTCATCGCCGGGCACCACGACCACCACCCCGACGACGACGGCCGCGACCACGGCGACGACACCGGACCCGATGAGCACGCGACGGCGTCGCCACCACGACTGCGTCACGGCCGCGTCGGGGACCCGGTCCACTCGTTGCAGATCCGCGGCCAGGGCCGCGAGCTCCCCGAGGGTGGTGGCCGACTCGGCAAGAGCGACGCGTCGGCGGTACTCGATGAAGTCGATCTGCCCGTCTGCGAGGGCATCGTCGAGGATCGCGAGGTGCGAGACGCGATCGACGTCGCGGGCACGGGTCCGATCGTCCGGGCCGGTGGTCATCATCGGGTCGCCTCACTGTCGCGGGTAACGGGCCGTACCGGGTAGTCGCGCAGGTGGCGGCAGGCGTTACGGCCGTTCGTACGTCACGGTAACGGAGATGTCGTGGTGTACGACACAGTCGGTACAGGATCGTTCCACCACCGTCACGCCCCCGGAGGCACCGTGAACTCTCGCGCCATCGCACCCGTCATCGTCGGCCTCGCGGTCGTCGCTCTCGCGGGATGCGGATCATCCGACGACAGCGCCACCACCGCGACATCCGCGGTCACCGTGACCCGCACGGTCACACCGTCGGCCCCGTCCACCACCGTGCCGACGCCGGTGGTCACCGAGACGGTGACGAGCACCGAACAACCCGCTCCGGTCACCACCGTCGCGGGCGGCGGGACATCCAGTTCTTCCTACGCCGGCAAATACGGGCGCCACGAGAGCCTCATGACCCTCAATGCCGACGGCACCGGCGACACCGTGCAGGGAGCGAACGCGGCCGACGTCGAGGACTGGGCCATCACCTGGCAGCCCGTCGACTCGGGTATCGCCATCACCTATCGAACGCTCACGAAGTCCTACGGCAAAGGTCTCGAGGGCTACCTGTATCCCGGACTGCGGTGGCTCGCCCACTTCGACACCGGCGAAACCGGCAATCGCGTCCTGAACGTCACGAACTCCGGTCCGCGACCACTGATCTGGTGTCTTCCCGGCGTCTCGTCGCCCGAGTGCGGGGCCTGACGGAGAACCTCAGGCGGGCACCTGATCCGCGGTCTCGGCGCGGCGCGCGGTCACGGCGTCGACGACGGCGATGAGCAACCCGACGCCGACGAGCGCGGCGGCCACCGACAGGCCGAGCTGGAAGGCCGGCGCGAAATCGCCGCGTGAGTCGGCGATCTGGGCGAAGAACACCGCACCGACGAGGGCGATACCGGCGGCCGACCCGATGCGCTGACCGGTCTGCAGCACGCCCCCGGCGATGCCTGCCTGCTTCACCGGCACGTCGTCAAGGGTGAGGGTGACGTTCGGCGAGATCACGAAACCCGAACCGACGCCAGCGATCAGCAGCGGCACCGCGGCCGCCCAGCCGACACCGGACCCTGGGACGATCACCGACGCGACGACCGCGCCGATCATGCCGACGAGCACCATCGCCAGCCCGACGGCGACGAGGCTGCGACCGAATCGACCGACGATCGCACCTCCTACGCGCGCCGACACCGCCGACCCGATGGCGAACGGCGTCACCGCGAGACCGGCCTGCAGGGCCGAATAGCCCAGGCCCTGTTGCACATACAGCGTGTAGACGAAGAAGATCGTGGTGAACCCGGCGAAGTAGACGGTGCCGATGACGCATCCGAGGGTGTAGGAGCGCATCGAGAACAGCGAGAGATCGACGAGCTGCTGGTGCCCGCGTGTGCCCTGGCGCCGCTCCCACAGCACGAACGCCGCCAACAGCAGTGCGGCCGGGATGAACAGCAACCACTTCGCCGACCCCTGCCACTGCTGCTCCTGCACCAGCGGCAGCATCACCGCGAGCACACCGAGGCCGAGGAGCACGACGCCGACCGGATCGAACGACGACGCGCGCAGCGGCTGCAGGGACTCGGCGTCACGCGAGGGCAACAGCTTGACCGCGGCGACGAGTGCGACGGCGCCGATGGGCACGTTCACCATGAACACGTAGCGCCATCCGTGCTCGACACCGCCGAGTTCGATGAGCACCCCGCCCAGCAGCGGACCGACGGCGGTTGAGATCCCGATGGTCGCGGCGAACAGACCGAACGCCTTGGCGCGCTCAGCGCCGCGGAACAGCTGCTGGATCAGACCCGACACCTGCGGGCTGAGGATGCCGCCGGCGAGGCCCTGGACGAGGCGGGCGATCACCAGGGTGAGCGGGCCGGTCGCCAACCCGCACGCCGCCGAGGCGACCACGAACAGGATCAGTCCTACGATGAAGGTGGTCTTGCGGCCACGCGCGTCGCCGATGCGACCGGCCGGCACCAGGAACAGGCCGAACGCGAGCGCGTACCCCGACACCACCCACGACAGGTCGGCCGAGGACGCACCGATCCCCTTCTCGATCGACGGGAGCGCCACGTTCACGATCGACACGTCGAGCAGGGTCATGAAGCCGACCGCGAGGCAGACCGTCAGGGCGGTCCACCGCCGCGGATCCGGTTCGTAGTCCTCGGCGGGTGCGGGTCGGGAGGTCATGGTGTCGTGCAACACCGATGTCCGTTCTGGTCTTCCCGACCACTACTGCACGGCTCGAACGGCGGGTCACATGGTGGTGCGGCCGTCGATGCTCTCGCGGATGATCTCGGCGTGGCCGGTGTGCTGGGCGGTCTCCGACACCAGGTGGATCAGCACCCGGCGGATGCTCCACGACGCACCCGGGGTGTTCCACGGCGCCTCGGGCAGCGGGGTCGACCGGGACAGATCGCCGGCGGAGGCGATGACGTCCTCGGTGCGTGCCGCGACGGCGGCGTACTCCGACAGGATGGATTCGCGCGAGTCACCGGGCAGCATCTGGAATTCGTTCTGACGGTCGATCGCCCACTGCGGGTACGTGTGCGCAGTGCCCGACATCAGGTCGTCCCAGGTCACACCGTCGGGCAGCACGAGCTCCATGCCGGAGGTGCCCTCGACGACGAACCTCGTCCACGCGGCCTCGGTCGAGGCGACATGCTTGATCAGCCCGCCGAGGCAGAGCGCGCTCGCGGTGGGCGTCAGGCCGAGTTGCTCGTCGCTGAGGCCCTCGACGGTCCCGATGAGGAAGGCCCGTGCCTGCGCCAACTCGGCAAGCAGTTCGCCGCGCTCGTCGATGGTCGTGGCGGTGGTGTCGGTGGTCATGGTGGCTCCCTGCGTCTCGGTGATGATCATGGTCTCGGTGGTCGTCATGGAGAGAGCTTCACAGCCATTGCGGACAGCTACGGTCCTCAACTCTCACGCGGTGTCGATCGACTTCTGTCGGGCGCCAGACGGGTCAGCAGCGCGACCGCATCTCGGCTGCCGACGGGCGCGAAGAAGTCGTGATCGATCGCCTCGACCACGGCGACGGCCTCTCGCGCCAGTCGCTCGCCGGACGGGGTGGGTCGCACCGACCTCGCCCGGGCGTCGACCGGATCGGGCCGACGCTCGACGAGGCCCCGCGCCTCGAGTGCGCGCAGCACCTGCGACGTCATCATCGCGTCGGTGCCGGCGTGATCGGCGATGCGACGCTGGGTGGGCGGCACCGACTCGTTCTCGGTGAGCCACCACGTACTCGCCAACAGTACGAACTGCACGTGGGTGAGGTCGAGGGGTCGCAGCGCGGCGGTGATGGCGCGCTGCCAGGCGAGCGTGACCCGCCACAGGAGCAGTCCCGGACTCTCCGCGGGAGGGAGGCTCGCGCTCACCGGCCCTCGACGATGCGTGCGAGACCATCGATCACGGCACCGAAATCCTCCGACACCCCGGCCCCGACAGCCGCGCAGGTGTCGTCGTCGGCGCCGGTGACCTCACACCGGTAGGTGATCCGCGTCCGGTCGCCATCGGGTTCGGCGGTGTGTCGAACCCGGACCGCGACACCGGCGTCGGGGATCTCGGTCAGGTCCTCGTACCCGCGACCGGGCTCGACCCAGGTGATCTCGAACGGCAGCGACGAGCCGTCGCCGAACACCATCTGCGCCCGCGCCCCGGGCGCGAACGCATCGGTCATCTCGATGCGCGCGACGTCGTCGTTCCACTCCGACCAGGTACCGACATCGGCCCACCGTGCGTACAGCGCATCCGGGGACGCCGTGCTCTCACCGGCGATCTCGACACTCCACATGACCGCTCCTTCGTTCGGCAGTTTAGTATGCGCGCATACTATAACGGACTTCGCCGACACCGCATTCCCGTCGCAGGCCTCAGGGCGCACAATCGCCGACATGACCGATCGCGACACCGGGGACCGTCACCTGAGCCGGCGCATCGAGGCCGAGGCACTGCCCGCCTGGCGTCGCATCACCGAGGGCGAGCCGCGATGGGCGGCCGCGGCGGCCATCGTCGCCGTGATCGCCCTGCAACTCGCACTGCCGCAACGACTGAACCTGTCGTCGCGCTATCTGCTGCCGGGGATCGAGCTGGCGCTGCTGGCAATGCTGGTGATCGCGAACCCACTGCGGATCGACCGGGCATCGCGGCCCCTGCGTTCGGCGAGCCTCGCACTGATCGCCGTCGCCAGCCTGGCCAACGCCTACGCGGCGGTGCGGCTGGTGACCGACATCATCTCCGGCGACCACAAGGTGTCGGCCGCGGCGCTGCTCGCCACCGGCGGGGCGGTGTATCTGACCAACATCATCATCTTCGGGCTCTGGTACTGGGATCTCGACCGTGGCGGACCGGCCACCCGTGCCACGGGCACCCGGCAGTACCCCGATTTCCTGTTCCCCCAGATGACGACGCCCGACGTCTCCGATCCCGACTGGGAGCCACGCTTCGCCGACTACCTCTACGTGTCGTTCACGAACGCGACCGCCTTCAGCCCCACCGACACGATGCCGCTCAGCCGCTGGGCGAAGCTGGCGATGATGATCCAGTCGGTGATCGCGCTCGCCACCGTGGCGATGGTGCTCGCCCGCGCGATCAACATCCTGAACTGACCGGACTCACCCGATCACATAGACCAGCCCCGAGTCGGCATCGGCGAGTGCGCACGCGAATTCCTGCGCGGCCGCCAGGTACCGGCCCACGTAGTCGGCCTCGAACAGGACGCGCTCGGGGCGTCCGGGGACGGCGATCGGAGGCTCGATCAGCACCACGTCGCGGGCCACGTCGGCGACCTCGTCGGGATCGAGGACCCCGAGCCAGGGGTCGTACTCGAAGCCGTTGCCGCACATGGTGACCTGGCCGCGCACCAGCGCCGCGCAAGGGCGGTCACCGAATAGTTCCTGCAGGGCCCGCCACGCCTTGTCGAGATAGAGCATCGGTGGACGATCGCCGGGATCACCCCATGCGTCCATCAGCGGGTCGTCGGAGATGAACAGCCGAGGATCGGAGCGTGCGTGCTCGATCAGTTCGGCGCGGACCGGATAGGCGTAGTAGCGGATTCCCATGCACGCCAACGTCGCAGTGGGCACCGACCGCGCCGTGACGTGACCGCCGCCGAACCGGGAGTTGTGCACAGGTAGGGGGTGATCCCCAAAGATCAGATCTCGATGACCGTGCCCGGGGTCGGCTGCTCCAGCGACACCTCGGTGAGACCGTCGGTGCCGAGGAAGTTGTCGGCGAGACTCTTGCCGACGTCGGACAGCAGCATCTCGTGGATCGCGATGGACCGGCGCGGCGCCACCGCGCGGATGAAATCGGCCGCCTCACCGATCTTCATCCACGGTCCACTGATCGGGACCAGCAGCACCTCGACGTCGGCCTCGGGCACCTCGTAGGAGTCGCCCGGGTGGAAGATGCGCCCGCCGAAGAGGTAGCCGACGTTGTCGATGACGGGGATGTCGGGGTGGATGACGGCATGGCGCTCGCCGTGCACGGTGACGTCGACGTCGCCGACGGAGAAGGAGTCGCCCGCGGTGACCGTGGTGATGCGGTCGGCGTGGCCCTCGATCAGACCGGCGATCGACGGCGGACCGTAGAGCGGTAGGTCGGGTCGCGCGGTGAGGGCATCGCCGATCTTCTCGACGTCGAGGTGGTCGAAGTGCTCGTGGGTGATCACCACGGCGTCGGCGGTGGCGAGCAGGTCGGCCGATTCCGATCCGAACGCACCGGGGTCGACGAGGATCGTCGCCGATTCCGACTCGACGACCACACAGGCGTGGGTGTGTTTGGTCAGCTTCATTGCGGGCTCCTGACTCGGGCAGCGGTTCTGAGATGGGGCTGATCACGAACCTACACACGGCTCCGACGGATAACGGGTTTGTCGCATTCGGCGAAGGCGCCACACCGCTGGGCGATACTGATGGCCGCCGTCGAGATCCGCCGGCGACGACAGATGTGGGGCACACATGAAGAAGCTGATCTTCGCCGCGATCGCCGCGAGCGCGCTGGTCCTGGCCGGATGTTCCGACTCCGACACCGGCAGTGCCGCCGACTCGGCGACGAGCGCCGCCAACAATGCCGCCGACGACATCGGCAGCGCCGCCTCGAAGGCCGCCGACTCGGCAGGCAACGCCGCATCGAACACCCGTGACGCCGGATTCGTCGCCGCACTCGGTGTCGCGAACCTGAAGTTCGGCAGCGACGACGACATGGTCGACGAGGCCAAGGACGTGTGCGAGGACCTCAAGGGCGGCAAGAGCGCCGCCGAGGCCGCCGACAGCGTGAAGGACAAGTACAACGACGACGCCGGCAAGGCGCTCAACTTCGTCCGCACCGCGGTTCCGCTCTACTGCGCCACCGAGACCGGCAAATTGATCGGCTGATCGACCCACGCTCGAGGCCGTCGCCTCACCCGACCATGGTCGCCATGGTGTCGCGGAAGGCGACGGCCGCCGGCGGGAGATAGCGGTCGCCGATACACCCGACCCCGATCACCCGCACCACCCCGGCGTCGCCCAGCGGGATCTCCACCACGTCGTCCCGCGGCGCAGGCGCCGACGGCAGGAGCGCCACCCCGAGTCCACCGCCCACCAGTCCGCGCAACGTCCCGATGTCGGTGCCCTCGAACGTGATCCGCGGCGCGATGTCGAATCGGGCACACGCCGCGTCGAAGACGTGGCGCAGTGTGTGTTCGCCGTCGAGGGCCACGACGGCCTCGTCCGCCAATTCCGCGAATCGCAGTCGCTTCCGGGTGGCGAACCGGTGTCCGCGCGGGACCACCACGAGCAACTTCTCGGTGTAGAGCGGCGTCCACGAGACGTCGAGCGATTCGTCGAACAGTCCCGGCACACTGATGCAGAGGTCGGTCACCCCCGCGGCGAGATCGCTGATGACGTCGCGCCCCGACCGTTGATGGAGTTCGAATCCCACGCCGTCATGCGTGCGGCGGTGCTCATGGATCGCCCTCGGGACAAGGGTCGCACCCAGCGAGTGCAGGAACCCGACCGAGACGGTGCCCGCCGCGACCCCGGCCAGTTCACGGACCGCCGACACCCCGATGTCGATGGTGCGCGCGACATCTCGGGTGGACTCGCGGAACGCGGCCCCGTAGCGGTTCAGTTCCTTGACGCGACCGCGACGGGTGAACAGCGGCACCCCGATCTCACTCTCGAGCGCGGCGATGGCCCGACTCACCGCGGACTGTGACACCACGAGGTTCTCGGCGGCCGCGCGAAGGCCGCCGAGATCGGCCACCGCATGGAAATACCGCAGTTGGTACAGCTCCACGGCACCCCCCTTTAGTTGCGTTTCACGCAAGCATACGATGCACAACTATCGATGGACGCGACAGTCCGGCCGGTCGTAGCGTCGACGTCATGACAACGAACCGGCAATCCCCCACCCTTGGGATCCCGACCTCGTGGCTGTTCACCCCGGGCACCGATCCCCGCCACTTCGACATCGCCGAGCGGGTCGGTGCCGGTGTCGCCCTCCTGGATCTGGAGGACGCCGTCGCCCCCGGCGACAAGGATCGCGCTCGCGCACTGGTGGTCGACGAGCTGACGGCCCTGCGCGACAGGGACATCGACACGCGACGTGCCGTCCGGATCAACACACCCGGGTCGACTGCAGGTCTCCGCGATGTCCTGGCCATCACCGAGAACAACCGGGCCCCTCACTATCTCGTGGTTCCGAAGGTCGAATCGGCTGCGACGGTGGATCTGATCGCGGACGTGTTCACCGAGGCAGGGGTGGTCGCCGATCTGGTCGTGATGATCGAGTCCGCCCGCGGGGTCGTCGACATCGCCTCGATCCTCGGCGATGGCCGAGCACCCATAGCCGCAGTGATGTTCGGGGCCGCCGACATGGCCGGCGATCTCGGGGCCGAGCAGACGAGCACCGTCGTGGCGCAGGCGCGGAACACGGTCCTGCACGCGGCCGCGGCCGCCGGGGTACCCGTCATCGACAGTCCGTTCTTCGACATCGGTGACGCCGACGGACTCACCCGGTCGGTCGACGACGCCGTGCGCAGCGGCTGCGCGGCGAAGGCGGCCATCCACCCCGGGCAGATCGCGACCATCACCGCCGGCTTCACGCCGCCCGCCGAGCAGATCGCATGGGCCACCGAGGTTGTCGACGTCGCGTCTCGCGGCGTGGGCACCGTCGACGGCCAGATGATCGACGAGGCCGTCGCACGCCGCGCACGCCGGATACTCGCCCGCGCCGGGCGCTGACATCACACCCACCGCATCACAACAGCAAGGAGTAGCACATGGATCCGATCCTCGCCGCGTATCGGGAGACCGGCCCGAACACCTATCGCGAGACCTCTGGTCTGTTCTTCGAGGACTTCGTGGTGGGCGACACCTTCGAGCACCGCCCGGGTCGCACCATCACCGACACCGACAACATCTGGATGACGTTGTTGACCATGAACACCCAGCCGGTCCATTTCGACGCCGCCTACGCCGCGGCGACCGAATGGAAGAAGATGCTCGTCGACTCCACCCTCACGATCGCGATGCTCACCGGGATGAGCGTGCGCACCGTGAGCGCGAAGGTGGTCGCGAACCTTGGGTGGGACAAGGTGCGAGCCACCCATCCCGTGTTCGCCGGCGACACCCTCTACGCGTCGAGCACCATCCTCGCCACGCGGGAGTCGAGGAGCCGCCCCACCCAGGGCATCGTCACCGTCGAGACGACCGGCACCAACCAGGACGGTGACGTGGTGATGACGTTCGAACGAACCATGTTGATCCACAAGCGCGGTCACGCGCCCGAAGAGGAGGCGAACTACTGATGACCACCACGACACCCGGACGGACAGCCACCGTGTACGCGTCCAAGCTCACCGACGCCCACACCGCGGTGGAGCAGGTCGAGAGTCGGTCGACCGTCGCGTTGGGCCAGGCCGCCGGACAGCCACCCGCATTGATGCGCGCGCTCGCCGACCGCGCCCGCGCCGGCGAGATCGACGAGGTGAAGCTCTACTACTTCCACGCCGAACAACCCATGCAGGACAGCCTGCTCCGCTATGAACTCATGGGGGCGCTGCGTCCGCACTCGATGTTCCTGCAGCGCGCCGAGCGGGAATTGATCGAGCAGGGCGATCGCGACGGACGCAAGGTGGTCTCGTTCGTGCCCACCGCGTTCAGCCAGTCCATCCGCCTGTTCGCCGATGCGATCCCGGTCGACACCTTTCTCGTCACGGTGTCGCCGATGGACTCCAACGGCTACTTCACCTTCGGGACCAACAACGACTACACCAGTTCGGTTGCCCGACAGGCGAAACGACTCGTCGTCGAGGTCAACTCCCACATGCCGCGGGTGTTCGGCGCCTCGGCACTGCACGTGTCGGAGGTCGATGCCATCGTCGAGCACGACGAGGATCTCCCCGAACTGCCGCAACGCCCGATCGGCGACATCGATCGCACCATCGCACGCCGTGTCGCCGAACTGGTGCCCGAGCACGCCTGCCTGCAGATCGGTGTCGGTGGACTGCCGCAGGCGGTGTGCGAGGCACTCTCCGATCGAACGGATCTGGGTATCCACTCCGAGGTGCTCACCCCCGCGCTCGCCGGGCTCATCGAATCCGGCGTGGTGACCAACAGGTACAAGACCACCCACCGGGGCACGTCGGTGTTCACCTTCGCCATGGGGGACAAAGCCTTCTACGATTTCCTCGACGACAACCGGGGAGTGGAGAGCCACCCCGTCGACCACGTGAACGACCCCGCGGTCATCGCCCTCAACGACAACGTCGTCTCGGTGAACTCGACCCTGGAGATGGACCTCACCGGTGCCTGCAACTCCGAGTGGATCAACGGCCACCAGTACAGTGCGGCCGGCGGTCAGGTCGACTTCGTGCGCGGTGCCTACAACTCGACGGGCGGCCTGTCGGTGATCGCCTTCGCCTCGACCGCGCGCGGCGGGACGATCAGCAAGATCGTGCCGCGGTTGTCCGGACCGGTGACCACCGCACGAAACGACGTCCACCACGTGGCCACCGAGTACGGCATGGTCGATCTCAAGGGGCTGTCGTCCACCCAGCGGGCCCAGTCGCTGATCGCCCTGGCCCATCCCGATCACCGCGCCGAGCTCACCGGGGCCGCGCGCGAACGCCACCTCATCTGATGTATCGCCGATCCGAAGGAGCCACCTTGCAGATCGAAGCGCTCGACCATCTCGTCCTCACCGTCGCCGATCCCGCCGCGACCGTCCGGTTCTACACCTCGGTTCTCGGGATGACCGAGCACACCTTCGGCTCCGGTCGCACGGCACTGACGTTCGGTCGGAGCAAGATCAACCTGCATCAGGCCGGCCACGAGTTCGAACCGAAAGCCGACCGGCCCACCCCGGGTAGCGCCGATCTGTGCCTGCTCGTCTCGACACCCATCGACGAGGTCGTGTCCGAACTCCGCGCGGCCGGTGTCCCTGTCGTCGAGGGTCCGGTGGAACGGACGGGCGCGACCGGGGCGATCCTGAGTGTCTACGTCCGCGACCCGGACGAGAACCTGATCGAGCTGTCCCACCCGATCTGACCCGCACCCCCATCTGATCCCGACCACGAGGAGCGCACCATGGCGACCACCATTGCCGACCAACTCATCTCCGGCCTCATCGACGCAGGTGTGACGCGGATCTACGGGATCGTGGGCGACAGCCTCAATCCCGTCGTCGACGCCGTCCGCCGATCCGGCGGCTCGGCCAAGGGCGGCATCGACTGGATCCACGTCCGCCACGAGGAAGCGGCGGCCTTCGCCGCCGCCGCCGATGCGCAGACCACCGGGCAGCTCGCCGTCTGTGCCGGATCGTGCGGCCCCGGAAACCTGCATCTCATCAACGGTCTCTACGACGCCCACCGCTCCGGTGCACCCGTGCTCGCCATCGCCTCGCACATCCCGAGCAGCGAGATCGGCTCCGGCTACTTCCAGGAAACGCATCCGGACCGGCTCTTCGGCGAGTGCTCGCTGTTCAACGAGCTGATCCTGACCACCGATCAGGCGCCGCGGATGTTCCGGGCCGCGATCCAGTCCGCCGTCACCGGCAACGGTGTCGCGGTGCTCACCCTGCCCGGCGACATCGCCGAGGAATCGGCCACCGCGGCCATGGATCCCGTATCGATCCCGGCGACGCCGACCGTCACCCCGCCGACCGACGTCATCGAGAAACTCGCCGACGCCATCAACGCCGCCGAGAAGGTCGCGATCTTCGCCGGCTACGGCGTGAAGGGCGCCCACGACGAGGTCGTGGCGCTGGCGGAGAAGATCGGTGCACCGATCGGACACTCCCTGCGCGGCAAGGAGTTCATCCAGTACGACAACCCCTTCGATGTGGGCATGACCGGACTGCTCGGGTACGGCGCCGCACACGCGGGCATCCACGACGCCGACCTGCTGATCCTGCTGGGGACCGACTTCCCGTACGCACAGTTCCTCCCCGACGTGACCACCGCGCAGGTCGACATCGACCCGACGAAGATCGGTCGACGCACCGCGGTGACGCTGCCCGTGTGCGGCGATGTGGGTGCGACGGTGCGCGCGCTCGAACCGTTGGTGACACGCAAGACCGACCGTCGCTACCTCGACACCTGGCTGACCAAGCACGACCATCTGATGAACAACGTGATCGGCGCGTACACGACGAAGGCCGAGAAGCTCGTCCCGATACATCCGGAGTACGCGGCGTCGATCCTCGACGACCTTGCGGCCGATGACGCCGTGTTCACCACCGACACCGGCATGTGCAACGTGTGGACCGCGCGGTTCATCAACCCCACCGGGCGACGGAAGTTCATCGCGTCGATGCTGCACGGATCGATGGCGAACGCGCTGCCCCACGCGATCGGTGCGCAGAGCGCCGCACCGGGTCGTCAGGTCATCTCGATCTCCGGCGACGGCGGCCTGTCGATGCTGCTCTCGGAGATCCTCACCGTCGCGATGTACAAGCTCCCGGTGAAGATCATGCTGTTCGACAACGCGACCCTGGGCATGGTCAAGGCGGAGATGCTGGTGGACGGCCTCCCCGACTTCGGCGTCGACGTCGCGCCGGTCGACTACGCGGCCATCGCCAACGCCGTCGGCATCCACGGCCGACGCGTCACCGAGCCCACCGACATCTCCGGCGCCATCGCCGAGGCCCTCGCACACGACGGCCCCGCCCTGGTGCAACTGATCACCGACCCGTTGGCGCTGTCGGTGCCGCCGAAGCTCACCGGTACACAGCTGAAGGGCTTCGCGCTCGCGATGAGCAAGGTGGTGCTGAACGGCGGGGTGGGCGAGGCCATGAAGATGGCGAAGTCGAACCTGCGCAACGTGCCGCGCCCCTGATCATGCCGCTGTCGTCGTCCACCGGCGAGAATCGGCGCTTGACCCTCACGTTGCGTGCGGCTCTAGCGTCGATCTCCTCGGCCACACCCGGTGGCCGACTCAGGAGAAGGTGACGGGGGAGAAGGTGTTCGGAAATGGGTGAGTCCGAGAAGCTCTATCGCGTCGGACAACTCGCGGAGCTGACCGGACTCACGGTGCGGACCCTGCACCACTACGACGAGATCGGGCTGTTGAGTCCGTCGCGCCGCAGCGGTGCGGGATATCGCCTCTACGGCGGCGAGGACGTCACGCGGCTCTACGAGATCCTGGCGCTACGGCAGCTCGGGTTGTCGTTGGACCAGATCAGTGACGCGATCAACGGCGAGACATCGCTCGAGGCGATGCTCGTCGCGCACGCCGACCACGTCGATGCGCAGCTCGTGGCGATGCAGAAACTGCAGACCCACATGGCGACCGTCCTCGCGACGGTGCGTCGACGCACCCGACCCACCGACACCGACCTCCTCGACCTCATCAGGAAGGTGATGACAGTGGATGCACGAGTGGAGAACTATTTCGACGCCGACCAGCTCGCAGCGTTGGCGGTCCGACGAGAAGAGTTGGGCGAGGACCAGATCCGCGCGGTCGAGAACCGGTGGCCGTCGCTGATCGCCGAGGTGGACGCGGCGATCGCGGCCGGGATGGACCCGGCGTCGGAGAAGGCCGGCGCGTTGGCGGCCGAGTGGATGGGACTGCTGGAGCAGTTTCACGGCGGCGACCCCGGACTGCGCGACGGTATGTACCGGATGCAGGAGGAGAACACCGAGGAGATCCAGAAGAACTTCGGTGGCCCCACCCCGGAACAGATCGATTTCATCCGCCGCGCGAACCAGGCGGACTGATCGACAGGTAACGTGGTACGGGTCGGTACCGATAGGGTCGGTGGAGAGAACCCCACCGCCTCGAGGAGACCGCATGGCATCGTCACCGAACGCCCTGATCCGCACGATCGCCGCGACCCTGACCGTGGCCGGTGGTCTCGTCGCTGCCGGAGCGGGTCCCGCTTCGGCAGCGCCGGCGTATGTGTCGCATCCGATCCGATACGACTTCTTCGGCGGCGAGATAGCGGCCGCCCACGTCATCGTGGACGCTGCGACCAACGGGACCGGAACGGTCCGGTTCACCGTCGGCGCTCTACGCGCATCGTTCGACCGGTCCGGACGCACGTTCGGAAATCGTCGAGAGACGGTGTCGTGGCTCAACGTCGCCAACGGTCGTGCAGGTTCGGCCCGGGTCGGCGCAACCCCGACAACAGCAGTCACCGGTCGCGGACCGGTGGTGGTCACGGTGACCGGGGAGTTCGGTCTACCCGCGGTCGGTGTGGTCGATTCCTGACGAGGGACGCGTATCGGTCGGGTGGTCCACCTCGGCGATGTCGCGCGCGGTGCGGGCCACCCGGTCGAGGTGTGACAGGTCGTGCGCGACGAGCGCCGTTCCGAAGTCGGCGGCGACCACGAGCCGAAGCCGGTCGACGGTCTGCTGGTCTGCGATTCCCGGCACGGTGGCGAGGGTAGTCGGCACCCCCGACACTCATGGACCCCTCAGGCGCCGTCACCGAGGAGTTCGGTCAGCGCGCCCGATGCGATCCCGAACCGGGCGAGCCGGTCGAGGGGCATCGAGCCCATGATCTTCACGATGTCGGTGCCGAGCGCATCACCGCCGTCCGACGCTCCGGCGGGCATCATCCCCGCGATGGCCTTCCCGATCACCGGGTCGGTCAGGGCCTCGGCGAGGGTGGACTGCCAGGTGATCGGGACCGAGTCGTCGTCGCCCATGATGTGCACGGTGTCGGTGACGCGGAGGTCGCGACTCGATGCACCCACGGCGACAACGTAGTCGCCGTCCTCGACGGTCCAGTCGTCGCGGCGCACATCCCAGTAGGCGAGGTCGGAGCGGTCGATCCGTATCGAGACGCGCTCGGACGCAGCGGGTTCGAGGAGGGGCGTGGTCGCGAAGCCCTTCAGTTCACGAGGTGGCCGGGTCACCCGCGAATCGGTTGTCGTGACGTAGACCTGCACCACCTCGCGTCCCGCCCGGTCACCGGTGTTCGTGACGGTGACGTCGACGTCGATGCCGGTGTCGTCGGCGGTGACCGACAGGTCGGTGTGGTCGAAGTCGGTGTAGGACAACCCGTGTCCGAAGGGGAAGGTGACATCCAGCCCGCGGGCGTCGTACCCGCGATAGCCGACGTGGATTCCCTCGCCGTACCGGACGTGCGAGTTCTCGCCGGGGAAATCGAGGTACGACGGGCAGTCCTGCAGGCGGACCGGCACCGTCTCGGTGAGGCGCCCGGACGGGTTGACGGCGCCGAACAGCACGTCGGCGATCGCGCCGCCACCGGCCTGGCCGAGCAGGGCGCCGTCGAGGATGGCCGGGACGACCTCGGCGATCGGCGCCAGGCGCAGCACGCCACCGTGAGCGAGCACCACGACGGTCCGCGGCTGCACCTGCACCACCGCGGAGACGAGTTCCCGCTGATCGGAGGGGATCTCGATGTGTTCGCGGTCGAATCCCTCCGACTCCTGGTCATCACCCAGACCCAGGAACAGCACCGCCACCTCGGCGTCGGCCACGGTGCGGACCGCGTCGTCGCGCAGGGCCGTGGCGTCACCGGACCCGTCGGTGGTGAAGCCGGGCGCGAAGGTCACCGCGTCGGTCCCGGCCTGCGCGCGGATCTCGTCCAGGGGGATGTCGAGACGGGTCGGGTTCACATGCGAGCTGCCGCCACCCTGGTAGCGGGGTGACTGCGCGAACGCGCCGAGGACGGCGATCGAGGTGCCCGGAGCAAGGGGCAGCAGGTCGGTGTCGTTCTTCAGCAACACGATGCTGCGGGCGGCGGCCTCACGGGCGAGGCGGTGATGGGCGTCGAGGTCCGCGGCGACCGAGTTCTCCCGTCCGCGATGCACCCGGTGCGCCAGTCCGGCCACGGCGGCAGCGGCACGGTCGACCGCGTTCGGAGACAACTCACCGGCACGGACCGCCTCGACCACCTCTGCATCCGCCGCGGTACCCGCTCCCGGCATCTCCAGGTCGAGACCCGCACGGACCGCGGCGACGCGGTCGCGCACCGCACCCCAATCGCTGACCACGGCACCATCGAAACCCCATGTCTCACGCAGGAGTTCGGTCAGGAGCCACGGGTTCTCGGCGGCGTAGACGCCGTTGATGCGGTTGTAGGAACACATGACCGTCCACGGGCGCGCGGTCCGGACGACGTGGGCGAACGCACGGAGATAGATCTCGTGCATCGGACGCGGGTCGATGTCGGAGCTCGAACGCATCCGATCTGTCTCGGCGTTGTTCAGGGCGAAGTGCTTCAGCGACGTCCCGACACCGACGCTCTGGACGCCCGTCACCCACGCGGCCCCGAGGACACCGGCGACCACGGGGTCCTCGGACAGGTATTCGAAGTTCCGGCCGCAGCGCGGATCGCGTTTGATGTTGACGCCCGGGCCGAGCAGGACGTCGACGCCGAGCGCCCGCGCCTCCCGGCCGAGCGCCTCCCCCACCCGGTGGACCAGATCGGTATCCCAACTCTGGCCGAGTCCGACCGCGGGCGGGAAGCACGTCGCGGGTTCGCTGCCCGCGAGACCGAGATGGTCACTCGCGCCGGTCTGTTTGCGTACGCCGTGTGGGCCGTCGGTCAGCATGAGCGACGGAACCGACCCGACCGCCTTGGTCGTCCAGAAGTCGGCGCCGCTCCCGAGGGCGGCCTTGTCCTCGAGTGACAGGTCAGACAATGCGGGTTCGGTCATCAGGGCACCTCCACCTGCAACCCTACGGACGGACCCGTGTCGGGACCTGGTACGTGGGGTGGTGAACCCGGCGACGTCAGACGCCCAGTCCCGAACGCACCGAGTCGTCGATGGTGGAGTTGACGCCGCCGACGCGGTAGGACGCGCCGCGGTGACGATCGGGTAGCCGATCCCCCTCGCCGAACAGCTTGTGCCGCAGTGTTCCCGGGGTGTACTCGCGCTCGTACGCGCCACGACGCTCGAGCGCCGGGATGACGTGCTCGACGACATCGCGGAAGGTGCCCGGGGTGACGGCGTAGGCGAGGTTGAAACCGTCGACGTCGGTCTCGTCGACCCAGCTCTGCAGCTGGTCGGCAATGCTCTCACCCGACCCGACGAGCACAGGGCCCATCCCACCGATACCGCCCCACGCGGCGATGTCACCGACGGTCCACTCCTTGCCGGTGTCGGACGCCTGCTGGAACGACGCGACGGCGGACTGGATCGCGTTCGACTCGACGTTGCCGATCGGCTCGTCGAGGTCGTAGCTCGACAGATCGATCCCCATCCAGCCCGACATGAACACCAGCGACCCCTCGGCGCTGGCATAGCTGCGGTACTCGGCGGCCTTGGCCTGCGCGGCCTCCTCGGTGGCGTCGGTGATGATGGTCAGCAGCGTGTAGATCCTGGCGTCGTAGGGCTTGCGCCCGGCGTCGACGAGTGCGGCGCGGACCCTCGAGACCGTCTCGCGCAGCAGCGGTTTGGTGGGAGCCGCGACGAAGATGGCCTCGGCATTGCCGGCGGCGAAGGCGAGTCCCCGCGGTGAGGCGCCGGCCTGGTAGATCACCGGCGAACCCTGCGGCGACGGCTCGGAGACATGGATGCCCGGCACGGAGAAGTGTTCTCCGCGATGGCCGATGTGGTGGACCTTCGCCGGATCGGCGAACACCCCGGCTTCGCGGTCGCGACGCACGGCGTCGCGTTCCCACGAGCCCTCCCACAGCTTGTAGAGCACCTCGAGGTATTCGTCGGCGTGGTCGTAGCGGGCGTCATGGGCGAGTTGGTCGGTCTCACCCATGTTGCGGGCCGCCGACGGCAGGTAGCCGGTGACCACGTTCCAGCCGATCCGGCCCTTGGTCAGGTGGTCGAGTGTCGACATGCGGCGCGCGAACGGGACGGGATGCTCGAACCCGGTGCCGGTGGTGATCCCGAACCCGAGGTGTTCGGTCGCGTACGCCATCGCCGACACCAGCAGCAGCGGGTCGTTGACCGGGGTCTGCGCGCCCTGGCGGATGGCGGCCTCGTCGGTGCCGGCGTAGACGTCGTAGGTGCCCAACACATCGGCGATGAACAGTCCGTCGAAACCGCCGGTCTCGAGCAGCTTCGCCAGCTCCACCCAGTAGTCGAGGGTGGTGTAGTCCCAGGATCGGTCCTGCGGATGGCGCCACAGACCCGGCGACTGGTGGGCGACACAGTTCATGTCGAAGGCGTTGAAACGGATGGGACGCGACACGGACGACTCCTCGATAGACAGACCTGGGTCCATCGTCGCGGCGATCATCGTTTCGCACCACGATTGCGCTCAGCGTGGGTCGGAGGACTCCTCATCGAGGCGGTACACCCGAACGGCGTTGTCGCGGAACACCTTGCGCAGCAGTTCCGGGCCACGCGGGGCCAGCACGTCGAGGAGCGTTCCGACGATGGTGGCGACACTCGCGTTGGGCTTGTCGATGGGGAAGTTCGATCCGAACATCAGTCGGTCGGGGCCGAACAGGTCGGTGGTGTGGGCGATGAGCGGCCCCATCATGTCGGTCAGCGTCGCCTGACTGCCGATGTTGCCCGACGACTGGTGGCCGTACCCGAGGAACGAGAAGGCGACCCCGGAGTGCTTCGCGACAACGTTGCGGCAGGCGGCGACCTCGGCCATCCCGTCGCGCCACCGGGCGAGGATGTCGGCGCGGGCGGCGGCGGTGTGACCGGTGCGGGCGCCCATCGGACCGAACACACCGACCGGGGTGGCGTAGTGGTCGAGGACGATCGTCGCCTCCGGGTACTCGCGCGCCAGCACGGCGACGTCGTGCAACTGATGCGAGTAGACCCACGCCTCGAAGGACAGACCGCGCTCGGCGACCCGCGCGAAGCCGTGGAGGAAGTCACGCGACGCCAGCAGGTGCGGGGTGTCGGTCCAGTCGCGCACCTTCGGGTCGGGGTGGTGCGCCGCCATCGTGCGGATCCCACGGAACGGCGCCCGCTGCGCCGAGCGTTCGTGCATCGACAGCAGCGCCCCGAGGTGGGAGTCGCGGGGTTGCGCGTGACCGACGATGGCCGCGAGGGCCGGGGCGCCGGCGACGCCGAAGGGCAGCGCGTCGATCCAGCGGGTCTCCCCGGCGGGCGCCATCGGATCCGACCCCTGCCACGACGCCTCGATGTGGACCGCCGAGGAGATCGGTGCGCCGGCGGTGGCCTCGACGTCGGCGACGTCGCGCAGATAGTGCTCGGGGAGATAGGGCCGCAGCAGGAAGCGCGGGGTGAGCGCCATCTCGCGATCGGCCTGGTTCGCGAGACGGAAGAGTCGGTCGCCGACGGCGGGCGCAAAACGGTAGACCCGCGCCACGCGGTTCGACTCCCGCGGGGTGGTGACCGGGTCCCACTGGTGCATGTGTGCGTCGACGATGCCCGACACCACACCGGCGAGTGCACCGCGTCCCGAGGTCGCCGACGCGCTATCGTCCACCGACGCAAAGGGTTCCGAGACGCCGGTCGCGTGCTCGGTGTCGTCGTCGGATGGCTCCATGATGTGACTGTACTAACGTGGTGACGGCCCACGCGCGGTGGGCGCGGCGAGATCTGCGGCGAGAGACGACGAAGGGCGAGTTCGGCGATGGGTGGTCACACGCGCCGGGGACTGGCGCTGGTGCGTGAGCGGATCGAGGCCGAGCCCGACCGTTTCGTCGCCGACTTCTACACCCGCCTGTTCACCATCCGCCCGGCCCTGCGCGACCTCTTCGGAGCCACCATGGCCCACCAGCGCGCAGCCCTGTTCGGCGTGCTCGACCACGTGCTGGAGGTCTTCCCCGACACGGCCTCGCACGAGGATCTCGTCGCGCTCCTGGCGCAGCTGGGTCGCGACCACCGCAAGTACGGGGTCGCGCCGGCCGACTACGACGTGTTCTGCAACGCCATGCTCGCCGAGATCTCGGCGACGATGGGCGACGACTACGACCACGAACTCGCCACCATCACCACGCAGGCCCTGATGCTCACCACCGGCGTGATGCGCGGGGCGGCGCAGACCGCGCCGGGGCCGGCGACCTGGACCGCGCGGGTGGTCGAGAAGTTCCGCATGTCGCGCGACCTCGCGGTGGTCCGACTCGTCGCCGACCATCCGCCACCGCACGTGGCCGGCCAGTACCTCGAGGTGTCGATCCCGCAGTGGCCCCGGATGTGGCGACACCTGTCACCGTCGACACCGCCGAACCCGCACGGCGAACTCGAGTTCCACGTACGGGCGATCCCCGGCGGGACGGTCAGCTCGGCGATCGTGGGCGAGACCGCCGTCGGTGACGTGTGGCGGTTCGCCCAGAGTCACGGGACGCTGACGATCGACCCCACACGCGAATCGGTCCTGGTCGCCGGCGGCACCGGCATCGCGCCGATCCGCGCGTTGCTGTTGCAGATGGCACGCCGCGCCGACACCCCGCCGACACGGCTCTACTACGGCACGCGCTACCCCGGCGAGCTCTACGAGGCACCGAACCTCGCCAGGCTGGCCGGTACCAACCCGTGGCTGTCGGTGACGGTGGTGTCGGAGGAGGACACCAACCCGTGGTGGCTGACCCGCACCATCGACGCCGACGCGCTGCACATCCGCCATCGGATCGGCCGTCTCGACGACGTCGTCGGATCGGAGGTCGGTGCCGCGCTCGACGCGGGAGCACCCCCCGACACCCAGGTGGTGATCGCCGGATCGGCACCGATGATCGAGAACACCCGTCGCACCCTGATCATCGCCGGGATACCCGGACGCATGATCGATCACGACCCGATCTGAGCTGAACTGTTACTGCTGAACGGCCGATTCGCCGACCGGCGGCTTGGGCGACGTGGTCGTCGTGGACGTTGTCGTTGATGTGGTCGTGGTGGTGGTCGGCGGGGTCGTGGTGCGGGTGATGGTCCGCGGGGGCTGGGTGACGGTGACGGTGTCGCGCGGGGGCGGTGCCTGCTCGGCGGTCTCGGGGACCTGCTCGACGGGTGCCTCGGCGGTCGTCGTGGTGGTCGAGGGACGTCGCGAGGTGCTGCTCGGCGTCGACGACGTGGTGGTCGGCGCGCTGACCGTCTCGCTCACGACGGCCGGTGTGGGCGAGTCGTCGCCACCGGAGAGCAGCACGACGGCCACCACGATCGCGGCGAGTACCGCGGCGGCGGCCGCCGCGGCGCCGAGGATGAGCCATCGGTTGCGGGCACCGGCGCCCGTGCCGCGGTTACGTCCGTGCAGGGCGGCGCCGTGGGCCGCCGAGAAGGTCGGCTCGTCGGCGATCTGTACGGGCAGCTGCGTCTCGTACTCCAGCGCCGGACCGACACCGGCGAGCGACGCCCCCGGACCCACGACGAACACGCCGCGCCGACCGGCGTCGGTGGTGGGCAGCAGATCGAACGCCGCGGCCACGGTGGCCGCACCGGTCGGTTCGGTGACCGGTTCGCGCTCACCACCGGCCGGCAGTTGCACGGCCCCGACCACGCTGGCCGATTCGGTGTCGACCGCCGCGATGGACAGTTCGTTGAACGGGATCGCGTTCTCGGCGAGATCGATGACGACGACCACGCCGCGCTGATCGGATTGTGCCGCAGCGACATTGGCGAAAGCGAACGGGGTGTCGGTGATGGTGGTGCGGGCGTACCAGTCCGGGGCGCCTGCGGTACCGCCGGTGATCGTGTTGTGCAGCGCGACCTGCATGCTGCGGCGCGCACACGCGACGGTGATCGACTCGACCTCGAACGGGGCGGTCTCGACGAGCTGCGAGATCGCGTCGAACACCGACTCAGGCGAGTCGTCGGCGAGATCGACCACGTTGCGGGCCAGCACGTTGCCGGTGGAGACCTCCATGACCACCGAGGCGATCTGGAGATCGGTGACCGAGACTCCCAACACCTGAGCCATGACCGGGGTACCTCGTTCTCATCGGTGATCTCACCGTCGGTTGCGGCCGACGCTGCTTTCCTGCGCAGACCCTATCGTGATGCCGTGTCGCGGCCGCGGCACATCTGTGGCGTCGTTACGCTCAGGTGATGTCCGACGTCCGCGATGAGCCCGACCACCCGGGTGCGCCCGACGACCGTCGGCCCGCGATCCGCCCGTCGACCGCAGCGGGATCCCTCGGTGACCGATCGCGTGGGGACGAGGCGCCCCGTCCGCAGCGGCCGCAGGTCGCCGTCACGCCGATGCGCGCCCCCGTCGACGACCGCCGACCGCGGGTGATCGACCTCGGCATCGTTATGTGGGTGCTCGCGCTCGTGGCGTTGGCGGCCACGGCCGCCCTCGTCGCCCTCGACCAAGGCCCCGCACGGTCTGAGCTGCGCCGATCCCTGGCCTCGGACAATCCGACGACGGCGCCGCGCGACATCGCCAACACCGTCGACATCGCGATGGTCGCCGCCGGCGGTGTCTGCGTGATCGTGCTGCTGCTGGTGATCTACGGATCGATCCGTCTGCGGGAACGCGTGATCGGCGGTCGCGGGACACTGACGACGATGGGCGTCATCACCGTCGTCGGGTCGATCGCGTTCTGGACCGTGCTGTCGCCCGCGCGCGACGTGCTCAACCCGGCGGTGACGTTCCTGCCCTTCGTGGTGGCCGTGCTCGCGGCGGTCGCGACCGGACTCATGTTCACCGGCGACGTCACCCGCTGGTTGAAGGCCGCGCCGACACGCTGAAACGCTGCATCGATCCCGGGTCAGCGGTCTGTCGGCAGCGCGGCGAGCACACCTTCGGCGCTGCGTGCGGCGACACCGCAGGCCAGGGCGGTGGGCCGGTCGAGCAGGGGGTGCGTCGCGCGCGCCCGCCACGTCCGGATCACGTCGAGCGCCGCGGTGCGCACGGCATCGGTGCCCGCGTCGGGATCGAGACCGAGCCGCACCACCGGATCGATGCCGACACCGCCGACGACGCGGGTCAGCTCCTCGAGGTGGTGCTCCGGCAGGTGGATGGCCCCGGCGCGTACCCGCCCGAGCAGACGCAGCTCGGTGAAGCCGTGGACGTCGGCGAGCATCCGGTGGACGTCGGCGGCGATGGCCGCGGAACCGGGGGCGTCGCTCCCGTCGAGGATGCGCCCGAGGGTGACCAGCGCGGTGTGGCTCTTGAGCTGGTCGGTGCGCTGACCGAACTGCACGTCGATGACCGCGCGGAGTTCGTCGAGCCCGCTGCGCTCGACGAGTTCGGCGGCCAGCGTGGGGCTGTCGGGGCTGCCCAGCCGGATCAGCGTGACCGCCATGCGGACCCCGAACACCCCGAACCGGTCGAGCAGGGCCGCGCGGATCTCCGCCGCGACGGGCAGGTCGGTGGTCGGCGCGGAGAACCGGTCGGCCGACAGCATCGCCAGGGCGAGGTCGTCGGGCGCGACGCCGGCGAGGGCCACCAGGGCGCGGTACTCGACCTCGCGCAGGGTGCGGGCGCCGAGCGCCAGCAGTCCGGCGACCGGGACGACCGCCTGACACAGTCCGGTCCGTTCGAGTTCGGAGGCGAAGCGAGCCGCGACGTCGCGCGCCGACATCATCGCGTCCATCCGGCCGGCACCGATCTCGTCCGCCCGGGACACGACACCCACCACGCCCAGCGGACCCGATTCGCGGCCGATGGCCTGGCCGATGCGTCCCAGCATCGCGGTGTCGGTGTGGGTGAGCGAACGCAGCAGGTAGACGACGGCGTCGGCACCCGACTCCCCGTTGTCCGGGGTGAGCATGTCGACGGTCTGCGCCGAGACCTTCCGCGACAGCGATGCGGTGCCCGGCGTGTCGATGATGGTGGTCGACTGCAGGGTGCGGGCGGGCCACGCGACGTCGAGGCGGTCGACGCGATCGGCGGTGAGCGACCCGAAGTCGAAGGTGAGCCGACCGTCGGGCCGCAGCACGGGGATGTCGATCCGGCGATCACCGTCGTAGGTCGCGGTGACCGTCGGTGTGGTGCCGCGGCGGTACCAGGTGACCACGCGGGTGCACTCGGTCGCGTCGGTCGGTGCGATGTCCTGGCCGACCAGCGCATTGAGAAGCGTCGACTTGCCCGCCTTCAGCGAGCCGGCCAGCGCCAGGCGCAGCGGTTCGTCGAGGCGGTCGGCGCACTCGGTGAGGCTGCGGTCCATCCACGGGTCGTCGTGATGGGCGGCGCGTGCGGCCTCGATGAGCGCTCGCGTCCGGTCGAGGGTGCTCACTGCTTGCGGTGCCGCGCGATCGATCGCGTCGGTGTCGGCTCCGGTTCGCCCTGCGCGACCGGCTGGGCCCGTTCGACCGGGCGGGTCTGTTCGACCGGCCGGGTCTGTTCGACCGCGATCGCACCGGGCGGGGGTTCGAGCTGGTTCGCGACGGTGCGCAGGGCACCGACGGCGTGCAGTTGCGCCTCGAGTTCGGCCATCCGCGTGGTGCGGCGCGCGCTCTGCGCCGAGGCGGCCTCCTGTGCCGACCTCAGCGAATCGTTGACCGATCGCGCGGTCTGGTCGGCGACCGCGGCGAAGTGGTCGCGCAACGCGCGCTGGGTGTGGCGCAGTCGGTCGCGTGACTCCTTGCCGACCTGGAAGCTGACGTCGTCGGTGAACTTGCCGATGGCCTGGCGCGCCTTGGCCCGCCGGCCCTCGATGCGGCCCTCCTTCTCGTCGCGATAGGCCTTGGTGCCCAACAGGACTCCGGCGCCGACCGAGATCGGGTTGATGAGGGTGAGCCCGACGACGGTGGTCAGCAGACCGAACATGAGCACGCCGCCGTACGACCCGCGCATGCCGATGAGCATCTTCTGACCGATGCCGATGCGGCCCGATTCGAGGTCGGAGAGTTCGGTGACGGTGTCGAAGACGCCGTCGAGATCGGAGATGTCGAGATCGGGCAGCACCACCTCGCCCGCGGCCGCGAAATGGTCGGCGACACGCTGCGCGAGCCACACCGTCCGCTGTTGCGCCCACACGAAGTTGTCGCCGACCGCGAGCCCGATCTGGTCGGCGAGCCAGTCGCTCAGCTGCGGCCAGTCCTTGCCGGGATCGCCTTCCTCGACGGCCTTCTCGGCCTCGCGGGTCACCGCGCGCAACCGGTCGCGCAGGTCGTGGTCGATGTCGGAGGCGAGGTCGCCGATGCCGTCGGCGAGGGTCTGCTGCCACAGCGCCGAGGTGGTCTGCATCTGCGCCGCCGCGGCCTGCGCGCGCTGCAGTCCGGCGACCGCGGCGGCCGCGGTCTCGGGGTCGCGCAACGCGGCGAGCTCGCTGCCCAGGGTCAGTGCCAGGTGCTCGGACACCGACCGCAGATCCGACGCCACCGAGGCCCGGGTCATGGTGTCGGCGTGGGCGACGACCCGCTCGCGCAGGTACGCGTAGAGATCCGCGAAACCCGATTCGGCGTTGAGAGCATCGTCGTTGCGGCGCAACGCATGTGACCGCAGCACCGACGAGATGGGCAGCAGGGGGACGTCGATGCCCTCGCGCTGCAGGTGCGCTCGGTCGGCGTCGACGACGGCACGCCAGTGCGGGTACAGATCGGTCTTGCTGATCAGGCACGCCACCGTGGGGCACAGCGCGGTGACCTGCCGCAGGAAGGCGACCTCGGGTTCGGTGAACTCCTGACTGGCGTCGGAGAGGACGAACACCGCGTCGGCGGTCGGGATGAGTCCGAGCGTGGATGCGGCGTGCGGGTTGCCGTGGCCGCCGACCCCGGGGGTGTCGACGAGGACGAGTCCATCGGCGAGCAACGCGCTCGGCGCGGCGATCTCGAGTCGCAGGACGGTGCGGCCGCCGGCGAGCGGACTGCGCGGCGTCACCGCGTGGATGTCGGCCAGCGGGACGGGCACCCGGATGGGCTCGTCGGTCCCGCTGTCGAGGACCAAGTGCGCGGCGGGTTCCGCCGCGTACGACACCAGCGTCGGCACCGCGGTCGTCTCGTCGTCGCCGACCGAGCAGACGTCGACGCCGAGGAGCGAGTTCACGAACTGGCTCTTGCCCTGTTTGAGCGGTCCGACGACGACGATCCGCAGACGCGGGTCGGTGACGCGGGTGCGGGCACCCGCGAGACGCTCGGCGAGGTCGTGGCGATCGACCCCGATCGCGATCTGGGCCATCTGCCCGAGGAGGTCACCCAGCTGCGCCCCCGACGCGTCCTGCTGCGCCGCTGCTCCGTCGGAGCCGGTCGGGATGACGTGCATGGGGAGTCGACGACCTCAACCTGTCGCGTCCACCGGCGGTGCCCGACCGCCGCATGGCCTGTCTGATCTGGGAGTTTGTGGTGCTGTCGGGCCCGCGAACCGCATCGGCCCCGCACGCAAGCGTACGGGGCCGACGCTGTCACACGGTCGTGGGCGGCAGTTCGGGGCAACCGCCCACCGTCGGTGACGAGCTCGCGGTGGTCTCGGTCAGGGCAGCAAGCCGTGTCCGAGGTCCAGATGGTGGTTCTGTGTGGCGGCGGCGTCGGTGTGCGACGCGGTGTCGGCGGTGCCGCCCAGTCCGGTCGACAGACCGTCGGTGAGACCGCCGGTCAGACCCGAGTCGTGCAGGGCCGACCCGTGCGCGCTGCCGTCGGCCGCGGTGGACGAGGTGGTCGCCGCGCCGAAGGTGTGGTCGGCGTCGAGACCCGACCAGCCCTGGTGCGCGGTGAGACCGCTCGTGGCGCCGCCCGTGAGGCCCGCCGCGCCGCTGCCTGCGAGGCCGGCCGTGGTGCCGGTGAGACCATGCAGCGCGCCGTCGACACCACCGGTGCCCGCGGCCGCGCCGGACGCGTCGCCGGTGAGCCCCGCGGTCCCGGTGGTCGAGCCCGCGGAGAGCGAGTGCACCGAATCGAGTGCGCCCTGCAGATTCGCGGTGGCGTCGCCGCCGAGTGCGCTCTGGACACCCGATCCGAGCCCCAGCCCGCCGGCGAGCGATGTACCCGCCCCGGCGAGACCGTGCAGACCGGAGGTGGCCCCGGCGGCGCCACCGGCGTCGAGCGCGGTGGTCGCCGCTCCGCCGATGGCGCCGTCGATTCCTGCGCCCAGGTTCGGCGTGGGGTCCGATCCTGCGAGTCCGAGTCCGCTGGTCAAGGATCCGGCGAGTCCGGTGTTCAGCGATCCGGCGAGGCCGGTGCCGAGCGACGCGGCGCCGGCGAGGCCGGCACCGGGGTCGGCGAGTCCCGCGAGCCGGCCACCGAGATCGCCGCCGAGGTCGCCGCCCGCGGCGAGGGCCGTGGTGAACGCGGTGCCGAGGCCACCCGCGGCGTTCCCGTCCAGCGACAGGGCGCCGCCGAACGCCGAGCCGAGCACACTGCCGGCGTCGAGTCCGCCACCGAGGCCGGCGAGGAGGTCGGTGCCGAGGCCACCGGCGAGCGAGCCGCCGAGCGAACCCCCGAGGGATCCGTCGAACGCCGAGCCGACGACCGCGCCGAGGGATGCCCCGAGGGCGGCAGCGCCGCCACCGCCGAGTCCGAGTGCCGCACCGAGCGCGCCGCCGAGGTCGGCGGTGCCGCCGAGCACACCGGCGAGATCGACGGAGCCACCGAGCGCGGTGGTGAACGCCGCACCGAGCTGCGAGACGAGCGCCGGGTCGACACCGAGTCCGGCGGTGAGCCCGCCGGCGAGGACCGAACCGACGTCGAGACCCAGCGACGGGTCGATCGCACCCGCGGCCACGGCCGCGGTGACCGCGCCACCGAGGGCGGTGCCCAGTCCGGCGGCCGCGGAGCCACCCGCACCGAGGGCGGTGGCGAGCGATCCGGACAGGTCGGCGGCGAGGCCACCCGAGACGAGTGCGGTGAGGTCGGTGGTCGCGAGGCCGCCGACACCGAGCGCGGCGACGAGATCGGTCCCCAGCTCCGCGGCCGCGCCGAGGCCCAGGGCGCCGGTCGCGTCGAGTCCGACGGCGCCGCCGAGCACGGTCGACAGGGCGGTCCCGAGGTCGAGACCGCCGGAGAGGAGACCCGAGACCTGCGCGCCGAGCGAGCCGGAGAGCGCGGTGCCCAGGACGGCTCCGAACGATGCGCCGAGGTCGGCACCGAGGGCGCCACCGGCGCCGAGCGCGGTGCCGAGGATCGCCGACAGGTCGGTGGTGCCGGCGAGAACGCCGGCGAGGTCGACGCCGCCGCCGAGGATCGCGTCGAGCGCCCCGCCGAACTGGCCGATCACGAGGCCGTCCACACCGAGTGCGGCGCCGAGGCCCGCGGCGAGCGTCCCACCCACGCCGAGTGCGAGCGCGGGGTCGATGGTCGCGAGACCGCCGAGGCCGGCCGCTGCTGTCAGCACCGATCCGAGTGATGCCCCCAGGCCGGCGCCGAGTGTTCCACCGGCCGACAGCGCGGCACCGAGGGCGCCGGAGAGCTGGGCGGAGATGTCGCCACCGAGGACGGCCGCGAGGTCGGTCGACAGGACGCCACCGGCGCCGAGGGCTGCGGCGAGGGCGCCACCGAGGTCCACGCCGCCCCCGAGACCCAGTGCACCACCGAGGACGGTCGACAGGGCGGCGTCGAGTCCGACACCACCGGCGAGCAGGCCGGACAGCTGGGCGCCGAGGACGCCGGTGAGCCCGGTGCCGAGCACCGCGCCGAGGGTCGCACCGAGATCGGCCGCTGCTGCGCCACCGAGACCGACGGCGCCGCCGAGCGCCGCTGCGAGGTCGGTGGTTCCCGCGAGCACCGCGGCCACGTCGACGCCCGCGTCGAGCAGGGCGTCGAGGGCGCCGCCGAGTTGGCCGACGAGGAGTCCGTCGAGCCCCAGTGCCGCGCCGAGCTGGCCGGCGAGTGCGGCGCCGGCGGACAGTGCGACGCCGCCGTCGAGCAGACCGCCGACGGTGACGAGGCCACCCAGTGCGCCACCGAGCGCGGCGCCGAGATCGGCGGCGACCGCACCACCGGCGCCGAGGGTGGCTCCGAGCGCGCCGGAGAGCTGCGCCGCGAGACCGGTGTCGAGCAATGCCGCGAGATCACCGGTGAGCAGACCGCCGGCGCCGAGGGCCGCGGCGAGCGAGCCACCGAGGTCGAGGGCACCGGAGAGGTTCAGCGCCGAGGACAGATTGAGGGCCGACGACAGGTCGAGGGCACCGCCGAGGACGGTCGAGAGGGCCGCACCAAGACCGACACCGCCGGCGAGCAGGCCCGACAGCTGGGCGCCGAGGGCACCGGAGAGGCCGGCCGCGCCACCGAGGGCTCCGCCGAGCACCGAGCCCAGCGCGAGACCGAGGTTCGCCGCGACCGCACCGCCGGCACCGAGAACACCCGACAGGGCCGTGCCGAGCGCCACACCGAGGTTTCCGCCTCCGGCGAGGATCGCGCCGAGGTCGATGCCGCCGGCTGCGGCCAGCGCGGCGTCGAGGGATGCCGCCAGGGCTGCGGTGATGCCGCCACCGAGTTCGAGCGCGCCGGTGAACGCGGCGGCCAGGGCGCCACCGGCTCCGAGGACGGCGCCGAGGTCGAGCAGTCCGGTCACGTCGGTGACCGCGCCGAGCGCCGCTCCGAGGGCGAGACCGAGGTCGGCACCGAGCGCACCGCCGGCACCGAGCGCCGCGGAGAGAGCGCCCTGCAGCGAGGCGGTGAGTCCGCCGACGAGTCCCGCGACGACCGAGGCGTCGAGCAGTCCGGTCAGTGCGCCGCCGAGGCCGGCGGTGACACCGAGGGCCGACCCGAGAGCGCCGCCGAGCTGTGCCACGACACCGCCGAGCAGGTTCGCACCGAGGCCGAGCCCGCCACCGAGGACCGCGGCCAGGGAGCCCGCGACACCGAGTCCGGCCGACAGCGCACCGGCGAGATCGGCGGCGAGCGCGCCACCGACACCGACGGCACCGCCGAGCGCCGCCCCGAGGGCTGCGCCGACGTTGGCGGCCAGCGATCCGCCGACGGCCAGGGCGCCGCCGAGCGCGGCACCGACGGTCGCCGTGCCGCCGGCGACCACGACACCGGCCGCGCCGAGCGCCGCGTTGATCGTGCCGGCCAGCTGCACACCGAGACCGGCGGCCAGGCCGAGTCCACCGGTGAACACACCGGCGATGGTGGCGCCGATGTTCAGGAGGCCGTTCGCGTCGAACACGGCGCCCAGACCGCCACCGACGGCCAGGGCCGCGTCGACGAGGGCACCGAGTGCGACTCCGAGTGCGGCCGCGATGTCGCCGCCGACGGTGAGTGCGCCGGCGAGAGCGGCGGCCAACGCGGCCGACAGCTGCGTGCCGATGGCCAGGTCACCCAGGGCCAGGCTGCCCAGCGAGAGGCTCCCGAGGCCCAGGTCGATGAGGTTGTTCGCCGAGATGAGGTTGCTCAGGTCGATGCCACCGAGCGCGATCCCGCCGAGATCGATGTTGCCCAGCGCGAGCGACCCGAAGTCGATGCCGCCCAGGTTCAGTCCGCCCAGACCGCCGACGTTGATGCTGCCGAAGTCGACGCTGCCCAGGTTGATACCGCCGAGGTTGACGCCACCCAGTCCGACCGCGACCCCACCGAGTCCACCGAGGGCCGCCCCGCCCAGGCCGCCGACGGAGATCCCCCCGAGGCCGCCGCCCAGTCCACCGAGCCCACCCGCGGCGGGGGTTCCCGCACCGACGATGGACGCCAGCCGCGATCCCCCCGGGAACAGTCCCGACTCGGCGACCGCCGGCGCCGCGGCGACGATGTCGGCCGGGCAGAGATCGCCCAGGCCGGCGGTGTCGAGGGCGCACTGCGGGTCACTGAGGTACGCCGCGGCGGCCTTGTCGTCGCGCAGCAGGTTGAGGATGAAGTCGAGAACGGCGTTCGTGGGCATCGGGGCTCCTGGATCATTCGAGGCGGCGGTCGACGCCACCTGACTGCTGACCACGCTAGGGACGGCGACCCCCGGGCCCAACGGGGTGAAGCCCCCTGTCTCGTCGGGGGCATTAGGGGATGCCCCCGCGACCTCCCCGAGGGGCGCCGGAGGGGGTAACGCGATGGGCCCCGATGGCGACATGCGGGAGAAGAATCGGTGGGGTCACGACCCCACCCCAGCGACGAACGGGAGTCGACCTCATGGCCGGAGGCCACCACAATTCCACTGCCGGAGGCCACCACATGTCCACAGCAGACACCCGTCGGCCGTCGGGCCTGGGTATGAAGATCGGCGCCACGATGTCGGTCGCCGTCTCGTCCACCCCGTCGGGTACCTACGACGCGCTGGTCCGGCCCACCGCACTCGATGTCGCGCCCGGTCGTGAACCGGTGCTGGCGTCGGCACGGCAGGGCGCCGGCGCCGAGGGATCGGCCCGACTGTCCGGCTTCACCGAGCGCGTGGGCGATCCGGTGGAACTCGTCGCCGACGACGGCCGTCGTTTCAGCGGCGAGGACCTCTACGCGACGGCGCTGGCGTGTCTGGCCGCCGAGTCGCGCTCGGACGCCACCAGCATCGTCGTGACCTGCCCGAACGGGTGGCAGCCCTACACCGTCGACGTGGTGCGCGCCGCAGCCGACGCCCACGGCCTCTCCGACGTCACCTTCGTGCCCGAGGCCATCGCGAGCGTCGCGGCGGCGCAGGCCACCGGCCGTGACCTGCCGTCCGACGTCGTCGTCGTGTTCGACCTCGGCGGGTCGGCACTCGACATCACCGTCGTCCGCACCGGCGACGAGTCGCAGATCCTGGGCCGACCGACACGGTCGGAGGAGATCAGCGGCGACGCGTTCGATCAGCTGCTGCTGGCCCACGTGCTGCAGTCGGTCGACGCGGTCGACTCGATCGATCCGTTCGAACCCGCGACGATCGAGGCGCTGACCGCACTGCGACGGCGCTGCACAGCGGCGAAGGAGACGTTGTCGGTCGACACCGACACCACCCTCACCGTCGATCTGCCCGGGCTGCACACCGAGACCCGGCTGGTGCGCTCGGAGATCGAGTCGCTGCTGCACGACCAGATGTTCGCGGCGGTGTCGTTGCTGCGTGACGCGGTCACCGCCTCGGGCCACAGCCTGCGCGACGTCGGTGCTCTGCTGCTCACCGGCGGCGGCGCGGCGATGCCGCTGGTGACCGAGATGCTCTCCGGTGTCCTGCGGATCCCGGTGGTCGTCGATGCCGACCCCGCCACCACCTCGGCGTTCGGGGCCGCCATCCTGGCCGCCGAGATCGACGCCGCACCCGGGGTCCTCGACGCCATGCCCGCCAACGCCGCCGCGGCCGCGGCCGAGGTCGCGGGTGCCGCGTCGAACGCCTCGGCCGAGACGGTCGTCTCCCGGACGGTCTCCCCCGCCCCGCGGACGCCGGTCGCCGCGACGTCGACCTCGGGTCGAACCCGTCGACTCGCGATCATCGGTGGTGTCGCGGTGGCGATCGCGCTCATCACCGCGGGCGGGTTGTCGGTCGGTACCGCCCTGAGTTCGTCGGAGAGCCCGGCCGCGACGCCCACCACGGCCACGACACCCTCGGTGTCCACGCCGTCGTCGTCCCCGTCGGCCGCGGCTGCGCGATCGAGTGCGCCCGCCTCCGGGGCGGCGACGTCCGCAGCGGACGACGCGGGGTCGAACGGCTCGGCGAACGGGACCTCACGCGGCTCCACCTCCGGAGGCACCGGTTCGGGTTCGACGGGCTCCGGCTCGGGCGGAACGCGGTCGGGGGGCTCGTCGACGGGCGGCTCCACATCCGGCGGCACCTCGAACGGCGGCTCGGGCGGGGGCACGACCGGCGGCGGATCGACCGGTGGTGGATCGACCGGTGGTGGTTCGACGGGTGGCGGATCGACCGGTGGATCGACGGGGGGCGGTTCGGGTTCCGGTGACACCGGTTCGGGTGGCGACACCGTGCCGGAGCAGACCTTCAACCCCATCCCCACCGTTCCCTCGCTGCCGACCGTGCCCGGCCTCGGCGGCCTGCTCGGCCGCTGAGCACGCCACACGGCCAGGGCCTGCGATGACCGCGGATCGAGACCTTCTCCGCCGCGGCGAACTCGCCGCAATCGGTGGCGAGCGGTAACGGAAGGGTGTTCGATGGCGACTAGGAAGATGACCGTGGAGTCACGACCGGCCGGGGGGTCGTCGTCGATACGTGCTCCCCAATCGGACGGAGCGACCCCCATGGCTGCTGGCCTCGGTGTGAAGATCGGTGCGACCACCTCGGTCGCGGTGTCGGCGACGCCGACGGGCTCCTACGAGGCCCTCGTCCGCCCGACACCTGCGGACGCGGCCTACGCGGCCGCGATCGTCGACCTGGCCGACGAGTCGGGCGCAGACGCGAACGACGTCGTCGTCGCCGGACCCAACGAATGGCAGGGCGCGGAGAACGACGAACTGCGCGACGCCGTCGCGGCGCACGGCCTCTCCGACGTCCGCGTCGTCCCCGAGGCCCTGGCCAGCCTCGCCGCCGCCACCGCTGCGGGCGGCGAACTCGATCACGTGTCCGACGGTTCCCTGGTCGTCGTCTACGACCTCGGCGCCACCGCCCTCGACATCGCCGTCGTCGAGACGGGCGCGGACCCACAGATCATCGGTACGCCCACGCGATCGCACGAGATCAGCGGCGACGCGATCGATCAGCTCGTCGTCGACCACGTGCTCGCGGCATCCGGCGCGAGCGCCGTCGACCCGTCGGACCCCACCGCGGCTGCCGCGATGGCACGCCTCCGCACCGACGCGCGAGCAGCGAAGGAATCGCTGTCGACCGACACCGACGCGTCCGTCGCCGTCGATCTGCCCGGCGCCGCGCCGCGGGCGACCCTGAGCCGTTCCGAGCTCGAATCGCTCGTACAGAACCAGATGTTCGCGTCGATGACGATGCTGCGCGAGGCGGTGACCGCGTCCGGACACCGCTTCCGCGATGTGGGGGCGCTGCTCCTCACCGGCGGCGGGTCGGCGATGCCCGTTGTCGCCGAGATGCTCTCGGGCGTGCTCCGTGTTCCGGTCGTCGTCGATTCCGACCCGGCCACCACCTCCGCCTACGGTGCGGCGATCCTCGCGTCGGGGTCGGGGGCAGCGGCGGTGCCCGCCAAGGCGGCCGCGGCGGCCGGTGGCGCCGCGATGGCGAGCCGAATCCACACCGTGCCCGCCGCGACACCGGCGCCCAGCGCCGTCGATGCGATCGAGAACTCCGGCCGCCGGAAGCGGTTGGCACTCATCGGCGCGTTCGTCACCGTCGCCCTGCTCTCCGCGGGCGGACTCGCGGTCGCCGCCTCGTTGAACTCGGGTTCGGATCCGGCCGACGATGCCGTCGCCACCGCGATCAACCCGCTGGCCGGTTCCAGCTCGTCGACCTCGGCGGCGGCAACGGTCGGCGTCCCGACCATCGTCGAATCACGGATCACCACCACGCCATC
Source organism: Williamsia sp. Leaf354 (assembly GCF_001424365.1). Lineage (NCBI taxonomy): Bacteria > Bacillati > Actinomycetota > Actinomycetes > Mycobacteriales > Nocardiaceae > Williamsia > Williamsia sp. Leaf354. Next base: position 823,470 of record NZ_LMPL01000005.1, read on the forward strand.
GGCCGGACGCACCGATGGCGGCGCGCAGGCTCAAGCTCAGGCCCAGGCACAAGCCCAAGCGCAGGCTCAAGCCCAGGCCCAGGCGCGGGCGCAGGCCCAGGCGCGTGGCGGCAACGCCGCTCCGGCCCAGACCGCCGCGCCTGCCGCACCGGCCGCGCCATCCACCGTGGCGCCGAACCCGCTGCCCAGCAACCCGCAGACCGTGGTGCCCACGGGACGCGGGACCGGCCCGGACCCACTCGACGTCCCGAAGATCACGATCCCGAAGCTGCCCAACCTGCCCGGGATCCCCGGTCTGCCCTGACCTGTCCTCGCCGATGATCGATCACGCCGTGCACGGCGTCGCCCTTGTGGGCATGCCCGAAGCCGGGGCTCTGCTGTCGGCACTCGCCGCCGACGAGCAGCCCGCGCACATCGGGATCAGTGCGGTGGCCGGGGGCGGCAAGACCCTCCTGTTGTCCGCGATCGCCGACCGCCACCGCAGTGCCGGCAGAGCAGTGATCACCTCCGTGTCCGCGGCAGCGGACGCCGGGACCGCGCTGGTGATCGACGACGCCCACGATCTCGACGACACGACGCTCGCACGGCTGGCCTCGATCGCCGCGACCGGCGAGGTGACCGTCGCCGTCGCGGCCGAGCCCCGCGATCACCGACCACTCCTGCGAGATCTGTTCACCGCGATCGGTTCTCACGGTCGGGTCGTCACCCTGTCCGCTGTCACCGCGACCGGGGTCGTCGAACGATCCGGGCGGCGACTGTCACCTGCGGTGGCCACGGCGATCGCGCGGATGAGCGGCGGGAACCGAGCCGCGATCGACGCCGCGATCTCCGCGGTCACCGCGCACGACGCGACCGACTCCGAGCCCCGAACGATGATCGACGTCGCGGCGGAAGCCATCTCGGCGTATCACCACCGCACACTGCGGCGTCTCGACCGGGCCACACTGGGTGTCCTGACCGTCGCCGCCGCCGGTTCCACCCTCGATCCCGACACCGTCGCCCAGACATGCGATCTCGGCACCACGGCCGCGACATCGGCGATCGACGCCTCTCGCGGATCGGGCTTCCTCGGCGACTCCGACACCTTTCTCGCCGATGCCACCCCGGCGCTGACCGCCGTGGTCGGCGCGCACCAGATCGCGTCCACCCACACCGCACTCGTACGGGTACTGCTGGCGCACAACGCACTTCCCCTCGAGCGGGCGCTGGCCGCGGCTGCCGACGGGATGGTCGACCCCGCCCTGGCCGAGACTCTCGTCGACCACGCGCGCGCCGCACGCGGTCACCGGGCGGTCACGATCTGGTCGGCAGCGCGTGCGGCCGGCGCCGACAGGTCGATCTGCGATCGGCCGCTGGCCGCTGCAGCGCTGGGATCCGACGATCTCGACGCGGCCGACCGCATCGCCGACGAGGCGCTCGGCGCCGATGACCGGGCCACGGTGGCGACGGGCGTCCGCATCGCGGCATCGGTCGCGGCCCGCCGCGGAACCTACTCTCGCGCAGCGCAACTCTTCCGCTGGTTGGGATCCGACAGGGCCGGAACGGACGCCGCCGCCGGGGCCGTGGCACTCATCGCCGCGGGTGACCGACCCTCGGCCGAGGACTTCCTCACCGTTGCCGAACAGGCGCCGCCCACCACCGACAACACCGCGGCCGCACATTTGGCCGCCGGTCTCCTGGCCTCGGTCACGGATTCGCCCGCGACAGCGGTCGGCGCGGTGCTGCGATCGGTGTCGACCGCCGCCGACAGCGATCGCATCGAACTCGAGTCCGCCGCCGGCGTCGCCGTCCTGTTGATGCTGCACACCGGGGATCTGGCCGGCGCGACATCGGTCCTCGCCCGGCGCGAGGTCAGGGCCGACGGGGCCGGCGACGCCCGCGGTGACGCACGACTGCTCCTCCTCGACGCCTGGACCGCCATGACCGCCGGCGACCTGTCCCGCGCGGCCGCGCTGGCGTCGTCGGTGACCGTGGGATGCCACCGTGAGCGCCTCCTCGCGCACGCGCTGCGCGCCGGTATCGCCCGTCGCCGAGGCGATTCGGGTGCACTGGCCGGCGCGTGGCGCGACGCGCAGCCGGCGGTCGCGGAGGCAGAGGCCGACCTGTTCGCCCTCCTGCCACTGGGCGAGCTGCGGTTGGCCGCGGTGCGCTGCGGCGACACCGATCGCTTCGCACACCTGGCCGCCGAGGTCGACGGACTACTCGCCGCGCTGGGCGATCCACCGATCTGGGCCGCGGCGTGGCACTGGTACGGCGTACAGGCGGCCATCCTCGCGGGGACCCCGGATGCGTTGGTGCCGCACGCCAGAGCACTCGGGACGGCTGCCGATGCGCACCCCTATGCCGCGGCTCTGGCGCGGGCGGGTCGGGTGTGGCTGCGCGTGCTGCAGGGCGACGACGCCGATCCCCCGCTGTCGGGCGACGAGATCGACCTCGCCGCACACGATCTGCATCGCATCGGTCACGGGTTCGACGGTGCTCGGCTCGCTGCGGAGGGCGCACTGCGCGTGTCCGACACCCGCTCGGCCACCTCCCTGCTGCAGACCGCGCGCACCATCGGGGGAGCACCGTCGGCAGGCGCGTCCGCGGGTCCCGAGGCGCCCGCCGTCCCGGCACCCGGTGCGATCGGCCTCGCCACCCTGTCCGAACGAGAGGCCGAGATCGCCGAGAAGCTCGTGCTGGGCCTCACCTATCGCGAGATCGGGGCGGCGTTGTTCATCTCCGCGAAGACCGTCGAACACCATGTCGCACGCATCCGCCGTCGGCTCGGCTCGACCTCGCGATCGGAGATGCTCTCGACTCTGCGCGCCGCCGGGTACGGCGCCACCGCCTCACAGCCCTGAGACGCGCCCCTCGAGCGTCAACTCCGAGCGTTACTCGACGCCGCGTGATGCCGGTCGTCGCAGACCCGACACCCGCGGGGAGCCGACGGGGTCCTGCGCGAATCCCGAGCACTCGTCACATTCGCTGATCAGGTCGTGTCGGCACCCGATCACGTGGGTGAGGAACTGTTCGGCGCGGGACAGGCGTCGTTGCTGTTCTCTGAGGTGGTGGAGTTGCTCGTACAGCACCCTTGTGCGGTCGGCAGACCCACGATGGAGCACCTGCCGGATCTGCGACAGGCTCATACCGATGCGCTGACAGGCGCGCACCACCTCGACGCGTCGGAGGTGCTCGTCGGTGTACCGCCGGTGGCCCGACGCGGACCTGTCGGCCACCACGACACCCTGGGCGTCCCAATGCCTCAGGACGTGCTCGGCGATTCCGACATGCTCGGCGAGCTCCCCGATCCTCACCCCTACAGTCTCGCAGCTTGACCTCAGGTCGACCTGAAGTTCTACGTTCTCCGACCATGACCACGCAGATCCCGCACCTGCCCGACCCCGTCCACGTCACCGTCGACGGGACATCCATCGCCACCTACGTGCTCGAGAACCGTGGACGCGCCCCCGTCGGGGACGTCGTCTTCTGTCACGGCACGCCGTGGTCCGCGCAGGTCTGGGCCGAGGTCGGCCGGGCGGTGAGCGGGCGTCGACGAGTGTTCCTGTGGGACATGCCCGGATACGGCCACTCGCAACGGGACACCGACGTCCGGATCGATCTCCCGGCGCAGATGTCCCGTTTCGCGGCCCTGCTCACGACGTGGGGGCTCGCCCGCCCGCATGTGATCGCCCACGACATCGGCGGCGCGGTCGCTCTCGGTGCACACCTGCTCCACGGAGCCGAGTACGCGGGCCTGTTCCTCTGGGACGTGGTGACGCTGCACCCCTGGGGCTCAGCATTTTTCGAGCTCGTACGGGCACACGGCGACGTGTTCGCCCAGCTGCCCGCACCGCTGCACCTGGCGTTGGTGGGCGAGTACATCGCGGGTGCCGCACACAGCCACCTGTCCGACGAGTGGAGCAGCGTGCTGACGCGAACCTGGTCGGGACCGTCGGGACAGAGATCCTTCTACCGTCAGATCGCCTCGCTGCATCCGGAGGACACACGACCCGTCGCAGAACGGCTCCACACCGTCCGATGTGCCACCGCAGTCGGGTGGGGCGCTGACGATCCATGGATCCCGGTGGAGCAGGCGCATCGTCTGAGCGAGCTCCTGCCGGGCAGGGGATCGCCGGTCATCCTCGACGACACAGGACATCTCGCGCCCGTCGAGTCACCCGCGCGCGTCACGTCCGCGATCGACGAGTGGCTCGACGCCACCTGAGCGAGGGGTCAGCGAGTGCGTTTGCTGCGGGGTTGCCAGACCACGAGGGCGCTGGTGCGCGGTACGGGGACGAGTTCTCCGCCGTGCCCGCGATGACGCAGATCGTTGCGGGCCGAGGCGAGTTCGCTCTCGAGTTCGCGGACACGCTGCGCGAGGGCGTCGACATGGTTGGTGAGATCGATGATGCGTTTGATGCCCTCGAGATTCACGCCCTCGTCCTGCGAGAGACGCTGCACCTCGCGCAGCAGCTCGACGTCACGCGCCGAGTAGCGCCGGCCGCCGCCGGCGGCGCGCTGCGGACGCACCAGGCCCAGACGGTCGTAGGTGCGCAGGGTCTGGGCGTGCATGCCCGCGAGTTCGGCGGCGACGGAGATCATGAAGACCTCGTCGTCGCCTCCGCCGGCCGATCGGCTCATCACTGATCACCCCATCCGTCCCTCGGCCGGAAACCACTGGCGCGCTCGGCATCGGCGTACTCGCGGAGCTTCTCGACGGCGGCGTCGTCGAGCTTCTTCGGCACCGCGACCTTCACCGTCACCAGCAGGTCACCGGCACCGCCGGCCCGCTTCGTGACACCGCGGCCGCGCACCCGCAGCGTCCTGCCGTCGGCGGTGTTCGGCGGGATCTTCACCCCGACGGTCCCCTCCAGCGTCGGCACCGACACCGTCGCGCCGAGCACCAGTTCGCCGAAGCTGACCGGCAACTCGACCTTCAGGTCGTTGCCGACACGGGTGAACACCGTGTCGGGGCTCACCGTGACGGTCACGTAGAGGTCACCCGACGGCGCGCCACGCAGACCGGCCTCACCCTGTCCGGCGAGACGGATCCGTTGCCCGTCCTCGACGCCGACCGGGATGCGCACGTTGATGGTGCGCGTCCGTACGGTGACGCCGTTGCCCGAACAGTCCGAGCACGGCTCGTCGATGCGCGAACCGGTGCCCTGGCAGTCGGTGCAGGGCTCGCTGAACCCGAACGCACCCTGGTTGCGGCTCACCACGCCGGCACCGTTGCAGGTCGAGCAGACCTTCGGACTGGTGCCGGGTTTCGCGCCGCTCCCGTGGCATGTCGTGCACGGCGACGGCGATGTCAACGACAACGACACCGTCGTGCCGAGCGCGGCGTCGCGGAACGACAACGTCGTCTGCGTCTCGAGATCGTTGCCCCGACGCGGTCGTGTCGCGGTCCGGGGCGCCCGGTTGAACAACCCGCCGAACAGGTCACCGAACGCGCCGTCGCCGCCCGCGGTCGTGCCGGCGTTGCCGAACAGGTCACCGACGTCGAATCCGCCACCGGCGCCGGGTGTCGCCCGACCGCCGCCTCCGTTGAAGCCGCCGCCGAAGCCTCCGCCCGCGCCGTTGCCGCGGAATCGTCCGCCGGCGAAGGCGCTGCGCGTCTCGTCGTACTCCTTGCGTTTCGCGGGATCGGACAGCACGCTGTGCGCCTCCGACACCCGCTTGAATCGCTCCTCCGCCGCGGCATCGCCCGGGTTGGCGTCGGGGTGCAACTCCCGGGCCAGCTTGCGGTACGCCTTCTTGATGGCGTCGGCCGAAGCGTCCGAAGCGACGCCCAGATCCTTGTAGAAGTCGTGTTCCAACCATTCCCTCTGTGGAGCCATAGGGCGTCACCTCCTCTTTCGTGAGAATCGTTGCCCCTGTTGGGGCGAAAAGTTCTGTGTTCGTCGTGATCATGCCCCGAAACCGGACCTCGCACCGCCGAGACGGACCCGGTGGGGGTCGTCGCGGCGGCGCGAGGTCGGTGTCAACTGCTCAGGCGTCGGCCGGGGTGCCGTCGGTCACGGTGACCATCGCGGTCCGCAGCAGGCGGTCGCCGAGGCGATATCCCTGTCGGTAGACCGCCCCGATCACCGGGCTCGCGCCGTCACCGTCGTGCTGCACGGCCTCGTGCAGCGCCGGATCGAACGCATCACCCTCGGCGCCGAAGGCACTGAGCCCCTGCGCCGTCAGCGTGTCGACGATCTTGTCGGCGACACCGCGCAGCGGCCCGCTCTCGAGATCGCCGTGGGCACGGGCCCGGTCGAGGTCGTCGAGCGTGGGCAACAGCGCGTTGATCAACGTCGCCTTGCCCTGTTCGACCGCACCCTGGCGTTCCCGCTCGGCGCGGCGCCGGTAGTTGGCGTACTCGGCCTGCAGTCGCTGCAGGTCGGCCAACAGCTCGGCCTCCTTCGCCGACGGTGACACAGAATTCGGCTCCGCCGAGGCCTCCTCCGGTGTCTGCTCGGCACCGTCGGCCTCACCGGCCTCGGCCGGATCGGCGTTCGCCGCGGCCTCGGCCGCTGCGGACACGTCCTCCGGGTTCACCTCCCCGAGGTCGACCGGATCGCCCGGCTCCTCCTGCGGTGTCCCCGGCTGATCAGCCGTCACTTCTTCTCACCGTCGGTGTCGGTGGGCTCGTCCACGACCTCGGCGTCGACGACGTCGTCGGCACCGGCCGATGCACCCGGAGCGCCCTCGGCGCCACCCTCGGCCGCGGCGTTGGCGTAGATCGCCTGTCCCAGGGCCTGCGACTCGGTGGACAGGGTCTCGACCGCGGTCTTGATCGCGGCGAGATCGGTGCCCTTGAGCGCCTCGTTGGCGCCGGCGATCGCGGCTTCGACCTTCTCCTTGGCGTCGGCGGGAACCTTGTCCTCGTTCTCCTTCAAGAACTTCTCGGTCTGGTTCACCAACGACTCCGCCTGGTTGCGGGTCTCGGCCTCTTCCTTGCGCTTGCGGTCCTCGTCGGCGTGCGCCTCGGCATCCTTGATCATGCGGTCGATCTCGTCCTTCGAGAGGCCCGAGCCGTCCTGGATCCGGATGGTGTTCTCCTTGCCGGTGCCCTTGTCCTTCGCGGTGACGTGCACGATGCCGTTGGCGTCGATGTCGAAGGTCACCTCGATCTGCGGGACACCCTGCGGCGCAGGCGCGATGCCGGCCAGCTCGAACGATCCGAGCAGCTTGTTGTGCGACGCGATCTCACGCTCACCCTGGTACACCTGGATCTGCACCGACGGCTGGCTGTCCTCGGCCGTGGTGTAGGTCTCCGACCGCTTGGTCGGGATGGTGGTGTTGCGCTCGATCAGCTTGTGCATGACGCCACCCTTGGTCTCGATACCGAGGCTCAGGGGCGTGACGTCGAGCAGCAGAACGTCTTTCACCTCACCGCGCAGCACACCGGCCTGCAGTGCGGCACCCACGGCGACGACCTCGTCGGGGTTGACGCCCTTGTTGGGCTCCTGTCCACCGGTGAGCTCCTTGACCAGCTCGCTGACCGCGGGCATACGGGTGGAACCACCGACGAGCACGACGTGGTCGATGTCGCCGACCGAGACGCCGGCGTCCTTGATCACGGCCTGGAAGGGCGCACGGGTGCGCTCGAGCAGATCCGAGGTGATCTTCTGGAACTCGCTGCGGCTCAACTGCTCGTCGAGGAACAGCGGGTTCTTGTCGGAGTCGACGGTGATGTAGGGCAGGTTGATCGAGGTGGACTGACCGGACGACAGTTCGATCTTCGCCTTCTCGGCCGCCTCACGCAGACGCTGCAGCGCCATCTTGTCCTTGGTGAGGTCGATGCCGTTCTGCGCCTTGAACTTGTCGACGAGCCAGTCGACGACGCGCTGGTCCCAGTCGTCGCCACCGAGGTTGTTGTCACCGGAGGTCGCGCGGACCTCGACGACACCGTCACCGATCTCGAGCAGGGACACGTCGAACGTGCCGCCACCGAGGTCGAAGACGAGGATGGTCTGCTCGGACTGGCCCTTGTCCAGGCCGTACGCGAGTGCGGCCGCGGTGGGCTCGTTGACGATGCGCAGGACGTTGAGGCCGGCGATCTGGCCGGCTTCCTTGGTCGCCTGACGCTGCGAGTCGTTGAAGTACGCGGGGACGGTGATGACCGCCTCGGTCACCTCGTCGCCGAGGTAGCTCTCCGCGTCGCGCTTGAGCTTCATCAGCGTGCGGGCGCTGATCTCCTGCGGGGTGTAGTCCTTGTCGTCGATCTTCTGCGACCAGTCGCCCTCGCCCATGTGGCGCTTGACCGAGCGGATGGTGCGGTCGACGTTGGTGACGGCCTGGTTCTTCGCGGGCTGACCCACGAGCACCTCGCCGTTGCGCGCGAACGCCACGACCGACGGTGTGGTCCGCGAACCCTCGGCGTTGGCGATGACGGTGGGTTCTCCACCTTCGAGAACCGACACCACCGAGTTGGTGGTGCCGAGATCGATACCGACAGCACGTGCCATGTTTGTTGCCTCCTTGACGATGCCGCGCGGGGCGCGGCGTTGCTTTCTCCGTTTGCCGAAACCGGGATGAGCGTGCACCCGGATGTCCGTGAACCTCAGCGCGGATGACTCAACTACTACCTGTCGTCAAACTGGTCGTCAACTCAGTTGAGTCGATCTCACTCAGGTTTCGAAGTGTCCAACGGCGCGGACGCGAGATCTGTTCCCGACACCCGCGCCGCCCCGCCGGTATCGTCGGCGCCGATGATCGGTCCCCGTCTCCGCAGCCGCCGGCCGATCGTCGACCCGCGGGGCTTCGTCGCACTGTGCGGCGTGATCGCCCTGGTGGCCGCGATCGCGGTCGTGGTCGCCCTCCCTGTGACCAGCCAGGACGGTCGACATCGGCAGATGAGCCCGGCGTCGGCGGAGGCGTCGCGCACCGCGGCGGCACCGGCCCTGGCCGCGATGAACGCGGTCACCGTGCGCCGATACGTCTACCTCGACGCCACCGCCGGCGACCCGGGTCAGGACTACGGCGACCTGTTCCTCCCGCCCGGACCGCACGCCCGGGGATCGCTCCCGTTGGTGGTCCTGGTGCACGGCGGTGGATGGAACTCGCGGTACGGCGCGGGGACGTTCGTACCGTTCGCGCGCACCCTCGCCGCGCGCGGGCTCGCCGTCTACAACCTCGAGTACCGCAGGCTGGGATCCGGGGGCGGATGGCCGACGACGTTCACCGACGTCGCCGCCGGTGTCGACTTCGTCCCGACCGTGCTCGCCGACAACCCCGCCATCGCCACGGCCGACAGCACCATCGTCGGACACTCGGCCGGCGCGCAGCTCGCGGTGTGGGCGGGCACGCGGCGACCGAGCACGACGCAACCCCCACCCGTCCGCGCGATCTGGCGCCCGACCCGCATCATCTCCCTGGCCGGGCCCCTGAACATGCGGGCCGCCGCCGACACCGGCGACCGACGCGTGATCCGCGCTCTCGGGGGCACGCCGACGCAGGTGCCCGACCGGTACCGAGCCGTCGACCCCATCGAGAACCTCGACCCGAGCGCGTCGATCACGGTGGTGCACGGCACCGCCGACACCGTCGTGCGTCCCAGCCAGTCGACGACCTACGTCGAGGCACTCACCCGCGCCGGCGGCCGTCCGCGCCTCGTGCTGCTGCCGAGACAGAGCCATTCCGCGCTGGTCACCTCGACCTCGTCGGCGTTCCCCCGTGTCGTCGACCTCATCGTCTCGGCCGCCCGGCCCGTGCCCTGAACGAAGCGAACGGGCACTGTTCTGACAGCTCGTTCACAGGTCCGCCCGCCATCCTGGAGACCATGACATCAGCCGACGGGATGCACTCGTGGCCCAGATCACGATTCTGGGTCTGTTCCGATGCCACTGGTAGCGTCGCGGCGATGCTCACCCCCGCCATGCGAGCAGATCGATGACGTCGACGCTCGCCGACGCCGCCCACCGACAGGCGACCGCACCGGTCGCCGAGTCGGCGCCGCGTGGTCGCCGGGGACACCTCCACCAGCTCGATTTCCTGCGCGGGAGCACGTTCCTGCTGGTCATCTTCTGTCATGTGTTGACGAACACGAACGCGTCGGACACCTCGTTCGCGACCAACGCGCTCGGCATGTGGGGGCACTTCACCCGCAACGCCTTCTTCTTCCTGACCGGGTTCGTGCTCATGTTCGGCAACTACGACAAGGCCGATTTCGCGTCGATCCGGTTCTGGCGACGCCGCCTGAAGCTCGTCGCGATCCCCTACCTCATCTGGTCGGTCGTCTACTGGGCGTTCTCGGTCGTCGCGGCGAGCGGGTGGTCGCAGCTGCCGTTCTCGCTCGACACCCTGTGGAGCGGTCTGGCGTGGGGCACCGCGGGCTTCCACCTCTACTTCCTGTTCGTGATCATGCAGTTCTATCTGCTGTTCCCGGTGATCCTGTGGATCGTCCGGGCCACGCGGGGACATCACCTCGCGTTGCTGATGGTCAGCGGCGCGGCGCAGCTCGCGATCCTGTGGTCGCTCAACCACCTCAGCGCCCCGGAGGGCAGCTGGCTCTACGTCAACTGGTGGCACGCGTACTCCACCTTCATCCCGTACCAGTTCTTCGTGTTCCTGGGCGGGGTGGCGGCGGTGCACCGCGACCGCGTCGACGCCTGGGTACGCGCCCACGGGTGGTGGATCGTCACCGGTCTCGTCGCGAGCGCCGTCTTCGCCTACGTCACGTACACCCAGCGCGTCGACAGCGGGCAGACCCCCGTCGATGCTGGCTTCGCGCTCAACCCGACGCTGCAGCCCTTCATCTTCTTCGCCATCACCGCGCTCTACAGCGTGGCCGTGCGCTGGTCGGATCGCCGTGACCGCACGCCGCGGTTCAATCGCGTCGTCGCCTACGCCTCGAACCGCTCGTTCGCGATCTTCCTCGCCCACGTCCTGGTGCTGCAGCTGCTGATCCTGCCGCGCATCGATGTCACCTCGAAGGGCTGGTTCGAGCAACACCTGGGCGTGCCGTGGGCCACGATCGTGGTCTACGTGCTGACCGTCGCGATCACGCTCGTCGTCGCCGAGGTGTTGCGGCGCGCACCGTTTGCGCTGTATCTGACGGGCCGCCCGAGAATTCCGTTTCGCCGTGATCGCGCGTCGGCGGCGGCGGAGCGGAAGGGTACCGAGCGAGCGCTCGAACCTACTCGCGGGTAACCAACATCACCCCAGGTGAGAACTTAGGTGAACCTTCGCTGCGCGCACCGGCCACCAGGCCTTAACGTTTAGGCAAGGACACCTGGGCATCGGCCGCGATCGCCCTGGAGAGAAAGGCCCCTCGCCTTGAGCGCCACGACGATCACGATCGGCTCCATCGCCGCACTCATCAGCCTCGGCTGCTGGGCTCTGTTCTTCTCGGGTGTGTGGAAGATGATCCGCACCATCGCCCAGGGACAACGCGACACCACCCGGCTGACGCCGGTCATCCCCCGCTTCAAGCAGATGATGATCGAGTTCGTCGCCCACACGCGGATGGTCAAGTTCCGCACCGTCGGCTGGGCGCACTGGCTGGTGATGATGGGCTTCGTCGTCGGTTCGCTGCTGTGGTTCGAGGCCTACGGTCAGACGTTCAACCCGGAGTTCCACTGGCCGCTGTTCGGCGACACCTTCGTGTGGCACCTGCTCGACGAGCTGCTGGGCATCGGCACCGTCGTCGGCATCGTGACCCTGATGATCATCCGCCAGCTCAACCACCCGCGTGTGCCCGAGCGGCTGTCGCGGTTCGGTGGGTCGAACTTCCGCGCGGCCTACTTCGTCGAGGCCGTGGTGCTGCTCGAGGGCCTCGGCATGATCTTCGTCAAGGCCGGCAAGATCGCGACCTTCGGCGACGGGCACGTCGGCTCGGACTTCTTCACGATGCAGGTCGCGAAGCTCCTGCCGGAGAGCCCGCTGCTGGTGTCGATCTTCGCCGCCATCAAGCTGCTGTCGGGCATGGTGTGGCTGGCCGTGGTCGGCCGTCGCATCACCTGGGGCGTTGCGTGGCACCGTTTCTCGGCGTTCTTCAACATCTACTTCAAGCGTGAGGACGACGGCGGCGTCGCGCTCGGCGCGGCCAAGCCGATGATGTCGCGCGGCGAACTGCTCGTCATGGAGGAGGCCGACCCCGACGTCGACGCCTTCGGCGCCGGCAAGATCGAGGACTTCACCTGGAAGGGCTGGCTCGACTTCACCACGTGTACCGAATGTGGTCGCTGCCAGAGCCAGTGTCCGGCGTGGAACACCGGTAAGCCGTTGTCGCCCAAGCTGTTGATCACCTCGCTGCGTGACCACGGCTACGCCAAGGCGCCCTACCTGCTGGCCGGTGGACGCACCGATTCCGCCGGCGACGAGGTCGGACTCGTCGACGCCGACGGCAACGTCGACCAGGCCCGACTCGACAAGATCCCGGCCGCCGCGCGCGCCGAGGCCGCACGTCCCCTCGTCGGACCCAGCGAGGGCGAGGGCGCCGGCGGCGTCATCGACACCGACACCCTGTGGAGCTGCACCAACTGCGGTGCCTGCGTGGAGCAGTGCCCCGTCGACATCGAGCACGTCGACCACATCATCGACATGCGCCGCTACCAGGTGCTCATCGAGTCCGACTTCCCGTCCGAGCTCGCCGGCCTGTTCAAGAACCTCGAGAACAAGGGCAACCCCTGGGGTCAGAACTCCAAGGACCGCACCAACTGGATCGACGAGATCGACATCGACATCCCCGTCTACGGACAGGACGTCGACACGTTCGAGGGCTTCGAGTACCTCTTCTGGGTCGGTTGCGCCGGCGCCTACGAGGACCGCGCGAAGAAGACCACCAAGGCCGTCGCCGAGCTCCTCGACATCGCCGCGGTGAACTTCCTCGTGCTCGGCGAGGGCGAGACCTGCACCGGTGACTCGGCGCGCCGCTCGGGCAACGAGTTCCTGTTCCAGATGCTCGCGCAGCAGAACATCGAGACGCTCGGCGAGATGTTCGCCACCGCACCCGGTCAGCGCAAGAAGATCGTCGTCACCTGCGCGCACTGCTTCAACGCCCTGGGCAACGAGTACCCGCAGGTGGGTGGCGACTACGAGGTCGTCCACCACACCCAGCTCCTCAACCGCCTGGTGCGCGACAAGCGACTCATCCCCGTGGCCCCGGTGGCCGAGGACGTGACCTACCACGACCCCTGCTTCCTGGGCCGGCACAACAAGGTCTACGAGGAGCCCCGCGAGCTGATGGCGGCGTCGGGGTCGGCGCTGCGCGAGATGCCGCGCCACGGCGAACGTTCCATGTGCTGCGGCGCCGGTGGCGCCCGCATGTGGATGGAGGAGTCGATCGGCAAGCGCATCAACCTCGATCGGGTCGACGAGGCCCTCGAGACCCTCGACGGGTCGGGCGAGAAGAACCAGAAGATCGCGACCGGCTGCCCGTTCTGCAAGGTGATGCTCAGCGACGGCACCACCGCCAAGACCAGCGGCACCGACCTCGAGAACAAGGTCGAGGTCGTCGACGTGGCGCAGCTGTTGCTGGAGTCGGTCACCCGCGGCGCCGCCGAGATCAAGCGTGGCGGACGCTTCCTCGGCCCCGCCCTGAGCGGAGCGAGCGTCAACGCCACGGTCGGTACCGCGACGCTCGACAAGACCGACGCGAAGGCGGAGGCGGTGACCGAGCAGACGACCGCGGCCGAACCCGCCGAGGCCGCCGCGCAGGCGACCGGCACCGCCGTGAAGGAGAAGCCGAAGGTCGGGCTCGGCATGGGCGGCGGCATGAAGCGTCCCGGCCAGGCCGCCAAGGCCGACGCGCCCGCCAAGGACACCTCCACGGAGTCGAAGGCCGCGCCCGCCGAGGCGTCGTCGACCGTGGCCGCACCGGAACCGAAGGCCAAGGGCTTCGGCATGGCCGGCGGCATGAAGCGACCGGGTCAGGCCGCGAAGGCCGCACCGGCCGCCGAGTCGACGGCGCCGGCCGAGACATCGGAGGAAAAGGCAGAGCCCGCAGCCGATGCGTCGGCGTCCGCACCGGAGAAGTCGGAGTCGGTGGCCGCACCGGAACCGAAGGCCAAGGGTTTCGGGATGTCCGGCGGGATCAAGCGCCCCGGTCAGGCCGCCAAGGCCGCACCGGCCGCGAAGGCCGAGTCGACGGCCACGGAGCCGCAGGCCGAGCCCGCCAAGGCCGAGTCCGCAAAGACCGAGCCCGCAGAGACCGACTCGGCGGCGGCCGAGCCTGCGAAGGCCGAGTCCGCACCGAGTGATTCCGCGTCGGCCGAATCCGCGGCTCCCGCACCGGAACCCAAGGCCAAGGGCTTCGGGATGGGTGCGGCGAAGCGTCCGGGCCAGGCGGCGAAGACGTCGGCTCCGGCCGCACCGAAGGCCGAGGCCACACCGGCCGAACCCGAGAAGACCGAACCCGAGAAGACCGAGCCCGAGCAGACCCAGCCGGAGAAGACCGAGCCCACCAAGGCCGAGTCGAACGGGGCCGAGTCGAACGGGGCTGAGTCGAACGGGACCGCCGAGTCGAACGGGAACGCCGAGTCCAACGGCACCCCCGAGTCGAACGGGAACGCGGAGTCCGCGGGGAACGGCAGCTCGTCCGGCGACGCGAAGGTGATCACCGAGACCGGCGCGTCGAAGGCGGCGGGGTTCGGTATCGCGGCGGGGAAGAAGCGCCCCGGCGCCTGAGACCTGCGCTGTCTGTTTCGGGACAGACGTCGTGTTGTGAGTAACACCAAAAGGTGACGCCAGACGGTGGTCCACCGCATAGCGACCGAGACCGGCCGGTGCACGCGCCCGCGTGCGCCGGCCGGTCTCGTCGTCGGTGGGGTGATGGCGCACCGTGTCGATGACCGCGATCACGACACCCGGCCGCCGCGTCGCCGTGAATCGTTGCCGCCCAACGTCTTCGGAACTCCCGGCGCACCGACCACCCGACTGTCGCGGATGCGGACGGACATCGCCACGATGCACCCGGACCCGCTCCCGACCGCACGCACCCCGACGGCCACGTCGAGCGTGGTCATCACCACATTGCGTCGATCTGCACGTTTTCGGAGGTCCGCAACACGACACGCCTGGCTATCATTTCGCGGTACGTTCGATCGACAGCGGGTGTCGCTGTCGTCATCGCGATCGACGAGAGGGGCGCCGCGTGTCAGCGCAGCACGGCGTGCCCGGTTCCTCCGAATCGGCCCCGACTCCCGTCGACCCCGGCGCGGACGCCGATCTACAGCAATCGGCCGTCTCGATTCCCGATGAACATCTCGCCGTGGTGGCGATCCGCATGGAAGCCGCCGACCGCATCGCCGCGGCGTTCGGTCCCGGCGCCGGATCGGCGGTGCGTGGGGCCACGATGACCGCTCTCGCCGAGCTCGTCGGCGACCGCGGCGCGGTCCTGCGGGCGACACCCGATCACGTCGCGATCCTTGTCGACTCCTCCACCGCCGACCTCGACGACCTGGTGAAAGCGCTGAGCCGGCGCCTGGCCACCACCATCGACGTCGACGACGTCTCCTACTTCGTGCAGACCCACATCGGTGTGGCACTCCCCGGTGACGTCCCGCTGGACTCCCCCACCTCCCCATCGAACGGCATCGACGCGATCGGATCCCGCCGGGCCGACGACCTCATGCAGGCGGCCATCGCGGCCGTCCACTCGGCGTTCACCCGCGGAGCCCATCTCGCCTATGCCTCCGAGGTGTCGATCACGAGCCTGCAGCGCGAGGTCGAACTGGCCGCCGAACTGGCGACGGCGGTCGGCGAGGCGTTCACGCTGCACTATCAGCCGATCGTCACCGTCGACGGCCTCGAGGTGGTCGGCTACGAGTCGCTGCTGCGGTGGACCGTCGACAACCGCGTCCGTCTACCGGGCACGTTCCTCGACGCCGCCGAGGAGACATCCCTGATCGTGCCGATCGGCCGGTGGGGGGTCGCCGAGGCCATCCGACAGCTCGCCGTCTGGCAGGCCCAGACCGGCAACCCACGGTTGTTCATGTCGGTGAACTTCTCGTCACAGCAGCTGTTCGACCGCGACCTCGCCGCGCACATCTCCGCCATCCTCGCCCAGCACTCCGTCGCCGGCGAGACCCTGTGGATCGAGGTGACCGAACGCGACATGATCACCACCGACTCCCCCGCGTCGGCGACGATCCACGAGCTCGCGGCGCTGGGCTGCATCATCTGCGTCGACGACCTCGGTACGGGATACGCCGCGCTGCGCTACATGGTCGATCACCCGATCAGCGTCGCGAAGATCGATCGGTCGCTGGTCGCCGACATGGGCGACGACCCGACCAAACGGAGCATCGTCGAGACGGTGTGCCGCCTGTCCGACGAGCTCGGCATCGTCAGTGTCGCCGAGGGCGTCGAGGACCGCTCCCAGGTGGCGTTGCTGCGGGAGGTCGGGTTCACCCACGCGCAGGGATACCTCTTCGGCCGTCCGCAGCCCGCTCCGGCGATCACCCCGCCCGCCGCACGCGTCTGACCGACCACGCCGCCCGTGGCGTTTATCGCGTTGCGCGGGGTGCGATCATGGATCGGTGAGCAGACCGCGCGTACCCCACGTCACCACCACCCTCAAGCCACTCGAGCAGTCCGCGAAACTCCGCGACGTCTGCTACGAGATCCGTGGACCGGTGCACGCCCACGCAGCACGCCTCGAGGCCGAGGGACACCGCATCCTCAAGCTCAACATCGGCAACCCGGCCCTGTTCGGCTTCGCCGCCCCCGACGTGATCATGCGCGACATGATCCACGCGATGCCGTACTCGCAGGGCTACTCCGAATCGGCCGGCGTCCTCTCGGCCCGACGTGCCGTGGTGACGCGCTACGAGACGATCCCCGACTTCCCGTACTTCGACGTCGACGACGTCTTCCTCGGCAACGGCGTCTCCGAGCTCATCACGATGACCATGCAGGCGCTGCTCGACGACGGCGACGAGGTCCTCATCCCGGCGCCGGACTATCCCCTGTGGACGGCCATGACCGCGCTCGGCGGTGGGAAGCCCGTGCACTATCTGTGCGACGAGGCCAACGAGTGGAATCCCGACATCGCCGATCTCGAGTCGAAGATCACCCCCCGGACGAAGGCCCTGGTGGTCATCAACCCGAACAACCCGACCGGCGCGGTGTATTCGCGTGAGATCCTCACCCAGCTGGTCGATCTCGCTCGCAAGCACTCACTGCTGCTGCTCGCCGACGAGATCTACGACAAGATCCTCTACGACGACGCCGAGCACATCAACATCGCGTCACTGGCCCCGGATCTGCTGTGCCTCACCTTCAACGGACTCTCGAAGGCGTACCGGGTGTGCGGCTACCGCGCGGGATGGGTCGCGATCACCGGACCGAAGGACCACGCGAAGGGGTTCATCGAGGGCCTCTCCCTGCTCGCGTCGACCCGACTGTGCTCGAATGTGCCCGCCCAGCACGCGATCCAGGTCGCACTCGGCGGGTACCAGAGCATCGACGACCTCGTGAAACCCGGCGGCCGCCTGCTCGAGCAGCGGAACGTGACGTGGCAGAAGCTCAACGAGATCCCCGGGGTGTCGTGTGTGAAGCCGATGGGTGCGCTGTACGCGTTCCCGAAGATCGACCGCGAGTACTACGACATCCACGATGACGAACTCTTGGTGCAGGATCTGTTGTTACGCGAGAAGATCCTGGTCGTGCAGGGCACCGGGTTCAACTGGCCGACACCGGATCATCTGCGGATCGTGACGCTGCCGTGGTCGCGTGATCTCGTCGACGCCGTCGAACGACTGGGCAACTTTCTCTCCGGGTACCGGCAGTAGCGCAGGCGGCGATCCCGGGTCGCGGCGCGTCAGTCGCCCGTGCACGCGCATCACGAAACGGATCGGCGCCGGGATGTGTTGCCGGAGAACGGCGTGTTTGCGCACGTAGACCGGTATCTCCCACAGCGCCCAGGTCCCGGCGGCGAAGACCGCGGAATCACCGGGGTGCAGCACGCGTGAGGGGCAGCCGGGGGCCGAGACACGTACCGCACCATCGATGATGTGCACGGTCTCGTCCGCCGGGAAGTACCAGTCGAAGACACCGGCCGTGCAGTCCCACACCCAGGTCGTGGTGCTGCCGTCGCGGCTCGAGTCGCACCGCGCCTCGCGCGCGACGGGTGACCCCGAGCGGATCCACGCCGGATTGACCGGGGAGACAACCATGTCGACGTCGTCGGGTGTGTAGGCCCTGATCGCAGGTACGGCGGTCGGGTGTCGGCGGGGCATCGCGGCTCTCTCGGTTGTCGAGGACGGGAGGGTACGCCACGGTATCGGATAAATCGGACGTCGGAAACTTCTGTGGTGTGTTCGTACTCCCGGGGCGAGTCATGCACTTCACTCCACACTGGACATTCTCACTAGTGAATCTGTGCCAAGATGTACTCGGTAACGCGGTTCGTGTGGGGACACGTGCGTTCCAGGGGGAAGGTGATCCGCGTCGTCGGGTCACGGAGTTCCATGTTTTGGGGGAGTCATGAGCGTCAGGAATTTTCGTGGCGTGGCCGAGGTCACGTCGCCACCGCGACGTGTCCGTCGTGTGGCTTTCGGCCGCCAGCGCATCGACGCGTTCCTGGTCGCGCTGGAACTGGTCATCGTCACGATCCTGCTCGCCACCGCCACGCAGCAGCGGTGGCCCATCCCCGAGGCGGCGGTCTTCGTCGCCCTGCTGGGCACCGGTGGCCTCTACCGTTCGCGCCTCAACGCCTCTGCGCTGGAGGTACTTCCGCGTCTCGCCGGCTTCTGCGTGCTCGCCACCCTCGCCGTCGTCGTGGTGTTCGATCCCACGACACCCATCCTGCGCGCGGGCATCGAGGCCCTCGGTGTCGCGTCGGTGCTGTTCGTGCTGCGGGTCCTCTACTACGCGGTCGTGCGGGCGAGACGCCGCAGCAGCCCCGCCATGCGTTCGCGCACCGCGATCGTCGGCGGCGGCATGGTCGCCTCGAAGATCCTGCAGAACCTCGAGCAGCACCCGGAGTTCGGGCTCGAACCGGTCATCGTGGTCGACTCCGACCCCCTCCCCGAGATCGTCGAGTGGGGGACGCCGGTCACCGACGGTGTCGAGAACCTGCGTGAGATCGTGATGCGTCACGACGTCGAGACGGTGATCGTCGCGTTCAGTCGCACCACCGATCAGAACTACGTGTCCCCGCTGCGCCAGTGCGACGACCTCGACTGCGAGATCTTCATCGTCCCGCGCCTGTTCGAGTTCGTCCATCTCACCAACGACATGGACCGTGTGCACACCGTCCCACTCGTCCACGTCCGCCGCAGCGCCCAGCGCGCATGGTGTTGGCACGCAAAACGTCTCGTGGATCTCGTCGTCTCGTCCCTGGCCCTCCTCCTGGTGTCCCCGGTCCTGCTCGTGTGCGCGCTGGCCGTCGCGGTCACCGACCGCAGCGGGCCGATCATCTTCAAGCAGCAGCGCACCGGACGCAACGGAACCCTGTTCAACCTGTACAAGTTCCGGTCGATGCGACCGGTGTCGGCGGCGACCTCCGACATCGACTGGAGTCCCGACCGGACCCTGCGACTCACCGCCGTCGGACGCTTCCTGCGCAAGACCTCGATCGACGAGTTGCCGCAGCTGTGGAACGTGGTGCGCGGCGACATGTCGCTGGTCGGTCCGCGCCCCGAACGGCCGCACTTCGTGGAGCAGTTCGAGAGCACCGTGCCGTCCTACCAGCACCGCCACCGTGTACACGTCGGTCTCACCGGCTGGGCCGCGATCAACGGGCTGCGCGGCGACACGAGCATCGACGACCGCGCGATCTACGACAACTTCTACATCGAGAACTGGAGCATCTGGCTCGACGCCAAGATCGTGCTGCTCACCTTCAAGGCGATGCTGCGCGGTACCGGCTCCTGACCCCTCAGTGGGTCTCGGCCAGCACGACCGCCATCGCGTGACAGTCGGTGTGCGACAGGGTGAGGACGATCTCGCCCCACCTCTGCGCCCGCGCCCGACGCGCCATCTCACCGTGGAGTCGCAGCGTGGGTGCGACACCGGCTCCGACGACCTCGATCTCGGTGGGCACCGTCGCCTCGTCGGTGACGGCGAGCGCCTTGATCACCGCCTCCTTGGCCGCGAACCGCGCCGCGAGTCGCGCGGTGTCACCCCCTGCCGCGGCGAGCTCACCCGCGGTGAACACCCGTGTCAGGAACCGGTCACCGAACGCCTCCACCGATTCGACGATGTCGGACAGGGACACGAGGTCGCATCCGAGTGCGTGACTCACCGCGCCACCGAGTCGACCAGGGTCCGCATGGAACGCCGGAAGGTGCTGCGCGAGAACATGTCCGCGTGACGGGCGATACCGGCAGGATCCAGGGCGCCGTCGTCGAACGACGCCATCGCCTCGGCGAGACGGGCAACGACCTCGTCGTCGGAGCCGCCCGGCACCAGGACACCCGAGACGCCCGGCACCACCGTGTCGAGCGCACCACCGTCGGCGAGGGCGATCACCGGGGTACCGCTCGCCATCGCCTCCACCGGGACGATCCCGAAATCCTCGACACCGGGCATGACGAGGGCGCGCGCGGTCTGCTGCAGCCGCGTCATCTCCGCGTCGTCGACACGTCCGAGGAACGTGGTCTCCGGTCCGGCGAGGCTCTCGCACAACGCCTGCCAGCGCCCGGACCCGGCGACGACGAGACGCACACCGGCGAGGCGGGCGGCACGGACGGCGAGATCGGGGCGCTTGTAGGGCACGAGGCGGCCGGCGAGCAGGAAGAAGTCACCCCGCGTCGCGCCGGGGTCGACGGTGAAGCGCTCGGTGTCGACCGGCGGATGGATCACCACCGCCTCGCGACCCCACCACCGTTCGATGCGGGTAGCGACCTCGGTGCTGTTGGCCACGACCGCCGTGAGCCTCGGCGCCGCGCCGGATTCGGCCCGCCGCGCCACCGCCGCGAGGGCGGCCAAAGCAGTCCGTCCCGCCGGACCCGAGGCCTCTCCGGCGCGCATCTCCCGATCCCAGGCCCACCGGGCCGGGGAGTGGACGTAGGCGATGGTCGGGATGTCGCCGGCGGCATGCGCGGCCGACACCGCGAAGGCGTGGTGGCTGATGACGACGGCATCGACGTCGGCGAAGGAGCTGCGGCGCAGTGCTGTCGGGACGAGCGGCAGCAGCGGCGCGTAGGTGCGCCGACCGATCATCCGGTGGACCGCATCGAGTCGGGACACGTCGACACGTCCCCGTAAGACGTCGACGACGGCGTCGGGGTCGGAGATCGGCACCCGCAGCTGCGCGTCGGGCCATTCGACGGCGAGTTGTTCGACGACGTGTTCGCTGCCCGCTATCTCGGTGAGCCGCTCGTGGACGAGGGCGATCCGCGACCCGCTCACGTGGACACCGCGACGGTCACCGGCGCCGAGAGGTCGAGGCTGTGGACGCGCCCCCGGGGACCACGTACGACGTCGGTCCCGTCTGCGGGGGTGAGCGTGACCTCGTAGGGTCGGCCGGCGGCGAGATGGAAGACCGAATCGGCCGGAGTCCATCCGGGGCAGTCGATCTCGACCCATCGTGCGGTGACCGACGACTCCAGCCGCACCGACCACCCTCCGTCGACGACGAGGGCCGACGCCTGCAGTGTGCCCGCGGGGATCACGACGGTCTCGGTGGCGGGGCGCACGGCGAACACCTCGCGGCACCGCGGCGCGCCGTCGACGCCGAGCACCACCTCCACGGCGTCGGCGGTGCGCGGCCCGAACCGATGGGCGTCGGAGAGGTCACGGAAGACGCCGGTGATCTCGCTGTCGTACAGCCGCACCGACCCGTGCGGGCCGACGGTGACCTGCGCGACGCCCTCGGCGACCACCGATCCACCGTCGGTGGTCGCGCACAGCGACACCTCCCCAACCACCGGCGCCCCGGTGTCGTTGAGGACGTCGATCACGATGCCGGCGAGTCCCGCGTCGCGCACGAGCACCGTCACCGGGGCCCACACCCGACGGAGAACCGACAGCGGCAGTTTGGGGTCGCCGTCGACGTCGATGAGGCCCCATCCCGCGCCGGGCGTGGTGTCGGCCGCGGTCAACACGAGCGCACCGCCGCAGCGGGGGTCGGTGCGCCAGTGGGCATGACAGGCGGCCATCGCCTCGGCGATCGCGACGCGACCGAGCTGCAGGTGACGCTCGTGGTCGCGGCTGCGCACCGCCGACGGATCGACGCCGAACAGTGCGGCGACGTAGTGGTCTCGGACGTCCTCGAAATCCCAGGTTGATCCGCGGTCACGGGGCACCGCGGCCTTCCACTCCGGGGTGTGCCCCGCGGCCGCCGCGGCGCCGAAGTGCCGCTCGATCGCCGCGGGCGACGGTGGGATGGAGAACGCGAGACACTCGGCGGCGAAACGGACGTCGGCACCGACGACGTCGGCGACCGGGCGTCGGTACCCGCCCACGCCGAACCAGTGGCTGACGCCGGTGTCGGGTCGGAGCGGGAACGCGTCGCTGCCGGGCGGGGCGCTCGGCGACGACTCGACATAGGGCAGACCGTACGCGGCGGCCCGCTCGGCCAGCGTGGTCTCGATCAGGGGCATCGTCCGGCCCTCACGCGGGAGTCCGAGCATCACCGGTTGCTGCACCGTCTCACTCCCGCCGCTGACCACGGCGATCGACGGGTTCCCCGACACCGCGCGCAGCATCGCGTCGAGTTCGGCGGCGACGGTGTCGTCGAGATCGGGCGGCGGGTCGAAGGTGGCGAGCATCGCGTCCTGCCAGATGAGCAGTCCGAGTTCGGCGCAGGCGTCGGCGAACTCGGCGTCCTCGGGCAACAGCCCGCCCGGTATCCGCACCATCGTCGCGCCCGCGTCGGCGAGCAGGTGCAGCCGCCGCCGGATCGCGGCGGGGACGTCAGGCACCGCGCCGGGGCGCACCGGGGTCCACACGGCGCCGCGGGCGAAGATCGGGACGCCGTTGCCGACGAGGGTGAAGCCGCCGTCGGTGGTGTCGACGGCGAGTGTGCGGAAGCCGACGGTCCTCGTGAGACCCGGATCGTCGGCGGTGGCCGCCGTCAGCCGGTAGAGGGGCTGCTCGCCGTACCCGTGGGGCCACCAGAGTCGGGGCCGCGCCACGGTGAGCGTGGTGGAGAACGTCCCGTCGGTCACCACGGCGGTCGACTCGATCGCCTGACCGTCGGGATCGACCAGACGCACGGCCACGGTCGCGGCGTCGGCGTGGTTCCCGTCGGTGTCGAGGCAGCGACCGCGCACGGCGACGACACCCGTGGTCGGGTCGGCGTGGACGTCGAGATCGGTGACCGCGGGCGCGTCGGCAAGCGTGACGCCGCGCCAGAAACCCACCGGCGCGGGCACATCGCCGTAGACCTTCGCGCGACCGAGCAGCGTGGTGCGCGCCCAGCGCAAGCCCTGGGTCGCCACCAGCGACGACCGCCAGCGGCCGCGGGGGCGCCGCGTCGACGCCCACGCGGTGAGCGACCCGAAGCGCACCACGATCCGGTGACGACCCGGACCGACCGTGGTCGCGACGGGCAGGAACATCGACGCCGCGGTCGCCACCTCGACGCCGTCGACGAACACCGAGGCCGGAAAACTCAGTCCCTCGAACACGATTCGTGTGGTCGCCGCGACGTCGGTGTCGGTGACGAACCACCAGTCGACGTCGTCCACCGAGGCGTCCGCGGCGCACAGCGAGCGCCATCCGTCGACCGCGTCGACCACCGTCGGCCGCGGCATCGGTACCCCCGCGGTGAGGACGTCACCGGTGAGGCCGGCGGGGTCGATTACGGCGCCGGCGGTGGTCGCCACCAGCAGACCGCCCGGCAGGGTCGTCGCGACGGCGCTCACCCCACGGAGGTGTCGACGATGTGCAGCGCCGCGTCCCACGCGGTGGCCATCGCCGCCAGCGTCTCGCTCGGGTCGACCGCACGGCCGCGGGCGGCACGCGCCATCCGGAACTGCACCGACTTGGCCCCGGATGCCACCTCCAGGAACGGATCCCGTGCCGCAGCCGCGCCCACCGCGCCCTGCGACTCGAGCCACACCACCACGTCGGCGGCGAGCTCGGCGGTCGAACCGCACTGGCGCAGGGTGGCGAAGGCCCATCGGTGGAAGGTCTCGAGGCCGGCGTCGGGCAGCCACGCGACGGCGTCGCGCACCGAGTCCGCGAGCCGGTCGACCGGGTTGCCCGGGGCACGCCGATCGAGATGCGCGCGTACGAGTTCCAGCGCACGCTCGGGCGCCGCGGGAGTGACGGTGCGGCGGATCTGCTCGGTGTAGGGCGGCAACTCGGGGTGCACACCCGGCCCGAGGCCGAACACGCCGTCGAAGTCCTCGCCGGCGAGGCGGTGGGCTCCGGCGTTGTGCAGGTACACCATCTCCCGTGCGGCGCGGTCCACCGACAGCGGGACGATCGTGGTCTTCACGTGGCCGCTGCGGTAGTCACTGCCCGCGGTGTCGGGCAGCCACCAGCTGTCCACCTCCACGGTGTGCATCAGCCCGCGCTCCGGTCCGCTCTCGACGGTGTCGAGCACCGGACGCCACAGGGCCTCCTCGGTGACCTCGATGCCGTAGAGGACACGCAGGTCGTGCTGTTCGGGCTTGATGAACGTCCACTGCCCGCCGTCGTGGTCGGCGGCGAACACCGAGATGAGCGACGGCACCGGGTCGTGGCCGAGCAGATGCAGGGCCTCGACCCACAGGTCGACGTAGCAGTTCGTCTCCGGCCAGATCCGTTCGGCGTCGGTGTGGATCCGGTGCGCCACATGATGTTCCGGGTCGGCGATACCCGCCGACATGATCATCGGCGCGGCGGTCATGCCGGGACCAGCCTCCCGACGACCGCGGCGAGGCTGTCCACTGTCGCGAATGTCGACTTCTTGAGATCGGTGTCCGGGAATTCGATGTCGAACTCGTCCTCGAGCGCGAGCATCACGTTCACACTCGCGTGCGAGGTGAGACCCAGCTCATAGAGATCGACGGAGCTGTCGACCGACATGGCGTCGACGGCCATCTTGCCGTGCGACACGAGAATACGACGGATCTGGTCCTGCATCGTGCACTTCCCCCTGAATCAGTTGTTGCCGTGAGAACTGTTGCCCGGCCGGGTCTTCCGACCGGCGCGGTGTGACGTCGGGACTCCCCCGCCCCGTGTGACGTCGATCCGGTCGCCCAGTGTGCCGATTGCCTCACCCTCGATGAGGCATCTGCAACTCGTCAAACCTCGACCTTTGCGATACCGTACCGAGGAACGTACCGCAGCACCACGCGTCGGGTCCACGCGCGCTGAGGAGACGTTCACCATCGCCGGGGTCGTTGCCGATGTCGCCGATGCGCACGGCCCACAGATCAATATTTCCGATCACCCGGGGGGGTAAGTTCGGTGACAATCACCGCTGTACGCACGTCCGAAGCCGTCGAGGCACCCGATCCGACCAGTACGGTCGCGGTCGCCGCCGCACACGCCGACGATGTCGATCGCAACGCACGATTCCCGTTCGAGGCCGTCGACGAGATGCGCTCGTCGGGACTGCTGTCCTGCTCACTGCCCGTCGAACTCGGCGGACGCTCCACGTCGATCACCGACCTGTGCGCCATCGGCCGCAAGCTCGGCGCGGTCTGCAGCTCGACGGCCATGATCTTCGCGATGCACCACACCCAGGCACTGTCGCTGCGCTTCCACGCGACCTCGGGTGCGGCCGCCGAGCTCACCCGTGTGATCGCCGAGTCCGACGCGCTTCTGGCCTCGGCGACCACCGAGATCACCACCGGTGGTGACGTCGGCAGCTCCACCTGCGCGGTTGTCGTCTCCAGGGACACAGCCGGGGGCGACACCGTCGTCCTCGACAAGAACGCACCGGTCATCTCCTACGGCGAGTACGCCGACTACGTCTTCGCGACGGCGCGACGCACCCCCGACAGCCCGAGCACCGACCAGGTGCTCGTCGCGTGTCCGCGCGCCGACACCCGGCTCGAGAAGACCGGCACCTGGGACGTTCTCGGCTTCCGCGGCACCTGCAGCCCCGGCTTCCAGCTCCACGCGCAGACCTCGGCCGCCCATGTGCTGCCCGTCGACTACGCCACCATCTCCGCGCACACCATGCTGCCCGCGTCGCACACCCTGTGGGCGTCGGTGTGGCTCGGCATCGCCGACGCCGCGATGACCAAGGCCCGTGCCCAGGTCCGCTCGGCCGCGCGCAAGTCGCCCGGCGGATCGCCGCCGCCCCAGGCGGTGAAGTTCGCCGACCTCACCGTGGTGCACCAGCGCTTCGTGTCGTCGGTGACCCGCGAGATCGACCGCTATGAGGCGTTTCTCGCCAGCGGCGAGGAGCACACCACGGTCGGCTTCACCCTCGCGATGAACAACCTCAAGCTCGACGCGTCGACCACCATCGTCGACGTCGTCATCGGTGCCCTGCAGCTCTGCGGCATCAGCGGATACCGCGAGGACCACCCCGCATCGATGGGGCGCCTGCTCCGCGACGCGTTCGGCCCGCAGCTGATGGTGTCCAACGACCGCATCCGCGCCAACAACGCCCAGCTCGTGCTGGCCTACCGGGGGTGACGGACATGACCGTGATCACCGAATCGGGGACCGCCGAACCCACCACCGCCACAACGGCTCCGCCCGTCAGCGAGCTCGACCGGGCGCGCGCACAGTTCCGTGACGACCTGATCGACGCGGGGCTCCTGGTGCCCTCGGGCATCGACGGCCTCTACGGCCGCGGTGCGATGTTCGAGGACGTCATCGACGCGATCGACGAGGTCGTTGTGGCGGCCGGCCGCGCCGCGCACGCCGACGCGCCGCGCCGACTGCGGTTCCCACCCGTGTTCCCGCGTGAGTCGTTCGAGAAGACCGACTACATCGCGTCGTTCCCGAACCTCACCGGCGCCATCTCCACCTTCACCGGCGACAACAAGGCGCACCGCGCGCTGCTCGCCGACCGCGAGTCGGGTGCCGACTGGGACCACCATCTCGCCTCGGCGGGAACGATGCTCGTCTCGGCCGCATGCCATCCGAGCTACTCCACGCTCACCGGCACGCTGCCCGACGGCGGTGTGCTGATGGACGTCTACGGATACTGCTTCCGGCACGAGCCCGCCGTCGATCCCGCCCGCATGCAGGCGTTCCGCATGCACGAGTTCGTGATCGTGGGGACGCCGCAGCAGGCCGAGAACCACCGCGACAGCTGGGTGCCCCGGGGCCTCGACGTGCTCGATCAGCTGGGCCTCGCCGCTCGCGACGTCCCCGCCAACGACCCGTTCTTCGGGCGCGCGGGAAAGATGCTGGCCGCCAACCAGCTCGACGAGAACCTCAAGACCGAACTCGTGGTGTCGCTGTACGGCGATCTCGACGACGGGACGGCCGTGGTGTCGTGCAACTGCCACCGCGACCACTTCGGTGAGACGTTCACGATCGCGACCGCCGACGGCGATGTCGCACACAGCGCCTGCGTCGGCTTCGGCATGGAGCGCATCGCCCTGGCGATGTTCGCCACGCACGGTCTCGACGTGTCCGCCTGGCCCGCGCAGCAGCGCGGCCTCATCGCCTGACCCGCGCCCACGGAGTCGAGACGAGACTCCGATGAGCCTGCCCGACGAGACCCGACCGACGATGGCGCCCGTCGCCACGACACGGGTGACCGCTTCCCAGTTCGAGTCGCGCATCGACGCGACCCCGGCCGAAATGACCACCACCGCCATGACTTCTGCACCGATCTCGTCCGCCACGACCTCCTCCACCCCTCGCCTTCTGCCGTCCTCGGCGACGACGTCGCCGCGCCGGCCCCTCACCAGCCGAGCCGCGGTGTCCACCCCGGCGCCCCGGGCGACCGACGTCCACGACGTGGTCTTCGGGGCACTGGCGCTGCGGCCCGGCGGCAGCGGGGTACAGACCTACGCACGCGAACTCGTCGCGGCGGCAGCCAGCCTCGCACCGGAGTTGTCGATGGCCGCGGTCGTCCAGAGCGACGCCGTGGGCGAGCTGCCCACCTCGGTCGAACCGCTGACCCGACCGGTCAGTTCCGGTGTCCGTCGGGCGCTCTCGGGTCTGCGGCCGGTGCACACACCCGGCCGGGTCTTCCACTCCCTCGACGTGGACCTGCCGCTGCTGCGCGACGGGATCACGGTGTCGACGGTGCACGACCTGTCGGTGTTCGACACCCCGTGGGCGTCGTCGGCACTGCGCGCCCGCGGTGAACGGGCCCTGCTGTGGCGGGCGCTGAACCGCGCCGACGTGCTCATCGCGGTGTCGTCGTTCACCGCCGAGCGGATCGCCGACATCTTCGGTCGCGGCGCACACGTCATCCCGCTGGCCCCCGCGTCGTGGGCGACCCCGCCGAGCGCCGAGGCGGTCGCGGAGGTCCGCGATCGTCTCGACCTGCCCGAGCGCTTCGTCCTGCAGGTCGGGACGGTCGAGCCGCGCAAGGATGTGGCGCTGCTTGCCGAGGCCTGCGCCGAGGCCGACATCCCGCTGGTGCTGGCCGGCGCCGGCTCGACCGGACCGGACGCACCGGCGTCGGCCCACGGTCTCGGATACGTCGCGACCGCCGCCCTCCCCGCGTTGTACGCCGCGGCGACGGTCACCGCGTACTGCTCGCGCTACGAGGGCTTCGGTCTCCCGCCGATCGAGGCGATGGCCTGCGGCGGCGCCGTCGTCGCCAGCGCGGTCGGCGCCCTGCCCGACGTCGTCGCCGACGGTGCGCTGCTCGTCGCCGGCCATGGCCCGCTGGCGTGGGCCCGCACCCTGCGCGAGGCCGCCGACCCCGAGACAGGAGCCCATCTGCGTGAGCGGGGCCCGATCGCGGCCGGCGCGCTGAGCTGGGAGGCCACCGCCGCCGCGACACTCGAGGTCTACGAGAGCACCCGGTGACCGCGACCCTCGACACCCGCCCGGGAGCCGCCGGTGCGGCTGAGGTGTCCGCGGTCGACCCGGGGGAACCGGGTTCGGCCACCCCCACCCCGAAGGGCTCGATCGCCCGCAACATCGGCTCGATGTTGTTGGGACGCTTCTTCGTCGCCGGACTCGGGTGGGCGGGCAGCATCGCCATCGCCCGCTCGCTGGGCAGTGAGGAATGGGGTCAGTACTCGTTCGTCTTCGGTCTGCTCGGGTTGCTCAGCGTCATCACCGACCTCGGCGTCGGCCGTGTCGTGCTCAGCCGCCTCGTCGGCGACAGCGAGAGCGAGACGCGTCTCGTCGCGAGCTCCTTCATCGCCCTGCGCCTCGGACTGGGGCTCATCGGGTACGCCGCTGCCGTCGGATTCGTCGTGCTCGCGCACTACCCGGGCGTGGTCGTCACCGCCACCGCCATCGCGGGGCTCGTGGTCGTCATCGCCACACCGAGCCACTCGCTCACCGTGCTGTACCAGAGCCGCCTGAAGCTCACCGTCGTCTCGGTCATCGAGTCGCTGAGCCAGATCGTGCAGCTCGCGGCGACCGTCATCGCGGTCATCGTGGCGCCGGTCCTGCTCGTGGTCGTCATCCCGGCCGTCCTGTTCGAACTGGTCTCCCTCATCTCCAAGGGCGTTGTACTGCACCGCGGCGGGCTCGGCTTCCGCCCGGCCAAGCGCATCGAGATCTGGCGCTGGTCGGAGATGCTGCGCGAGGCGTTCCCGCTCAGCGTCGGTTTCGCACTGACGGTGCTGCTGACCAAGATCGACATCCCGCTGCTGTCGAAACTCGACTCGTTCGACGCCGTCGGGCACTACGCGATCGCCTACAAGTTCTCCGATCTCGTCTCGATGATCGGGATCGCGGTGACCACCCCGTTGGTGACGGTGCTCGTCGCCAGCTGGCCCGAACGGCTCGAGGAGTTCCGCGGTCGCATGCGCGACGCCGCCGTCCTCACCACCCTGCTCGGCGGCATGGCCGTGATCGGCATCTGGCCGTCCGCGGCACCCCTGGTCCGACTGCTCTACGGCCCCGACTACGCCGACGCGGCCACCGCGACCCGGTTGCTCGTGCTGGGCGCCGGCCTGAGCAGCTTCACCCTGCTCGGCGTCATGACCCTGGTCAGCACCGGACGCCTGCGCACGTTCCCGGTCATCGCCGCATTCGGGTTGGTGCTCAACGTGATCGCCAACGTCGTGTTGATCCCCCGGATGTCGTTCGAGGGATCGGCCGTCGCGACCGTGGGCACCGAGATCGTCGTCTGCGTGCTGATCTGGGCCACGGTCCTGCGCGAGGTGGCCATCGGAGATCTCTTCCCGTGGCGCACCATGCTCGGGCTGGTCGGGCTGATCGCCGTCCTCACCGCCGCCGTCGCGCTGCTCGCCCCGGCCGACTCGGTGGTCGGCATCGTGCTCGGCGTCGTCGGCGCCCTGGCCCTCCCGGTCGCCGCGCGTGTTGTCGGGATCACCGACAGCATCGACCCGCGCCGCATGCTCTCCGGCCCCGCCCCGACCGATTCGGGGCCCGACCCCACCGGTTCCGGTCCCGACGGCGGCGGCCCCCACGGTGATGGCCCCGACACGGTGGGACCCGACCTCGTCGACACCGCGACCGTCGTCGAGCCGACCTTCTTCGGCCCCGCGTCGACCCCGCTGTTCGGCACCGTGCACCGTCCGGTGTCCGGGGTGGCCCGGGCCGGGGTCGTGATGTGCCCGCCGCTGGGCAAGGAACAGATCGACACCACCCGCGGGGTGCGGATGCTCGCCGAGGACCTCGCGCTGTCGGGGATGGTCGTGTTGCGGATGGACCATCTGCACACCGGTGAGTCGTGGGGAGAACAGGATTCGCCCGACGCGGTCGAGAACTGGCTCGCCGGGATCGGTCATGCCGTCGACCATGTGCGTGGCACCGGTGTCGGCGAGGTCGTCCTCGTCGGTCTCCGGGCCGGCGGTCTGCTCGCCACCGCCGCCGCCGAGCGCATCGACGGTCTCGCGGGTCTCGTGCTGTGGGATCCGGTGCTGCGGGGACGGACCTTCGTCCGGGGCCAGACCCAGCTGTTCCGGATGGCCGTCGCCGCCGACTCGGCCGGGTCGTCGCTGCGCGGCCACACCGACGACGTCGTCGACATCGTCGGGGCCGGCTGGCACCGCCACACCGCACAGGCGTTGTCGGCGATGTCGATCACCCTCGAGTCGCTGCCCGACTGCCCCGTCCTGCTCGCGACATCGGATGCCGATCTCGCATCGGCACCCGCCCGCGCCCTGCTGCACGACGAACGCCCTGCCGGGCGCGTCGAGGTGGTGCGCACGGTCGACCCGACCGCCTTCGTCACCCCGCCGAGCTTCCTGGTGGAGCTGCCGCACGAGTCGGTCCACGCGATCGGCGCCTGGATCGATCAGCTGCTGCCCACCGAACCCCTCGTGGTGCAGCACCGGACACGGTCGTGGGCCGTCGTCGACGGCGAACCGGCTGCGCCCGGCTCGACGTCGGTGATCACCGAGATCGTCACCGCCCCCGACCGTCCGCTGGTGTGGATCACCCGCCCGGCCCACGGCGTCGCCCACAGCGGGCTCGTCGTGCACTCGACGGCCGCCGACATCCGCACCGGCCCCGCCCGACTCTGGCGCGATCTCGCCGTCGAGGCCGGACGGCTCGGCGCGGTCACCGTGCGGTACGACCGACGCGGTGTCGGCGAGAGCGGACGTGTCCAGCGTGCCGACGACTTCGCACCGCTGCACTCCCCGACGTCGATCACCGACGCCCGCGAGGTCCGCGATCTCGCGCGGTCGCTCACAGCCGGACCGCTCACCCATGTGGGGATCTGCTCCGGGTCGTGGTCGGCGTCGCGTGTCGCCCTCGACGTCGCCGACGACACACCCGAGCACCTCGACCGGGTCGTGCTGGTCAACCAGCTCACCTGGCGGCGTGACGCCCCGGTGCTGGGCGGCGACGCCCCCTTCAGCGCCGAGGTCGCCGGCACGACCGTCGACACGGCACCGTCGCTGCGCGGTCGGCTCAAGCCGATCGTGGCGCGCTTCGCGCCGTACCCGCTGTTCGACGCGGTCGCCCGACTCGGCGTCATGCAGAGCCCGCGCCTGCTGCTGCGTCCACTGGCGAAGGCCGGGATCGAGACGCACCTCGTCTTCGGTACCCGCGACTACGAGCACTTCCTCAGCCAACGCGGCCTGCAGGCGCTGAGCAGCGTCAGCCGCAGCGGTCGGGGCCCTTCGGTCCACGTCGCCCCGGGCGGCGACCATCCCGGATTCCATCCGGTGGTCCGCGAGGCGGTGCTCACCGAGTGCCTCCACGCGGTCGCCCTCGACGGTCGGGAGCAGTCATGATCGACAGTGGTGAATCGGCCGTCTCCGACAGCATTCTCTTCGTGACACATTCGCCGCAGCGCTCGGGCGCGGAGTCGGTGATGCTCGATCTCGCCGCGGAATGCCACCGGCGCGGGATGTCGGTGTCGGTGGCGTGCCCGGTCGGTCCGCTCTCGGAATCGTTCCCGCCGTGGGCCGTCCACGTCGAGATCCCGCACCTCGGTCGCGACCACGGTCGTCGCACCCGCGCCGGCGCGGCGTGGGGGATGGCCCGGTCGATGGTCGTCGCCGCGCGGACGCTGCGGGCCCACCGCGGCACCGCGATCGTCGCGAACTCGGCCCACACCCTGCCCGCGCTGCGGCTCGCCGGCGTCCGGTCGGTCGCCTGGCTCGTCCACGACCACCTCGTGAGCCGGAAGACACGCGTGTTCATCGGCGCGGGCCGCCCACTGCTGCATCACGTGGTCGCGGTGTCCCCGACGACCGCGTCGGCCCTCGACGGTCTCGTCGACCACGTCGCCGTCGGTCGCCTCGGCGTCGACATCCCCGACGACGCACCCACGGGCGCCCTGCCGACCGGACCGCTGCGGGCCGGAACCCTGTCGGTGCTCACCCCGTGGAAGGGCGTCGACGTCTTCCTCGAGGCGGTCGCCCGACTCGACGACGCGACCGCGGTCGTCGCGGGTGAGGCCTTCCCCGGCGACGTCGGGTACGCCGCGCAGCTGCGCGAGCGTGCCGGACACCCTGATCTCGCCGGGCGCGTGACGTTCCCGGGTCGGGTTCGTGCCGCCGACGCGCTCGCGCAGTGGACGGTGCACGTCTCGGCGAGCATCGCGCCCGAAGCCGGCCCCCTGACGGCGATGGAGGCGATGGCCGCAGGCGTTCCCGTCGTCGCCACCGACCACGGGAACCCGCGAAACCTGTTGGCGGACCGCCGCGGGGTGTTGGTACCCCCGGGCGATCCGGTCGCCCTCGCCGACGCCATGTCGTCGATCGCCGCCGACCCGCACGGCACCGCGGCGATGGTTCGCCGCGCGTACGCCCATGTCGCCGAGCACCACGATCGCCGCGAAACCGTTCCGGCGCTGCTCGACCTGCTCCTCGGCACGACATCCTCGAGCGCTCCGGCCGCACCCGCCGACGCCGTCGCGGCACCGTCGCGCGGTGGGGGCGGGTCCCGATGAACCCCGCCCTGATGAACGCGGCGACCTACGGTGTCGCCGGGATCGTGGGACTCGCTGTCGCGGCATGGATCCTGATCCGACCGCAGCGCGGCGTCCTGTTGTTCGCGGCGATCTCACCGCTGCACTACATCCTGATCTTCGCGCTCGGCGCCGGCTTCCCCAACGGCTGGAAGGAAGGTCTGCTGGGCTTCACCGCCGTGTGCGCGGTGATCCGGACACGCTGGTCGGCGGTCCCGCGCTTCACCCAACCGTGGGCCTACCTGTTCGCGGCGTTCGCCGTCATCGGGATCGTCAGCGCCCTGGTGACCCTCCCGGTGAATGTCGCGCTGTCGCCGATCAAGATCACGTTCTTCTACGGCCTGGTGTTCCCGATCATCATCTGGCTGCGTCCGCTCGACGCCGGCGACCGCGATCACCTGATCACGATCATGATGGTGCTGGGTCTCGGCACCGGCCTCTATGGCATCTACCAGCAGTTCGTTGGCGCCGACGCCCTCGCCGCACAGGGATTCGCCTACAACACCGACATCCGTTTCGCCGGTGGGCTGTTGCGATCGTTCAGCACGTTCGGTCAGCCCTTCCCGTTCGCGCTGTTCATGATGCTCGTGCTCCTGGTCTGCGGATCGGTCGCCGTGGCGCAGCCACGGCGCCCCCGCAACCTGGTGTTCCTCGTGCTCACCCCGATCTACCTCGCCGCGATGTCCACCGCCGTGGTGCGCGCCGCGTTCCTCGGGTTGCTGATCGGCCTGCTGTGGATAGGTTTTCATCGCTACCGGAAGCTGTTGACCGCGCTCGGGATCGGCGCCGTCGTCGCCGCGGCGATCACCGCCGTCTTCTCCGGTCCGGTGCTCTCGACGTTCCTGTCGTCGAACAGTCTCGGGGAACGCGGGACCGGGTGGAGCGACTCGATCACCTCGATCCTCGGTCATCCCTTCGGGATCGGGCTCGGTACCACGGGCTCGGCCGCCGAGGTCGTGGCGATTGCGACCCGATCGTCGTCGGCGCCGTATCAGCCCGACAACTACTACATCAAGGTGGCGATCGAGTTGGGTCCGTTGGCCCTGTGGGTCTTCGTCGGCGTGATCGTCGTCGCGGTGCTGCACACCGTGCGCGCGTCGCGCGTCGCGACCGACCCGGTGGATCGCAATCTGTGCGTGGGTGTCTCGGCGGCCGCGGTGGCCGTCGCCGCCGCCGCAGTGGTCTCTACGTACTTCGAGATCTTCCCCGACGACGCCTACTTCTGGCTGCTGCTCGGCGCCGCGGCGTCGACGGTGGTCGCGCCCCGCCGTGACGCGGAGAACGGCGAACTCCGGGCCGGGGATCGCCACGACGCAGACTCCGCACCCGTCGACGCCCCGCCCGACACCACTACCCTTGTGCGGTGACCCGCAGCAGATTCGGGGTCCGTCGACTGATCGCCACCACGCGACGACGGACCATGGTGATCGGTGCGCTGGTCGTCGTCGCCCTTCTCGCCGTGGCCGTCGGGCTCACCGTCGCCGTGATGCCGGCTCCGCTCGCCCGGGTTCTGGGCATCCATGACACCGGGATCGACCACACGTGCGTAGCGGCGACGCCACAGACCCCGATCGGGGTCGCCGCGGGCAGCGGACTCCTGTCGCTGTCGGACGCCGATCTCGCCCGGACCCTCGACTTGACCGTCGCCGGAGGCATGCGGTGGATCCGGTTCGACGTGCCGTGGAGTTCGGTGGAGGCCACCCGCGGCCAGTACGACTGGGCCGCCACCGATCGTGTGGTCGACGCCGCGCGTGCCCGCGGTCTGACCGTCCTCGGCATCGTCGACACGACACCCACGTGGGCGCGGCTCCCGGGCGCGCTCGACAAGGAGTTCTCCCTGCCGAACGACACCGCCGCGTTCGGGAACTTCGCCGGGCTCGCGGCGCGGCGCTACGCCGACCGGATCACCGCCTGGGAGGTGTGGAACGAGCCGAACATCGTCAACTTCGCCGCGCCCGCACCCGATGTCGCGGTGTACGGCCGGATGCTGACGGCGGCGTCGATCGCCATCCGCACCAACGCCGCCCCGGGCGTCACGATCGTCACGGCCGGGCTCTCACCCGCGGTCGACGAGGGCGGCAACATCGCGCCCACACGGTTTCTGAGCACGCTCTACCGCGTCGCCAACTCGTCGACATGGGACGCCGTCGGCATCCACCCCTACAGCTATCCCTATCTGCCCCTGGACTCCTCGTCGAAGTCGTTCAACGCCTTCGCGCAGTTGCCGGCGCTCTACGCGACGATGCGGCGCAACGGTGACGGCGCCAAGAAGCTGTGGGTCACCGAGTACGGGGCACCCACGGGCGGCACCGACAAGCAGAAGGTCTCCGAGCAGTTCCAGGCCGATTCGCTCTTCTCGGCCATCATGTCGACACGGTCGCGCGGACACTTCGGACCGTTCTTCGTCTACAGCCTGCGCGATGCCGGTACCGATCGCTCCGACGCCGAGGACAACTTCGGGTTGCTGCGCAATGACTTCAGCCCCAAGAAGGCCTACGACGAGGTACGCGCCGCCGCCGACTGCCGCTGAGGCGGTGGTCCGCTGCTGAGAACTGCCCCGAGAGGACAGTCCGAGGGGAATGGTCCCTCCGACTGTCGCCTGGGGGCAGTTCTCAGCAGCCGAGCCTCACCGTTGCCGCGGATCGCGAGGTCCACACAGACGACCGCCGCTGAACCGACAGGCGGCTCAGCGGCGGTGGTTCGCTCGGTGTCTCCTCAGCTGTGCGCCGACTGGGGCGTGCGCTCGGACTCGTCGATGCTCTCGGAGTCGGCGTCGGTGTCCATGTCGGCGTTTACCTCGATGTCGGCGTCTGCGTCATCCGAGAAGCTCTCGGCCGCAGCCTCGTCCGGCCACTCGGCGTCGTCGGATGCGGTGTCCTGATCGGCCTCGACGTCCCGCTCCGACACCGCGTTCTCGTCGGGCACCTGGTCCTCGACGGACGCCACGTTCTCGTCGGCGCTCGGCTTCTCGTCGGGCGCTGCGTTCTCGTCGGGCACTGCGTTCCCGTCGGCCGCAACCGGTTCCGACTGCTGAACCGGCACCGGCTGCGCCGAACCCGCATGCGCCTGGGCACCGTTGGTGGCGCGGGTCGGCACGGCGGACATACCGCCCGCACCCTCGGCGGCGAGGGGCCGGTAGGGCAGATATCCGGCGGCGGGATCGTTCGGGGTGATCGGCGGGGGCGGTGTGACCGGCGCGGGCGCGGGCGCCGGGGTCTGCACGGGCGCAGGCGCGGCAACGGAGGGACGCACCGGCGCCGCGGCGTCGGAGGGCTTGCGGAACGCGACCGCGAGACCGCCTGGCAGGCGGAAGCTTCCGCGACCGCTCGGCGCGACCACGAGGATCGACGGGATGTTCCACGCCGCGAGCGTCTCGAGCGCCTTCGCCACGCGTGCGCGCTCGACCTGACCGTCACGGACCACCACGACGGCCAGCGAATGGTCGCGCTCGTCCGGGGTCCAGTCGTCGTCGTCGATGTCACGACCGTCGACCCGGCCGTGGACGTGGGCGACGATGCGTGCCACGACACCGCGTACCTGCTCGGAGGCGACGATCAGCACCGGACCCGAGACACGCGCCACGGCGGCCAGCGTCGAGGTCGAGATCTCCTCGCCGCGACGCGGGATGTCGACGACGGCGTGTGCGCGACGACCGATGCGACGCGACCACTCGCGGTTCACCGAACGGCCGAGGAACGACCGGGCGAACACGAGCAGTTCGGCCGAGAGGATCAGTGCGAGAAGCCCGGCCACGCCGGCGATGGCGATCGGCGGGATGCTCGCGGCCTTCGGACCGCCGGCCGGCTGCGACAGCAGGATGAGACGTTGGGTGGCGGCGGTGATCGGCTGTGTGGCCGAGGCCGCGGTCTGCTGCTGCTGCCGGAGCTGGTCGATCTGCGACTTGAGTGCGGTGAGGATCCCCGCGGCCGGTCCGTCGGCGGTGATGACACCGTCGAGTTGCGAGGTGAGCGACTCCAATTGTGTGGTGAGCGCCTGTAATCCGGTACTCATGCCGTTGCTCGCCGGGGCCGAGGCAGCCGACTGCTGGCGTTGCACGTAGGTCGAGTCGAGCGTGGAGACCACGGCCTTGGCCAGGGTCGAGGCGTCCTGCGCCGAGTCGGCCTCGGCGGTCACGTCGACGATGCCGGGCACCGTCGACGCGGCGACGACGATGTCGGCCGACAGCTGCGACGGGTCGAGGCGCAGGCCCGAGGTCTTCGCGATCTGTTCGAGAACCTGCTGGTCGGAGGCCAGCGCGACGAACGGGCCGGCGGCAGTCGCGGCGTCGGTGGAGGTCGGACCGGACTGGCCACTGGCCGCGGCACCCGGCGTGACGATCTGTGCGACGACAGACGCCTGATAGCGCTGCGCGGCGACCGATTGGTAGCCGAACACGCCCAGGGCCACCACGATCGCGACGACGATCGCGACAGGTGCGACCTTCAGCAGTCCGCGCAGGTGTCCGACGAGATCTACGGTGGGCTCATTGCCCATCGACGGCGTGCGTGTGTTTTGCTTCATGCGAACATCAACTCCCCCTGCAACACGCCTCCCCAGCGGTTGCTCCCCGTGCCCCCTCCCCGAGGGCGATCGGTCATGCCGATCCACATGCTACTGCACGCTGGCGAAGGGGGCGTTCACTCCAGTCGTGTAGTGCCTCCGACCGCCGATGACGCGGGCGGCGAACAACTTGTCCAACACCACGATCACGCACGACAGACACGAGGACATGATGCAGCTCACACTTCGATCACGCTGGATGCGACTGGTGATGACCGCGGCGACGGTCGTCGGCGTCGCCACCACCGCCGCGGCCCCGGCCGCCACCGCCGCCGGATGCGCGACCACGGTGGGTGTGTCCCCCGGCGCGTCCATCTACGGATACTCCGACGCCGACCTGAACCAGACCTTCGCCCAGATGCGCGCGCTCGGCGCGACCTGGACCCGCATCGACATCGCGTGGAGTTCGATCGAGGCCGACCGCGGCGTGTTCACCTGGGGCACCACCGACCGACTGGTGAACGCCGCACGCGCACAAGGCCTCAAGGTCCTCGGCATCGTGGCCTACACCCCGCGATGGGCGCGCGCGGCGTCGCCGGTCGACTCCGACAAGGTCGTACCGGCCAACCCGGCCGACTTCGGGGCGTTCGCCGCACGCGTGGCCTCGCACTACGGGAATGCGCTGTCGGCGTACGAGATCTGGAACGAGCCGAACCTGCAGGCCTTCTTCATGCCCCGCGTCGACCCGGGACGCTACGTGCAGTTGCTGGCCGCGGCGAGCACCGCCATCCGGAGCGTCAACGGCGGTGCGCTCATCGTCGGTGGCGGTGTCACCGGCGCGGGCAACGGCGGCGGCAACATGAACCCGGTCGATTTCGTGCGGGCCATGTACGGCGCGGGCGCCGCGCCGTTCCTCAACGTCGTGTCGGTGCACCCGTACAGCTATCCCATCGATCCGTCCGACACCCGACCGAACCCGTACAACTACTTCAACGCGATCCCGGCGGTCCACGCGACGATGGTCGCCGGCGGCGACGGCGCCAAGCCGATCTGGATCACCGAGTTCGGTGCGCCCACCGGGTCGGGTTCCAACGCGGTCAGCCCCGCGGCGCAGTCGGCGATGATCGTCCACGGCGTCGCCCGGGCCAGGCAGTTCGGCTACGTCGGCAACGTGTTCGTCTACTCGCTGCGCGACGCCGGACCGAACGTCTTCGACCGCGAACAGAACTTCGGACTCCGCTACTCCAACGGCAGCCCGAAGCCCGCCTACAACGATCTGCGCGCCTACCTGGCCCGATGCGGGGCGCCGCGCTAGCGCGGGTTCTCCGGCACGATTCGTGCCCCAAGTACCTGTAACTGGGTGTAACGTGCAGATCCGTGGAGTCATCCGAACGTGATCTGTGGCGGCGTCGCACCGTCACCCGCGACGGTGTGCAGCTGGCCGTCTTCGAGGCCGGCGACGCCGACGCGCCGACCGTCGTGCTGGTCCACGGGTGGCCCGACACCCACCACCTGTGGACCCACGTGGCGCCGATCCTGGCGCAGCGCTACCACGTGGTCGCCTACGACACCCGCGGCTACGGCGAGAGCGACGCACCCTCGGGCGATGCGCCGTACCGGCTGGCCGAGCTCGCCGCCGACCTGTTCGCGGTCATCGACGCCGTCTCCGACGTTCCCGCCCACGTGGTCGCCCACGACTGGGGTTCGGTGCAGACGTGGGAGGCGGTGACCACCGCGGGCGCCGATGACCGGATCGCCTCGTTCGTCTCGGTCTCGGGCCCCAACCTCGACCACCTCGGCACCTGGGCGCGCGAGAAGCTCGCACACCCCACCCCGACGGCACTGAGGCAGGCGCTGTCGCAGATCGCATCGTCGGCCTACACCGTGATGTTCCAGCTCCCCGTGGTGCCGAAGGTGTTCTTCGGCGCGCTCGGGTGGGCGCCGGTGTGGCGGCAGTTCCTGCACCGCGTCGAGGGCACCGCACCCGGCGACGTCGCCGTGGGACCCACGCTGCACCACGACATGATCTCGGGCCTGCGCTACTACCGGGCCAACATCCGCGCGCACCTGTTCTCGCCGGACGCCCGGTCGACGACGGTGCCGACCCTCGAGATCGTCAACACCCGCGACATCGCGCTGCGGAGCGCGATCTTCGACAACACCCCGCGCTACACCGACGGCCTGTGGCGGCGCGACCTGCCGACCGGACACTGGCTGCCGTATTCGCGCCCGGAGCTGTTGGCCGAGAACGCGATCGACTTCATCGAGTCCATCATCAGCGGGGAGCCGAGCGCGACCGTGGCCCGCGCCCGCGTCACCGGCGACAGCCGCGGCGCCGTCGAGGGGACGCTGTCCGTCGTCACCGGCGGTGGCAGCGGGATCGGGCGCGAGACGGCCCTGCTGCTGGCCGCCGAGGGTGGCGAGGTGGTCATCGCCGACATCGATCTCGGCGCCGCCCAGAAGACGGCCGACGAGATCACCGGCTCCGGCGGCACGGCCCGCGCCTACGCCCTCGACGTCGCCGACAGCGACGCCTTCGCCCGGTTTGCCGCCACCGTCGCCGAGACCCACGGCGTCCCCGACATCGTCGTCAACAACGCCGGGATCGGCTTGGCGGGCGCACTTCTCGACGCCACCGACGCCCAGATCCGACGCCTGGTCGACATCAACCTCGTGAGCGTGGCCACCGGCAGCCGCGAGTTCGGCAGGCTGATGGTCGCCCGCGGACTCGGCGGCCAGATCGTGAACCTCGCCTCGGCCGCCGCGTTCACCCCGCAGCGCGGGCTCGGCGCGTACGCGGCCACGAAGGCCGGGGTGCTGCTGCTCAGCGAGTCGTTGCGCGCCGAACTCGCCGAACACCACATCGGCGTCTCGGCGATCTGCCCCGGCATCGTCGACACCAACATCATCTCCGCGACCGAGTTCGCCGGCGCCACCGGCGACAACCAGGAGCGTCTGCGCGACCGGATGAACGGCATGTACCGACGCCGTGGATTCACCCCGGACCGTGTCGCGGTGGAGATCCTCGACGCCATCACCCGCAACCGTGCCGTCGTCCCGGTGACCATCGAGGCCTCGGTGGGATACCGCGTGTACCGATTCCTGCCCGCACTCTCGCGCCGTATGGCGCGGACGTCGTTGTTCTAGAGGAGTTCGCCATGACCGATCTGTCCACGCGGGTCACCCACGACCCCCACGACCCCCACACCGACCCGGGCCCCGTCACCCTGCACGCACGCGACGTGGCGTTCGACTTCGACAAGACGCCGCTGCACTGGATCCCCGGTCACCCCATGGCGTCCAACGTGATCAGCATGCTCAACCTGCTGCTCCCCGAGGGCGAGCGATGGTTCGTCGCCACCTACAACGAGGCGTTGCCGCTGGTCGCCGACGAGGAGCTCGCCGCCACCATGCGGGGGTTCATCGGTCAGGAGGCCATGCACGCCGAGGCCCACGACAAGGTGCTGTGGGACTTCCTCGACCGCCACGGTCTCGACCCGCGTCCGTTCCAGCGGCAGATGCAGTGGCTGTTCCGGAAAGTGCTCTCCCCCAAGACCTCGTGGACGCCCGACGCCCAGCGCAAGGATCTCGTGGAGCGGCTGTGGCTGATCGCGGCCATCGAGCACTACACCGCGATCCTCGGCGACTTCGCGCTCAACAACACCTGGCGCGCACACGGTTCCGACCCGGCGATGACCGACCTGTTCACCTGGCACGGCGCCGAGGAGGTCGAGCACCGCTGCGTCGCCCACGACGTGGCCGCCTACTTCGGTGACGGCTACCTCCGCCGCGGGCGCGCGATGTTCATGGCCCTGTCGGGGCTGCTGCTGCTGATCCATCGCGGAAGCCGCTTCATCGCCAAGAGCGACCCGTACCAGAAGTACTCCTACCGACGGATGTGGACCGAGTACGCCCGTGGTGCCCGCGCCGGTGTGCTGCCGACGCTGCGGTCGATCGTGTTCGCGACGTTCAGCTACTTCAAGCCGACGTTCTATCCCGACCAGATCGGTTCCACCGCACAGGCCGTCGCCTACCTCGCCGCCTCCCCGGCGGCCCGCGGCGCGGGACGGTGACCTCCGAGCGCGCCGGGCGCATGGAGGTCGGCGATCTCGAGCAGACCCCGGCCCACCTCTACGGCCGATACCGCCACGATCCGGCGATGAAGGCCGTCGAGATCCTCAGCCGCGCATACCCGTTCTTCGTGCGGTTCATGCGTGAACCCCACATCCCGCCGCCCGACGCCGGCATCACGACGGTGCGGATCACCGAGCGCACGGTCGTCGCCGAGGACGAGAACGTCGTGTCGCTGCGGTTCGAGTCGCTCGACGGCGCCGAGCTCACCCCCTGGTACCCGGGCGCGCACCTCGACCTGCTGTTGCCGTCGGGGCGCATGCGGGAGTACTCGCTGTGCGGCGATCCCACCGACCGCACCCACTACCGCATCGCGGTGCGTCGCATCCCCACCGGTGGCGGCGGGTCGATCGAGGTCCACGACACCCTGCGCGTCGGCGACACCCTGGAGATCAAGGGGCCGCGCAACGCCTTCCCGCTGGCCCTGCCCGGCCGCGGATCCCCCGCACAGCGTCTGAGGTTCATCGCCGGCGGCATCGGCATCACGCCGATCCTGCCCATGGTGGCCGCCGCCGACCGGCTCGATCTGGACTGGTCGATGATCTACACCGGCCGCAGCGCCGACTCGCTTCCCTTCATCGAGGCGCTGCGCAGCCACGGTGACCGTGTCACCATCCGCACCGACGACGACGGCGGGATCCCGACGGCCGACGAACTGCTCGGGCCGATCGCGCCGAAGACCGCGGTGTACTGCTGCGGGCCCGTCCCGATGCTCGAGGCGATCCGTACCGCGATGCGCGATCTCGACGACACCGAACTGCACTTCGAACGGTTCAGTCCACCTCCGGTTCTCGACGGGCACGCGTTCGAGGTGACGTTGTCCTCCACCGGCGAGCGGGTTCCGGTCTCGGCCACCGAGTCGACCCTCGCCGCGCTGCGACGCACGCGGCCCGCGGTCCCGTACTCGTGCCAGCAGGGGTTCTGCGGGACCTGTCGGGTACGCGTCACCGAGGGTGTTGTCGACCACCGCGACACCCTTCTCACCGAGCCCGAGCGGGCGGCGGGCTGGATGCTCAGTTGCGTCTCCCGCAGCGACGGAACCGATCTCACTCTCCAGATGTAGTCGCGCGCTCGCGCAAGAACCATCCGCAGACCGGTGCGGCGATCAGTGCGGTGCCCACCGCGACCCACACCGACTGGTGCAGACCGTCGACGAAGGCGTCGCGTACCGCGGCGAGGACCGGCTCGGAGAACTGCGCGGGCACACCCCGCGCCACCTCGACCCCGGCCATCACCGAGGTCTCGGCGGCGGCGCGGACCGGTTCGGGGAGCCCGGCCAGCGTCGGTGAGTCGACGACCGCGGCGGCATAGACACTCGACAGCGCCGAGCCCAGCACCGCGACGCCCAGGGCGCCGCCGAACTCACGGGTGGTGTCGTTGACCGCGGCACCCGCGCCGGCCTGCGCCGGGGGCAGCGCGTTCATCACCACGTGGGTGCACGGGCCGGAGATGAGGCCCAGGCCCGCGGCCATCAGGCTCATCGACCAGACGATGAGACCCCAGTAGGAACTGTCGATCCCGGCCGCGAGCACCAGGGCGAACCCGCCGCCCATCATCACCGCGCCGGTGGCGGAGACCACCGCGACCCCGAGGCGGCCGACCAGCACCATCGCCACCGGCGAGACCACGGCCAGCACCACGGCGAACGGCAGGGTGTGCAGGCCGGCCGAGAGCGTTCCGTATCCCTTGACCGCCTGGAAGTACTGCGTGACGAGGAAGATGAAGCCGAACAGGCCGAAGAACGCCAGCGCGATCATCGCCGACGCCGCCGAGAACTGCCGGTTCCGGAACACGCGGACGTCGAGAATCGGATGGGCGGAACGGGATTCGCGGCGCACGAACACCGCGACCAGAGCCACTGACACGAATATGCCGCCGAGGGTGCGGATGTCGGCCCACCCGTGGTTGGGCCCCTCGATGACCGAGTAGATGAGCAACCCCATGCCCGCGATCGACAGCGCGAGACCGATGACGTCGAACGCACCCGGCTCGCGCGCCGATGCGCCCGCGGGCACCAGTGCCACCACGGCGACGGCCACCAGGGCCGCGAACGGCAGGTTGACCCAGAACACCGACGCCCACGAGTAGTGCTCGAGCAGCCATCCGCCGAGCACCGGGCCGATCGCGACCGCGACACCGGTGATCGCCGCCCACACACCGAAGGCCGCGGCCCGCTCCCTCGCGTCGGCGAAGATGCCGGTCACCAGGGCCAGCGTCGCCGGGAACACCAGCGCGGCGAACACACCGAGACCGACGCGGGACGCGATGAGCATCCAGAGCGACGTCGACTCGGCGGCGATCACCGACACCACCGCGAAGCCCGCGACGCCGACCAGCAGGGCACGCCGGCGGCCGAACCGGTCGCCCAGGTGGCCGCCGGTGATGAGCAACCCGGCGAACGCGAGGGTGTACGCGTCGACCACCCATTGCAGACCCGAGTTGCTCGCGGAGAGATCGCGACTGATGGTCGGCAGCGCCACGTTCACGATCGTGTTGTCGATCATCACCATGAGGGTCGCGAGACACAGTGCGCCCAGCGCCCACCAGCGGCGGGAGGATCGGATCGGGGCGGTTGCGTCCCGGTCGAACTCGGGGATCACCGCGATGGACGGGGACGAGAGTGCATCGGCCATGGCCGCCTCCTGGTACGTCGTGCCATTGTTGTAGTACATCGTTCTATCTAAGAAGAACACTGTTCTAGTAGGCTGTCAAGATGGTTGCCAAGCGGACCCCGGCCGCAGATGTCCGGGCCGCACTGATCGCCGCGGGTCATCGCGTTCTCGTCGAGCACGGCGTCGCGGGCCTCACCGTCCGCGCGGTCGCCGCGGAAGCCGGCGTGGCACCGATGGGTGTCTACAACCACCTCGACGGCAAGGACGGGCTCGTCGGGGCGATCGTCTCCGACGGGTTCGACCGGCTGCGTACGTACCTCACCGCCGTCGTCGACACCGACGCCCGCAC
This sequence comes from Williamsia sp. Leaf354, assembly GCF_001424365.1. NCBI lineage: Bacteria > Bacillati > Actinomycetota > Actinomycetes > Mycobacteriales > Nocardiaceae > Williamsia > Williamsia sp. Leaf354. The sequence goes on from NZ_LMPL01000005.1 coordinate 868,354, forward strand.
GCGCTTTCGCGCTTCCGGTCGCGCGTATCGCCGCTTCGCGCAGGACAATCCGACGCTCTATCGCCTGATGTTCTCGCCCGACTGCGATCTCGGCGGCGAGGCCGGGCTCCTCGCGTTGTCATCGCTCACCGAGATCATCCGGTACGCGCAGGCGTCCGGGATCGTGCGTGCCGACGACCCGTTCGAGCTCACCCTGTCGGTGTGGTCCTGTGTCCACGGCGCCGTGAGTCTGGAACTCGATGCGTCGTCACCGATCCCGGTCGACCGGGACGCCGTCTACGAATCGATCCTCGACGTCATCGAGCGGGGCGTCGCGCCGACCTGAGGGCTGCACCCGGCCCGGTGTCGGCGGTCAGGGCAGCAGGATGGGCGGCAACCCCGGGATGGGGTTGGGGATGCTGCGTCGACGCGGAGGCGGCGGGGCCGCACGGCGAGTCGGTGCGCTGCGTTGCGCGGTCTGCTGGTCGGCCGTCGGCGGCGGCGGTGGTGTGTAGCGCAGCAGCGGGGCCTGGGCGGCACGGGTGTCGAGCGGTGGCCGCGAGGTGGGCGCGGGACTCACCGGCACCGTCGAGGTCTGGGCGACCATGCCCTGCGCAGCCGCCGACGCCGGGCGCTGCGCGTCGCTGTCGCCACCGAGCCAGGACAGCCCGATGATGAGGCCACCGACGACGGCCGCCCCGATGACCGCGGCGACGCCGAGGAGTACGCGGCGGTGGTCCGCTCGGGAGCCCTCGGTCATCGCGCGGGTCTGGTGTGCGGGCGGCGTGTAGTGCCGCGGGCCGGGTGCATGCATCACGTCACGATTTTCCTGTACGGGGGCCGGTGTCCGCTCGCCGAGATCGGCGGAACGGTAGACGTCCTGTTCGCCGGTCGCTCCGGCCAGGGCGTACGGGGACGGGTCCGGGAGGAAGCTCCCGGTCGGCAGGCGAGCCCCGGACACGAGGCTGTCATGGGCCTGTTCTACCGCATGACCACGGTGTCCGGACGGCGCGGGTAGGACCTCGATCGGCGGCGGGACGGCCGCCACGAACGGGGCCGGGGGAGCGGTGGGTGCCGCCGGGACGGGCAGCGGGGCCGGCGGCAGCGGGCTCGGCATCACCGGTGCCGGCGCGGGGTCGTGGTCCGGTGCCGCCGAGACGGGGACGGCGGCGGCGTCAGTCGGTTCGTCGTCCTGGTGGCGCCGGGCGCCGACCGCGGGGACAGCGGTGTCGGGCCCGGGGTCGCGCAGCGCGACGGCCGGGATCGGGGCGAGGTGCGACAGCGTCGGGAACAGCCCCGGCCACTGCTCGTGCTCCGGCATGAAGACCAGCGCACCGACCGGCGGCGCGGAGTTGAGAGCGACTGCCTGCCACAGGCTCTGGGCCGCGAGCAGGTGCGGCTGCAACCCCGCGTAGTAGTCGCGCCGCGACACCCGGAACATCGCGACGTGGCTCGCACCCATCGCGAACGCGCCGTCGGTGACCGCCAGCCGCGCGCGGACGTCGGGCATCAGGTCGATCAGCTCGGTCGCCCAGTCGAACGATGCGGGACGCTCGACGCGTCCCGAACGCACCAGGTGGTCGGCCATCGACAGATCGAGCATCCGCGGGCACAGTTTGCCGTCGCCGCGCTCGACGAGACTCGCACCGGTCGAGCTGTCGACGACCGCGGTCCGCAGACCACCCTCGTTGAGCTCGACCAGCACGAAAGCGGCGCAGTCGGTGATGCCCGAGGCAGCGAGCGTCCGCTGCACCTCGTGCAGCAGCGACTCGTCGAGCATGACCGCACCGGAATGCGGCGCGCGTTGCGCAGTGGACATTTCCCCCCCGAGACACGACCGTCGCCATCCCCACGGCGCCGATCGCGTTCGAGATTATCACTCAGACGCGCGACGCCCGGGCGTGCGATGCGCGCTCGCCGAGGGCGACCGCGGTGAAGTCCGTGGTGAGATCGACCCCGCGCATCTGTGCGACGTACTGGGTGGCGAAGCCCGGGTACATGGTCGCGTTGAAGCCGTCGTCGGTGAGATACCAACTGCTGCATCCGGAGTTCCAGGTGGTCTTCGTCAGGCGACGCTGGATGTCGGCGTTGTGCCGGTCCTGGACGTCACGTCGCACGTCGAGCACCGCGAGTCGCCGTCGCAGCACCGTGGTGACCGCCATGACTATCGCGTCGATCTGCGCCTCCATGTACACCAGGGCCGAGCTGTGCCCGGGGCCCGAATTGGGGCCGAAGGTGAAGTAGAGGTTCGGATATCCCGACACCGCGAAACTCCGGTAGGCGTAGGCGCCACGTGCGAACTCGTCGCCGAGCACCCGTCCCTCGCGACCTGTGATCGGGATGGGCGACCCCTGCTTGGACACCTCGAAGCCGGTCGCGAACACCAGGCAGTCGAACTGGTGCTCCACACCCTCCACCGTGCGCACGCCGCGCTCGCTGATGCGGGCGATGGGCCAGGTGATGAGGCGGCAGTTGTCCTTCTGCAGTGCGGGGTAGTACTTGCTCGTCATCAACAGACGCTTGCATCCGGCGCGGAAGTCGGGGGTGAGCTGGCGTCGCATCCACGGATCGCTCACCTGCGCGCGCATATTCGCCTTGGAGACCGCCTCGACGACCCGGGTGAGCGGCGAGTTCCACACGACACCCAGTGCCACCGACTCGTGTCCCCAGTACCAGGCGGTGCGTGCCGCCGACTGCAGCAGCGGGATCCGCTTGTAGGCCTTGCGGGTTCGGGAGCTGACCGCCGGGTTGAGGCGCGGCAGCACCCAACCGGGGGTCCGCTGGAACACCGACACCTGCGCGGCCTGCTCGACCAGTTCGGGGATGATCTGCACCGCGCTGGCACCGGTGCCGATCACGCCGACCTTCTTGCCGGTGAAGTCGTAGTCGTGGTCCCAGTCGGCGCTGTGCATGCGCTTACCCGTGAACTCCTCGATCCCGCGGATGTCGGGGTAGCCCGGCGTCGACAGCGGACCCGACGCGACGACGATCGTGCGCGCGAAGACGGGTTCGGCGCCGGAGATCGCCACCTCCCACACCCCGTTCGGCTCGTCGAACACGACGCCGGTCACGGTCGATCGGTAGCGGATGCGGCGGTCGAGATCGTGATCGGCGACCATGCGGTCGATGTAGCGCAGGATCTCCTCGCTGCCCGAATAGGTGTGTGACCAATCGGGATTCGGCGCGAACGAGAACGAGTAGAGCCGGGACGGGATGTCGCACGCCGCGCCCGGGTAGGTGTTGTCGCGCCACGTGCCGCCCGGTCGGGTGTCTCGTTCGATGAGCACGAAGTCCTCGACTCCGGCCTGCTGCAGTCGGATCGCGGCACCGATGCCGGCGAAACCCGCGCCGATGATGACCGTCTCGTAGACGGGTGAGTCCACGAGGTCGCGGGGACGGGTGGTGGGATCGCTGGCCATGGTGGTCACGCTCCTGGGGCGGTGGTCGTGGATGTCGGATGTGCTGCTCCCGCGGTCGGCGCCGTGGTGGGGGCGACGGCCGGAAGCAGACGGTTCAGCAGACCCGCACCGGCGGTGTAGGTCCGGGGCAGATGGCGTTTGGCGGCCCAGATGGCCTTGGCGTCGAGCTGCGGCACGACGTAGAGCTGTCCGCGGTCGTGGGCGTCGAGGGTGCCGCGGGCGACGCGCTCGGGCGACAACCCGGTCCAGCGCATGAGCGTTCCGGCCAGTCGGCCCGCCTCGGCGGTGATGCGGCCGTCGACGGCGACGTTGGTCTTCACGAACGTCGGACACAGCACGGTGACCGCGAGGCCCGTCCCGCCGAGTTCGGCGGCGATGGTCTCCGACAGCGCCAGGACCCCGGCCTTGCCGACGTTGTAGGCGGCCATACCCGGGGCGGCCGAGAAGGCCGCGGTCGAGGCGACGTTGATCAGGCCGCCGCGACCCGCGCGCCGCAGCTGCGGGACGAACTTCTCCGAGCCGTAGACCATGCCCCAGAGGTTGATCCCCAGCGCCCACTGCCAGTCCTCGAGACCGATCTCCCCCACCGGCCTCCCGCCGATGCCGACGCCGGCGTTGTTGATCATCAGCGAGGTCGGTCCGCCCAGCAGTTCCTCGGCGCGCTCGGCGAGGGCATCGATGTCGTCGGTGCGAGAGACGTCGCAGAACACCGCGTGCGCCGTTCCCTGCCCTGCTCGCTCGATCATCTCGACGGTCTCGGCGATGCGGTCGTGATCGATGTCGGAGCAGACGACCTGCCCGCCGCGGCGGGCGAGTTCGAGGGCGAAGGCGCGACCGATGCCGCTGCCCGCGCCGGTGACGACCGCGCGCGCCTGTCGCGTGCGGGGGATGGTTCGACCCATGTCATGCACTCCGTCGGTTGCCGGTGATCGAATGGTCGCGTCGTAACGCGGTGCGCAGGAAGACCGCGGCCGCGGCGACGGCACGGTCGGCCTCGGGGATCAGGCGGTCGAAGGCCTGGAAGACGTGCATCTGACCGGGCCAGATCTGCAGTTCGCACCGGCCGCCGGCCGCGGTCACGACCCCGGCGACCCTGCGCGCGTCGGCGCTCAACATCTCCGCGCCGCCGGCCTGCACCAGCATCGGCGGCAGCACCGACCCCTTCGCCAGGTCGAGCCGCAGGCGCGGGCCGTCGTGATCGGCGCCGCGCGTGTAGTGGCCGACCAGGCGGGCCGCGGCGTTCGCGGAGATCATCGGGTCGCGGCGTACGCGTTCGCGTTCGGCGGCCAACGCCAGGGTGAGATCGAACAGCGGCGACATCATCACCACCGCCCCGGGCTGGGGTGCGTCCTCGCGGGCGTTGCAGGCCAGCAGGTCGAGGATGAGGTGACCACCGGCGGAGTCTCCGGCCAGCACGATGTCGGCGGGCTCGTGCCCGGTGGCGATCAGCCATCGGTAGGCCGCGGCGACGTCGTCGGCGGCGGCCGGGAAGAGATGCTCGGGGGCCAGGCGGTAGTCGACGCTGAACGCCGCGAGCCCTGATGCCTTCGACAGGCGTGCCACGAGCGCGCGGTGGGTGGCCGCCGAACAGATCGCGTACGCCGAGCCGTGGACGTAGAGGATGACCCGGCGGGTGTCGGTGACGCTGCGGTGGCGCACCCACTCGCCGCGGATCGGTGACCCGTCGTCGGTGGCGGTCCGGACCCGGTCGACCTGGGTGCCGGCTGGCACCCGTCCACCGAGTCGCATGGTGGTGGCGACGAGTCGTCGGGTGAACCGGACGCCCTGCGGTGTGGCGGGGACGCGCTCGGCGAGCGGCGGCAACCACAGCGCGGTCGAGGTGACCAGGACGCGTGATCGGAGGGAGCTTCTCACGCCGACGAGATCACCACAGATGGTGACACTTGTCAATGTCACGGTTTTCCATGAGACAAAGACAAATGGCAGTGACGAACCTGGCGGTATGCTTCTGCGCTGATGACTGAGTATCGGATCGACGACCTGGCCCGCGCCGCCGGGACGACCACGCGCAACGTGCGTGGCTATCAGGACCGGGGGCTGCTACCCCGTCCTGCGAAGCGTGGTCGGATCGCGATCTACACAGACAACCATCTCGCGCGGCTGACCCTCATCAACAACCTCCTCAAGCGCGGCTTCACCGCGCGCCACATCGCCGATTTCATCCGCGGGATGCAGCGTGGCGACGGCCTGGCCGAGGTGCTCGGCATCGAGGAGATCCTCGCCGAGCCGTGGGCGAAGACCCCCACCGAACGGATCTCGGCCGAGGCACTGGAGTCGATACTCGGTTCCTCCGAGGCCGCCGACTACGCCGCCATGGTCGATCTGGGCCTCATCGAGCGCGACGGCGACGACTACATCCTGCTCGACCGCGACACCGTCTATGGCATGGGCCGACTCATCGAGCTGGGTCTCGCGCTGCGATCGCTGGTCACGGTGTTCGGCAAGCTCGACGAGAACCTCGACGGCGCCGCACAGACCCTGATCTCGGCGGCGCGCGACGAGTTCGTGGCCCGCCGCGGCGACGGATGGATCCCGCGCGGCGACGAGGAGTCGGAGTGGGCCGCGGTGCTCGTCACCGAGATGCGCGCGGTCGCCACCAAGACCGCGCACAACGCGCTCAACCGTGCGCTCGACCGCACGCTGAAGGAAGAACTGAAGGACTACCTCGGGAGCTGAGCGGTCAGCGGGTGTGCGAGGTCGGCGCGACGACGCGCGGTGTGCCGCCCAGGCCGTGGTACTCCCACCCGGCGTTCATCCACACCGCCGGATCGAGGCAGCGCCGCCCGTCGATGATCACCTTCTTGCGCACCACCGGCTCCAGGTCGGCCGGCTTCAGTTCGAGGAACTCCGCCCACTCGGTCAGCACCAGCACCGCATCGGCGAGGTGGCACGCCTCGCGCGCCGTGTCGGTGTAGTCCAGCGTCGGGAAGAGCTTGCGCGAGTTGGCCATCGCCTTCGGGTCGTAGACGCTCACCGCGGCACCCTTGAGCTGCAACTGTCCCGCAACGTTGAGGGCGGGCGAGTCGCGCACGTCGTCGCTCTCGGGTTTGAACGCCGCGCCGAGAACCGCGATGTTCGACCCCAGGAGGCTCCCGCCGCACGCCATGGTCGCCAACTCCACCATCGCCGTACGGCGGCGCATGTTGATCGAGTCGACCTCACGCAAGAACGTCAACGCCTGCGACGCACCGAGTTCACCGGCACGCGCCATGAACGCCCGGATGTCCTTGGGCAGACATCCGCCACCGAAACCCAAGCCCGCGTTGAGGAATCGGCGTCCGATGCGCTGGTCGTACCCGATGGCGTCGGCGAGGGTCGAGACGTCGGCGCCGGCGGCCTCGCACACCTCGCTCATCGCGTTGATGAACGAGATCTTGGTGGCCAGGAACGCGTTCGCCGACACCTTGACCAACTCGGCGGTCGCCAGATCGGTACGCAGGAAGGGGGTTTCGGCCGCGAGGATCGGCGCGTAGACCTCCTCGACCTTCGCCACGACGGCATCGGGGTCGCCGTCGGGGTCGAGTCCGAGCACGATGCGGTCGGGCCGCAGGGTGTCGGCGACCGCGAAGCCCTCGCGCAGGAACTCGGGGTTCCAGGCGACGGAGATGTCGGCGGAGGTGCCGGTTGCGGCGATCCGCTTCTTGATCTCCACGGATGTCCCGACGGGCACCGTCGACTTGCCGATCAGCAGGTGCGAGCCCGTGAGGCGCGCCGCGAGTTCGTCGACCACCGAGAACACGTACTTCAGATCGGCGGCGTACTCACCGCGCTTCTGCGGCGTACCGACGCCGAGGAAGTGGACGTCGGCGAACGCGGCGGCCTCGTCGAAGTCGGTCGTGAAATGCAGCCGACCCGATTCGAGGCTGCGGGCGAGCACCTCCGGCAACCCCGGCTCGTAGAACGGCACCTCGCCGCGGGCGAGCATCGCGACCTTCTCGGCGTCGACGTCCACACCGAGGACGTCGTGGCCCAGCTCGGCCATACAGGCGGCGTGGGTGGCGCCGAGATAGCCGCACCCGAAGACAGTCATCCTCATGAACCGCGACTGTACAAGGCGAAACTCGTTGGTCGCCAACCCAACAGTGCGGTGTGGAACGTACGCGTGAACGCGGTCCGACGCCGGCGTTACCGGCGTGTGTCATCGGGTCAGGAATTGCCGAAGTTCAAGTACGCCTTCGACGGGGTCGGGCCGCGCTGGCCCTGGTACTTCGATCCGACCGATGCGCTGCCGTACGGGTTCTCGGCGGGGCTGGAGAGTCGGATGAGGCAGAGCTGACCGATCTTCATCCCGGGCCACAGGGTGATCGGCAGGTTGGCGACGTTCGACAGCTCGAGAGTGATGTGTCCGGTGAAGCCCGGGTCGATGAAGCCGGCCGTCGAGTGCGTCAGCAGTCCGAGGCGTCCCAGCGACGACTTGCCCTCGAGGCGACCGGCAAGGTCGTCGGGAAGGGTGCAGACCTCGAGGGTGGAACCCAGCACGAATTCGCCGGGGTGCAGCACGAACGGTTCGCCCTCGGGGGGCTCTACGAGGCTGGTCAGCTCGTCCTGGCGCTGCGCCGGGTCGATGTGGGTGTAGCGGGTGTTGTTGAACACCCGGAAGAGACCGTCGAGGCGCACGTCGACGCTCGACGGTTGCACCAACGCCGGGTCGTAGGGGGCGAGCGCCAACCGGCCGCTGTCCAGCTCGGCACGGATGTCACGATCGGAGAGCAGCATGCGCACGAGGTTAACGCAGCGGTTCAGGTGACCCACGGGTCGCGCCGTGCGGGGCCGGCACGGTCGTCGCAGACGCGTTCCCACGCCTGCGCGAGCAGCTCGTCGGGGTGATGGGCGTGGTTGATGCGCGGCCGTCTCTCGGGGTCGATCGAGGCGGGCGGGATCCATGCGACCCGGCCGCGGTATCGCCCTTCGGTGACCAGCTCGGTGCGCCACTGGTGTGGCGCGTCGCCGGCCATCGGGTGGTGGTCGAAGCACGCGGCACCGAGGTTCGTGAGGTCGGTGGGCCCGCCGTTGCGCCACTCGTCGAGGTGGTGGGCCTGCGTTCGGGTCTGTGCCACCCGGCACCCCGGGAAGGTGCAGCCTCGCGATCGCAGCCACTCGGCGATCCGCTGGGCCACCGTGGCCAGTCGCCTGTGCGACCGAGGTAGAGCGGCATCCCTGTCGGGTCGAGGATGCCGAGCAGCGCGTTGTTCTCCTTCGCGAGGTCCACGAGGTCCTCCACCGGCATCTGCGACGCGGTCATCGTGTCGGCGACACCCGACATCGCGATCAGTTCGTCGAGTGTCATGGTGGCGACGACCTGGGCGGGCGAACCGCCGTGCGAGCCGAGCGTGCCGGTCGCGATCACGCGGGCCAGCATGGCCGAGAGCGCATCGTGTCGGCGCTGCGGGGCCGAGCGGGTGTCGCGTCCGGCGGCGGCCTCGGCCAGGTCGCGATCGGTGTCGGGGTCGGTGCGCGATCCGGCCGGTGACTCGGGGTCGTCGGGGTTGTTCATCCCGGGCGCGGCCCAGGCATCGAGGAGGACGTCGAGCATCGCGCGGGTCGCGGGATCGAGGGTGGCGGTCAGCTTCGACATCAGCGCGGCGTCCTGCTGCGACAGCGACAGTCCACGGTGCCGCGCGCGGTCGCCGTCGCCGGTCAGCGTGCCGTCGGGATCGAGGTGGGCCAGCAGTCGGTCGCCGACACCGCTCACCTCTCGCGGCGAGAGGTCACGGGCGAGCTCGACCATCGTCGCCTCGGCGGACGCACGGACGTCGTCGTCGACCGCCGAGGGGATCTTGTCGAGGACGGTCAACACCGCATCGGCGCTCTGTTCCGACAACGCGCCGTCGTAGACGCCCATCGCGACATCGAAGTGTCGCGGTTCGGTGACCTCGCCGGTGATACCGGTCGTGGGGCAGGTCGCGGCGGCCACGCGGACGCGGCGATGCGCCTCGGACGGGGACGGGTGGAGTTCACCGGTGAGCATCGATGTCACCCTGCGATAACCCCATTCGGAGTACGAGCCCCGCGAGGCGACCTCGGTGACCACGTTGTGCGACACGACTCCGAGCTTGCGTCCCACCCGCTCCACGCCGTGCATCAACTCGCGCAGCTCGGCGTCGGTCAGGACCGACATCGATGTCGACTGCATCTCCTCGACCGTCTCCTCGAGCGCGCGGAGCATGTCCGAGACCGCGAAAGGTTCGACAGGCCAGGCGATCACCGACATCTGTCCATCCCCTCTCGACCGGAACCGCTCCCCCGAGCGACTCCCATCAGTGTAGAAGAGGGGTCCGACAACGCCCGAAAACCGTTGCCCAGCCTGTGGACAACGCCGATCGGTGCACTACCGATCCGACGCCCACTCGAGTACCCGTTCCACCGGCCACGTGGTGACGATGCGCTCGGCCGGGATCCCGTGCTGCTCGGCCCGTTCGCATCCCAGCGACTTGAAGTCGAGCTGCCCCGGTGCGTGGGCGTCGGAGTCGATGGCGAACAGGCACCCGAGGTCGCGGGCGATCTCGATGAGGTCGTCGGGTGGGTCGACGCGCTCGGGTCGGGAGTTGATCTCGACCGCGGTGCCCGTCAGCGCGCAGGCCTCGAACACCACGTGCGGATCGAAGCGGGATTGCGGACGCTGGCCGCGACCGCCCGTGACCAGGCGTCCGGTGCAATGGCCGAGGACGTTGACGCGCGGGTCGCTCACCGCGGTCAGCATGCGTCGGGTCATCGGTCCGCGATCCATCTTGAGGTTCGAATGGACTGATGCGGTGACGATCTCGAGGCGGTCGAGCATGTCGTCGGTCTGGTCGAGGGCGCCGTCGTCGAGGATGTCGACCTCGATGCCGGTGAGCAGACGGAAGTCGTCGTCGCGGGCGGCGTTGATGTCGGCGACGACCTCGATCTGGTGGGTGAGCCGCTCTGCCGAGAGCCCGTTGGCCACCCGCAGCCGCGGTGAGTGGTCGGTCAGGGCCATCCACTCCTGGCCGAGTGCCGCTGCCGCATCGACCATCTCGTCGATCGACGCTCCCCCGTCACTCCAGTTCGAGTGGGCGTGGAGATCGCCGCGCAGCGCCTCGTAGAGATCGGCACCGCCCTCGGCCAGTGGGGCGGTCTCGGTCTGCAGGGTGTGCAGGCGAGCCGGCACCTTCCCGCGTATCGCCTCGTTGATCACCGTCGCCGTGGACGTGCCGATCCCGCTGATCTCACCGATCGCGTGACGCTCCACCCGCGCGCGGGTCTCGTCGAGACCCAGCTGCGCCACGATCCCGGCCGCCTTGCGGAACGCCTCTACACGGTAGGTGCTCGCACGGGCACGCTCCATGTGGAACGCGACCCGCAGCAGCGCGTCATACGGCGTCATGGGGGCGGTCAGGTCGGAGACGGGCCTCATGCGTCCAGTCTCCCACCGCCCTCAGACGCGCTGTGCTGCCCTCGTCCGGGGATTCACGCTCCCCAGACCCCGCAGTGGTGCAGCGCGTCGAAGCCGGTGCGCATCGACGACCCCGAGGTGTCGATCGAGAGGAATCGCCGGTCGGGCGTCCACGAGGGCAGACCGGCACCGGTGGGCCGGCCTGTCCGGGCGAAGGTCGTCCACTGCGCCTTCATCTGTCGGGCCAGCGCCGCCGAGGCGCCGGTCCACGGGATCGGCACCCCGCCGAGGCGCGAGAACAGGAACGGGATCTCCGAGGCGTGGAACGCCCCGGACAGCAACGGATTCGACCGTCCGAAGGGCGCCGCGGTGAAACGGTACTGCCACACCGTCGCGCCGCCCGCGCGTGCCGCCGCGGTGGTCGCCGAGGCGGCGCAGGCGAACAGGGAGTCGGTGTAGACCGCGGCCAGCGCGTCGGCCGGTGTGCGATATCGCGAGAGCGGGTAGGCGGCGAGCACGGCGTCGGTGCGATCGGGGTACACCGTGCGCACCGTCGAGCGGAAGCTCTCCGCCGTCGGGATACGACCGTTCGCGTAGTCGAACAGCGCCACGAACAGACGGCCCTCGTCGGCATTGCTGCCGATGATCAGCGGTATGTCGGCCGCGGCGCCTTCGCGCAGTGCCTCGTCGGGGGTCTTCGTCAGCACGACGTCGTCGATGAACGGCGTCCACGTGGCCAGCGGTGAGTCGAACTTCGTCGTGGGCGAGTCGAGGAGCTTGTCGATCGGCAGCGAGCGCAGGCATGCGAGGCGGGTGCGCGCGTCGGCGCATCCCATGCTCGCCGCGTACTTCTCCGACCGCTGGTAGCCGATCTCCTTGCGGGGCGGCACGAGCGGGCTGCGCACGCACGGCCCACTCTCGATGATGGCCTTCTGGAACAGTCCGCGCGATCCGGGCGCCGAGATCTGGGTGCACACGCTCATCGCACCGGCCGATTCACCGAAGATGGTCACATCGTTCGGATTGCCACCGAAGCGGCCGATGTTGTCGCGCACCCAGCGCAGCGCGAACTGCTGGTCCTGGGTGCCATATGTGCCGGTGGCGCCGCCGGATTCGGCTGCGAGTTCCGGTAGGGCCATGAAGCCGAACGGTCCGAGACGGTAGTTGGGGACCGCGATGATGACGTTGCCGGTGCGGGCCATCTCGGCCGGCGAGTCGTACTGCTGGTTGGAGCCGAGTACGTAGGCGCCGCCGTAGAGGTAGACCATCACCGGGAGTTGCTGCGTCGCCGCCGAATCGGGGACGTAGAGATCGACGCTGAGGCAGTTCTCGCTGTTGGTGAACGGCGACAACGCCGGCGGGATGCCCCCCGGAAGCGACTGCGGGCACTGTGCGCCGTGGGTGGTGGCGCGCCTGACCCCGGGCCACGGCGCCGCAGGGCGCGGTGCGGAGAAGCGGGCCGCCTGGGCGAACGGCACCCCGAGGTACTGCGTGATGCCGTCGACGCGCGCGCCGCTCACCGCGCCTCCGGCCACCGACACCACCGGCGTGCGCGCGGATGCCACCGGCGCGACGAGAAACGAACAGATCACCGCGCCCACCAGCGCGAGACAGAGTCGAGTACGCATGCTGCTCCCCACGTCGAGTGCGACCATCAAGCCACGGCAGGCGTGCCTCAGGGAATGGTTTTGTCGTGAAACTACTACCGGTCACACATCGACGAGCGGCGCTTGTCACATCGCACAGTCGGCTCGAGCCGCCCGCCTGAGCAGCGCGATCGCCGACGCGCACCTCGGGCTTTGCTAGGCTTTCACGGCGCGGTCACCGCGCACGCCGATGTAGTTCAATGGCAGAACATCAGCTTCCCAAGCTGAATACGCGGGTTCGATTCCCGTCATCGGCTCCACGTTCACCCGGGCTACCTTCGCCCCGGCCGCCGCGAGATGCTGCGTCACGGTTCATCCGCGAATCACATTCCGCGTCCCGATCACGAACGCGATCCGCCTGTTCTTCGTCACGGCTCACAGACCGCCTTCCCCACGGATGTCATCCGAACGCGTTAAACGCTCTGACCGCCGCTTTCGCCGGTCATGCGTGTATTTCGATTTTAGGTACTACCGCGTACTAACGGTGCTACGTTCCGCTCGCCCCCCAGGTCAGAGCGAAAGGTCCCCCTCCCCATGTCTGCCATCCTCCGAAGCCGTAGGACACTCGTCCCCCTTGCCGCCGCAGCTGCCGCCGGCGCCATCCTGCTGCCCGCCGCGATCCCCGCATCCGCCGCCAGTGGGTTTGCCACACAGGTGGTTTCCGAATCCCAGGCGCTCGTCGGATCGGCGACCAACACCGTCGTCACGTCGGCGGCGAGCCTCCTCGCCGAGACGCCCACCCTGCTCCGCACACTCCCCCTCAACGACACCGCGAGCATCGTCGCCGCGCCGGCGAATCGCGCACTGCTCGGACCGGCCCTCGCAGCCGCATCCGATCCGACGGCCGACCTGATCGCCGCACTGCAATCCGCGATCACCAAGCTGGGTACCGCGCTGTCGGACGCACCGCGCAACCTCATCATCACGGGAGGACAACTGCTCGACGGCAACGTCCGGGCCGCGCTGCAGACGTTCTCCAACATCCTGATCCAGCCGCTGGTCCTCATCGGCCTGCTCGACCTGCCCAACATCGCCTCGGCGTCGGCGCAGCTGAACCCGTTCCTCGCACCGGTGTTCAACGCGCTCCCCAACATCGCGATCAACATCGTGGTGACCGCGATACAGCTGTTCACCAACGCCCGCGAAGGTGTCGCCACCATCTACGAGGGCATCCGCGACGGACTGAAGGCGGGCGACATCGGCGCTGCGGGCGCAGCCATCACCACCGGGATCTCGAACATCCTGGCGCAGGGCAACACCGACCTGTTCGGTGAGAACGGCGTCATCGCCGCCCTCAAGCAGTCGGGCGACGACTTCCTGAACGCGCTCGGCCAACTCGGCAAGCCGGCACCGACCGACACGAACACACTGCGCGCCGCGAGCACCGCCGCCGTCGCACCGTCCGCTGAGAGCACGACCCCGGCGACAGAAGCGTCGGCGCCGACCGAGATCGGATCGACGTCGTCGAAGGCCGCTGCCACGTCGACGGTGACCGCGCCTGCCACCACCGCACCCGCGGCGACCACGCCGGCCACGTCGAAGCCCGAGACCTCGACGCCCGAGACCACCACACCCGCTCCGTCCACGTCCGGCGCGGCAACCACCGAGAGCACCTCGACCGGCAGCGCGGCAGGCTCGACCCCCGTTGCGACCCAGTCGGACACGGCGGGAACCACATCCGGCACGGGAACATCCGGCGCCAGCGCGACGGGGTCCACCGCCACGGCGACCTCACCGGAGTCGGCCGCACCCGCGGCGTCGAAGGCGGGGGCTGCCGCACCGGCGGCCGCATCGGCGTCCGAGTGACACCTCTCCGTCTGGGCTGACACGACCCGACACCGGACGCGGCGTCGTCCGCCTGCGTGGGAACCTCCCACGTCAGGCGGGCGACGCCGCGTTCGTTTTGTGACCAGTGCCCAAGCGATCTCGAGAACCGCTGTTCGTCGCCACGAACCAGCACCGGTTCCTCGATGACAGGCCACACACGGACCGTGAGCCTGTCTTATAGTCAGCGCGAAATCTGAGACCGCTGACAATGTGAGGGCCACACCATCGTGACCGACGATCGACTCCTGCTCCGACGAGCACGCACCGCATGCCTGGCCATCGTGACCGCGACCGCGCTCACCACAGGCGTGGCGGGCGTGGCGCAGGCGGCTCCGGCCCCCGCACCCACCCCGGCCGCCTCGCCGGTGAACGACTCCTTCTACACCCCGCCGAGCCCGCTCCCGGCGGGCAAGCCCGGCGACATCATCCGGTCGGAGAACCTGCCGACCGCGATCACCCTCCCGAGTCCCGAGGGAGCGGTGCCCGCGAAGGCGACTCGCATCATGTATCTGAGCATCGATGCGAACGGCGACCCGATCGCGGTCACCGGGTACTACCTGCAGCCGGTGAGCGAATGGAAGGGCCCGGGCCCACGCCCGGTCGTCGCCTACGCGGGAGGCCTGCACGGCCAGGGTGACCAGTGCGCCGCCTCGAAGTTGCTGCAGGAGGGCGTCACCTTCTCCTTCCCCGGCGGGCCGATGGCCGAGATCGAACAGATCGTGACCCTGAACCTGGTGAAGCTGGGCTACGGGGTCGTCTCGAGCGACTACATGGGTGGCGGCACCCCCGGCACCCACACCTTCGGCAACCGCGTCGATCAGGCACACGCCGTCATCGACGCCGCGCGTGCCGCCCTGCATCTGCCCGAGGTGTCCCCGGACGCGAAGGTCGCCCTGGCCGGCTACTCCCAGGGTGGCGGCGCGACCGCTGCCGCAGCCGAACTCGTCGGCACTTACGCCCCGGAGCTCCCGCTCGTCGGCATCTACACCGGCGGCGTCCCGGCCGACCTTCTGCGCGAGATGAACTACCTCGACGGCAACCGACTCGGCGGTGTCATCGGCTACGCGCTCAACGGCGCGAGCTACCGCTACCCCGAGTTCAAGGAACGCGTCTCGACCGTGCTGAACGACTACGGCAAGCAGACCATGGCGCAGGTGTCGGGGGAATGCATCGTGTTGACCTCGGCACGCGGCAAGCCCAGCACCCGTGACTGGACCGTCTCCCACAAATCGTTCGGGCAGCTCGTCACCGAGGACCCCATCCTCAGCAAGTACGTCCACATGCAGGACATCGGAAACCTGAAGCCGACCGTGCCGGTGCTGCTCACAGGCAATCCCGACGATCCGACCGTGCCGATCGTCCAGGAACGCGAGCTGTACTCGAAGTGGTGCGCGAAGGGCGCGACCTCGCTCCGGTACGAGGAGATCCCCTTCCCCGTCCGACTGATCGGCGGCTCCACCTTCGGCCATGTCGCCGGCGGCATCAGCGGCTTCCAGCGCGCGGTGTCGTGGCTGTCGGATCGCTTCGCCGGCAAGCCCGCGGTCACCGGCTGCTCGCGCGGCTGACACCCTCCGAAACCTCGCTGACCGACCTGGGACCCGTCGACCTTCGACCGGGTCCCAGGTCGCGATCGTTAATCGGCGTGATCACTGGTTCGGCGCGAGAAGCCCGCGCGCACAAGCCTTCCCCCGTTCGGCGGTGTCGGCTCCAGCCGGCGGAAAGTCCTGCTACATTCTCGCCGGGAACGGACACGGGGTCCGCTCATCGCAGTCGGGAGCGCACGTGGCGTCGTCAGTGTCACCAGGTAAGAACCGTCGACCGAAGGGACGTCACCGCGTTCGCACGCAGTCGACCGCGGTGACCGCCGCGGCGTCGGCCGCCATGGTCGCCGGGCTCGTCTCCGGGGGTGGGACCACCGCAGCGGCTGCGCCCTACCAACTCCTTCCGCAGGACTGCATCGCGGGCAGCAACGCGGTGAAGTCGAACGTCGACTGCTCCGGATCGACCGCACCCGTCATCGGCACGCTCGTCAAGCAACTGGTCCCCTCGCAGGTGTCGCAGGTTCTCACCGCACTCGGCATCGGCGTCGACAGCAAAGCCGTCGTCGTGGCGGGCAACGGCACCGCCTCGATCAAGGGCGGCGGCTTCACGATCGCCGCGAACACGCTCTCGGGCTTGCTGTTCCCGTCGGGCGGAGCCGCGAAGGCCACCGCTGTCGACCCGTTCAGCGGCGCCGTCGCCATCAGCACGGGCAGCGGAAACGCCACGTCCACCGGCATTCTCGGCGTCGCGATCACCGCGGCGAGCACAGGCCAGACCGCCGACGCGTTCGCCCTCGGCGGTCTCGCGAGCGCCATCAACGTGAGCGTTCCGCTGCTCTCGCCGGTCACCAACGTCAGTTGCCTCGCGGTGTTCGGCCAGGCGAGCGCGAGCGGCGTCGGCAGCTGCACCAGTGTGCTGTTCATCTTCACCCAGAAGAACGCCGCAGGATCGCCCATCACCTACTTCTCGATCGCGGACCCGACGTCGTTCACCCTCGGCGACGGCGTCATCCCGATCCCGCGCTTCACCCGAGATCTGGTCCGCATCGGCGTCGGCGGCCCGAACGGCATCACCGTCGAGAGCGGCCTCGCCCCGCAACTCGGCACCGGCGGCGGCACGCTCGTGCCGTCGATCCCCGGACTGCCCGGTCTCCCGGGCTTTCCCGGATTCCCGGGCTTTCCCGGATTCCCGGGACTTCCCGACTTCACGACCGTGTCAGCGAAGCAGGCTCTCGCAAAGACGGCCTCCACGAACCTCCGGACGGCCATCGTGCCTGCGGCGCACACGGATCCGGCGCCCGACGACGACTCCACCGCGTCGACCGACACGACCACCGAGACCGGTCCGGTCATCACGACACCGATCACGCCCCCTCCGGCTCAACCGTCGTCGATCACCCCCGGGCCCGGGGCGGGCACCATCACCACCACGGAGACAACGGACTCGACGACGGGCAACCACCGCAAGCCCGACACCGACACGTCGACGGGCTTCACCATCACTCCCCCGAGCACCACCCCAGGACCAGTGACAGCGGGCAGCACCTCTGCCGCAACGGGTTCGGACACCACCGGCGGCACCTCGACCACCACCGCGTCGGCGTCGCAGGCCCCGGCCTGATCAGCCGACGCCGGTGAAGGTGCGTCGGTAGGCCGACGGCGACATACCGATGCCACGACGCAGGTGGTGGCGGAGGTTGTCGCCGCTCCCGAGCCCCGCGAGAGTCGCGACGGCGTCGATCGAGAGGTCCCTGCGCTCCAACAGCTCACGGGCGCGGTCGATCCGGCGTTTCCGGACCCAGGTGCCGGGTGCGTCGCCGGTCTCCTCGCGGAATCGCCGGTTGAAGGTGCGGGTGCTCATCTGTGCGTGCGCGGCGAGTTGGGACACGGTCAGGGGTTCGGTGAGGTTCGCCAGAGCCCAAGCGCGCGTCGCGGCGGTCCCCTGGTCGTCGGCGTCGGGCATCGGCGCCGAAATGAACTGCGCCTGACCACCTTCCCGCCAGGGCGGTACCACGCAGTAGCGCGCGACATCGTTGGCGACGGCGCTGCCGTGGTCGGCGCGGATGATGTGGAGACTCAGATCGATGCCGGCGGCGAGACCCGCCGAACTCAACACGCGACCGTCGTCGACGAACAGGACGGCCTCGTCGAGCTCGACGTCGGGATAGACCGCGCGGAAATCGTCCGCGGCACGCCAGTGGGTGGTCGCGCGGCGACCCGCGAACAACCCGGCCGCGGCCAACACGAACGCGCCGGTGCAGATCGACACGATCCGCGCGGTGGACGGGATACGGGCCAGAGCCGCACCGAGTTCCGGGGAGAGGACGCCGTCTCGGCGCGCCGAGGGATAGCGCGTCCCCGGGACCACCACGGTGTCCGCGGTCGCCAGCAGCTCGGCACCGCCCGTCGGCACGAGACCGTATCCGGTGGTGGTCGCCACCGGACCCTCGTCGAGTCCACAGGTCACCACGTCGTAGAGCGGATGACCGGACGCGTCGACCGCCTGGCCGAACAGCGCCGAGGGGATGGTCGCGTCGAACCCGACCGCAGGGGCGAGAAGCAGGACCACCACGCGGTGCGGGGTCGGCGGATGTGTCGGGACAGCCATGGCACGATCTTCACACATTGTGGCATTGCTGCCAATGGCGCGCGGGAGGACCGGGCGCATATTTGTCCGATGACAGTCACTCCGCGACACTCGATCGCACCGGGCCGACCCCGCCTGCACCGGGCGTGGATCGTCGCCGCGGTCAGTTTCGTCGCCATCCTCGGTGCCGCGGGCTTCCGCGCGGTCCCCAGCGTGATGATGGACCCGCTGCACATGGAGTTCGGCTGGTCGCACGCCACGGTGGGCGCCGCGATGTCGGTGAACATGATGCTGTTCGGTCTCACGGCACCGTTCTCGGCGGCGTTGATGGACCGTTTCGGGGTACGACCCGTCCTCGCGGCCGCACTCGTGCTGATCGCGACGGGCACCGGGGTCGGCACGCTGATGACGGCGAGCTGGCAGATGCTGCTGCTGTGGGGCGTGCTGGTCGGCCTGGGCACCGGATCGATCTCGATGGGCTTCGTCGCGACCGTGTCGACGCGGTGGTTCGTGGAGAAGCGCGGACTGGTCACCGGCATCCTCACCGCCGCGAGTGCCACCGGCCAGCTGATCTTCCTGCCTGTGGTGGCCGCGGCCACCGACCGCTTCGGCTGGCGCTGGGCGTCGCTGATCGTCACCGCAGCGGCACTCGCCGTCGTCCCGCTCGTGCTGGTGTTCATCCGCGACCGACCGGGTGACGTCGGGTTGCGCCCGCTCGGCGCGACCGCCGACGACGTGCCAGCACCGCTCGCGGCGGGGACCTTCTCGGCGGCGTTCGGCGGACTTCTGCGCGGTGCGCGGGTCCCGGTGTTCTGGCTCCTGGCAGGCAGTTTCGCCATCTGCGGCATGACCACCAACGGCCTCATCGGGACCCACTTCATCCCCGCTGCACACGATCACGGCATGCCCACCACCGTTGCCGCCGGTCTCCTCGCGACCATCGGCATCTTCGACGTCGCCGGCACCATCTTCTCGGGCTGGCTCACCGACCGCGTCCGACCGCAGGTGCTGCTCGTCGTCTATTACGTGGGCCGCGGGGTGTCGCTGATGCTGCTGCCCTCGCTGTTGTCGCCGCACGCCGAGCCGAGCACCTGGGTCTTCATCATCTTCTACGGACTCGACTGGGTCGCGACGGTACCGCCGACCATCGCGATCTGCCGGGCCTACTTCGGCGACGCGACGCCCGTCGTCTTCGGGTGGATCTTCGCCGCACACCAGATCGGCGCCGCCATCGCGGCTTTCGGGGCCGGCGCGATCCGCGACGCCCACGGGAACTACGACCCCGCGTTCTGGGTGGCGGCCGGGCTGTGCGTGGTGGCCGCGGCCCTGTGCCTGGCGATCCGCCTGCCGAAGGACGATGCGACAGGCCCCCACGATGTCGGGGAACCAGGTCCCCCGAAAGCTATGTATCGCTCTACGTTGTCACGTTAGGGTGACGCATGGTCAGTGGACACAGCAGTATCGACATAGCAGCCCCGATTCCCGAGATCCTCGACGCGATAGCCGATCTCGACTCCTATCCCTCGTGGTCTCCGATCCACAAAGAGGTCGAGGTCCTCGAGCGCGACGACAACGGGCGCCCCGCCAAGGCGCGGATGACGGTGTCGTTGATGGGTATCAACGACGAGCAGGTGCTCGCCTACACATGGTCGGACACCGGTGTCAGCTGGGATCTGGTGGAGGGCACCCAGCAGAAGGCGCAGCACGCCGAGTACTCGCTCACCGAGTCCGACGGCGGCACCCACGTCGAGTTCGAGATGAGCCTCGACCCGAAGATCCCGGTGCCCGGCTTCCTCATGAAGAAGGGCAAGAAGACCATCATCGACATGGCCACCGTCAGCCTGCAGGAGCAGGTCGCCGCCCGCGCCTGAACCAGGATCTGCCCCGGATCACACTTCGACACACCAGTTCTCCGTAGACGGTCGTCCCGCCCCGCCGATCAGGGGACCAGGGCGACCGTCTTCGTCGTCGTGGGATCGACTGTCGTGGTCGACGAGCGTGTGCCGGAGGTCGTCGAGGTGGACGAACCGGTGGTCGCGGCACTCGTCGACGGCGACGTGGGAGTCCCCGAGGTCGTCGTGTCCTCGCCGCTCGGCGAAGTGGTGGTCGACGAGGTCGAGGTCGTCGCCTCGGTGGTCGAGGTCGCCGGGGTGCTCGGCGCGGAGCTCGACTCGTCCTCCGTGGTGGGCGACTTCTTCTTCGGCGTGGACTCCGGCGTCGCGGACGTGGTGGTGGCCGACACCGACGACATCTTGCGCGCCGCGGTCACCGTCGAGACCACAGGCACCGAGCGGTCGTAGGCCTTCTCGATCTCCGAGCGCAGGAAACTGTCGAGCCCGGTCAGCAACTGCGGCGGGATGCCGAGTCCATAGAGCCCGGCCAGCAGCGGCAACGAACTCTTCAGCGTGATGTACCGGGTGTTGTTGTCGACGTAGTCACTGACGATGTTGTCGGGATTCGACGGATCGGCGTCGTCATAGAAGCCATGCAGCGTCACGATGCCGATCAGCGCGTTGGCGACCGCGAGCAGGTTACGGGTGTCCTTCGGGAAGTCGGCGTAGCCGTCGTACTGCCAGGCGATGTCGGTGACCTTGTAGTTCGAGGGGGCGCTCTCACCGTCGAAGGTGATGCCGAACGGGAACGGGATCTGCGTTCCGGCGAAGCGGCCGAGCAGACCACCGTTGGGGCGGTTGGGGTTGCCGAACACCAGGAAGCTGAGGTTCTCCGGCGACGGGGTCCCGGACTCCCCACGCTCGGCCTGCAGCTTGCGGACCAGCTTGGTGACGACGTTCGCGCTCGAGGAATACCCGACAACGACGATCTGACCCTCGGGGTCGGCCGCGAGGGTGCGCGCGATGGCGGCCGAGATCTTCTCGAGGCCGTCGGCCTGCGAATCGTCATAGGTCTTGCCACCGAACAGCAGGGAGACGCCGCCCGACGTCGCGGTCCACGGGACTGTGGTGAAGGTATAACCGGGGTACGCGGAGTTCGGCTCTCCGGAGAAGTAGCCGCTGAGCTTCTTCTCCATGTTGGCGCCACTGCCGTTGTCGTTGCCACCCATGATCAACAGGGTGTCGGCGCCGGCGGTCGCCCCGAGCAGTGTCTGCAGTGCGAGGAGAACTGACGCGGCCAGTGCGACGAGCGCCAACCCAGCTGTCCGTACGAGTCGCTTCATCGGTTTCCCCCACCGTTTCGGTCACGCGCGACATCAACGATGCGTCGCGACTGATCGAATATGCCACAACTCGGGCCTGCTCATGTACGTATGAGCAGGCCCGAGCCGTGAATGCGTGCGTTCAGGGGACAGATGGAGCGTCAGGACACCGGGGTCGTGGTGGCCACCTTTCCGGAGGTCGACGTGGCGGCTGTCGACGGCGCACTCGTCGACGGCGTGCCCGTGGACGTGGTCGTCGAGGGCGAACCGGTCGCGGTGGTCGACGCGGAGGTCGACGAGGTGGTCGCCGGCGGTGCCGATGTCGTCGTCGCCGTGGTGGTCGGCGACGAACCGGAACGCTGCTCGGTGGTCGCCGCGGTGGTGGGTGCCACCGAGGCGGTCGTGCTCGGCGGGGTGGTGCCCGCCGGTGCGGTCGACGACGAGGGTGCGGTCGAGGACGTACTCGGCGAGGACGTGCTCGGCGAGGTCGTCGCGGTGGAGGTCGCGGCGGTCGTCATCGTCGACGCGATCGCCACGGTGTTCGCGGCGGCGACGGTGGTGGCCGGTGCGGCGGCCACGGTCGCGGTCGGCGGTGCGAACGCGGCGGCGAAGGCCGCTGCGAGCGCCTGCAGCCACTGCTGCAGTGCCGCACCGAGAGCCGCGGCCAGTGCGTCGGCCGGATTCGCCGGCGGGGTCACGACCGGCGGCGTGGTCGGGGTCGTGGGGTGCGCGGCGATCCAGTCCTTCACGACCTGCGCGGCGGGCTTCATCGTCCAGTCGTCGCGGTAGAGGCCGAACGTCGCCTCACCGTCGGTGGTGTTCGACGAGGACCGGTCGACCGTCGAGTACAGGAAGGCCTTGCCGGCGTACGACAGCTGGTTCCAGGCGTCGAGGAAGTCCTTGATGTAGCTCGCCTGCTGGGCCTCGGCGACGGGCATGCTCGGGTTGATGGTGCCGGTGGGCAGGCCGTACTCGGTCGCCCAGATCTGCTTGGCCGCATCACCGTTGCCCTGCATGAGGGCGCGGATCGCGTTGAGCTGGTTCAGCGGCGACTGACCGAGAGTGGCTCCCTGCGAGAACGGCGTCGTGTACTGGTACGGGTGGAACGACAGGGCGTCGAAGTAGCCCGCAGCACCCGCGGCGTACATGCCCTTCACGAAGTCCACCGGGTTCACCGAGAAGCCGCCCCACGAGATGACCGAGCCGAGGACGCCGCCGATGACAGTCGCCTTCGAGTCCGCGGCCTTGATCGCGGTGTAACCGGCCTTGAGCATCTGGGTGTAGAGCGCCGGGTCGGGGTTGCTGAGTCCGAGCGCCGAGTTGGGCTCGTTCCACACCTCGTAGGCCGAGACCTGGCCGGAGTAGCGCTTGGCCAGGACCGACATGAAGTCGCCGTAGTCGGAGATGTTGGCCGGCGGCGCGTAGTAGTCGCCGTACCAGGTGGAGGGACGAGCCCATGCGGGCGTGGTCGTCACGACGCCGAGGATGGTCATGCCCCGCGCCTTCGCGGCGTTGACCATGTTGTCGATCGACGACCAGTTGTACTGATTGTTCGCCGTCTCGGTCAGGCCCCACGGGATCACGATGCGAACGTCGTTGACGCCCAACGCCTTCATCTGGTCGAGGGACTTGGCGACCTTGGCGGGATCCTGCGCCTCGAGGAAGAGGTCGGAGTCGGAGATGCCGACGGTCATCGACACCTGTTTGATGGCCGCTACCTCGACGCCGGTGTACCGCACCTCCGACTTCGCGAGGAACGCGACCGAGGTGAAGGCACAGACCATGGCGGCGAGCACGACCAGAACCGTGAGTTCCAGCCGGGACATCCGGACCGAGGAGAGAATTCGACGTCGCACTGTGTTTCTCCGTTCATCGACGTCGGACAAGGCTGATCGCCGCGTCCGGATTCCCCCCGGTTGCGTTGTTCAGGTCATCAAAAGCGCACGATTCGTCGGAAGAACCCTCGACAACTCGTCATGAACGAGCGAGCCGAACGGTTGCCCCGTGAACCGTTGGAAAGGTGTGTCGGCGTGCGTGAAGAGCCGCGCCTGCGAACGCCTTGCCGCTATTTCGACTCTATAACGCTCGCTGTGGGGAATCGTAACCACAAATTCCATAACTCGGCAAACAATGGCGAAATTCGCCCAGACTCCATGGAATGACTTCTCTGTGATTCGTTACGCGGTCCGGCGAACGCCGAGTCCCTGAACTGGGTCGAAACCCGACATCTGACGCCGTTTTACGTGGCAATGGGGGATCAGCGATCGCTTACACAGCCCCTGCCGTGCCGAATTCGACAATGCCCAGCGGCACATCACGACGCCACTCGCGATGCAATACATCTGAACGATTGGAGGCATTGTTGATCTTTTGCTCAGTCCAAATTTTCGTTACACGAACCGTTACACAATTCATTACAGACTGGAATGTAATTGACGGTTCGAGTTCCGTCTGATTCCCGGACGTGCGCACGACATTCCCGACTCACGATGTCGCGGAGAGACCGATCAGTGATCGATGTCGCGACCGTCGGAGAGGTCGCCGCATTCGACGTCGACGACATCTCCCCGCCCGACCAGGAATGCCCCGGCACCCCGGTCGCCGGCGAGGCCGGCACGCACCGCTGCGAGGTGGCTCGCCCCGAGGTAGACGGGGTGGCCGGGCCGGCCATCGAACACTGCTCGCGCCAACGACTCCGGGTCGCGGCGCGAGGCGGCGAGCACCCGGCTCACGTGGTCGGCCCGTGTGTCGGGGGTGTCAACAACGAGTAACACCACACCGGCATCCGCACCCTCGGCGACGGCGGCATCGAGCCCCGCACGCACCGACGCCGACAACCCGTCGGCCCAGTCATCGACCACCACGGACATGGCCGGATGGGGCACGTCCACCACCGCCGCCCCGAGCGTCACCACCACATGGTCGCAACCCCCGACGACCAGCGCATCGACCGCCGAGCGTAGCCACAGCCCTTCTGCGGCAAGCACTTTCGGACCGCCGAAGCGTGTACCGGCGCCGGCGGCGAGGACCACGCCGACCACCCGTTCGACGCCGTCGCCTCGGCGCCCGGCTGCTCTCACACCGACACCGCGCGGCATCGACGTCGGCACCGCCGAGGCGTTCGCCGCGCGCCTCCACGGCGAGTTAACACGCGGGGCGTCCATGACAGGACATTGTGCCGCCCACCGCGCGCGGACGGGGTGATCGGTTCATCCTGATCTCGGAGTCGAGGTGACGTCAGGGGTGCGCCACCAGATCGGGAGGTACGACCATGACCAGATCCGGTGCCGGGACGAAGCCGACCGCGCGCACGAAACGCGTCCACCCGGTCGACCAGGTGCCCCCCGCGGGCAAACTGTTCACACTCGGCCTGCAGCACGTCATCGCGTTCTACGCGGGCGCCGTGCTCGTGCCCCTGCTGATCGCCAACGCGATCGACCTCGACGGCGAAGCGCTGACCATGCTGATCACCGCCGACCTGTTCACGTGCGGCATCGCCTCGTTACTGCAGGCGGTCGGTATCTGGAAGATCGGCGTGCGACTCCCGCTGCTGCAGGGCATCACGTTCGCGACCCTGGCGCCGGTCATCAAGATCGCCAACGACCACGGCGGTGGCCGCGTCGGTCTGCTCACCGTCTACGGCGCGGTGATCTCGGCGGGCGTGTTCACGTTCCTCATCGCCCCGTTCTTCGCCCGACTGATCCGCTTCTTCCCGCCGGTGGTGACCGGGACGCTCATCACCATCATCGGGATCTGCCTCATCCCGGTCGGCGCCGGCGACGCGACGCGCGACCCGGCGAGCCACAACCCCGATCCCGGCAACGGTCGGTGGCTGCTCTACGCGATCGGCACGATCGTGATCATCGTGCTGATGCAGCGATTCTTCCGCGGCTTCTGGGCGACGATCTCGATCCTGCTGGGCCTCGGCGTCGGCACGGTGATCGCGTGGGCGGTGGGCGACACGAACTTCGACAGGGTCGGCGAGGCGAGCTGGGTCGGGTTCACCAACCCGTTCGCCTTCGGCTGGCCACGGTTCGACGTGATCGCGATCGTCTCGATGATCGTGGTGCTGCTCGTGGTGGCCGTCGAGTCGACCGGGTCGGTGTTCGCGACCGGCGAGATCGTCGGCAAACGCATCCGCAAGGAGGACATCGCCGCGACCGTGCGCGCCGACGGCCTGGCGACCATCATCGGCGGATCGTTCAACTCGTTCCCGTACACCGCGTTCTCCGAGAACGTCGGACTGGTGCGCCTCACCGGCGTGAAGAGTCGGTGGGTGGTCGCCGCGGCGGGCGGCATCATGATCGTGCTCGGCGTACTCCCCAAGACCGCGAAGATCGTCGAGTCGATCCCGTCGCCGGTCCTCGGCGGCGCGGCGCTGATCATGTTCGCCACGGTGGCCATCGTCGGCATCCAGACGTTGACCACCGTCGACTTCACCGACCACCGCAACCTCATCATCGCCAGCACGTCGGTGGCCATGGGCCTCTACGTGCAGTTCTCCCAGGCCGCCGCACCCGCGACGGTGCTCGAGAACGGGGTCGAGGTGAAGGTGCCCGCCCTGCCCGGCGTCGACGAGGCCGTACCCGGGCTGCTGCAGATCCCGTTCAGCACCGGCATCACGATGGGTGCCATCACCGCGATCCTGTTGAACCTGTTGTTCTTCCACACCGGCAGCCGCGGGCCCGCCGTGGCCGGCCGCGGATCGATCCGACTCGCCGAGGTCAACGAGATGACGATCGAGCAGTTCCGGTCGACGTTCGGCGGCGTGGTCCAGGGTGCGGGATGGGTGGTCGACCGCGCCTACGCCCAGCGCCCGTTCGAGACCGTCAACGACCTGCGCGCCTCGTTCCAGGAGGCCATGCTCACCGGCAGCGACGACGAACAGTTGACACTCATCAACGCGTTCCCCGATCTCGGTGCCGAGGACGAGTCGGGCGACCCGATGGCCGTCGACCACACGGGGCTGTCGCATCTCGACGAATCCGAGCACGCCGACGTGGTCGCGCTGGCGGGCGCCTATCGTGAGCAGTTCGGCTTCCCGCTCGTCATCTTCGCCCGCGAGGCCGAACGGTACGAGAGGGTGTTGCGGAACGGATGGACTCGCATGGACAACTCACCGGCCGGCGAACGCGCGTTCGCGCTGATCGAGATCGCCAAGATCGCCAACCGTCGCTTCGACGACCTCGTGGCCGACGCCAACCCCATCGCCACCGCGCGATTCAGTCGGTTCGACGAACTGGTGCGCTGAGGATGCGTCGACCCAACTGGCGTGGAATCGACAGCTTCAACGACCTCACGCAGACACAGGCGGTGCACTCGCTCTACGAGTGCTGCTCCTCGCGGATCTGGGCGATCCGGGTGGCGGCCGCACGCCCCTACCCCGACGCCGAGAGTCTCCTCGACGAGGCCGACCTCATCCTCGCCGAGCTCACCGACACCGACCTCGACGAGGCCCTCGAAGGCCATCCGCGCATCGGGGAGAGGTCGACGAGTGCGGCGTCGACCCGCGAACAGTCCGGCGTCGTCGGTGCCGACGCGGAGATCCTGCGGGAACTCCGCGTCTCGAACGCCGAGTACGAGAACCGTTTCGGCCATGTCTGTCTCGTGTTCGCCGACGGGCGGCCGGCCGAGGTGCTGCTCGACATCCTGCGGCAGCGACTGCACAACGATCCCGAGACAGAACGTCGGGTGATGCGCGGTGAGCTGGCGAAGATCAACCGCAGTCGGCTGGTGCGCATGCTGAGCCCGGTGTCGGAGGGCAGCCTGCAGTGAGTGAACACTCGTGAGCACGCTGAGCACCCACGTCCTCGACGCCGTCGCCGGCCTGCCCGCAGTCGGTGTCGCTGTCTCGCTCACCAGCGCGGACGGTGACCAGATCGCCACGGGCACCACCGATTCCGACGGACGGATCGCTGCGCTGGCCGAGGGCCTCGAGGCCGGCGTGTACCGGATCACCTTCGACACCGGTGCGTGGTTCGCCGAGCACGGGGTCGACGGCTTCTATCCCGAGGTCGTCATCTGCTTCACCGTCGTCGACGTCGCCCGGCACCACCACGTTCCGGTGCTGCTGAGCCCGTACGCCTATTCCACCTACCGCGGGAGCTGAGAGGGACACCATGGGAATCCGCCTGGGCGAGAACCAATACGGCAAGGCCGAGAACCGGGTGGTGCGGATCTACCGCGACACCCCGCGTCACGAGATCGTCGACATCAACGTGGGTACCGCTCTGCGTGGGGATTTCGAGGCCGCGCACACCGTCGGCGACCAGGGCGCGGTGCTGCCCACCGACACCCAGAAGCAGACCTGCTACGCCTTCGCCAAGGAGAAGGGCATCGCCACGATCGAGCAGTACGCGCTCGATCTCGCCCACCACTTCGTGGACGAGAACGACCCGGTGCACGGCGCGCGGATCGAGGTGGAGCGGTACGGCTGGGAGCGGGCGACCGTCGACGGCGCCGACCACGACCACACCTGGGTGCGCAGCGGCGCGGAGGTGCGCACCGCCGACATCACCGTCGAGGGAAAGGGATCCGATCAGACGACGTGGGTGATCGGCGGGCTGAAGGACCTGACGATCCTCAAGTCGACGGGGTCGGAGTTCCACGGCTTCCCCACCGACCGCTACACGATCCTCGAACCGACCACCGACCGCGTGATGGCGACATCACTGGTCGCGAAGTGGCGGTTCACCACGACCGATGTCGACTGGGATGCCGTGTACGCCGACGTGAAGCAGCTGATGGTCGCCGCGTTCGCGACGCTGCAGTCCCTGGCGCTGCAGCAGACGCTGTACGCGATGGGCACCGCGGTGCTCGAGGCTCATCCGGAGATCGCCGAGGTCCGCCTCTCGGCACCGAACAAGCACCACTTCCTCTACGACCTGGTCCGCTTCGGCATCGAGAACCACAACGAGGTCTTCCACGCCGACGACCGCCCGTACGGCCTCATCCAGGCGTCGGTGATCCGCGACGACGCCCCCGACGCCGGACCGGCCTGGACCATGCAACGCGGCTGGCTCGCCTGACCCACCCCACCCCCACCCCGCCAGTTGGGCACGTAACGCCCGCAGTTGGGCAGATAACACCCGCAGGTGGGCACGTAACGACCAGTGGGGCACCTCAGGCGACGACGCGACGGCCGCGGACCCACACCTGAGCGATCGCCGGTTCGCGGATCCCCATCAGCAGGGCGAACAAGGTCTGCGCGGTGGCGGTCTCGACGTCGTCGGCGCGGATGCCGAACTCCAGTGTCGCGGCCAACGGTTCCCATCCCTGCGGGTCGATCACCACGAAATCGGCGTCCTTGCCGACGTCGAGGTTGCCGAAGTCGGCCTCGCGGTCGAGTGCGCGGGCGCCGGCCAGTGTGGCGGTGAACAGCAGCTCGGCCGGGTGCAACGACACCCCCGCGTCCCCCGGCTCGGACATGTGGACCCCGAAGCAGTCCGACGCCACCTGTGGGATCAGCCATTCGTCGCCGGCTCCGATGTCGGTGCCGAGTGCGACGGTCACGCCCGCTGCGATGGTGCGGCGCCACGGCATCGTGCCCGAGCCCAGGAACAGCTGCGAGGTGGGGCAGTGCGCGATCGAGGTTCCCGTCTGCGCCATCCGCGCCAGTTCGGTGTCGGTGCAGTGCACCGCGTGCGCGAGGATGCTGCGTCGCCCGAGCAGTGACGCACCACCCTGCGCCGATCCGGGGAGGAACCGACCGTCGTAGGTGTCGAGGTAGCTGTCGGTGCCGTAGGCGGCCTTCGTGGCGTCGATCTCGCCGGTGCGCGGTCGGGCGTTCTCGTTGAGGTGCGAGTGGAAGTAGACGCCGCGGTCGCGGACGGCGTCGTAGAGCTCGCCGAGCGCCACGAAGGTGTCGGGGGTGACCGACAACGAGAACCGCGGGACCACGGCGACATCGACGAGTTCCCGCCCGTGCCAACGGTCGATCTCGGCGACGCTGCGGTCGATCGCGGTGTCGATGTCGGTGACGAGGTCGGCGGTCGCCGCGCTGCCGACGGTCTGGATGCCCCGCCCCGACACCATCCGCAGGCCGACCCGTTCGGTCTCGGTGAACAGGGCATCCTGGGCGGCGGGGAACGCCGATCCGAACACCATCGCCGCGGTGGTGCCGGCGGCGATCCGTCGACGACAGAAGTCGATCGCGGCGCGGTGGGCGAAGGCGGGGTCGCGGTAGCGGGCTTCGGCCGGGAAGATGCAGTTCTCGAGCCACTCGAGCAGTTGGCCGCCGCCGTATGCGTCGGTGGAGTACGTCTGCGGGAAGTGGATGTGGGTGTCGACGAAACCCGGCAGGATGAACCCGCCGCGATGATCGTGCTGCGTCCATTCCCGTTGCCCCTCAGGGAGATCAGCGGCCGGACCGGAGTACACGATGCGCCCTCCGGCATCGACGGCGAGCGCACCGTCGGGCACCGACACGAGGTGTTCGCACGCGCTCTCGATCGTCGGCGCACCACCGATGTGGAACAGGTGCGCCCGGTGGACGACGCCGGGTTCGGTTCCCATGACTGTCCATCCTGCCCCGAGAACGCATCGGAAGTACGGTGAGGAGATGGACCCGTCCGGCGCCCTGACCGTCATCTCCCACGCCCATGTGGTGACGATGGACGCCGCGGATCGCGAGTGGGCCGACGCCATGGTGGTGCTGCGGGACAACCGGATCGTGGCCGTCGGCGACGCTCACGAGGTCGACACCGCGGCATGGCCCGACGCCGTGCACGTCGACGGGCGTGGCTGCGTGCTCACCCCCGGCCTGGTCAACACCCACCACCACCTCTACCAGTGGATCACCCGGGGGCTCGCCGCCGATCACACGTTGTTCGAGTGGCTCACCACGCTGTACCCGGTGTGGGCCGGCATCGACGCCGCGGGCGTGAACGCCGCCGCCCGAGGCGCATTGGGAGTACTCGCGACGTCGGGGTGCACGACGTCGACCGATCATCACTACGTCTTCCCGGTCGGCGCCGGCGACCTCCTGGCGGCCGAGATCGAGGCGGCGGCCGCGGTGGGTCTGCGTTTCCATCCCACGCGCGGATCGATGGACCTCGGTCGGAGCGACGGAGGACTCCCTCCCGACGCGGTGGTCGAGTCGATCGACGACATCCTCACCGCGAGTGCCGATGCCGTCTCCCGCTGGCACGACCCCTCGCCGGATGCGATGCTGCGCATCGGCCTCGCTCCGTGCTCTCCCTTTTCGGTCACATCGGATCTCCTGGTCGCCTCGGCGGCGCTCGCCCGCGACCTCGGGGTGCGTCTGCACACCCACCTCGCCGAGACCGAGGACGAGACCGCCTTCTGCGCTGAGCGTTTCGGTTGCACTCCCCTGCAGTACATGGAACGACTGGACTGGCTCGGCGACGACGTGTGGTTCGCCCACGGGGTGCACTTCACCGACGACGCGATCGCCGACCTCGCACGCACCGGGACGGCGATCGCACACTGCCCCACCTCGAATGCACGACTCGGCGCCGGTGTCGCACGTACGCGCGATCTCGTTGCGGCCGGTGTGCCCGTGGGGCTCGGTGTGGACGGCGCCGCATCGAACGAGTCGTGTCGGATGCTCGAGGAGGCACACATGGCGGTGATGATGGCCCGGGCGGTCGGTGGACCCACCGCGCTCACCACACGACAGTCATTGCGCCTGGCCACCATGGGCGGCGCGCGGGTGCTCGGACGCGACGCCGAGCTCGGGTCGATCGAAACCGGGAAACTCGCCGATCTGGTCCTGTGGGACCTGACCACGCTGGCCCACAGCGGGATCGACGATCCGGTCGCGGCCCTCGTCCTCGGCGCGCAGCCACCGATCCGCCGCTCCTGGGTCGACGGACGCGTCGTCGTCGCCGACGGACACTGCACCACCGTCGATGCCGAGACGGTCGCCCGCGATGTGGCGTGGGCGCATCGACACCTGCTGGCCAGGGCCGATCGGTGACGGGCTGATGGACCAGCACTGGGTGACCGAGGTCCTGGCGCCACGCACGCGCGCCGACCTCACCGGGATCGTCGACACCGACGGCGTGTTGGCCGGCGGCACCTCGTTGATGAGCGAACCGAATCCGGGGATGACTCGGTTGATCGACCTCGCCGCCCTGGACTGGCCCGACCTCGTCGTGCGCGACGACGGTCTCGAGATCGCCGCGACGTGCACCATCGACACCCTCATCCACGCCGATCTCCCCCGAACCTGGATTGCCACACCGCTGTTCGATGCCGCAGCGCGCGCCCTGCTGGCGTCGTACAAGATCTGGTACTCGGCGACCGTGGGCGGCAACGTCTGTCTCGCCCTCCCCGCCGGTGCGATGACCGCGATGTGCGCCGCTCTCGACGCCCGCCTGCTGATCTGGCGGGCCGACGGCACCGACGCACTGCTCACGACCACCGACGTCGTGGTCGGCAACGCGGAGAACTCCCTCGGCGTGGGTGACGTGCTCCGCTCCATCCACCTGCCCACCGCGGCTCTCACGCAGCGGGTGTCGTTGCGGAAGGCCTCCTACGCGCACCTCGGCCGCAGCGGTGCGGTCGTGGTGGCGCGCTCCGACGGCGAGTCTGTGGTCGTGACGGTCACCGCGGCCACGGTCGCCCCCGAGGTGATCACCGTCGCCTCCACCGATCCCGAGCAGGTGGCGCGCGACGTGCTCCGCGCGATCCCACCGGAGCATTTCCACACCGATGCCCACGGCACCGCCCGGTGGCGCATCGCGGTCGTCGAGTACCTCGTCGCCCAGGCCGTGCGGGACGTGATCGCATGAGGGTCAACGGGATCGACGTCACCACCGCGCCGCGGCCCGGTCAGTGCCTGCGCACCTACCTGCGCGAACACGGCAACGTCGAGGTGAAGAAGGGATGCGATTCGGGCGACTGCGGGGCGTGCTCGGTCATCGTCGACGGGCGGGTGCAGCACTCCTGCCTCGTCCCGGCGTTCCGCGCCACCGGCGCCGAGATCACCACCGTCGCCGGACTCGGCACCGCCGAGGAGCCCCATCCGCTGCAGGAGCGGTTCGTCGGCGCCGGCGGCTTCCAGTGCGGCTTCTGCACCGCCGGGATGATCGTCACCGCATCCACCTTCGATGCCGCCGACATCGACGATCTCGAGTCGTCGCTCAAGGGGAACCTGTGTCGCTGCACGGGGTATCGGCCCATCCGCGCCGCGATCGCCGATGCCGCACCCGACGCAACACGTGACCCACGATCGGCGCCGGCACCCGCGGGCCCCGCGATCACCACGGGCGCCGAGCACTACACCATGGACGAGATCCCCACCGACGCCGGACACGTCGCGGTCCTGGGCAGTCCGCACCCGCACGCCGTGATCACCGCCATCGACATCACCCGCGCACAGGCGCTGCCCGGAGTCCGTGCGGTCCTCACCCACCACGACGATCCGGGTGTCGCGTTCTCCACCGCGCGTCACCGGGAGCGTGTCGACGATCCCGACGACAGTCGCGTCTTCGACACCCGCCTGCGATTCGTCGGGCAGCGGGTCGCGGCGGTGGTCGCCGACGACCTCGACACCGCACGGCGCGCAGTCGAACTCGTCGACGTCGCCTACGAGGTCCTGCCCGCGGTCTTCGACCCGGTGCAGGCGCTCACCGAGGGGGCACCGACGGTGCACGGGGACAAGGACGGACCCGCATCGCGGATCGCCGATCCGACCCGCAATCTCGTCGCCGATCTGCACGGTGAGGTCGGTGACGTCGACGCCGCGGTCGCCGACGCCCGCGTCTCGGGTGGCGCGGCGGTACACGGGGTGTGGCAGACCGCGCGCGTGCAGCACGCCCATCTCGAGACCCACGGCACCGTGGGCAGTCTTGACGAGGATGGTCGCTACGTCATCCGTTCCAGCTCGCAGGTGCCGTTCCTGGTGCGCCTCGAGCTGTGCCACATCTTCGGTCTGTCGCCGGACCGGGTACGTGTGTACGCGCCTCGGATCGGCGGCGCCTTCGGCGCGAAGCAGGAACTCATCACCGAGGACCTCGTGCTGCTGGCCGTTCTGCGCACCGGGCGGCCCGTCGTGTACGAGATGACGCGCACCGATCAGTTCACGATGGCCCCCTGTCGCCACCCGATGCGGGTGAAGGTCACCGCCGCGGCCGACGCGAGCGGCACGCTGACCGCTCTCGCGATCGATGTCGTGTCGGATGCGGGCGCCTACGGAAATCACAGTCCCGGAGTCATGTTCCACGGGTGCAGTGAGTCGATGGCGCTGTATCGCAGCGCGAACAAGCGCGTCGACGCGCAGTGCGCCTACACCAACAACCTCCCCTCGGGCGCCTTCCGCGGGTACGGCCTCGGCCAGGTGGTGTTCGGGATCGAATCGGCGCTCGACGACCTCGCCCGCGAGCTGGGTGTCGATCCCTTCGACTTCCGACGGCGCAACGTGGTGGTGCCCGGCGACGACTTCGTGACCTGGGAGGTCGAGGAGAGCGACCTCGAGTTCGGTAGCTACGGCCTCGACCAGTGCCTCGATCTCGCCCAGGAGGCGCTGGCCGCCGGTGCCACCGACCCGGCACGCAACGGGGCGGAACTCGAGGACGACCCCGAGTGGCGTATCGGATCGGGGATGGCGCCGGCGATGATCGCCACCATCCCGCCTCGTGGCCACTTCGCCGATGTGCGTGCCGACCTCATCGTCGACGGGCGGTATGTGGTGTCGGTCGGAACCGCTGAGTTCGGCAACGGCACGACCACGGTGCACACGCAGATCGCCGCCGACGCCCTCGGGGTCCTGCCCGAGTCGATCGTCGTGCGCCAGGGCGACACCGACGTCGTCACCTACGACACCGGCGCGTTCGGTTCGGCGGGGACGGTCGTCGCCGGTGCCGCACTGCAGCGGGCGTGTGTGGATCTGCGTGCCGCGGTGGTCGCCGCCGCGCGCGACAACGGCGTCGACGCCGACGATCCCGTCGCGGTCGGACGCGCGACCGGTGGTCTCTCGGCCACCGGGCGGCACGAGGGCACGCCGCGGTCGGTCGCGTTCAACGTGCACGCCTTCCGGGTGGCGGTGCACCTCCCGACAGGCCGCGTGCGGATACTGCAGTCGATCCAGTCCGCCGACGCCGGTGTCGTGCTCAACCCCGCGCAGTGTCGGGGTCAGGTGGAAGGCGGTGCGACGCAGGCGATCGGCTCGGCGATGTTCGAGCAGATGCTCCTCGACGACGGTGTCGTGACCACGCGCGTGTTCCGGAACTATCACATCCCGCGGCTGTCGGATGCCCCCGAGACCGAGGTGTACTTCGCCGACACGTACGACCGATTGGGTCCCTCGGGCGCGAAATCGATGAGCGAGTCGCCGTACAACCCGGTGGCCCCGGCGTTGGCCAACGCGATCCGCGACGCCATCGGGGTCCGCGTCCACGAACTCCCGATGAACCCCGCCCGCGTCTGGGCCGCCCTGCACCCCTGACCCCAGTTGGGCACGTAACGCCCGCAGTTGGGCACCTAACGACCGCAGTTGGGCACGTAACGCCCGCAGTTGGGCACCTGAAGACCGCGGTTGGGCGGGCGGAACGTCAGACCTTGCGCGGCAGCGTCAGGAGGTTCACGACGCTGACGATGATCAGCAGGATCGCGCCGAAGGTGATGAACGTGCTGATGGCGAAGCCCGGCAGGGTGATCACGACGACGCCGGCGATGATCGACACGATGCCCGAGAGCACCAGGACCCAGCGGGGCACATTGTGGGTGCCCGCCCGGTCCGACATCAGGTCGTGCACGCCCTGGAAGATCCAGCCGACGCCGATCACGATCGCGAGCAACACGAGTGACTCGGCCGGATCGAAGAGACAGAGCACACCGGCGACGAGGATGATCGCGCCGATGACGCCGAACACGACGCGCAGTCCGGTCGGCAACCCCTTGGCCGAGAACGCGATCGACAACCGGTAGGCCCCGGTCAGGATGAGCGAGATGCCGAACAGCACCGCGACGACCACCAGGGTCGGTCCGGGCCACACGAGCGCGATCACACCGAGGACGATGCCGAGCACCGACGTCGAGATGAGTCCGGCGCGCACGGCGTTGCGGATCTGGTCGGGGAAGTGCGGCGTGGTGATCGGCGTCGTCATGGCACCACCATATCGCCGGACGTCGTCAGCTTCGGCGCGTCACTACGTGCCCAACCGCGGTCGTTACGTGCCCAACTGCGGTCCTCAGGTGCCCAACTGCGGTCGTTACGTGCCCAACTGCGGTCGTTACGTGCCCAACTGCGGTCGTTACGTGCCCAACTGCGGTCGTTACGTGCCCAACTGGCGGGGTTGGGTCGAGAGGAGTCAGACGTCGGCGCGATCACCGACGGCGACGACGGCGATGAGGTCACCGCCCTCGACCTGGGTGACCCCACTGATTGCGACACGGGTGACCGTGCCGGCCCGGGGCGCGGTGATCGCGGCCTCCATCTTCATGGCCTCGATGGTCGCGATGGTGGCGCCGGCCTCGACGCTGTCGCCCTCGCCCACCACCAGGGTGACCACACCGGAGAACGGTGCCGCGACATGCGACGGGTCGGTGCGATCGGCCTTCTCCAGCGTCGGGACGTCGGCGGTGATCGAACGATCGCGCACCGACACCGGTCGCAACTGGCCGTTGAGGATGCACATCACCGTGCGCATACCGGCCTCGTCGGGTTCGGAGATCGCCTCCAACCCGATGAGCAACTCGACGCCGCGCTCCAGCGAGACGCGGTGCTCCTCGCCCTGGCGCAGGCCGTAGAAGAACTGGTTCGCCGACAGCGACGAGGTGTCGCCGTACTGCTCGCGGTGGGCGAGGAACTCCGACGTCGGGCCGGGGAACAGGAGTCGGTTCAACGTGGCGCGGCGGCCGGTCGAGTCGGCGCCGAGCAGTTGCTGGTCGTGCTCGGAGAGCTCCACCACCGCGCGGGCCTTGCCGCGGCCCTCGAGTGCCTTGGTGCGGAACGGTTCGGGCCAACCACCGGCAGGCGTACCGAGTTCGCCACGCAGGAAACCGATCACGGAGTCGGGGATGTCGAAACGTCCCGGGTCGGCGGCGAACTCGTCGACCGACACCCCGGCACCGACGAGGTGCAGCGCGAGGTCGCCCACCACCTTCGACGACGGCGTCACCTTGATGACGCGACCCAGCAGGCGGTCGGCGTCGGCGTAGGCCGATTCGACGAGCTCGAACTTGTCGCCGAGACCCAACGCGATGGCCTGCTGGCGCAGGTTCGACAACTGGCCGCCGGGGATCTCGTGGGTGTACACGCGCCCGGTCGGTGACGGCAGTCCGGATTCGAACGGCGCGTACACCTTTCGCAGCGCCTCCCAGTACGGCTCGAGGTCGCAGACTCCTGCCAGGTTCAGGCCGGTGTCGCGGTCGGTGTGCGCCGCGGCGGCGACGATCGCCGACAACGCCGGCTGCGACGTGGTGCCGGCCATCGCCGCACTCGCGCCGTCGACCGCGTCGGCGCCGGCCTGCCATGCCGCGAGGTAGGTCGCGAGCTGGCCGCCGGGGGTGTCGTGGGTGTGCACGTGGACCGGCAGGTCGAAGCGAGATCGCAACGCCGACACCAGGGTCGTCGCGGCGGGGGCGCGCAGCAGCCCGGCCATGTCCTTGATCGCCAGAATGTGGGCGCCGGCCTCGACGGCCTGCTCGGCCAGGCGCAGGTAGTAGTCGAGGGTGTAGAGGTCCTCGTTCGGGTTCGCGAGATCGCCGGTGTAGCTCATGGCGACCTCGGCGACCGCGGTCCCGGTCTCGCGCACCGCGTCGATCGCGGGTCGCATCTGCTCGATGTTGTTGAGCGCGTCGAAGATCCGGAAGATGTCGACGCCGGTCGCCGCGGCCTCGGAGACGAACGCCGACGCGACGGTGTCGGGGTACGGCGTGTATCCGACGGTGTTGCGGCCACGCAGCAGCATCTGCAGACAGATGTTCGGCACGGCCTCCCGCAACGCCGCGAGCCGCTCCCACGGATCCTCGTGCAGGAACCGCAGTGCCACATCGTAGGTCGCGCCCCCCCACGCCTCGATCGACAACAACTCCGGGGTGAGGCGTGCGACGTGCCCGGCCACACCCAGCAGCCCGGTGGTGCGCACCCGCGTCGCGAGCAGCGATTGATGCGCGTCCCGGAACGTGGTGTCGGTGACCGCCAACGCCGACTGCTCGCGCAACGCACGCGCGAAACCCTCCGGCCCGAGCTCGGTGAGCCGCTGCTTGCTCCCCGACGGCGGCGGGACACTCAGGTCGATGTCGGGCAGCTTGTCCTTCGGGTACACCGCCGACGGCCGCTCACCGTGCGGCTTGTTCACCGTCACGTCGGCGAGGTAGGTCAGGATCTTCGTCCCGCGGTCGCTCGAGGCGTGCGCCGTCAGCAGAGACGGGCGCTCCTCGATGAACGACGTCGTCACCTTGCCCGCCCGGAAGTCCGGGTCGTCGAGGACGCTCTGCAGGAACGGGATGTTCGTCGACACACCGCGGATCCGGAACTCCGCCAACGCCCGCTGCGCTCGCGCCACCGCACCCTCGAACGTCCGGCCGCGACAGGTCAGCTTCACCAGCATCGAGTCGAAGTACGCCGAGACCTCGGCACCGAGGGTGGTGCCCCCGTCGAGGCGGATGCCCGCACCACCGGGGGTGCGGTAGGCGGTGATGCGGCCGGTGTCGGGGCGGAACCCGTTGGCCGGGTCCTCGGTGGTGATGCGGCACTGCATCGCCGCACCGCGGATCACCATGTCCTCCTGGCGCAGTCCGAGATCGGCCAGCGACTCCCCCGCCGCGATCCGCAGCTGCGACTGCACGAGGTCGACGTCGGTGATCTCCTCGGTCACCGTGTGCTCCACCTGGATCCGGGGGTTCATCTCGATGAACACGTGGCGACCCTCACGGTCGACGAGGAACTCCACGGTGCCGGCGCACGAGTAGTTGATCTGTTTGGCGAACGCGACCGCGTCGGCACAGATCCGCTCGCGCAGAGCGGGATCGATGTTCGGGGCGGGTGCGAGCTCGATGACCTTCTGGTGACGACGCTGCACCGAGCAGTCCCGCTCGAACAGGTGCATCACGTTGCCCTGGGTGTCGGCGAGGATCTGCACCTCGATGTGACGGGGCTCGATGACCGCCTGCTCGAGGAACACCGTCGCATCGCCGAACGCCGATTCCGCCTCGCGGGCCGCGGCCTCGATCGCCTCCCGAAGCGCGTCGGGGTCGCTGACCCGCCGCATGCCGCGACCACCGCCACCGGCCACGGCCTTGACGAACACCGGGAACGTCATCGACTCTGCGGCAGTGAGCAGTTCGTCGACATCGGTCGACGGCTCCGACGACGCCAGCACCGGTAGGCCCGCCGCCTTCGCCGCCGCGATCGCCCGCGCCTTGTTGCCCGTCAGCTCCAGGACATCGGCCGAGGGACCCACGAAGGTGATGCCCGCATCGGCGCACGCACCGGCGAGATCGGGGTTCTCCGAGAGGAATCCGTAGCCCGGGTAGATCGCGTCGGCACCGGTGCGCCGGGCCGCGTCGACGATCTCGTCGACCGACAGGTACGTCCGGACGGGGTGGCCCTCGGTACCGATCTGATACGACTCGTCGGCCTTCGTGCGATGCACCGAGTTGCGGTCCTCGAACGGGTACACCGCGACCGTCGCCACCCCGAGCTCATAGGCGGCTCGGAACGCCCGGATCGCGATCTCGCCGCGATTGGCCACCAACACCTTGGAGAACATGAGCGCAGACTATTCCGGAGCGCCGATGTTCATCTCGTCGGGATGCGCCCCGACGCGGCCGTTCGGATCGGCCAGCCGCGAGATCTCCAGGATGTCGTCTGCGTCGAGATCGAAGTCGAACACGTCGATGTTCTGCGAGATGCGTTTCTCATGAACCGATTTGGGGATCACGATCAACCCGTTGCTCAGATGCCACCGGATGATGACCTGCGCGATCGACTTGCCGTGCTTCTCGCCGATACCGGCCAGGATCGGGTCATCGAGCAGGGTGTTCGGCTTCGAGGCGCGGCCCCACCCCGAATTGCTGGTGCCGCCGAGCGGGCTCCACGACTCGACCGCGATCTCCCGGTCGACGGCGAACGCCCGCAGATCGTTCTGCGGCAGGTGCGGGTGCAGCTCCACCTGATCGACCGCGGGCACCGTCTCCCCGTGGCCGCAGATCGTGTCGAGGTGGTGGGGCTCGAAGTTGCAGACGCCGATCGCCTTCGCCTTGCCCGATTCGGCGATGGCCTCCATCGCCTCCCAGGTGCGCTTCATACGGTCGCTGTCGAGCAGCGGCCAGTGCACGAGGTAGAGGTCGACGTACTCGACGCCGAGCTTGCCCAGGCTGGTGTCGCACGCGGCGATCGCCGACTCGTATCCCTGGTCGGCGTTCCACAGCTTCGTGGTGAGGAAGACGTCCTCGCGTGCCACACCGGATGCGGCGATACCGCGGCCGACGCCCTCCTCGTTGCCGTAGGCGGCGGCGGTGTCGATGTGTCGGTAGCCCGCCGCATCGAGCGCGTGGGCCACCGCGCGCTCGGTCTCGTCGTTCTCCGCCTGCCACACACCGAGACCCAGTTGTGGGATGGACGTACCGGAATTGAGGTCGATCATCGCAACCGCGGGAGTCATGGGTGTCAGGCTAGCGACTTCACTGCGTTCGCGAGCCAGGTCCGCGGACGGGCCAGGTGTAGCGCACCTGTGGGCGCCCGGCGCGGCCGTATTCGGTGGTCCGGTCGAGCACCCGATCGTCGGCCAACCGCTCCAGGTATCGCCACGCCGTCACCCTCGACACCCCGGCCGCAGCGGCCACCTCACCGGCGGTGAGGCCGGCCTCGCTGTCGCGGATGTGTCGCGCGATCTGTTCGGTGGTGTGCGCCGACGCCCCGGCCGGCGCGGCGGCCTTCTCGTCGGATCCCCTCAGCACCGCCATCGCGCGGTCGACCTCGGCCTGTCCCGCCGCGTCGGTGCCCGCGGGCAACGCCTCGCGATAGTCGCGGTAGCGCTCGAGCTTGTCGCGGAACGCCGCGAACGTGAACGGCTTGAGCAGATAGAGCAGCACGCCGTGCGCGACGGCCGATCGCACGACCGACAGATCGCGCTCGGAGGTGATCGCGATGATGTCGGGCTCGGGACGCTGACCCGACAGCGCCGACGCCAGTTCGATACCGCTGGCGTCGGGGAGTCCGATGTCGAGGAGCACCACGTCGACCGGATCGCCGTCGGCGGCGCGGCCGGCCACGATCCGCAACGCGGCCTGCGCGGTGCCCGCCATCCCGACGACCTGGAACCCGGGTATGCGGCCCACGTACTCCTCGTGCGCCTGGGCGATCAACGGCTCGTCCTCCACGATGAGAACGGTGATCATGGGGCGCGCCTCCGGCACGGGATCATAGGGCGCGCCTCCGGCACGGGATCATGGCGGCGGTCGGGGACGTCGTCACGGGGACACCGCCTCACGATCCCGCCGTGCGGGGAACCGTCACGATGACGACCGAGCCGTAGGTGACCTCTGCGGTGATCGTGCCGCCGTGGCGCTCCACCGTCTGCGACACCAGCGCCAGCCCCAGACCGCGTCCGGGGTCGAGCGCGCCCTCGACGGCGGTCTTGGTGGAGTACCCGCGGCGGCGCGCACGGGCGAACTCCTCGGCGTCCATGCCCGGCCCGCTGTCGGCGACGCGGATCAACAGACCCGAGGAGTCCTCGTGCACGGTCACCTCCACCCACGGGTCGTCGCGATCACAGGCATCGAGTGCATTGTCGATCAGATTGCCCACGACCGTGACCAGTTCGGTGCTGCTGAGCACCGAGTCGGTGTCGAGCAGAGAATCCCCTGTCGGAGACAGGTTTGTCTCATCGGTCACGGTGAGCTCGATCCCGCGTTCGTTCGCCTGCGCGCTCTTGCCGAGCAGCAGGGCGACGAGCGCGGGTTCGCCGACCGCGGCGGTCAACCGGTCGACGAGGTGTTGGGACAGTTCGAGTTCGGTGGTCGCGAATCGCACCGCCTCGTCGCCGCGGCCCATCTCGACGAGTCCGACCACGGTGTGCAGGCGGTTCGCCGACTCGTGCGCCTGGCTGCGCAGCGACTCGGCGAACGACCGCATCGAGTCGAGCTCACCCATCGCGCCCTGCAGTTCGGTGCGATCCCGCAGGGTGATCACCGCACTCGTCGCGGCCGCCGCACCCTGGCCGTCGCGATCGTCGGACCCGCTCACCCCGGAGCGGTTCACCACCAGCACACGATCTCCCGCGAGGTACAGCACGTCGCGTAATTCCTCTGCGTTACCGGCGAATTCGGGGAGGCGCTCGAGTGCGACCGGGCCGTCGCCGAGATCGAGGAGGCGGCGGGCCTCGTCGTTGACGAGCGCGACCCGTCCGTCGTCGATGACGATCAGTCCCTCCCGGACCGCGTGCAGCACGGCGTCGTGGTGCTCGTACATCACGCGCAACTCCTCGGGCCTCAGGCCACGGGTCTGGCGGAGCAGGCGTCGGCGTACCGCCCAGGTGCCGGCCACCGACAGCAGCAACGCGATCACGGTGACGACCGCGATCATCGGCAACTGCCCGAGCCAGCGGTCGGCGAGCCCGGACAGCGTGATGCCCGCCGACACCAACCCGACGATCCGCCCGTCGGACGCGCGGACCGGGGCGACCGCTCGGATGGAAGGTCCGAGTGTGCCGGTGTAGGTCTCGGTGAACACCCGGCCCGCCAGCGCGGGACCGATGGTGCCGACGAACTTCCCACCGATACGTGCCGGATCGGTGTGGGTGAAGCGGGTCCGGTCGGGAGCCATGATGGTGATGAACGCGATGTCGGTGTCGGCGCGCACCGCCTCGGTGA
This sequence comes from Williamsia sp. Leaf354, assembly GCF_001424365.1. NCBI lineage: Bacteria > Bacillati > Actinomycetota > Actinomycetes > Mycobacteriales > Nocardiaceae > Williamsia > Williamsia sp. Leaf354. The sequence goes on from NZ_LMPL01000005.1 coordinate 910,666, forward strand.
CTGGTTGCAGACGCGCGGTGGCCGAGCCGGAGGTGATGGCCTCGGCCGTCGAGGACGAGTCGGCGAGGGCGACGGCGATGGCCACGACCTGGTCGCGGGCCGACCGTTCGGAGTCACGGCGGGCGTCGTAGGCGGCCAACGACCCCGCGACGATGACGAGCACCAGGATCGCGACGACCTGCAGGAGGAACGCCTGCCCGGCGAGCGTGCGGGGCACCAGCCGTCTCACCGCCACCCCGCCTTCCGCCCTGAACGTAATGAAACTAATCGTGACGCCAGTCACATCGACGGTCCATGATCCTCACAGACCCCTTCCGGCGCCACCGGAGGACATCACCACCTGGAGGATCCCATGACCACGACCGACGACCGACCCCCGACGATCCCCGATCCGCCGGCGGACACCGCGACGAAGCCCAAGCGCGATCGCACGCACTGGCTCTACATCGCGGTCATCGTGGCCGTCGTCGCCGGTGTCGCGGTCGGCATCGCGGCCCCGAGCTTCGGCAAGGAACTCGGCGTGCTCGGCACGATGTTCATCGACCTCATCAAGATGATGATCTCGCCGGTCATCTTCTGCACGATCGTGTTGGGCATCGGCTCGGTCCGCAAGGCCGCGACCGTCGGCAAGGTCGGCGGGCTCGCCTTCACCTATTTCCTCGGGATGTCCACCGCGGCACTCGGTATCGGCCTGGTGGTCGGCAACCTGATCCAGCCCGGCAACGGACTGAACATCACCCCCGAGGTCGCGGGCAAGGGCGCCGATCTCGCCGAGAAGGCGCATGAGTCCGGCGGCACCCTCGACTTCATCCAGGGCATCATCCCCGACACCCTCGTGTCGTCGCTGACCGCGGGCAGCGTGCTGCAGACGCTCTTCGTCGCCCTGCTCGTCGGCTTCGCCATCCAGGCCCTCGGCACCCAGGGTGAGCCGGTGTTGCGCGGTGTCGCCAGCATCCAGAAGGTCATCTTCAAGGTGCTCTCGATGGTGCTGTGGCTCGCCCCGATCGGCGCGTTCGGCGCGATCGCCAACGTGGTCGGTCAGACCGGCTGGAGTGCGGTGACCCACCTGCTGATGCTGATGGTGGCCTTCTACCTGACCTGCCTGGTGTTCGTGTTCGGCATCCTCGGCACGATGCTGCGTTTCATCGCGGGCGTCTCGATCTTCAAGCTGGTCCGCTACCTGGCGCGGGAGTACCTGCTGATCGTGGCCACCTCGTCGTCGGAGTCGGCCCTGCCGCGACTGATCGCGAAGATGGAGCACCTCGGGGTGCAGAAGTCGACCGTCGGTGTGGTCGTCCCGACCGGCTACTCGTTCAACCTCGACGGCACCGCGATCTATTTGACGATGGCGTCGCTGTTCGTCGCCGAGGCGATGGGCAACCCGTTGAGCCTGGGCGAGCAGATCAGCCTGCTGGTGTTCATGATCATCGCCTCGAAGGGTGCGGCCGGCGTCTCCGGCGCCGGACTGGCCACGCTCGCCGGCGGCCTGCAGAGCCACCGCCCCGAGCTGCTCGACGGACTGGGACTCATCGTCGGCATCGACCGGTTCATGTCGGAGGCCCGCGCGGTCACCAACTTCTCCGGCAATGCCGTCGCCACGCTGCTGGTCGGCACCTGGACCAAGACGATCGACAACGCCAAGGTGAAGTCGGTGCTCGACGGCAACGATCCCTTCGACGAACTGAACATGGTCGACTCACACGACTTCGAGAAGACCGAGGCGGTGTCGATCACGAAGGCTCCCGCCTGACGTCAGCGGACCAACGCACGGTTCCTCCACGGGCCCTGCGGGTAACCTCGAGACCATGTCGATCAGCAAGGGCGACGCGGTTTCCTGGAACACCCCGCAGGGCCCGACCCATGGGAAAGCCGTCGAGAAGCGCACGAAGGAATTCGAGTTCGACGGCCAGAAGTTCAAGGCCAGTGACGACGAGCCCTACTGGATCGTCGAGTCGGACAAGAGCGGCGCGAAGGCCGCGCACAAAGAGTCCACGCTCGAGAAGAAGTAGGTACCGGTGATGAGCAGCGGCGGCGCGAACCCGTTCGGCGACATCGGCACCGCCAAGTACGTCCAACTCACCACGTTCACCAAGGCCGGCGACGCCAAGCCGTTGCCGATCTGGGCCGCGCTCGATCAGGGTGAGCTGCTGATGTGGACGCAGGCGTCGTCGTGGAAGGTCAAGCGGATCCGCAACACCCCACGGGTCCTGCTCGCGACCTGCGACCGCGCCGGCAAGAACGTCGGCCCCACCATGGAGGCCACCGCCCGCGTCCTCGACGAGGCCGGCACCGCGCGCACCCGCGACGCGATCAACCGCAAGTACGGACTGGTCGGTCGCTTCGCCACCACCGCCAGCAGCCTGTTCAAGGGCAAGAGCTCGACCATCGGGATCGCGGTCACCGCGAACTGACGGCCCGGACGGATCAGTCGCTCCGCGAGTGCCTGCCCGGCTTCTCGTCGCGGTGACCGGGATGGATCGGGACATGCGGTTCGCCGGTGCGGACGTTGTCGGGCCGTTCGTGTCGGTGCACGAGCGCGACGGCGATGGCCGTGGTGAGCGGCACCGACAACGCGATCGCGATACCACCGACAAACGACCGCCCCAGCTCGACGGCGACGGTGTCGGTGGTGACGAGGTTCGAGAACGACTGCCCGGCCACGGAGAACAGCAACAGCAGCGGCAGTGCACTGCCCGCGTAGGCGAACACGAGCGTGTAGACGGTGCTGGCGATGTGGTCGCGGCCCACACGCATGGCCGCGGCGAACGTGGCCCGTCGGCTGCGGCCGCCCGCCGCGAGTTCGAACACCGCCGACGCCTGGGTGATGGTGACGTCGTTGAGCACGCCCAACGCGCCGATGATGAAGCCCGCCAACAGGATCCCCTGGGTGGAGATGCCGTTCTGGTACACCTGCAGGTTCGTGGTCTGCTCGCCGGACAGACCCGTGATGTTCATCGTGTGGATCGACACGTACGACAACACCGCGGCCACCGCCAACGACGACAGTGTCCCCAACAGCGCGGCGCTGGTGCGCAGACTCACCCCGTGCGCGAGATAGATGACCACCAGCAGGATCGCCGCCGACGACGTGATGGCCACGGCCACCGGCGATTTCCCGTCGAGGATCGCCGGGAGCGTGAAGCCGAGCAGCACCGCGAACGCGACCACCAACCCGATCACCGATCGCAGGCCGCGCCACGACGCGACCAGCACGATCGCCACGACGAACAGCAACGCCCACACGATCGTCGACGTACCTCGGCTGTAGTCGTAGAACCCGTAGGTCGTCGCCCCGTTGTTGCCCGGCGCCACGGCGAGCCGGATCTTGTCGCCGACCTTGAGGTCGGGCTGTCCCGGCTGGGGTCGGCTGAGCTGGTCGGCGGACAGGTTCTGGGTGACCGCACCCGGCGCGGTGCCCGACTGCGCCCGGTTCGTCGGTACCTCGATGAGCGTGTTGGCGTCGGCGTCCTTACCGGAGGTGATCGCGACGGTGCTCTCGATGCAGGGGCCGTCGGCGACGGGGGTGACGTCGGCGGCACCGCCGAACACCGACCCCGACGCGCGGTTGAGGCACTGCGCACGCGCCTGCGCGATCACGGTGCCGGTCGCGGTCTCGAGCTGGCCGTTCGCCGCGGCCGACTGGAACTGGATCGGGACCTGGTGCTGCCGCTGCGACGGCCACAGCACCACGGCCCCGATCGCGACGGCCACCGCGACGGCGACGAGCACCCCGACGACGATGCGGGCCGCCATCGGACGCATCTGCACCGCGATCGCGGCCGGGGAATGCGTGTGGGTGTGCGGTTGCGGCTGGTTCACGGCCGCAACTGTATGCGGCCAAACGCCGGTGTCGCCGCCGTGGCGTGGGTCATCATGATCGGGTGATCGACGAGTTGCAGGAGGAGGCGACCGCCGCACTGGCGGCCGGCGACTACACGCGTGCCCTCGCCGAGTTCAGCGTGCTCCGCGAGATGCGGTCGCGCCGCGACGGTCCGTACTCGGTGCACTACCTCGCAAACCTGCACGACGCCGTCCGCTGCATGTGTCACCTGCAGCGATGGTCGGATTCCGAACCACTGTGCCGCGAGCTGTACGGCAAGTACCGACGCACGCACGGCCCCGGCGACTGCGACACCGTCGACGCCGCGAAGTTCTACGCCTGGGCGCTGGTCCACCTCGACAAGGCCGACCCGGCCGCCGAGCTGTACCTGACCACCGCCGACGCCCTGTGGACCCTCGGCGATCGCGAGCAGGCCCTGACCCTGCTGGGGGCCGCGGTGACACAGCGCCAGGACCTCTGCTTCGACACCCTGCGCAACCGTGTCGACCTCGCCGCCGCAGCCGTCGCCCTGGGCGTCGCGTCGTCGATGAGTCTGGTCTCACCACTGGCCTGACCGGGTGCGACGGCCCCGGGTGGCGGGGTGGTTCGATGAACGACATGTCCGACACCCCCGCCGCCTCGCCGCAGGTGACCGTCGCCGACCCCTCGGCCGCCCGTGGTGTGACCGGCCGGTGGTGGGGTGTCGCGGCGGCGATGTTCGCGATCGCGTGGGGCGGGAACGAGTTCACCCCGCTGCTGGTGATGTACAAGAGCGACCACGGACTGTCCGGCCCGGTGGTCGACGCGCTGCTGTTCGCCTACGTGCTCGGCATCGTGCCCGCACTGCTCATCGGCGGCCCGCTGTCGGATCGGTTCGGACGTGCGCGGTTGATGCGCCCGGCCCCGGCGGTGGCCGCGATCGGGTCGATCATCCTCGGGCTCGGCGCCGACCACGTGGCCCTGCTGGTGATCGGACGCATCGGCAGCGGGATCGCACTGGGGTTGGCGATGGCCGTGGGCAGCAGCTGGATCAAGGAGCTCTCGTCACCCCCGTTCGAGACCGACGCCTCGGGTAGTCGCGGGGCCCGCCGCTCGGCGATGAGCCTCACCGCGGGGCTCGGCATCGGCGCCGCGATGGCCGGCGTGCTGGCCCAGTGGGCGCCTCTGCCCGCGACGCTGCCCTACCTCGTGAACGTGGCGCTGTGCGTGGTCGCGACCGCCTGGGTGGTCCGCGCCCCGGAGACCGTGGCGCGGGCCGGGGCACCGGGACGCCTGCGCGACGATCTGCGCATCCCGGCCATCGGTCACCGACGTTTCCTGCGGGTCGTCGTGCCCGTCGCGCCGTGGGTGTTCGGGTCGGCCGCGGCCGCCTACGCGGTGTTGCCGACGCTGCTCGCCGACGAGGTCGGTGGCCTCGACATCGCCTACGCGGCGCTCATCACGTTGGTGACGTTGGCGTCGGGATTCGCCATCCAGTCGGTGGCGCGGCGCATCGACCGACCCGATTCGGCCCGTGGTTCGGTGGTGGCGATCGGATTCCTCGCGGTCGGCATGGGCATGGGTGCCTGGGCCTCGAGCACGCTGAACCCGTGGGTCGCCCTCGTCGCCGGCGCGGTGCTCGGCGGCGGGTACGGCATGGCACTCGTCGCTGGGCTGGCCGAGGTCGGGCGCATCGCCGGACCGAAGGACCTCGCCGGCCTCACCGCCGTCTTCTATTCGCTGACCTACCTCGGCTTCGCGGCGCCGGTGGTGCTGGCCCTGGTCCATCAGGCCGTTCCCGCCCTGACCTACCCGGTGCTGTTCGGACTCGGCGTCCTGCTCGCGATCGTCTCGCTCGCGGTCGTCGCCACCGAGTACCGCACCCGCGAGATCACGACAGCAGACAAGGTGACCAAATGACCTCTCCGACCCCGAAGGCCCCGGACCGCAGGTACTTCATGTTCACCCTCGACGACGAGGGTCGATACGTGCCGTCGAAGTACGCCTTCGGTCGATGGGGTCCGGACATGCTCAACGGGCCCGCGGTGTGCGCCGCGGCCGCCCATGCGGTGGAGGCCGAGCACGGTTCACCCGAGCTCGTGCCGGCCCGCATCACCATCGACCTGTTCAAGGCCGCCCGTGGCGAACCCCTCGTCGCACGTACGCGGTTGGTGCGATCGGGACACCGGATCCGGGTGTCGGAGGTCGAACTGTCCCAGGGCGACACCGTTGTCGCTCACGCCACCCTCGTCGCGCTGCGGCCGTCGCAGGAGCCGCCGGGCGAGGAGTGGCACTCCGAGCACCCCTTCGACCCACCGACCGACGACAGCCGCTTCCGCTGGTACGGCAGCGACGACATGGGGTGGACGCCGGTGATGAGCGAACATCAGAACGCGGGCCGCAAACGGTTGTGGGCCACGATGATCCCCGTGGTCGACGGGGTCGAGAACACGCCGTTCGTCACCACCGTGATGGCTGCCGAGGCGACGAGCCTGGTGACCAACTGGGGATCGAAGGGCATCGGTTACATCAACTGCGATCTGACGGTGGCGATCTCACGTCTGCCGGTCGGTCAGTACATCGGCCTGCAGGCCGACACCCACATCACCGACGCCGGCCTGTCGGTCGGCACCGCCACCCTGTTCGACACCCGCGGACCGATCGGGACCGGCATGGTCACCGCCGTCTCCAACGCCGCCGCGCAGATCGACTTCAGCGGCGCGTCGGACCTGCGCACCGAGGTCTCGCAATGACTCTCGTGGATGTGGGCAACGGCGTCTCCCTCGAGGTCACGCGGACCGGCGAGGGTCCGGCGGTGCTGCTGGTCGGCGGTCTGGGCCAACCCGCACAGGTGTGGGAGTACACCGGCGTCGTCGAAGCGCTGACGTCCGCGGGATTCGAGACCATCGCCTACTGCGCCCGCGGGGTCGCGCCGTCATCGGCGCCCGAGCCGCCGTATGCCGTCGACGACCTGGCGTTCGACGCCCAATGTCTGGTGCAGACACTGGGACTCGAGCAGGTGCTCGTCGTCGCCTATTCGATGGGCTGCTACACCACGCAGGCGCTGGTGCGCCGACAGCCGGGCATGGTGCGGGCCGCGGTGCTGCTCGCGGGCCTGCAGCCCTCGCCGATCGGCGAACTCGTCGGCCGCATGGAACTGGGGTTGCTCGAGAAGTACGGCGAGATCCCCGCCGACGTCATGCTCTTCGAGCAGTTGATGACGACGCTGCAACCGTCGCTGCTCCAGGATCCGGCCTCGGTGGTGGGCTGGGAACAGGTGCTGGGCGCCTCGGGTGAGGTGTGGACGAGCGCGGAAGGCATGAGAGGTCAACTGCAGGCGTCGTATTCGTGGATCACCGCGAACGAGCCATTGCCTGAACACCTCGCGGCCTTCGATCTACCGGCCCTGGTGCTCGCCTTCGAACACGACCTGTTCTTCCCCCCGCAGGGGTGTCGTGCCGCGGCGGGACAGATGCCGAACGCGGAGTTCACCCAGATCGACGGCGTCGCGCACGGCGGGCTGTTCACCGGTCAGACCGACACCGTCGCGCGCATCGTCGCGTTCTGCACCGCGCACCGCCCCGCCTGAGCCGGCTTTTCGCACGTTCACGCACCGCTCGCACGCCCACTCATCGTTCGCATGCTGCCGGCGGCATGCGAACGATGAGCGACCGTGCGAACACGGCAACTGCGGGCGGGAGGCGACCCGTAGGTGAGGCTGCGCCCTGGCCAACTCACGGCTCGATCGGGACGCCGTCCCACTCGTGGTCGTGCATGAACGCCTCGGCGAGGCCGACGCGGTACTTGAGACACATGCGGGCGATGTCGAGGTAGGCGATCGGCATCATGAACGCGGGCAACCGGTCGTGGCGGTTGGTGATCACGTCGTCGTAGGCGCGGAAGTCGCGCAGGAACCCGCGGAACGTGTTGCCCTTCAGTGCCGACTTCTTCCAGCCGTAGAGCCCCATCCCGAAGCCGATCATCTTGCGGGTGCCCGGGTCCGGGGTGATCATCTCGGTCGTCTGGCCGGTGAACGCCCGGTCGACGCGGTTGTGCGGCTCGAACAGCATGATGCCGCTGGTGCCACGCGGGTTGCACTCGATGGTGAACAGCGTGCCCTCGTCGTCTTCGATGAAGTCGAAGCCGACCTGTCCGGTGAAGTTCATCTGTTTCACGAACGAGGTGATCCAGTCGAGGATGCCCGCGTGCTCGATCGCGTCGAAGGCGATGCAGGAGCGTCCGTCGATCGCGTAGCCGACCGGGTACACGGTGTGCGCCAACACCTCTCCGTCACGACACACCGAGTACGAGCAGTACGGCGTGCCCTTCATCCACTCCTGCGCTATCCAGGGGTTGGTGGGCGAGAACTCGATGTCGGTGGGCAGGTCGCCCGGGGTGACCTTGTAGACCTTCTGCGATCCCCGCGAGTAGCACTCCTTGAGCGCGAACGGGGTGTCAAAATCGAGGGCGTCGAGATCCGCTTGTGTCCGCACCTGTGCGAACTTCAGCGTCGGGACACCGCGCTCGGCGAGCACCCGCTGGAACTCGTATTTGTTGTGCAGGTTGTTCTCGACCTCGAAATCGGAGAGGAACAGCTCGCAGGTGTCGGGGAAATCGGCACGCAACATCGCGATGATGTCGGTTTCCTCGTGCACCGGGATCAGCAGGTCGATCTCGCGTTCGGTCACGATGCGGGCCAGCTCGCGGCAGTAGGCACGCGGCTCGAACGTGGGCGACGGCACCTTCTCGAAGGCCGAGATCGCGTTGGAGAAGCGGCTCACGGGCAGGGAGATGCTGTCGACGATGGTCACCTCGTGGCCTCCGGCGGCCATCAGGCGCGCGAGGTCGAGCGTGAGGAAGGAACGACCAAACGTGATGAGCACGCGCTTGGACCCTGGGCGAGACATGGGACCCCGTTAACTCTGCACCGCAGATATAGGACAGAACATCGAACATGGTAGCTTAGCCAACGGTTGGAAATCGACCGGAAAAGTCCTGGTGAGGGCCTATTTCACAATCACCATAGCGCGCGTGGAGGAGGCTGCGATGTTCGTGATCGGCATCGTCTTCGCGTCGCTCGCCGCGGTCGGATACGGGTTGTCGTCGGTGCTGCGAGCACTCGGCGCCCGTCGCGCCGCGGTCGCCGCCCGTGACGCCGGCGGCGATCCCGCGGTCAACTCCGCCGGCGGTCCCTCGGTCGCCTCGACCGCGGCGACCCTGCGTGATCCGGCCTTCCTCGTCGGCACGGCGCTGGTCGTCCTCGGCTTCGGCGGCGGTGCCATCGCGGCCCGTCTGCTCCCCCTGTTCCTGTCGCAGACCATCGTCTCGGCCAACCTCATCGTCACCGCACTGCTCGGTACAGCGGTCCTCGGCATCCGCCTCCACACCCGCGACTGGATCGCGATCTGCGCGGTCATCGCGTCGCTGTGCATGCTCGGCGTCGCGTCCACGCGACACAAGACCGAGGGTGCCGACAGCTTCGCCTTCCACTGGGGTCTGTTCGGCGCGACCGTCGTGATCGCGGTCGCCGCCGTCTACGCGATGTACCGCCTCGGTCCCCGCGCGGCGATCTTCGGCGGCGCGGCCGCGGGAGTGCTGTTCGGCGTCATCGCCATCGCGGTGCGCATCCTCCGCGGCATCGATTCGTTCGATCCTGTCGAGCTCATCACTGACCCGGCCGCGTGGACCATCGCCATCGCCGGCGCCGTCGGCTTCTACGTGCAGACCGTCGCGTTGCAGCTCGGCGCGGTCAACGGCGTCACCGCGGTGCTCGTCGTCGGTGAGACCGCGATCCCGGGCATCATCGGGGTGCTCTTCCTCGGCGACAAGGCCGAACCGGGCCTCGGCTGGCTCGCCATCGTCGGCTTCATCGGTGCGGTGATCGGCGCCATCGCCGTGGCGTACTACGGCTCGGCCGAGGCCGACCACTTCGGCGAGGCGCCACCCACCGAGGGTGGATGGCGCCGTCGCCGGCAGGGATCAGATCAGCTCGAGGCGAGCTGACCACACCGCTGCCGGGCCCCCTCAGTCGGCGAGCATCGCGCGCATGCGGTTCAGTTCCGCCTGCTGACTGCCGATGATGCTGCGCGCCAACGCGATCGAGTCGGCGTCGAGTCCCTTGTCGACCTCGGTGCGCGCCATCGTGATCGCGCCGGAGTGGTGGTCGATCATCATCGTCAGCCACCGCTGGTCGAACGCCCGCCCCGACAACGACCGCAGCTCCGACATGTCGGCGTCGCTCATCATCCCGCTCATCGACATGTCCCCGGACATGGGCATGGAGTGGCCGGTCCCGGTGGGCACCGGCTCGCCCCACGAGCGCAGGCGGGTGCTGAGCTGATCGATCTCGGGTTGCTGGGCGGCGGCGATCTCCCGAGCGAGGCCCACCACCTCGGGATCGGTGCTGCGACCGGGCACCATCTGGGCCATCTCGACCGCCTGTCGGTGGTGCGGGATCATCTCGGTCGAGAAGGTGACGTCGGCCGCGTTGTGCGACACCGGATCGTCGGAGGCACAGGCCACGCCGGTGACGGCGACGGCGGCCAGCGCCGCGACCGTGGCGACGGCGCGACGAATTCTGTTGTGGGACATGTGTGTGTACTCCTGGTGTGTGCTGGATCGGACCGGGCGGGGCGCGGTCGTGTCAGCGGACGATCACCGAGAGTTCGAGATGGTCGGGGATGGCCCAGGGCGGTGCGCGGCCCAGCACCGACGGCCGGCGTCGGATCCACACACCCGACAGACGCGCGAGCGGCGCGATCAGGGTGACGGCCCCGAGGATCACGACGAGGGCGATGACCTCGCCGCGCAGGAACACACACCCGTGGTCGTGACCGGTGCAGTCGAGTGTCGAGGCGCCGACACGTTCGGTGCGGTCGGTCGACGGCGTCATGACGGCGTGATGCCCGCTCATCGCAGACACCGCCGATCCGGCTGCGGTGTGCCGGTCGCCGTGTGCGCCGCCGCAGAGCACGAAGATGTGCATCACCGCGACGGCGAGTGCGAGACCGAGGGCGGCCGCGACGATGCGACGGCGCGGGATCCCTCGGACGCGACTCACGGTGTCGAGGATACCCCCGGGGCGTATGTCGGGGTTGTCTCGCGACCGGACCGCCTGCGGATCCAGAGGCGTTGGGCGCCGATGACGCCGGCGGCGAGACCCCAGCCGAGCAGGATGTCGAAGACGTAGTGCTCACCGGTGTAGACGAGCGTGAACGCCATCACCAGCGCGTACCCGACGAAGAAAGATCGGCCGAGCGCGCGCACCCGCGGCCACATGAACAGGGCCAACAGCATCGTCAGTCCGGCGTGCAGCGACGGGATCGCGGCGACGAGGTTCGCCTTCGACTGCCCGACGGTGAGCAACGTCGACGCGGCCCGCACGTTGAGGACGTCCCAACCGCGGGCGGAGATCCGCTCCACGTAGGGCGCCGCACCCGGATCCGACGGCGACACCGGGCCCAGGAGTCCCCCGGAGGCGGGCGGGATCTCGGAGTACATGCACGGCGGATCCCGCGGGCTGTCGACGACCTGCTCAGCCGTGCAGCGCGCCGCGGCCCACGGCGGGGCACCGGGCACGAGCGTGTAGCCGACCAGCGCGAGGAACGTGGTGGCGACGAACGCGACCGCGTACCGACGCCACGCGGTGCGATCACGCAGCCACAGCACCCCGGCGACCACGTAGGGCACCACGAAGTACGAGACGTAGACGATGCTGGTGATCACCTCCCACCACGGCGGCGACGCGTCCTTGATGTGCGACTGCAACCACACGGTGGGGTTCACGCCGAACAGGAAGTGGTCGGCATCGGGCGCGAGGTGCCAGTGCGTCGGCATCCCCATCCACTGTGCGACGTTGCGCGTGAGGTCGTAGAGCAGGAGCACGCCGGCGAACGGCAACCAGTCGATGATGACGGTGATGACGCGGCGACGGCCGATGCTCGCCGCGGCCAGACCCAGGCACATCCAGAGGATCAGCCGGGTGCGGTCGAACGCCAGGCCCTGTTCGGTGAACTGCCACACCATGACCGCGAACCACACCGCGATCGCCGTCCACCGGTAGAAGCGCAGATCGCGGAATCGGGACGGCGTGCGTGTGTCGTCGAGCCCAGAGGTGGTCGGCGCCGCGGTATCGGGCGGGGTGGTGGTGTCGGCCGACGGGGGCCGGGGCGGCTCGGACTGTTCTGCGCGGCCCGCCTCGGAAATCGTCAACCGGTCACCCTCCGCCGCAGTTCGCCGGGCGTTCATCGACCGGAAACCTCAGTTTGTCTGAGTTTGGTCGCCCCGTCACCTCGACGCGGCGAAAATTCATCTTCGTGCTCACTCGCCGTCATCCGTGGCGTGATGCGCACGGTGCCGCCCGTCGCGTGGCCGATCGCTACCATCGGATCGATGAGCCATCGACGGGAACCGGGCATCTGATGGCGGTGACGATCGTGGACCGCCTCGCCGGCGGGGCGAGCCGCTTCTTCCGTACCCACCCCACCACCGACGTGCCGACCGGCACGATGGTGCAGCTCGGTGACCGGGGCGCCACCTATGTCACCGACTCGGCGCGCATCGCATCGGGCCCGGATGCGGGTGGGATCGACGCGGCCGAGGCCGCGAAACCGCCGATCATCCTGTTGCACGCGGTCGTCACGACCGGCCTGTTGTCGTGGTACTCGGTGATCGACGACCTGCGCGCGGACTTCCGTGTCATCACGATGGATCAGCGCTGGCACGGTCGGGGGATCCGCTCGCCCCGCTTCACACTCGACGACTGCGCCGACGACGTCGTCGCCCTCGCCGACGCCCTGGGGATCGATCGGTTCGTCGCGGCGGGGTTCTCGATGGGCGGCGGCACCGCCCAGCTGACGTGGCGGCGTCACCGAGATCGGGTGTCGGGGCTCGTACTCGCCTCGACCGGACCGTATTTCGGTTCCTCGACCACCGGGCGTCCCCGCATCGACGCGATCACCCGGTTCGCCGCCCAGCGTTTCGCGACACCGGTCCCCGGCCTGGGGCCGCACGCACTCGACGAACGCGGCCTGTCCGACGGCGCGTGGGCACTCCGCCAGGTCCGATCGACGCGGTTGTCACACATGGGCGAGATCGGTTACGCCCTCGGCCAGTTCGACTCGCGCCCCTGGCTCGGAGAGATCGACGTGCCGACCGCGGTGTGTGTCACCACGCGAGATCGGGTGATCCCGATCGCGCGCCAGCAACTGCTCGTCGACGGCATCCCCGGCGCTCAGCGGTTCGATGTCGCTGCCGGACACGCCTGTTGCGTGCTGCAGTCGGACATCTTCACCCCGGTGTTCGTCGAGGCATGCGGCTGGGTCTGCACCCAGACACCGGAATCGACCTCCCGGGACACCGCGCGTCCATAGGATCGACGTCATGGACGACTCCGCGGTGCCCGGCAGCGACTACGTCATCGTGGGGGCGGGGTCCTCCGGGGCGGTGATCGCCGCCCGCCTCACCGAGAACCCCGACATCCACGTCACCCTGCTCGAGGCCGGCGGCCCCGACAAGGACAAGTTCATCCACATCCCCGCCGCGTTCGCGCAGCTCTTCGGCTCCGAGGTGGACTGGAACTACTTCACCGCCGATCAGCCCGAACTCAAACAGCGCCAGATCTTCTGGCCGCGCGGCAAGACACTGGGAGGGTCGAGTTCGCTCAACGCGATGATGTGGGTCCGCGGCTTCGCCGCCGATTACGAGGCGTGGGCCGCGGCCGCCGGCGACCAGTGGTCGTACTCCGAGGCCGTGAAGTGGTACCGGCGCATCGAGAACACCCCGTGGTCGACCGACCCCGACCACGGTCGCGGCGGACCGATGGAGATCTCCCGCCAGCGCAGCCCGAGTCCGCTCAACGACCTGTGCATGGCCGCGGCCGCGCGGCTCGGCTATCAGCAGGCGCCGCCGAATGTCGCCACCCCCGACGGGTTCACCGAGACCGTGGTGACCCAGCGCCGCGGGGCGCGGGAGAGCACCGCCGACGCCTACCTGCGCGAGGCGATGAAGCGCCCCAACCTCACGGTGCTCACCGGTGCCCACGCCACCCGCGTGGTCTTCGAGGGCACCCGCGCGGTCGGGGTGGAGTTCGTGGAGGACCGCACCACCCGCGTGGTCACCGCGAAGCGCGAGGTGATCCTGTCCGGCGGTGCGGTCAACTCCCCTGCCCTGCTGATGCATTCGGGAATCGGTGACGCCGAACACCTGCGCGGTCACGGCATCGACGTCCTCGTCGACCGACCCGACGTCGGATCGAAGATGCTCGATCACCTGGCCGCGGGCATCACCCGCACCACCGACGAACCGACTCTGTACCGGGCGACGAAGCCGAAGTCGCTGATCAACTATCTCGCCCGCCGCAAGGGGATGCTCACCTCGAACGTCGCCGAGAGCTACGGTTTCCTGCAGACCGGTCTCGACGATTCCGGCCTCGCCGACATCGAGATCCTCTTCGTTCCCGCACCGTTCCTGGGTCAGGGACTCGTCGCCCCCGAGGAGGACGGCATCACGATCGCGGCGGTGCTGCTGCAACCGCGCAGCGCCGGCACGGTCCGTCTGGCCTCGGCCGATCCGCTCGCCGCACCGATCATCGACCCGCGCTATCTCACCGATCCCGACGGGCACGATCGCGCGACGCTGGCCGCCGGCGTCGAGATCTGCGCGAAGCTCTTCGAGACCGCGCCGCTGTCGAACGTCGTCGGGAACCGTTACCTGCGACCGGCTCTCGACGGCACCCCGTCCCTCGGCGAACTCGTCGACGCGGCGATCAACCTCGACACCCAGACGCTGTACCACCCGGTGGGCACGTGTCGGATGGGCACCGACGACGACGCCGTCGTCGACCCCGACCTGCGGGTGCGTGGTGTGCAGGGACTGCGGGTCGCCGACGCGTCGGTGATGCCGGTGATCATCCGCGGGCACACCAACGCCCCGGCGATCATGATCGGCGAGAAGGCCGCCGAGCTGCTCGCTCAGGCGTGAGTCACGACGTGCATTCGGCGAGAAGCGCTTTCACGTCGTTCTCCATCGCATGCATCAGCGGCCACGCGTCGGGCATCTGTTCCTTGCAGGCGATGGCGCCGAAGTTCATCTGACCGTCGCACGACATGACGGTGACGTTGAGCCCCATCCCGTGGGCGACGGGACCGAGCGGGAACAGCGCCCGGATCCGCGACCCCAGGAAGTACAGCGGGAACGACGGGCCCGGCACGTTCGAGATGATGACGTTCACCACCGCCGGATGACGGTCGGCGAGACGGTAGTTCGAGTACAGGCGCGTCAACGCGCCCATCGTCATCGGCGGGATGAGCTGGGCCCACCCCCGCAGCAGTGATGCGTCGAGCGCGTTGTGGTGCGACTTCGCCGTCGTGGACAGCTCCCGCATGGCCTCGATCCGCGCGACGGGGTCGTCGACGTCGGTCGGCAGCGTCATCATCATCGCGGTCACCTGGTTGGTCCCCGCCACCACGAGCCGGTCGTCCTCCTCGCCGTGGGTCGACACCGGGACCGCGGCGATGAGCGGCCGGTCGGGCAGGTCGTCGGTGTCGGACAGATACTTCCGCAGGCCACCGGCGACCACGGCCATCACCACGTCGTTGATGGTGACGTCGAAGTGGTTCTTGATCGTCTTGATGTCGTCGAGCGAGATCTGGGTGAACCCGATCGAGCGGTGCGGTGTGATGGTGCCGTTGAACGCGACGCGCGGCGCGCTGAACGGTGTGGGCATGGCCTCGTTCGACCGGGAGCGACTCGCCCACTGGAACGGGACCCGCACGGTCTGGGGCAGCATCCGCGCGATCGAGATGGGGCGGCGGACGGCGAAGTTGACCAGCCCGTCGGCCACCAGCGCCGGCAGTGACGCGCCGCCGGCCGAGGTGCCCACCTTCGCCTCGTCGAGGTCGGGGTCCTCGGGGGTCAGCGAACACAGTTGCGCGAGGAGATCGGCGGCCGAGACACCGTCGACGCCCGCGTGGTGCATGCGCAACATGATCGCGATGTTCCCGTGGGGACGCCCCTCGATGACCCACAGCTCCCACAGCGGTTTGCTGCGATCGAGCGGGACCCCGGCGATGTGGGCGCAGAACTCGGCGAGTTCGGTGTCGCCGCCGGAGTCCGGCAGGGCGACCCGGTGGACGTGCCGCTCGATGTCGAACGCGCGGTCCTCGATCCACACCGGGTGGTCGAGGTTGAACAGGGAGTCGTGCAGCTTGCGGCGGAAGGTCGGCATCGCGGTGATGCGACGGTCCATCTCCCGCAGCATGCGGTCGAACGACCACCCGCCGGGGACGGTCGAGGGGTCGATCTCGATCAGACCGACCACCTGCATGAGCATCGAGCGCGTCTCCAGATAGAGGAACGACGCATCCAACCCACTCAGTCGTTCCATCGCACGACCATCCTCTCGCCCGCCACCGCGCCCACGTGCACTCCGCCGGGTGTCTCCACTCTGGACTACTCCTATCGTGGGAGTCATGCGATTGGGAGCACACGTACGCACCGACACCGACCCGATCGGGACCGCCGAGGACATGGGCGCCGATCTGCTGCAGATGTTCGTCACCGATCCGCAGGACCGGAAGATGCCGAAGCCGCAGCCGCATCCCGACGCCGACCGCATCCGGTCGTCACCGATCGACGTCGTCGTGCACTCCTCGTACATCATCAACGTCGCGAGCCTGAACAACCGGCTGCGGATGCCGTCGCGCAAGGCGGTCGAGCTGCAGGCCGCCGCGGCCGCCGACCTCGGCGCCATCGGCCTCGTGGTCCACGGCGGTCACCTCGGTGACGGGGAGGACGACGCCGAGGGATTCGCCAACTGGCGCAAGCTGTTCGAGCGCCAGGCCGACAAGGGCGGGTTCGCGGTCCCGATCTTCATCGAGAACACCGCCGGTGGCGACCACGCCATGGCCCGCACGCTGGAGTCGATCGAGCGGCTGTGGGACGCCGTCGGAGACTTCGACCAGGCGGGCTTCTGCCTCGACACCTGCCACGCGTGGGCCGGCGGCGAGGATCTCGTGGGCCTCGTGGAGCGGATCCGCGACATCACCGGACGCATCGACCTGGTGCACCTGAACAACTCGCGCGACGAGTTCGACTCCGGCCGCGACCGGCACGCCAACCTCACCGACGGGCACATCGGCTCGGAGGTCCTCGTGGAGGTCGCCCGCGCGGCCGCGGCGCCGGTCATCCTCGAGACTCCCGCCGAGGGCGTGGCCGATGACCTGGCCTTTCTCCGCGAACAGTTGGCCTGACCCCACCCTCGTCCACGGGTGACGGCAGCTCACACGGGAGCGCCCGGGGGATGTTGGACACATCGGTCACAAGGGAGTTGGCAGGCGCCGGGTCCGGTTGTATATTTGGCGTTATTACTCGCGGGTAACCTACCGATCGCTCGCTTGTAGACGCCTAGTTCGCGCGTCGACCCAGCCCCGTAGAACGAAGGAATTCCCTGATGGGCCATTACAAGAGCAACCTGCGAGACCTGGAGTTCAACCTCTTCGAGCTGTTCAAGCTCGACGAGGTCCTCGCCAGCGGCGACTTCGGTGACCTGGACCGCGAGACCGCGATCGACATGCTCAAAGAGGTCCGGACCCTCGCCGAGGGACCGATCGCCGAGTCGTTCGTCGATTCCGACCGCAACCCGCCGGTCTTCGATCCCGAGAACCACACGGTCACGCTGCCCGAGGCCTTCAAGAAGTCCTACAAGGCGTTCATGGACGCCGGGTGGGACAAGGTCGGCATCACCGAGGAGCTCGGCGGCATGCCCGCCCCGCGCACCCTGTTCTGGGCCATCAGCGAGATGATCCTCGGCGCCAACCCCGCCCTGTTCATGTACGGCGCCGGCACCGGCTTCTCGGAGATCCTCTGGAACAACGGCACCGACGAGCAGAAGAAGTGGGCCGAGATCTGCGCCGAGCGCGGCTGGGGCGCCACCATGGTCCTCACCGAGCCCGACGCCGGCTCCGACGTGGGCGCCGCCCGCACCAAGGCCGTGCAGCAGGACGACGGCTCGTGGCACATCGACGGCGTGAAGCGCTTCATCACCTCGGCCGATCAGGACATGACCGAGAACATCTTCCACCTCGTGCTGGCCCGCCCCGAGGGCGCGCGCCCCGGCACCAAGGGACTGTCGCTGTTCTTCCTCCCCAAGTACCACTTCGACTTCGAGACCGGTGAGCTCGGCGAGCGCAACGGTGTCTTCGTCACCAATGTCGAGCACAAGATGGGCCTGAAGGTCTCGGCCACCTGTGAGGTCACCTTCGGCCAGCACGGCATCCCGGCCAAGGGCTGGCTCGTCGGCGAGGTCCACGACGGCATCGCGCAGATGTTCGACGTCATCGAGCACGCCCGGATGATGGTGGGCACCAAGGCCATCGCGACCCTGTCGGCCGGTTACCTGACCGCACTCGACTACGCCAAGCAGCGCGTCCAGGGTGCCGACATGACGCAGATGACCAACAAGGCCGCACCGCGCGTCACCATCACCCACCACCCCGACGTGCGTCGCGCACTGCTCACCCAGAAGGCGTACGCCGAGGGTCTGCGCGCGATCTACCTCTACACCGCATCGCACCAGGACCCGTCGTCGGCGCAGATCGTCTCCGGCGCCGACAAGGACATGGCGTTCCGCGTCAACGACCTGCTGCTCCCGATCGTCAAGGGCGTCGGCTCCGAGCGCGCCTACGGCACGCTGACCGAGTCGCTGCAGACCCTCGGTGGATCCGGCTTCCTGCAGGACTACCCGATCGAGCAGTACATCCGTGACTCGAAGATCGACACCCTGTACGAGGGCACCACGGCGATCCAGGCACAGGACTTCTTCTTCCGGAAGATCATCCGCGACAAGGGTCAGGCGCTCGCGCACGTGGCCGGCCAGATCAGCTCGTTCATCGACTCCGAGGCCGGCAACGGTCGCCTCAAGGCCGAGCGCGCGCTGCTGAAGACCGCCCTCGACGACGTGCAGGGCATGGCCGCCACCCTCACCGGCTTCCTCATGGGAGCCCAGGAGGACGCCACCCAGCTCTACAAGGTGGGCCTCGGCTCGGTGCGGTTCCTCATGTCGGTCGGCGACCTGATGATCGGCTGGTTGCTGCTGCGCCAGGCAGAGGTCGCGCTCACCGCACTCGACAACGGCGCCACCGGTGCCGACAAGTCGTTCTACGAGGGCAAGATCGCGGTCGCCTCGTTCTTCGCGAAGAACATGCTCCCGCAGCTGACCTCCACCAAGGCCATCATCGACAACATCGACAATGACCCCATGGAGCTCGACGAAGCCGCGTTCTGATCCAGACAATGTGAAAAGCGGGCCCGGTCCTCATGGACCGGGCCCGCTGTCGTTGTATCGGGCTTCGTCGCGCGCCCACCGTCTCGACGCGCGCGAACCTGCACGCGCGTATGAACGGCCGACGCGCGAGGCCGGTAGCGTCGAGGACACAGCCCTTTGGTGACGCAGCCAAGTCGTCGCACCGGGATCTCCCACCAGAAGGGTCGTGCGCCATGTCAGGCGTGTCACTCCATTTCGATCGCCGCGGAAGCGGCACCCCACTGCTCCTGGTCCACGGCCTCGGCGCGAGCTGGGCGTCGTGGTCGCCGATCCTCGATCAGCTCGCGCAGCACCGCGATGTCATCAGCGTCGACCTCCCGGGATTCGGCGAGACCCCGCCACTCCCGGGCGAGGTGACGATCGCGTCGCTCACCGATGCGGTCTCGGATTTCATCGACACCCACGATCTGGCGGGCATCGACACGGTCGGCAGCTCGATGGGCGCGCGCATGGTCCTCGAGCTCGCGCGGCGTGGCGTCGGCGGCGACACCGTCGCGTTGGATCCCGGCGGCTTCTGGAGTCCCGGTGAACTCCGCTTCTTCAGCACAGCCCTCAAGGCGTCGTTGCCGCTGGTCCTCGGGTTGCAGCCGGT
Source organism: Williamsia sp. Leaf354 (assembly GCF_001424365.1). Lineage (NCBI taxonomy): Bacteria > Bacillati > Actinomycetota > Actinomycetes > Mycobacteriales > Nocardiaceae > Williamsia > Williamsia sp. Leaf354. The sequence goes on from NZ_LMPL01000005.1 coordinate 930,379, forward strand.
GATGCCCGCACTCACCGGCAACCCCGTCGGACGCACGGCGTTGCTCACGCAGTTCTCGGCGGCGCCGTGGAAACTGCCCTCGTCGGTGGCGTTGCACGAGATGCGCAGCTTCAAGAAGGCGACGTCGCTGCGGGATGCACTCGACGCGCTCGTCGACGGTCCACTGCAGGAGGGCGCACCGGCCGGGACGACTCCGGGGCGGGTCACCATCGGCTGGGGTCGGCAGGACCGCGTCACACTGCCCAAGCAGGCCGAGCGGGCGCACGCGGCGTTCCCCGGCTCCGAGCTGCACTGGTTCGACAAGTGCGGGCATTTCCCGATGTGGGATCAGCCGGCGCAGACCGTGGAACTCATCCTCGGCCGCACCGGCTGATCAGTCCCCAGATCTACTTCGGGGGCATCCGGATGCCGCCGTCGACGCGGACGACCTCGGCGTTCATGTACGAGTTGGTGATCAGCTCGATCACCATCGAGGCCAGTTCGTCGGGCTGTCCGAGACGGTTCGGGAACAGGACGCTCTGCCCGAGATGGGCCTTGAACTTCTCGGAATCCTCGCCCTCGCCGTAGATCGGGGTGTCGATGAGACCCGGGGCCACGGTGTTGACGCGGATCTTGGCCGCCGCGAGGTCGCGGGCGACGGGCAGGGTCATGCCCACGACACCGCCCTTCGACGACGAGTAGGCGACCTGCCCGATCTGGCCGTCGAACGCCGCGACGCTGGCCATCGAGACGATGGCACCCTTCTCGCCGGTGGCGGTCTCCTCGCCGCGGCTCATCGCGGTGGCGGCCAGGCGGATGCAGTCGAAGGTGCCGATCAGGTTGATCGCGATGACCTTCTTGTAGTTGTCGAGGTTGAACGCTGAGTCGTACTCGCCGTCACGCCCGATGGTGCGCTGCGCCGAACCGATGCCCGCAGAGTTGACCAGCGCACGCAGGGGTCCCAGCTCGAGCGACTTGTCGACCGCGGCCTTGATCTGCTCGGTGTCGGTCACGTCGACGCTGACGAAGACGCCGCCGATCTCCTTGGCGAGGGCCTCGCCCTTCTCCGCCTGCAGGTCGGCGACGACGACGCGGGCGCCCTTCGCGGCGAGCTGCCGCGCGGCGGCCGCTCCGATGCCCGAGGCACCACCGGTGACGATTGCACTTGCTCCAGAGATATCCATGAACGCAGCCTACGAGCACCGGGCCGGCCGAACCAGGACGCCCCGCCCGAGCGCTCGCTCAGGGGCCGGAGATCACGGTTGTGGGATCAGGGACGGACGAGCTCGACGAGGTGTCGTCCGGAGATCACGTGGGCGGTGCCCATCCCCAATCCGGCGCGCTCGGCGATCTCGCGTGCGGCGCCCACCCCGACGCGCGCCCAGGGGAACCAGGGCCCGGCGACGTTGCGCGACTCGACGCGAACCGCACCCGACCACACCGATCCGTTCCATCCCGGCGCCGAACCGACACCGGACTCGAGTTCGACGATCACCGTGCCACCGGGCGCGACGAGGTCTGCCGCCCGACGAACCACCTCGTGGGGGTCGCCGCCGATGCCGACGTTGCCGTCGATCAGCAGCGCGTGATGCCAACCGCCCTCACCGGGCATGCGCTCGAAGATGCTGCGGCGCAGGGCGACCCCGCCGCGCTTACGGGTCATCGCGATGGCGCGGGCGCTGCGGTCGACACCGAGGGCGCACACGCCGTGCTCGATCAGCTCGCTCACCAGTCGTCCCGGGCCGCACCCGAGATCGATGGTGGGGCCCGAACACATCCGCGCGATATGGCGATCGAAGGCGGCGTCCTCATGGTCGCCGCTCGTGCCCAACCACCGGGTCACCGGCAGACAGGTCCGCGTGCCGTCCGCCAGCCGCAGCCAACTGTTCTGTCCGCGTACGGCGTCGAGGAAGGCGTCGTCGAAATGCGGGATCTCGTCGGACAGGTCGACTGCGCCGTGGCCCACATTCACTTCCGGGGAGAACTCGTCAGGAACGCTCATGGGCCACCGCCGATCTCAGTTCGGCGGATATCCGCGCGAACGCGCTCGTCGGGGCACAGGTCTCGGCCACCTCGGTCACGTCCGCCGGATGGTCCACATCGGTCAAGGACTTCAGGAACGCCACGCTACATCCTCCACGCCGCAGCGCGTCGGCAGTCCGCTCACCGGTGTCCGACTGCGACATCGCCACACCGGGCAGCACCTGCGCCCCGCGGGCACCTGAGACGGCGAGTCCCCACCAGCCGCCGTCGGTGGCGAGGCCGAGCGCGGCGTCGTGGTCGTCGAGCGCATCGAGCCCACTGACCAGCAGTTCCACCGTGACCTGGGGGGTGTCCATCCCGATCTGCATCACCCGACCGCCGCCCACCTGCGCGGCCGCGTCGCGATGAGCGCGGTCGAGGCGATCCCCCAGGGTGTCCCCATGCTGTTCCATCACGGTGGTTCGAGACAGACGCGCGCGCAGATCGTCGGATCCGACGGCGTCGTCGATCACACCGGCCAGCGACACCACGACGATCGCCTCGGGCACCGACAACGCCGTGTCGAGGGTGTCGAGCAGGGCCGCCGACGCCAGCGTCGCGGCCTCGGTCGCGGAATACCCCGCCATCAGGCGCGTCTTCACCAGCCCGGGCACGGGTGCCTTCGCGACCACCAGGATCGCGCGCGCCGCGCTCACGACCGGGTCCCCGAACTCAGTGCTCCGAGGAAATCGCGAGCGGCACGGGCCGATCCGACGAACGACCCCGACACCTTCGACGTCCCCGCGGTGCGCGGACGGTAGGACACGTTGGTCTCGGCGATCGTCCAGCCGGCGTCGGCGGCACGGGCCAGCAACTCCACCGGATAACCGAAGCGCATGTCCTCGATGGTCAACTCCAACAGTCGGTTCCGGCGCGCGGCGCGCATCGGTCCGATGTCGTGGACGTCGATGCCGAGCGTGCGCCGCAAACGTCGCGCCGCCCAGAGCGTTCCGAGACGTGAGTGCAGCGGCCACACGCCGCGTTCGACCGGTTTGCGGCATCCGACGGCGAGGTCGGCGCCGCCCTCGAGGAGTGCGACGAGGGCTTTCAGGTCGGCCGGATCCATCGACCCGTCACCGTCGATGGTGCAGACGATGTCGGTCTCGGCGGCGAGCACTCCGGCGTGCACCGCGCTCCCGTAGCCCGGAACCGGTTGATAGACAACGACAGCGCCATGCGCGGTGGCGACCTCGGCGGTGCCGTCGGTGCTGCCGTTGTCGACCACGAGAGGGTGATAGCCCTCCGGCATCCGGGCCAACAGGTCGGGCAGGGACCGCGCCTCGTCACGACACGGGATGACGACCGTGACCGTGGTCGCGACGGCAGGGGTCGTACAGGCAGGGGTGTCCATCGTGTCCGAGGCTATTGGCTCGGACCGGTGTCGCGCCGCGAAAAGGCCATGCTCGAACCATAACGTGACCACCGCGCACCCCGCTGCGGTGGCGTCGTGGCCGAATCGAGGCGCTCGATGCCTAGATTGGAGCGGTGACGGCCACACAGAGCGACGAAACGGACATTCGCGAGGAGCTGCCGAGGGGTGCATCGCCCGCCGGGCGGCCGAGGTGGTTCCGCGACACCGCCGCCGTCCTCGCCGCGGCCGCGCTGATGCTCACGTCGATACTCGTCCCGTTCTACGGTTCGCCGGAACTGAAGCTGAACATCTTCGTGCTCGCGCCGCCGCTGTTCGGTGGGGTGGAGCCGCACGGCAACTACAGCACCGCCGTCGCCGTGGCGATCGGGCTGCTGGTGATCGCATTCGGCCCCTGGGTCGCGCGCACGCTGCGCTGGCGGGCCCTGCTGGCGGTCACGTGGATCGTGGGCATCGCGTGGACCCTGAGCCTGGCCCTCATCGACGGGTGGACGCGCGGCATCTCCACCCAGCTCGACCGACCCGACGAGTACCTCCCCACCGCACGGGGCGTGACCGACATCGGCCGCCTGATCTCCACGTTCGACTCGCGGATCCTCGACTTCCAGCCGAACTCGTGGCCCACCCATGTCTCCGGACATCCCGTGGGGGCTCTGTTGAGTTTCGTGCTGCTCGACCGGGTCGGTCTGGGCACCGGCACCCGGGCAGGGGTGTTCTGCATCGTGGTCGGCACCAGTGCGGTGATCGCTCTCTGTGTCGCCGTGCGCTGCCTCGCCGACGAGACCACCGCCCGACGCATCGCACCGTTCGCCGCCGTCACCCCGGGCGCGGTGTGGATCGGGGTGTCGGCCGACGGCTACTTCATGGGCGTCGTCGCGTGGGGGATCGCGCTGCTGGCGGTGTCGGCGACGACAGACCGTGCGCGGATCCGCGCGTTCGCGGGCATCGGGGCCGGTCTGCTGCTGGCCTTCGGCATCTTCTGCAACTACGGCCTCACGCTGATGGGCGTCATCGCCGTCGCGACGCTGATCGTGGCGCGCGCGTGGCGCCCGCTGCTGTGGGCGATCCCCGCCGCCCTGATCGTCGTGGCGGTTTTCGCCGCCGCGGGATTCTGGTGGCTCGACGGCTACCACCTCGTCTACGAGCGCTACTACCAGGGCATCGCCAGCAAACGGCCGTACTCGTACTGGGTGTGGGCGAACTTCGCGGCGTCGATGTGTGCGGTCGGCCCTGCGGCCGTGGTCGGCCTCGGTCGCGCCCTGCGCCGGCGTCCCATCGCCCGCCGCGAAGCGGTCGTGATCCTCGGCCTCGCCGGGTTGCTCGCGATGGCGCTCGCCGACCTCAGCGGGCTGAGCAAGGCCGAGACCGAACGCATCTGGCTCCCGTTCGGCGCCTGGATCCTCACCACCACCGCGCTGCTCCCACCACGCCAACAGCGGTTCTGGCTCGCCGCCCAGATCCTCACGGCACTGCTCATCAACAGCATCGTCCGCACCCACTGGTGAGCGCATCGGTCCCGCACGAGCCGTACACAACTGTCACCGCTGACGCCTGGCACGGGCGATATCCACGTGCCGCGGCTCACCGGTGACAGTTGTGTACCGGCGGCGTCAATCCCGCAGGGGTGCGGTCGCGAACTCGCGGATCCCGTCGGCGGGGGTGATCTGGGCGGTGAACCCGAGGGTCTCGCGGGCGTGCGCCGGATCGGCGACGATGTGCCGGACGTCGCCGGGTCGGAACCGTCCGGTGGTGACCGGCTCGGGGCCGTCGATCGAGCGACACAGCTCGTGGGCGACCTCGCCGATGGTGATGGGGTGACCCGAGCAGACGTTGAACCTATCGAACCCGGGCGGCGTGTTCTCGATCGCGACGACGTTGGCGCGGGCGATGTCGTCGACGTGGATGAAGTCACGCATCTGACCGCCGTCCTCGAACACCGTCGGCGCCTGACCGTTCTCCAGCTGCGACCGGAAGATCGCCGCGACACCCGCGTACGGGGTGTCGCGCGGCATGTGCGGGCCATAGACGTTGTGATAGCGCAGAGCCGTGACCGAACCGCCGGTCTCCAGCGTCCAGGCCTTGGCGAACGCCTCCTGCGCGGCCTTGCTCGCGGCGTAGTAGCTGCGCGGGGCGATCGGCGCGCTCTCCGGGGTCAGCGTCCACTGCGCCGGGGTTCCGTCGGCGAGGTAGCGCTCGAAGTGGCCGGCCTCCAGCGCCTCGGTCGTGCGGGCCGGCGGGTCGACGGCGGCGCCCACCGCGTCGGTGTAGGTGCCGTCGCCGTAGACGACCATCGACGACGCCAGGACCAGCCGCTCGACTCCCCTGCGGTACATCGCGGCGAGCAGTCGGGCCGTCACGAGATCGTTGTCGGCGGCGTAGTCCGGGGCGTCGCGGGCGTCGACCCCGGCGCCCACCATCGCGGCCTGGTGGCACACCACGTCGACGCCGTCGAGTATCGAATCGATATCGGCCGTGCGGAGATTGGAGACCTGCACGCCCTCGGGTGCCTGAGCGTCGGGGCCGTGCGCGGCGGGGATCATGCCGTCGACGGCGACCACGTCGTGGCCTCGCTCGAGCAGCTGGCGACGGATGTGCGAACCGATGAACCCGGCGGCGCCGGTGAGCAGGACGCGACTCATGACAGACCCGGCAGGAGTGCGGCGAGATCGTGTCCGCCTGCGGCACAGTCACACTCACCGTCGGCGTCGACCAGGGCGACGGCGTGGGTGAGCAAGCCCTTCAGCATGGCGAGGCTGCGTTCGAAGACGGCGTACACATCGGCCTCGGACACACCCTCCCCCGCGTTGACACCGGCGTCGTAGTCGGTGACGAGAGCGATGGGGGCGTAACACATCTGGAGCTCGCGGGCGAGGACGGCCTCGGGGTGGCCGGTCATGTTGACCAGGGTCCAACCCTGCCGCGCGAACCACTGGCTCTCCGCGCGGGTCGAGAAACGCGGCCCCTCCACGATCGCCATCGTCCCGCCGTCGGTCACCGGCGGCTTCGCGGGCACGGCGACCGCGGCCTCGTGCGCCGAGGCACGCAGCTGCGGGCAGTACGGGTCGGCGAAGCTGACGTGTACGGCGTCGGTGTCGAAGAACGTCTGCGCACGACCCGAGGTGCGGTCGACGAGTTGGTCGGGGATGACCACCGCACCGGGACCGATCTCGGCGACGAGGCTTCCCACCGCGCACGGCGCCAGCACCCGACGTACGCCGAGCGACCGCAGCGCCCACATCGTCGCCCGGTAGGGAACGCGATGCGGCGGGTACTCGTGGTGCAGTCCGTGGCGGGGCACGAACGCGACGTCGACACCGTCGACGGTGCCCACCGACACCGGGGCGCTGGGGGCGCCGAAGGGGGTGTCGATCTCGATCTGCTCGGCGGCGGAATCGAAGAACGAGTAGAAGCCCGTTCCCCCGATGACTCCGATCCGGGCGCGGTTGTGCTGGTCGCTCATGGCACCAACAGTGCCCCACCGGTGACGACACTGCCCGCTCGGGGGTTCGCGATAGTCTGCCACGGTGACCTCCCCCGACACGGCGCCCCGACCGGTCCACGACGAGACGCCAGGTGGGCGGCGGGTCGTCGCCCGCGGACTGTTCGCGGGCACCACACCCGTCGCCAACGCCGCCCTCTACGCCGTCGTCCGCCACGGCAGCGGTGATCAGACCCGTTCGTCGCTGCACCTGCAGCGCGGCGCCCGCGCCGACATGAACACCTTCTTCGGCCGCTTCCCCGCCAGCTACTGGCAGCGCTGGACGACCGCCTCGACGGTCACCGTGAGCCTGCAGGTCCACGCGTCGGCACATTTCCGGGCCGTGCTGATGGCGTCGGACATCGGCAGCCACCACCGCATCGTCGACGCCGTCGAGCTGACCGACCCTGCCGTCGACGGCCCTCAGATCATCACCATGGACGCGCCTCTCAACGTCTTCGCCGACGGCGGCGCGATGTGGCTGAGCTTCGAGGCGATCGACGGCGCGGCCCGTGTCGACTCGGTCGAGTGGTCGGTGATCGCGGTCGGCCCGCAGCGCCCCGTCTCGGTCGCCATCTGCACCCACAACCGCGTCCCGCAGTGCGCGGAGACGGTCGCGGCGCTGGCGTCCGACGATCAGGCCATGGCGGCGGTCGACGGCGTCTGGGTGGTCGATCAGGGCAGCGACACCGTCGACGAACACCCGCTGTTCGCGGAGGTACGCCCCCGGTTCGGCGACAAGCTGCATTACATCCAGCAGGGGAACCTCGGTGGCGCAGGCGGTTTCAGCCGCGGACTGCTCGAGGCGGTGCGGCGCAACCCGCAGGGCGACGTGATCCTCATGGACGACGACATCCTGTGCGAGCCGGAGACCGTGCTGCGACTCGGCGCGTTCGCGTCGATGACCGAGTCACCGGCGATCGTCGGGGCGCAGATGTTGTTCCTGCACAACCCGACCTACCTGCTGGCGTCGGCCGAACGCGTCGACCTCGTCACCCTGCGCCGCGGCGTCGCGGGTGACAAGTACGCGCAGCAGAACAAGGACATGCTCAAGAAGATCACCGACCGCCGCATCGACGCGCAGTACAACGGCTGGTGGACGTGCCTCATCCCCGCCGAGGTCGTGGCGCGGATCGGGATGCCGCTGCCGGTGTTCTTCCAGTGGGACGACGTCGAATACGGTCTGCGCGCGGCACGGTCGGGTATCCCGACGGTGACCCTGCCCGGCGCCGGTGTGTGGCACGCCGATTTCTATTGGAAGGACGTCGACGGCTTCGCGCACTACTTCGCGACCCGCAACGGCCTCATCACCGCCGCGCTCGAACCCGGGTTCACCGCGGAGGCGGTGATCAAGGAACTCGGCCGCGACATCGTGAAGTCGATCGTGAGCCTGCAGTACGGCCTGGCGTACACGCAGCTGCGCGCGCTCAACGACTTCCTCGACGGCCCTTCGGTTCTCGACGACGGCGGTGCCACAGCGCTCGCGGAGATCAACGCCGAACGCAAGCGGTTCGCCGAGACCGTGATCACGCCGATGACCGCGGTGCCTGCGTCGGTACCGATCCGTCGGGCCGCTCCCCCGCCGAAGCCGGGGTGGGAGAACGCCGTGCTCGCCAAGCGCGTGGCGGCCCACGCGCGCGGCCGGTTGATCGGCGGCCCGGTGGCGGTGTCGTTCGAGGACGCCGCCTGGTGGCATGTCGGGCAGTTCGACCACGTCTTCGTCACCGACGCCTCGCAGCACGGGTGTCGCGAGCGGCGCTACCGTCGCGACCTCGCCCGGGAGATGACCGATCGCCTCGTGCGGTTGTCGTTGCGGTTCCGTCGCGAGGCGCCGGCCGTGGCCGGGCAGTATCGATCGGCGATGCCCGAATTGACCAGTACGACCAATTGGGAACGGCTGTACGGGATCTGACCACCTTGCGCTGATCATTCGACAGGCGAATGATCGCCTGCATGGAACGGACAATCGTACGGTGCGACAAGGGTGGGCTCTACTCGTCGATCTGGATCCCGCTGGTGTCCTTCAAGGCCATCAGGGCGAACGGCGCGCGGATCCAGTGGTGCCCGATACACCACCGTTTTCAGCGCACCATGCCTGTCGACCTGTCGGCGTTGACCCGAGCCGAACGCACGGCTGCCGAGGGCGTGCGCGATCTCCCGATTCCTTGACCGCGACCGCGCGGTCAGTCCGGCGGGAACAGGCCGCGATAGTGGTCGGCGATGTCGCCGGCGGTCGTGAACCACACACCGTCGGCGTGCGACGTCATGTGCTCGAGCGCCGCCCGAAAGCGCCGCAGCCGGTAGGGCTGTCCGGTGAGGAACGTGTGCGTCGAGATCGACAGCACCACCGGCTGCGCTCGTGCGTTCTCGAGCAGCTCGTCGAACGAGTCGACGATCATGCGTTCAAAGGTCTCCGCCGTCGCGTGGTGGTGGACGAACACCGGTAGGTCGTTCACCTCGTGCGGATAAGGCACGCTCAGCAGCGGCCCCGCGTCGGTCCTCAACCACACGGGTTGGTCGTCGACCGGCCAGTCGAGGGTGTAGGTGAATCCCCTCTCCGCCAACAGGTCCTCGGTGACGCGGCTCGGGTTCGCGCCCGGACTCATCCAGCCCCGCGGCGGACGGCCCTCGTGGGACTCGATGGCCCGGTACACCGCGTCGATCTCGGCACGTTCGGCATCGCGGGTCAGCACGTTGGGTTGGGTCGAGTTGGTGCGACCGTGGGCGACGACATCGGCGTCGAGGGCGCGAAAGGCGTCGATCACCTCGGGCGCGTGCTCGTACACCTCGGTGTTGACCAGCAGCGTGGGTCGGATGCCGGTGCGGCGCAGGGTGTCCGCGAGACGGAACCCGCCGACCCGGTTGCCGTATTCGCGCCACGCCCAGTTGTAGGTGTTCGGCTGATCCATGTCCGGGGTGTAGCCGAGACCCGGAGAGCCGGAGTCGTAGGCGAAGTGTTCGCAGTTGACGGCGACGTAGACGGCGAGACGCGCACCGCCGGGCCAGTCGAACTGCGGTCGGTCACCGATGGCGGAGTGGTCGAAGCGACCGTGTGAGGGCAGGGCCATCACTCCATCATGCGCCGACGGAATCGGACGCCCACCGGATGCCCGGTATGTGCCAGTTAGGTAATCATAACCTAAAGTGTCAGCCATGAACCTGGTCTCCCCACGCGGTCGTCGCGTGCTCGCCCTGCTCGTCGCCGGTCTCGTCGGCGTCGCCACACTGTCGGCCTGCGGCACCGGCTCCGACACCGCTGCATCCGGACCGACTGTCACGATCACGCACAAGTTCGGGGAGACGAAGGTCCCCGCCGACCCCCAACGTGTTGTCACCGTCGGATACAACGACCAGGACTTCACCCTGGCGCTCGGTGTGGTGCCGGTGACGACCCGCGCCTTCTTCGACAACTACGACAACCTCCCCTGGGTGCAGGCACAGACCGGCGGCAAAGGGGTCCCCGCGATGCAGGGCGACAGCATCAACTTCGAGGAGATCGCCACGGCGAAGCCCGACCTGATCTTCGCCATCTACGAGACCATCGACCGCAAGACCTATGACCGGCTCTCCCAGATCGCGCCGACCGTCATCCAGTCCGCCGAGTACAAGGACGAGGAGACGCCCTGGAACGTCCAGTTGCTCACCACCGGAAAGGCCCTGGGACGCGAGGCGCAGGCGGGCGCGCTGGTGGCGAAGGTGACCGGCGAGATCGACGCGGCGAAAGCCGCCCACCCCGAGTTCGCGGGCAAGACCCTCGTCGTCGACTACGGCCCCGAGAACGGCGGTCACTACCTGCTCGGTGCGAACGACCCCCGACGTGCCCTGTTCGACGCGCTCGGGTTCGGCACCCAGGACACCGTGGGCGACGTGTCCGAGGAGAAGCTCGGTCTGCTCGACCGCGACGTGCTGTTCGTCGAGGGAGCCACCCGGTCCCAGCTCGCGTCGTCGCCGGCGTTCACCCGCCTGAACGTGGTGCGCGAGGATCGCACGCTCTACACGCTGTTCGACTCACCGTTGGCCGGAGCGCTGTCCTACAGCGGACCCGACGCGCTGCTGTACGCGATCAAGGTCGTCGTCCCGCAGCTGTCGAATGCGCTCACGGGCAAGCCCGTCGCCGACCTCGCCGACGCCTGACCGACGATCACCAACCGGTGCCGTCGGTCTCCCATGCCCGCCACAACTGCGCGTACCGACCGGCGTCATCGGCCAACAGGTCGGTGTGAGAACCGAACTGGACGATCTGGCCGTGCTCCATCACCGCGATCGCGTCGGCCGTCGCGGCCTGGGTGAGGCGGTGGGCCACGACGAGGGTGGTCCGGCCGTCGGTGGCCGCGAGGGCTGCGTCCTCGAGGCTGCGGGCACTGGCGCTGCCCGCCTCGGCCGTCGCCTCGTCGAGCACCACCACCCGGGGATCGCGCAGGACCAGGCGCGCCAGCGCGATGTGTTGCGCCTGCGCGGCGGTCAGCGCGAGCCCGCTCTCCCCGACCCGGGTGTCGACCCCGTCGGGCAGTGCTTCCACCCAGTCCCGCGCACCCACCGCGCCGAGGGCCGCGAGGACCTGCTCCCGCGTCGCCTCGGGCGCCGCCAGTCGCAGGTCGTCGATGAGCGGTCCGGCGAAGACGTGGACCTCCTGCGTCACCGTCGCCACGTGGTCCCGGAGGCGGTCGGGATCGATGTCGGCCACCGCGGCCCCGCCGATCAGCGCCGAACCCGCGCTGGGCGTGAGCATCCCGGCGATGACGGCGGCCAGGGTGGTCTTGCCGGCACCGGTGGATCCGACCAGCGCGGTGCGGGTGCCCGCAGGGATCCGCAACGACACACCGCGCAGCACCGGGCGATCGGCGTGGTACGCGTGGTGCACGTCGCGGACCTCGACGTCGGCACCGACGGGTGTCGATGACGGCGTCTCGGGATCGTCGGGGCCGGGGGTGTCGGGGCGGTTGGTGATGTCGAGGATGCCGACGAGCCGCGACAGGCTGGCTCCGGCCGCCTGCACCTCGTCGAAGCTGAACATCACCGTGCCGACCGGGTTGAACAGCCGTTGGAACAGCAGCGCCGCGGCCGTCACCGCGCCGACGGTCACCCCGCCCTCGCGCACGAGCGCGAACCCGACCACCAGGATCGCCGCGAGTCCGATGAACTCCGCGCGGTTGATCCGTCCGCTGAACCTAGTGAACTGGGCGAACACCGCGATCGAGATGTCCCGGGCGCGAGCCGATGCGGTGCTGATCGCCTCGACGTGATGGTCGTGGCGTTCGTAGGCGTCGATGGCCGGGAGGCCCTGCAGTGACTCGACCATCACCTGTCCGCGTGCGGCGATCGCCACCCGCTCGTCGCGGTACATCGGCGCCGACCGGGGGAGGTACCAGCGCACCGCGACCACGTAGGCCGGAAGGGCCAGTGCACCGGCGAGACCCAACCTCCAGTCGAGGCCGAGCATCCCGACGAGGCTCAGCACGCCGAGGAACATCCCGTTGATCACGGTGGGCAGCACCTGCGAGACGGCCTTGCCGATCGCACCGACATCGGCGCCCACCCGCGACAGCAGGTCGCCGCGCCCGGACTCGTCGATGGTGGTGGCCGGGAGGGTCAGGGCCCGCCGCAGGACCGCCTCGCGGAGATCGGCCAACAGCACCTCGCCGAGCTTCGTGACCAGGTAGGTCGAGAACCCGGTGCCCACGCCGGCGACCAGCGCGGCGACACCGATCGCCGTGGCGAGCGGCCAGATCTCGGCGGCATCGGTGCCCTCACGGACGCGGTCGACGAGGACGCCGAGAAGGTAGATGGGGACGACTGCGGCCGCGGCCGCGATCACCCCGACCAGCAGCGTGACGACGACGGTGCCGGGCCGGCGTGCCAGGTCGGCACGCATCCACGCCGCCGTCCGACGCGACCGCGACACCGGGAGGATCGGTGCGACGTCCGGGATGGTCATCGGGACACCCACTCTCGATAGTCGGTCCGCGCCCGGACGAGATCGACGTGGGATCCCTGTGCCACGACGGCGCCGTCGACGACCAGGACCACGCGGTCGGCCGTCGCGAGCAGCGCGGGACTGCTCGTGACGACGATGGTGGTCTGGCCGTTCTCACCGCGCACGGTCCGCAGACCGTCGGCGATCTCCTGCTCGGTGACCGCGTCGACCGCGGTCGTCGGATCGTGCAGGACCAGCACCTCCGGCGCGGCGATCAGTGCCCGGGCCAGGGCGAGCCGCTGTCGCTGTCCTCCCGAGAGACTGGCCCCGCGCTCGGTGACCGGATGATCGAATCCGTTCGGGTACAACGAGATGACCTCGCCGGCTGCCGACGCGGCCAGCGCTGCCCGCACATCGCCCGGTCGGCCTTCGTCCCGGCCTCGAGCCGATTCCGCGCCCCACAGGATGTTGCTGCCGAGTGTCCCGGTGAACAGGTGGGTGTCGTGGTGTTCGACCACGATGGCGGCGCTGCGGGTGCCAGGTGGGATGTCCTCGAGCAATCTGCCGCCGACGGCGACCGTGCCGGCCGGGGCACCCGGGGCGCCGGCCAGCAGATCGATCAGCGCCACAGCATCGCGCGCCGCCGGCGCGACCACGGCGACGAATTCGCCTGCGGCGACGTCGAGTCGGAACCCCGGGAGCACGTCATGCGCACCACACCGCACGGTCACCACGGCACGGCGTGAGCCCTCCGAGACCTCCGGTTGCGGCGGGCCCGTCGGCGGGTCGGCACGCAGTGACGGGGCCGAGAGGACCTGCGCGACCCGGTTGGCGCTCGCCCGGGCCTCGGCCACCCAACTGGGGACGATCGCCAGCACCGCGAACGGGTCGATGAGGTACTGCGCCAGACCGATGACGGTGATGAGTGCGCCGACGCCCATGTCGCCCGAGAGCGCGAAGTACACCGCCACCACCGCGACACCCATGGCCGCCAGCGCGCCCGCGGCGGCCGCGGCACCCGCGTGCGCGCTCTGGATACGGGCTGCGCGCAACGACGCCGAGAGCGATGCGCGGCTCGAGCGCCGGTAGCGGTCGGCGGCGGCTCCCGTCGCACCGATGCCCTGCAGCGGTCGCAATCCGCTGACGAGGTCGGTGGCCATGCCGGAGGTGCGTCCCACCTCGTCCTGCTGCGCCTCGACGCGTCGGGCGATCATCGGGGCGGTGACCTGGAGGCCGAGCACCACCAGCGGGATCCCGACGAGGACGAGCGCTCCGAGGATCAGATCGATGGACAGCAGGACGATGCCGCAGGCGAGGGTGCCGACCACCGCGCTGACGACCCTGGGGACGTAATCGATGACGTAGGAGGTGTTGTCGGCGTCGGTGGTCGAGATGGACAGCAACTCCCCCGCCGAGAACGCCTCGGCCCGGCCCGCCGGTGCGGCGATGCCGTCGCGGTCGAGCGCACGGGCGCTGAGCTCGTCGCGCAGCAGGTGCGATTCGCGGGCGATACCGAACATCAGTTGCCGGGCACCGAGGCGATAGAGCGTGGTCAGCACGACGAACAGGGCCGCCAGCACCGCGATCCAGAAGCCGATCGCCGCAAACGATCCTGTCGACACCGCGCGGTCGACGATGACGCCGATGAGGATCGGCACCGACACCTCACATAGCTGCCACCCCGCGATGAGCGTCGATCCACCCACGAGCCACCGTGCGTTGCGTGTGACGGTGCGCCGGAGGACCGCACCGCCGCTCACACGCACCCAGCCACCCTTCGTCCCTCGCTGTCCGATTCGAGCGTACTAGGTGAGGCTATCCAAACTGGCGCCCAGCCTTTGTCGGTCCACAGCCCCTTGTCGGTGCACGCCCGTACGGTTCGCCTCATCGAGTTCCACCACGTCGCGTCTGCGGCGGTGATCGCAAGGAGTCCACCATGACCGACCCACAGCTGTCCCTCGTCGCCGCGCTGCTCGACCGATCCGGATCCATGCAGTCCATCGCCGACGACACCCGCGGCGGCTTCGATGCGTTCATCACCACCGAACGCGCGGCCGAGGGCACCACGGTGGTGACCCTGGCGCAGTTCGACGACCGGTACGAGCTCGTCTACTCCGACCGGCCGATCGAGACGGTGCCCCCGCTCGCCCTCGAACCCCGCGGCATGACCGCCCTCTACGACGCCGTGGGCCGGTTCGTCACCGAGGTGGGTGCGGGGCTCGCCGCTCTGCCCGAGGAGTCACGACCCGGCTCGGTGACGGTGGTCGTGATGACCGACGGCCACGAGAACTCGAGTCGCGAGTGGACGATCGAGGCCGTGCGCGCACTGATCGGCCGACAGGAGTCGGAGTACTCCTGGGACTTCGTGTTCCTCGGCGCGAACATGGACGCCGTCGAGGTCGGCGCCGGACTGGGATTCGCTCCCGAGAAGTCGATGACCTACGAGGCGACCGCCGGCGGTGTGTCGGCGGCGTTCAGCTCGATGGCCGGATACCAGGAGCGCAAGCGGACGTCGCGTTCCGAGGGCCGGCCCGTCACAGCCGAGGGATTCACCTCCGACGAACGGCGGCGGTCGTCGGGACGCTGACCGGCGTGGTCATGACGCTCGGCGCGAGGCACGGGGGATCACCAGCGGCGTCCCGGTCTCGGGATCGTCGATGATGCGACACCGCAGGCCGTAGACCTCCGCGACCAGCTCCGCGGTGATCACCTCGGACGGATCACCCTGCGCCACGATCGATCCCGCCTTCATCGCGATGATGTGATGGGCGAAGCGGCAGGCGTGGTTGAGGTCGTGCAGGACGGCGACGACGGTGCGGTCGGCCTCGGCGTTGAGGTCACCGAACAGGTCGAGCAGTTCGATCTGATGGGCGATGTCGAGGAAGGTCGTCGGCTCGTCGAGCAGGATCAGCGGGGTCTGCTGCGCGAGCACCATCGCGACCCAGACCCGTTGGCGCTGCCCGCCCGACAGCGCATCGACCGGCCGCCCGGCGATGGACGTGATGCCGGTGGCGGCGAGCGCATCTCGCACGGCGGCCTGGTCATCGCGCGAGTACTGCCGGAAGAGCTTCTGATGCGGGAAACGTCCACGGGCGACGAGATCGGCGACGGTGATGCCCTCGGGGGCGATCGACGACTGCGGCAACAGACCCAGCTTGCGGGCGACGTCTTTGGTGTTGAGCGAGGCGATGTCGGCGCCGTCGAGGACGACCTGTCCCCCCGCGGGGCGCAGCAACCGGGCCAACCCGCGCAGCAGCGTCGACTTCCCGCAGGCGTTGGGTCCGACGATCGCGGTGATCGCGCCGGGGACGATGTCGACGGAGAGCCCGTCGACGATCAGATCGGTGCCGTAGCCGAGGGACAGGTCCCGGGCTCCCAGGGTGATGTCGGTCAACGGGCCCTCCTGGCCTGGACGACGAGCAGATACACGAGGTAGAGACCGCCCACCGACACCGTCACCGCGCCGACCGGCAGTTGCGCCGGGGCGACGATCTTCTGGGCGACGAGATCGCTCAGAAGCAGCAGGAACGCCCCCATGACCCCGGCCGAGACGAGGCTGACCCCCGGCGCCCCGGTCAGCCGACGGGCGAGCTGCGGTGCGGCGAGGGCCACGAAGGAGATGGGTCCGGCGGCCGCGGCGGCCACCGCCACGAGCACGACACCGATCACGAAGAACCCGACGCGTGCCCGTTCGGGCCGCACGCCCAACGCGCCCGCGGCGTCGTCGCCCATCTGCATGATCGGCAGCTGTGGCCCCATCGCGAGCAACGCGGCGACGGCGACCACCACGCACACCAGCACCGGATACAGCTGATCCCAGTCGAGTCCGTTGAGCGTGCCCTGGTTCCAGATCGACGCGGTCACGGCCTGCGCCAGCTTGATGCGGATGACGATCCATTGGTTCACCGAGCTGAGGGCGGCACCGATCGCGATGCCCACGATGATCAGTCGGAACCCGGCGATGCCGTTGCGGTAGGCCAGCAGGTACACGACGAGTGCGGTGAGGAGTCCGCCGACTGTGGCCCCGAGTGCGGTCAGGTAGTAACCACCGCCGAACGCCGCGATCGCGACCAGCGCGCCGGTGTAGGCGCCGGTGGTGAACCCGATGACGTCGGGGCTGCCCAGGGGGTTGCGGGTCAGCGCCTGGAAGATCGCGCCCGAGATGCCCAGCGTCGCACCGATCACCAGGGCCAGCAGGATGCGCGGCATCCGGAACTCGAGCACGACGACTCGGGTGAAGGAGGTGTCCTGGCCGGTGACGACGCGCAGGACGTCCATCGGCGAGACGGGGTATTCGCCGATGCCGAGAGCGAATACGGCGAGCACGGCACTGCCGACCGCCAGCACCGACAGCGCGACGACGGTCCGGACCGACGCACGCATCGACAGGTGCCGGCCGCGTCGCAGGACGAGCTGGCGGTGCCCGAAGTCGATGTCGTCGCCCGACTCGGGACGCGGCGTCGAACGCCCCTGCACCGACACGATCGGCGGGGTCACAGGCCGGTCGCGTTCGAGCGGCGGATGAGCCAGATCAGCACCGGCGCACCGAGGAACGCGGTGACGATCCCGACCGGGAGTTCACCCGGCGCGACGACGACGCGGCCGACGATGTCGGCGGCCAGCATCAGCGACGGGGCCGCGACGATGCAGTAGGCGCAGATCCACCGCCAGTCGGGACCGGTGAACCAGCGCACCGCGTGCGGGACCATCAGTCCCACGAAGCCGATCGGGCCGGCGGCTGCGGTGGCCGATCCGGCGAGCAGGGTCACCGCGACGAGTCCGAGCACCCGGGTGCGGATCACGTTGCCGCCCATGGCCGCCGCGAGGTCGTCGCCGAGGGCGACCGCGTTCAGCGAGCGACTGACATGAACGGCCAGCAGGACACCGACGACGACGAACGGCAGGATCGCCCACACGACGGAGAGCGGTCGACCGTCGAAGGCTCCGGCGTCCCAGAAGCGGAGCTTGTCGAAGGCGCGCGGGTTGCGGAGGCGGATGGTGTAGCCGATCCCGTCCATCACCGCACCGATCGCGACACCGGCGAGCAGGACACGTACCGGCGTGGCGTCGGTGCGGCCGGTCATGCCGACGAGGAACACGAACACCATGGCCACCAGCGCTCCGAGGAACGCGAACCAGATGTAGGACATCAGCGTCGTGAGACCACCGAACGCGATGGCCGAGACGACGAACAGACTTGCGCCGGAGTTGATCCCGAGGATCTGGGTGTCGGCGAGCGGGTTGCGGGTGATCCCCTGGATGAGCGCGCCGCACAGTCCGAGACACAGACCCACCACGATGCCCAGCACCGTTCGGGGGATGCGCAGGTCGTGCACGATCCATTCGTCGCCGGTGTCGGTGTAGTCGACCACCGCCCGCCAGACGGTTCCCAGACCGACCGACTGGGTGCCGATCGCGAGGCTGGCGATGACCATCACCACCAGGCTCGCGACGATGACGAGGAGACCGATCCAGCGCCTGCGGGTCAGGGCGGCGTCCGGCGGCGCGACCCCCTCGGCGGTCAGATCGGGAGGGTCGAACGTGGCGACCACGCGGGCTAGAGGCCGACGCGTTCGAGCGCGAGGTCGAACTCCTCGGAGGCGATCTTGTCGCCCTTGCCGTCGGCCAGGGCCTGCGAGTACACCGCGACCAGTTCGTCGCTCATCGACTCGAACTTTTCGTCCCAGGTCTCGGAGTCGAAGCGCCAGTAGCCGATGATGTCGTACTGCTCGCGTGCCCAGTTGTGGTCGCGGCGCAGGTGTTTGCGTACCGCGCGCGATTCCGAGGCCTCGGCGGCGAACCAGCAGTAGCCGCGTCCCGCGGGGTGCTCGAGGGAGCGGATGCGGTTGGCCAGCGCACCGGCGGCGTAACCGTTGCCGGTGCCGACCGAGGTGATCAGGGTGACATCGGGATGCGACGGCAGGTAGGCGAGGTCGGCCTCGTCGGCGACCTCGACGATCGCGATCCCCTCCGTGTCACCGGGCCACTCCTCGATGATCCGAGCGAGGGCGGGCAGACCGGACAGGTCGGCGACGAGGAGTTGCCACTGCGCGGCGGGGTCGGGGTGGTACCAACTGCGGGCGTGGGCGAGGACGACCTGGTCGCCGATCGACGCCGACCGCGCGAAGTCGCTGGCGATCCCCCGCTCGTGGAGCACGATGTCGACGGTGATCTGGCGTGGTCCGGGGCCGGCGGTGCGGATCGAGTAGTTGCGGCCGTGCGGGGCGGTGTCGGGATCGAAGTAGGCCCAGACGCCGTCGCGGCACTCCATCGCCGGCGGTGCGATCTTCCCGGGTTCGGGGAAGTAGATCCCGACCGCGTCGTCGCCGTCGCCGGGTAGTCCGAGATCGGCGAGCGACGGCACGTCGAACACGAGGCGACGGATACGCGGGGCGGGGTCGGAGATGGCGACGACGGCGCCGAACACTGTTCCCATGCCTGTAAGGCTAACCTAAGTCGGATTCGTCGCCACGGGGCACAAAAAAACTTCGGCCGAGCTGCCGGGTCGGGGGTCTGGCAGCTCAGCCGAAGCTATGTGGGATATCGAGGGCACCGGGCCGGGCGTTACACATACGGAAAAGAATTTTTCCCGGCCCGGTGACCTGCGACTATTCGTGCGTGACGATCAGGCCTCGACGATCGCGGTGACGCCCTGACCACCGGCGGCGCAGATCGAGATGAGTGCGCGGCCGCCGCCGTTGGCGTGGAGCATCTTCGCGGTGTGGGCGACGATGCGGCCGCCGGTGGCGGCGAAGGGGTGGCCCGCGGCGAGCGAGGAACCCTTCACGTTGAGCTTGCTGCGGTCGATCGAGCCCAGGGCGGCGTCGAGTCCGAGCCGGCCCTTGCAGTACTCGTCGGATTCGAGCGCCGCGAGGGTGCAGAGCACGACCGAGGCGAACGCCTCGTGGATCTCGTAGAAGTCGAAGTCCTGCAGGGTGAGGCCGTTGCGCTCGAGCAGACGCGGGATGGCGTAGGTCGGGGCCATCAGAAGGCCGTCGGGGCCGTTGACGTAGTCGACCGCGGCGGTCTCGACGTCGACGAGGTGCGCCAGGACGGGGAGCTTCTTGTCCGCGGCCCAGTCGTCGGAGGCCAGCAGGACGGCCGAGGCGCCGTCGGTGAGCGGGGTCGAGTTGCCCGCGGTCATGGTCGCGTCACCGAGGCCGACACCGAAGACCGGCTTGAGCTTCGCGAGCTTCTCCACGGTGCTGTCGGCGCGGAGGTTCTCGTCGCGGGTCAGACCGAGGAAGGGCGTGATGAGGTCGTCGAAGAAGCCCTCGTCGTAGGCCTTGGCCATGTTCTGGTGGCTCGCGGCGGCCAGCGCATCCTGATCGGCGCGCTTGATGCCGAACTCCTTGGCGGTGATGGCGGCGTGCTCGCCCATCGACATGCCGGTACGCGGCTCACCGTTCTGGGGGATCGTGATGCCGAGCTTGGGCAGCAGTGCGAGAACGCCCTTCACACGATCGGCGGTGCTCTTGGCGCGGTTGACCTCCAGCAGGGCCTGGCGCAGCGGCTCGGACACGGCGATGGGGGCGTCGGAGGTGGTGTCGACGCCGCCGCCGATGCCGGCGTCGAACTTGCCGGTCGCGATGCCGTCGGCAACCAGGGACACCGCGGAGAGACCGGTGCCGCACGCGTGCTGGACGTCGATGGCCGGGGTGTAGGGCGACAGCGAGGAGCCGAGCACCGATTCGCGGATCAGGTTGAAGTCACGCGAGTGCTTGAGGACGGCGCCGCCGGCGACGAGACCCAGGCGCTCACCCTGCAGGCTGAACCGGCTGACCAGGCCGTCGAGGGCCGCGGTGAACATGTCCTGGTTGCTGGCCTTGGCGTAGGCCTTGTTCTGCCGTGCGAACGGGATGCGGTTGCCGCCGACGATCGCGACGGGCCGCACGGTCTTCGCCTTGGCGGCGCTGGTCTTGGATTTTGCTGCTGTTGCCACTGCGGATCTCCCCGGGTGTCGGTTGGAAGCTATAGCGTATTCTTACTCGCGAGTAAGTTACTTGTCGAACCCCGCCGGGTGCCAATGCGCACACGCAGGGTGGGGTGGGGAAAAACCAAACCAACAAGGAGTCATGACGTGGCAAACACCGGCCTGTACTCGCAGTTCGTTCACTCTCTTCCCGGCGCGTTCCTCGCCAAGCAGGCCGGTCTGCCGGTCCCGCCGCCGCTGCGTCGCTACAAGCCGTCGGACCCGGCGCTGACCGGCCCGGTGCTGCTCGGCGGTTCGGGACGTCTGATCGAGCCCCTGCGCGAGATGCTCTCGACGCCCGACTACGAGGTGATCAGCAACAACACCACCGGCAAGTCGGCCGACAAGTTCGGTGGCGTGGTCCTCGACGCGACCGGCATCACCTCGCCGAAGGACCTCAAGGAGATCTACGAGTTCTTCAACCCCGTGATGCGGTCGGTCACGCCCTGCGCGCGGTTCATCGTCATCGGCACCACCCCGGAGCTGATCACCGATCCCAACGAGCGGGTCGCCCAGCGCGCGCTCGAGGGCTTCACCCGTTCGCTCGGCAAGGAGCTCCTCAAGGGTTCGACCGCGCAGCTGGTCTACGTCGCGCCCGGCGCCTCGACCGGCCTGTCGGGTCTCGAGTCGACGCTGCGCTTCATCCTCTCGGCAAAGTCGACCTTCGTCGACGCCCAGGTGATCCGCGTCGGCACCGACGAGGCCACCGCCCCCGCGAACTGGGACAAGCCGCTCGAGGGCAAGGTCGCGGTCGTGACCGGCGCCGCGCGCGGTATCGGCGCCACCATCGCCGAGGTCCTCGCCCGTGACGGCGCGCACGTCATCGTGGCCGACATCCCGGCCGCCGGTGAGGCGCTCTCGAAGACCGCCAACAAGGTCAACGGCACCGCGTTCCCCATCGACGTCACCGCCGACGACGCGGGCACCAAGCTGGCCGAGCACGTCAAGGAGCGCCACGGCGGCCTCGACATCATCGTCAACAACGCCGGCATCACCCGCGACAAGCTGCTCGCGAACATGGATGCGGGACGCTGGGATTCGGTCATCGCCGTCAACCTCATCGCGCCGCAGAAGCTCGTCGACGACCTCGTCGCCGCCGACGCACTGAAGTCCGGCGGTGCCGTCATCGACGTCTCGTCGATCGCCGGTATCGCGGGCAACCGCGGCCAGACCAACTACGGCACCTCGAAGGCCGGCGTCGTCGGCCTCGTCGACGCGTACGCGCCGGTCCTCGCCGAGAAGGGCATCACCATCAACGCCGTGGCGCCCGGGTTCATCGAGACCGCCATGACCGCCGCGATCCCGCTGGCCACCCGCGAGGCGGGCCGCCTGATGAGCTCGCTGCAGCAGGGTGGTCAGACCGTCGATGTCGCCGAGACCGTCGCCTACTTCGCCAACCCGGCGTCGTCGGCCGTCACCGGCAACGTGGTCCGCGTGTGCGGCCAGGCTCTGCTGGGCGCCTGACATGGCCAACACCGTTGCACTGAAGTCGCTCCCGGCGACCGCCGACGTCTACCGCAGCGCGGTGCTGGGCATGCTGCCCGGTATCGGCAAGGGCGGTTCGGTACGTCCCGACGCCACCCTGCCCGACACCGTCTACACGGTGACGTCGTTGAAGACCGACGCCGAGAAGGTGCGTCAGTACTGCGCCGCGACCGGGCAGCAGTTCGGTGAGCACCTCCCGCTCACCTACCCGTTCGTCGCGCAGTTCCCGCTGATGATGCAGACGATGGTCGCCCCGGCGTTCCCGTTCGGCGCTGTCGGATCGGTGCACCTCGAGAACCGCATCCGGCGGGTTCGTCGGATCGCGCTGGGTGAGCCGTTGAGCATCGCCACGCACGCCGAGAATCTCCGTGAGCACCGCAAGGGCATGCTCGTCGACATCGTGAGCCGTATCAGCGTCGGCAGCGAGCTCGTCACCGAGCAGACCTCGACACTGCTCAAGCAGCAGCGCACGTCGCTGTCGGGCGGACCGAAGTCGACGCCGCCGAAGGACCACCGTCCCCCGGCGCCCGACGTGTCGCTGGCGGTTGATCTCGGGCGCATCCGCTCGTACGCCGCGGCGAGCGGTGATCGCAACCCGATCCACATGGCGAACCTCACCGCGAAGGCGTTCGGGTTCCCGCGGGCCATCGCCCACGGCATGTGGACCGCGGCCGCCGTGCTCGCCAACGTGGAGGCCTACCTCCCCGACGAGGTGACCTACGAGGCGAAGTTCGGCAAGCCGATCCTGCTCCCGGCAAAGGTCAACGGCTACGTCGACACGACCGAGGGCGGCTGGGACGTGTCCGTCCTCAACCGCAGCAAGGGCTACCCGCACCTGACGGGCACACTGCGAGGCTGAGCCTCTTCTTTGGCCGAACTCCTCGCCCGGCGCCGGGAACGCAGTGAGCGGGCCGAACTCCCCACCGTGATACGTATCACGGTGGGGAGTTCGTGCATATCGGCTGTCCGTTACGACTGAACAGACAAGTACTACGAGCGGCTCGACACCCAGCGGGCCCGGTGATCACAAAGGAGTGGATTCCCATGGCTGCAGATTTCATCGACAAGGCCCAGAACAAGGCGCAGGAAGTTGCCGGCGAGGCCAAGAAGGCCGTCGGTGACGCCACCGGCAACGACGACCTCAAGGCCGAGGGCACCACCGACAAGGCGGGCGCGAAGGTCAAGCAGGCCGGCGACAAGGTCTCCGACGCCGCGGACAAGGCTGCCGACGCCGCCGGCGATGTGGCCGACGAGGCGAAGGACAAGGCCTCCGAGGTCGCCGACAAGACCAAGGACGCCGCTGCCGATGCGAAGGCTCAGGCCAAGGACGTCGCCGGTCAGGTGAAGGACGCCGCCCAGGGCACCAAGGAAGAGGCCAAGGACATCGCGGCCGACGCGAAGGCCAAGGCCGAGAGCGCCGCCGATGACGCCAAGGAGAAGGCGTCTGAGGTCGCCGACAAGGCCAAGGATGCCGCCGCGGACGCGAAGGCCCAGGCCAAGGACGTCGCCGAGAACGCGGAGAAGAAGGTCAACGAGGTCGCCGACAAGGTGGCGTCGAACATCCGCAGCATCGACAGTAACGACGTCGAGAAGGCCGCCACGAACCCGGCACTGCTCGCCGGTGTGTTCGCCGTGATCGCCGGCATCGTCGCCGCGTTCATCATCAAGCGCCGCTGACTCTTTCGTTCGCCACGAACGGCGCCGCTCCCCAACCCGGGAGCGGCGCCGTTTCGCGTTCGGGCGCAGCGGAGTACAACGGGGACATGCGGACAACCACACTCGGGGAACTCGAAGTAGGACGAATCGGACTCGGCGCCATGGGCATGTCCCACGGCTACGGCGGAGCGGGCAGCGACGACGAGGAGTCGATCCGGACCATTCATCGCGCCATCGAACTCGGCGTCACACTGATCGACACCGCCGAGGTGTACGGGCCGTACATCAACGAGGAGTTGGTCGGTCGCGCTCTGAAGGGGCATCGCGATGCGGTCGTGCTGGCCACCAAGTTCGGCCTCATCTCGCATGAGGGCGGCGACGGCGCCGACAGCAGCCCCGCGAATGTTCGCGCAGCAGTGGAGGGTTCGTTGCGCCGGCTCGACGTCGACCACATCGACCTCTGTTACCAGCACCGCGTCGACCCGAACACGCCCATCGAGGACACCGTCGGTGCCATGGCCGAACTGGTCGCCGAGGGCAAGGTGCGGTACCTCGGACTGTCCGAGGCGAGCGCCGGCACCATCCGTCGAGCACACGCCGTCCACCCGATCACCGCGCTGCAGTCGGAGTACTCGTTGTTCACGCGCGATCCGGAGGACGGCGTCCTCGCCGTGCTGGCCGAGTTGGGCATCGGATTCGTGCCCTACTCGCCGCTGGGTCGCGGGTTCCTCACCGGCCAGATCCGTTCCGTCGATCAGATCGCGTCCGACGACTTCCGCGCCGACAACCCGCGTTTCGTCGCCGAGAACTTCGCGCGCAACCTCGAACTGGTCGGGATCGTCGAGGCGGTGGCCGCGGAGGTCGGCGCGACGACCGGCCAGGTTGCGCTCGCCTGGCTGCTCTCGCGCGGCGAGCACATCGTGCCCATCCCGGGCACCAAGCGACGCGAGCGAGTGGAGGAGAACGTCGGCGCCGACGAGATCACCTTGACCGCCGACCAACTCCAGCGGCTCGACTCACTCCCACCCGCCGCCGGCGCCCATCACAACGAGGCCCAGATGCAGATGATCGAGCGCTGACAAGGCCTCGCCCGTTGCTCGATCCACAGGCGTGGCCCGTCGCGTCTCAGGGAGTTGTCGTACCCCTGTTCTAGCCTTGACGCATGGTCGACGGGGGTTGGGCTGGGGTGGATGCGGGGTCGGTGGGGTTGCTCACCGATCACGTCGCTGCGCCGGTGAACGCGTTGTTGGGCAACATGGTTCACGCTGCCGCCGG